>NZ_JACJQA010000030.1 GCF_014696355.1 Pseudanabaena sp. FACHB-1998 | reverse complement strand
GTTTCTTAAAGCTTTCAAACTATTCTTTTGTCTAGGTTCTTCGCGCTTTTCCTTTCAGTTTAGGTCGGCTTGCTTTCGCTTCGCCTCCCTTCAGCGCTTTACTAACTTAGCAACCTTACATTGCTTTGTCAATAGGTTTTGTAGTTTTGTTTTGAAAAGTTGATCGACATTGAATTCAAAGCGTTGCTGGGCAAGCATTTTGCGAATTGACTTTTATCTAACGCTTAGGTAAGGGGGTTACTGGTTTAACGGGAGATAGTTTTGTTGCTGGCTGAGTATTTACTTTTTGGGATGTTGGGTTTGTTGTTGAAGTTGGTTTGGTCTGGGTTTGTGGCTTGCTATTGGGCTTTGGAGTAGTTTTAGATGGCTCAATGGGGATAACGGGTTCGGGGGTGACGGGTGCTATTAGGGGAGATTTGGGTACGACTAATTCGATCGCTCCTTGAGTGCGTTTTGGGTCGGCTTGGTTACCGATCGCAATGAGTTTTACGCCTGAGGCATTGTTGATATCGAATTGTTTGTTGTTTTGAAAAATATTTTGTCCAAGATTTGCTGTTGTACCGAGATCGACTGTGGGCTGACCTTTACGATCTTTAAGCACAACTAGTCCATTTTCTAGGTTGTTGGCAATGAGGTTGCTGCGAAAGGTAGGTGTGGATAGGTTAGAGACAACAATGCCACCGCGATTGTTAATAATGCGATTGGATTGGACTAAAACTTGAGATTTTTGCCCGATCGCTAAGCCAAAGCCTGTGTTGTAAAAAGTATTGCCTTGAATTTGACCCGAGCTTGTACCTAAAACAGAAATACCGTTTGCGCCATTTTGGATAAAGATGTTGCTAAGAATGTTAGCGGTGGTCGTACCTGTGAGAAAAACACCGTCATGGGTGGACTTAGTAAAGGTGTTATTAGCAATAGTGACATTTTGGGCTGATTCGACCCAAAGAGCGTAACCTCTAGGATTGGAGTTAGTGAGGGTAATACCTTCGATGATTGCGCCATCTGCGGCAAGGAGGGCAATATTTTGACGGGCAAAGGTAGGGCTAATGAATCGTCCACCACCTGAGATGATGATGTCTTTGCCTTGGTTAAGGGTATTACCTCTAAGAGTGACACCTGCGGGAATTTTGAGAGGAAATTGTTCGCCTGTTTCTGCGGTGTAGTTACCAGCAGATAGCTGAATAATAGTACCTTTGGCGGGTTTCTTTTGGAGAGCGGCGGTAAGCGATCGCAGAGGTTGAGCAGCCGTACCAAGATTAGTATCTAAGCCATTTGGGGCAACGAAAATAATATTACTGGTTTGCGAAATTAAGGTGGGTGTGGGGGAACCAGTATTAGCGGGAGTAAGAGTTTGAGCGATCGCGCTGGTGTTGGAAGTGAGAATTTGTGGTGCGCCAAAGGCAAAGATGAGTGTTAGTCCCAGAGATGTCCGTAAGAATGACATAAAGTTATCCTCTACAATTGTTTTTAGGTATTGAGTCTTGGTGTTGTGCTTGACGCGAAGCAATCTAGATAGTTTCTTGACAGTACTTCTAATAGGGTCACCCCCATAGCTTCCCAAATATAGCAGTCCTAAATCATTTGTAGATTTTAGGGTTTGTGCAAACTCAGCCTAAAGGGTTACATTTCCACCAACCCTTTAGGATTGATATATAGCTAAGTTTAAATTTTGGTTTTGCATTGATCGAGGTATCTGTGAGTTCACTTCCTGTTCCATCTCATATTCATTACGAGCTTTTACTTCAGTTATTGGAACGTCAGACTTTGCCAGCGTTACATAACGAGATGAAGCAACCCCATCTTGGTTCTAAGCTCAATGTATCGAGAGAGCATCTTCAGGCAGCAATTATTAATTTACGCAAGGCTTTTGCTTTACAAAAACAGGTGGAGGATATGTGCGAGTATCACGGCATTGAGGTTTCCTATCGCTGGTCTTTGACTGAGACAGAGCAAGAAATGGGGCGATCGCTTAAGGATATTTCTAGTCCACCTCCAAATTCCTAAGCATTTTTATAAATACCAATATTCATACTCCCTTCCCACCCAAGGATTAGGGGTGAGGCGCAAAGCGCCTCACCCCTAATCCTTGGGTGGGAAGGGAGTACAGTGTGGCTTAGCCCCCCCCTATATGAACATCGATCATAATTGTGACGAAATTGTTACAATAGATAGAAAGCTATTTGTAGTTATTTGTAAAGATTTATGGTTCAGGCTGTCTCGGCTACTTTTTCGCGCTCGGATTGGCAAAAGGGGTATGAGTCTCTGCGTACTGAGCAAGCTTATTGGATTGATGAGATCGAGGGGAATATACCTTTAGAGCTTGAAGGAACTTTGTTTCGTAACGGGCCAGGGCAGCTTGATGTTAATGGACAGAAATATGGGCATCCCTTTGATGGAGATGGCATGATCTGCGCGATCGCCTTTAAGGATGGCAAGGCACATTTTACGAATCAGTTTGTGAAAACCCCCGAATTTTTGGCGGAGCAGAAAGCAGGGAAAATCTTATATCGGGGGGTATTTGGGACACAGAGAAAGGGAGGCTGGCTGAGTAATATTTTTGATCTAAAGAATAAGAATGTTGCTAATACGAATGTGGTTTATCAGGGCGGCAAGCTATTAGCTCTCTGGGAGGCAGCCCAACCCTATGCGCTTAATCCTAAAAATTTGGATACTCTAGGGTTAGAAAATTTTGATGGCAAGTTAGAAACAGGAAAAGTTTTTACAGCGCACCCACGCAAGGACGATCGCACGGGAGATCTGTGGGGCTTTGGGGTGCAGCCTGGTCCTAAATCGACGATTTCGATCTATCAGGTAACCCCTGACGGTGAGCTATTTACGGAATCATCGGTACAGGTATCGGGATTTTGCTTCTTGCATGATTTTGCCTATACGCAAAATTATCGGATTTTTATGCAAAATCCTGTGTCTTTTAAGCCTTTGCCTTTTATTTTGGGTTTGGCAACGGCAGGAGAATGCATTGAACTAAAGCCAAATACAGCGAGTCAGTTTTTGATTATCGATCGCCAAGGTAATTTGCAGACTTTAGAGACAGACCCTTGTTTTGTATTCCATCATTGCAATGCCTTTGAACGAGGTGATGAAATTATTGTGGATTCAGTTTGCTATCCTGACTATCCCAAATTAGAGCCAAATACGGATTTTCGGGAAATTGATTTTGATAAGGTGATTGCGGGTCAGCTATGGCGATTTACGATTAATCCTAAGCTTGGCACGGTAAAGCGGGAGTTAATCTTAGAAAGATCCTGTGAGTTTCCTGTGGTACATCCCCGTTGTATGGGGCAGGAATATCGTTATACCTACATTGGCGCGATCGCTCAGGAATCGGGTAACGCACCTTTGCAGGCGATCGCTAAAGTCGATATGCAAACGGGTAAGCAAGAGTTTCATAGTTTTGCGCCACGCGGCTTTATTAGTGAGCCGATTTTTGTCCCCCGCGATCGCAGTGCGAGTGCGGAGGATGATGGATGGGTATTGACTTTAATTTTTGATGCCGAACATAACCGTTCTGATCTGGTAATCCTTGATGCTCAGAATATTTCTGCTAAACCTGTGGCAACTTTGCATTTAAAGCATCATGTGCCTTATGGGTTGCATGGCACTTTTACACGAGAAGTTTTTTAAGAAAAAAACAAGAAGAGAATGGCGGCGCAATGCGCCGCCATTCTCTTCACAGCTATAAAAAAAGGTCTAACGGAAAATGCCCGTGAGTACCGCTATAACCGTCGGTAAAGTCGGTGTGCAACGAAAGCAACACCCCACGATAATTACCTTTGTAATTATCAGAATGGTAGCGACGGCTGCGAGGATTATATTTTAGATAAATACCATCCGCGATCGCAGGAAGATCAGCTTCGGGCAGTTCATAGCGAAAATGCGTGGCATAACTTTGTAAAGCTTGCATGGCTTCTTGAGTGGTATCAGCACAGATCCCAAAGATGTGATAATCAGCCTGTTTAGTCAAAAAATCTAGGGCTTCGCAAATTTGCGATCGACGCTCTAAAGTTGCGGCTTCGGCATCTAGGTCACTTAGTTCCCAAAGAACACGCTCAGCATCGGCGATGGTTAAATTATTGCTCATGGGTTGCGAAATATTTGCGAAGTAAAGTTGCAAAGTAACAGAGGAAGCTCAATTCTATTATGAACATCAACGAAGAAATTGCCCGCCTACGAGATTTGCTACCCGCCTCTTGGCGGATGTATACGGCGATCAAGTCTAAACCTGAGCAACCTGAACTAATTTCGAGTTTAGCAATTTTGCCTTGGCAAAAAGGCGCACAAATAAATATTAATTTTCGACTATGGCGACAACTACCCGAATCCCATAGAGATATGTTGCTACTCCATGAGATTAGTTGGCGACAAAAAACAAAATGGCTACAAACAGGCGCTTATCAAGGAATTGCGGCGGCGGCTGCCATAGGAGGAATTGTGGAAGCGGTGCAGGGAGATGTGACGGGCATCGCGATCGCCTTTTTATTAGGAACAATTGGGATCAATCAAATCTTACGCACTAATAAAAGCTCGCAAGTACAGGTACTAGCCGATAATGAGGCGATCGAAATCGCTCAAAAACGAGGTTATACAGAAGTCGAGGCAGCCAGAGCAATGCTAGATGCAATTCCTGCGGCTGCGAAACTAGCAGGACGTAATACGCCAGAATTTACAGAATTAATTCGTTGTCAAAATTTAAGGGCGATCGCGGGATTATCCAAAACCACAATTCCTGACGACACCATCAATGATGTCTAGCCACTTTTTTTTGTGGCTGGGCAGTCCCGTAACGACTTTCTTGAGTTTTTTCTACCCACTCACGAAAGTGTTGGCACACTTTCGTGAGTGGGTAGAAATGTAAGTTTTGCTTAGAACATAAAACCCAAAAAGCGAGTTGCGGCGCTTCGCGCCGCAACTCGCTTTTTGGGTTATTTTAAGAAGAATTGCGGATAGCTTAACGTTAAGCTATATGGCAAATTATTTTTATGTTAGATTTAGAGCTTTACTAGATTAGAGTAAGCTGACATATCAGCAGATCTACTCCCCAACAGCAAAGGGCGGCATATGAGCAGTTGTAGAAATGCGCTAGAAGAACTAGTCATTGAAGAAGCAGAGTCCCAATATAAACGACTGGGTACTGATGTCAAAAAGCGGGTCGATCTCAGTGAAGTGATCGCCTATACCCTCAATCGTCTACCACCAATGTATGCCACAACTCAGCGTGGGTGGGTTCAACAACGCAAAAAAGCCGAGCAAGAGTTAGGAAAAGCGATCGCCAAAACTGTGCGTAATGGCTTTTTGAGTACTCAAAGTGATGTTTTAAGACAGCAAGATCCCATTCCTGCCCATGAACTCATTAGCCAAGCGCGATCGCTAGCTAAACTACGCAAATTATTTAACAAAGATTATCTGAAGTGGAAAGATGTCCCTGAAATCGTCAGAGATGCCTTGGACTCAGGGTACTACGCTAGCCTTGGTAATGGCTCCTATGTCAGCCTAGACCGACGTAACTCTCTGTTAGCAAGGAGCTATGCCGTGCGGAGACGAGTCAACACTTCGATCCTATCGAATGTCGATAAAGTACCTAAAAGCGAAAAAGAAATTTCTGCGGAAATTAAAGACTTTGAGTCCTATATGTCAGGCACAGGATATCGCTATAGCAATATTCTCGAAACTCTGGTAGAGGCGATCGTGGTTCGTCGAGTCCAACGCTTAGACGAAGTTATTCAACAAAAGATCAGTAGTGACGATGTTTCTGCCTACGTTTTAAATCGGTTGCCCCCCATGTACGCCACGAGTCGGCGTGGGCTACAGAATTTACGTCAAAGAGTTAAATCTGACATGACGAATCAAATTATTAATCTCGTCAAAGAAGCTTTAGCTAAAGTAATTCAGGCTCCCGAACGAGCTTTGTCACCGCTACCTTTTGAGAAATTCAATCTAGAGCTAGAAGATACCTTGGTGCAGTTGCGAGAGCTATTAGGACGCGATGACATTACTTGGCGGAATGTCGCGGAATTAGTTGAGGAATGTCTCAGAGCGCCTAAGTCTAACTATCCAAATTGGCGAGCTAAGCATGATGTCTAAATATTATGAGGCTGCGCTTCGCGTCGCCTCATAATATTTGGTTTTGCCATAAAGCTCGAAAAGTGAGATTTCAAGAAAATAGGACAAAAAAGAAGAGTCGCAAAGCGACTCTTCTTTTTTCTTGGTTGCTATAGTAAGTAACAATAGTCAATTAACATGCAGACAATTTATCACTATGCTTAGCCCCATTTTGGAAACCAAGATCAAGAGCCAAATTCAAGACAATAAGATCATGCTCTACATCAAAGGCACACCCCAACAGCCTATGTGCGGATTTTCCGCCGCAGTTGTGCAAGTTTTTAATTCTTTGGGACAGCCCTACGACTCTGCCAATATTCTGGAAGATAATGACTTGCGCCAAGGAATGAAAGAGTTTTCTAGCTGGCCAACTTTTCCCCAAATTTATATTGATGGTGAGTTTGTGGGCGGTTGTGACATTGTCATGGAACTAAATAATCGGGGTGAATTAGCTCAGATGGTGCAAGAGGCGATCGCTAAATAAAAATAAAAAAATGGCAAAGCCATTTTTTATTTTTCAACTTAATAAACCAAAAAGGGCGCTTAGCGCCCTTTTTGGTTTATAGGACTTTTTGCAATGCTTTTTTAGTGCGATTCCATGCCCACATCCCAAGGGCAAGGACGATCAAACTCAAAACAATTAAAACCAGCTGAAAGCCACCCTGCTTACCAAAGGCACTGGTGGAAAGATCAAGGGCGATCGCTGCTAGGGCTAGGGGCAAACTTGCCGCAATATTTTCGCCATTATTTAACAAGCCAAAAACTTTGCCGCGCATATTTTCGGGCGTATATTTTTGAATCGCAGTTTGCATCGGAATTGCCACTAAAGCCCCATGTAAACCAATAAATCCCCCTACTGCTAAACCCACCCATAGATTAGAAACAAAGGCAAACATAAATAGCCCGATCGCCATGCCAATAAACCCGATAAAGGGCAAAGGTTGATGGGCAAAGCGATCGCCAAACTGTCCCAAGATAAATGCCCCAATCGCTAAGCCAACGCCCACGGAAGCCACAAAAAACCCAAAATCATCGCGATTATTGGTCACCACCTCCGCCAAATTTAGCGATAGTTTTTGCATTGTCCCCAAAACTGCATAAAGAAGCGTTAATTGAATCATCGCTCCACCAATCAAATGATGGTGATGCACATATTTAAAAGCATCCTTCAAATCTGACCAAATACCCACCCCTTCTTTTTTCGGCTCAATCACCTCATTACTAGGCAAAATAAACAAAACTAATCCTGACAAAATATATAAAGAGCCAAGCAAAACTTCGCGACTGTATTCTCTAGCGTTCGGGAAAACTTGCATTGTCCATGTGAGTAATGGCGAGCCGATCGCAAACCCCACAATCAAAGAACCCACCATCGTGATCGTAAATAGGGCATTAGCAGGTAGAAGATCCGATTCAGGGACAATCAAGGGAATGGCGGACTGTTCGGCAGGAGCAAAAAAGTTAGTAAGCGTAGAAATAATAAAGGTGATGATCAGCAGCACCATCAGCGAGTTGGGCAGAAAAGGAATCACAAAAATACACCCTCCCCGTAAAAAATTGCACAAAATCATCACCTCGCGCTTCGGATGCCAATCCACAAAAATTCCCGCGATCGAACCGAGGAAAACCGCAGGCAAAGTCATGGCAATCATGATCAATGACTCACGGGTATTTACGGGGACGGGGTAATCTTTGTAATCACTAGAAACAGCGATCGCAATCAGCAAAATCAGCACAATTTTATCGACCAGTTGCGAGAGGATTTGCGCGATCCATAGTGCTAAAAATTGGCGATTACGCAAAACTGTCAAATAGCCAGCAGGGGAGTTTAAATCGGGTTGAGACATCAATTAAAGTGGCTAAAAAAGTAGCATTCAGAAAAACATTGTATAGCGATACGAAAGGCGGCGCTTCGCGCCGCAACTCGCTGCTTGGATTTTGAAATGCGCCCCGAAGGAACACACTCTCACAAATTATTTAGATGGGAAAAATTGCCTCCTTGAAGCCCCTAATTTTTCCTGGCGTTTAGAATTTAGATCAGGGCGATCGCCTTTTCCTCGGGCAAAAGGAATCACATCCGCCGTTGACATCTCTCTGGCTGAGCGAATTAACAAGCCCGCAATAAACAAACAAGATAGGGTTGAGCTACCACCATAACTGAGAAATGGGAAAGGCAAGCCCGTAGTTGGCAATACACCCGTTGCCACACCCACATTTAAAAGTGCTTGCACCACAATTAAAGACGTGCAACCAAGAGCAATTAAGCGAATCACAGGATCTTTACATTTGTAAGTAACGGATAGCCCAATCGTGCCGTAGATCATTACCAAAGCTAATAGGCAAATACCGCCAAACAGTCCAAATTCTTCCGCAAAAATTGCAAAAATAAAGTCCGTATATTGAATTGGCAAAAATAACTTTTGTTGCGATAGTCCAAATCCAGTCCCCCATAGACCGCCCGAACCGATCGCCATCAAACTTTGCGTCAACTGATAGCCATCACCCGCTTGATCTTGCCAAGGATCAAGAAAGGACATAATCCGTCGTCTTTGGTATTCCCGAAACGTCACACTCGCGATCGCTACACAAGTACCTAAAGCCGCCGTGCCAAATAGTTGGAAACTCGGCAAACCTGCTCCTAGCGCAATTAACCACAGCGTAATCCCACAAAGAGCCGTTACGCTCAAACTTGGCTGCATCAAGATTCCGCCCAACACCAGCAAAAAAACCACCAGCCAAAAGGTGCGAGTTTTCCAATGGGTGCGATTCCAATTGCCAAAAAGCTGAGCTGCTTGCAAAATCAAAAAAGGCTTAATTAACTCCGATGGCTGGAGTAAAAATGAACTCGATCCCACCGATAGCCAACGGGTGGCGGCGTTACGAGTAGTCCCTAAACCCGGGATATGAGTCGCATAAAGCAGGGCAAGAATTATAAATAAGAAGATCGGGCTGATTTTGAGCATGAACTTTAAAGGTAAATGCACAATGCCATTAAAAAGCAGTAGCCCGATCGCCGCCCAAGCTAATTGATATTTGAAATAAAGCGCTCCGTCTTTAAAAGCCAGATCCGCAACGGGGTAGGATGCCGAAAAAAGTACTGCTAATCCTGCAAATAGCCATAAAAAAGTCAGCCATCGCAAAAGACGAGCTTCGGTAGCCCATTTATCTACGGTGCGATCGAAAAAGGGGAAGGCTTGAAAAATTTGGAGGAGTTTCACGGCATCGGGGGGGACTTATATAGTTAAAAGCAAGGCAATATTTCGTGATGCTATTTTAACCACGATTTTTCGCGATCGCTGAAAACAAAAAATTATGGCTCAATAGTAATTCGGGAAGGTTTCATTTGTCCAAGTCATTTGTTTGTGCTTGTAATGAGCTTATAAATATTATATCTCTCTAGCTAGTTTCAAATTTGGCTCAAGACTTTACGGATAGATGATTCTAATGTTTAAAGAAGTGGAATTAAAGATTCTTTGATTTTTTCTAAATGACGTTACGTGGAAGGTTCCACGTAACGTCATTTATTGAGGGGGATTTAGGGTTGGGAGATATTCGGCGATCGCTTGAGGATAGATGATATGTTCTTGAATTTGAATGCGTTTTTGGAGATCTTCGAGACTGTCTTCAGGAAGAATGGGAACCGCAGCTTGCTGAATAATTTTACCGCTATCGACTTCGAGACTCAACAGATGGACAGTACAGCCCGTAATTTTTACGCCATAGTTAAAGGCTTGCTCGATCGCATGGATACCTTTAAAACTAGGTAACAAACTAGGATGAATATTTAGAATCCGTTCGGGAAAAGCATCAATGAGAACCTGAGTCACAATTCGCATCCAGCCTGCCATAATCACCAAATCGATCCCATGTTGTTGAAGAATTTGAATAATCGCAAGGTCTAGCTCTTTTCGGGTTTTGTAGTTGCGATGATTGACTAGAATTGCAGGGATGCCAAATCTTTCGGCACGCTGACGTACCAAGGCTTCAGGCTCGTTATAGATCATCACCGCGATTTCCGCAGCTATTTGTCCATTCTCAATGGCTTGCGCGATCGCCTCCAAATTGCTGCCACTGCCCGAAGCCAGTACGGCGAGCTTTTTAACTCTATTTACCGAATCGGCAGGGGCTGAATTTGGGGACAAAATCTCTGGCGCACTCACGAATCTTCAAAGCCTCTAAACACAAAATGCAGACACAAGTTTACTATAGAGAGGTGGTATGCGTACTACTTCTCTATAATCCCATTTTGCCATGACTAGCCTTTTGGAACTGTCTCTTTCCCATCGGTCAACTCGCCATCCCACCTATCCCCTCAGCATTGCGCCGATGATGGATCGCACTGATCGCCATTATCGTTATTTCATGCGCCAAATTACGCGGCGGACGCTGCTTTATACGGAAATGGTGACTAGTGCGGCGATTAAGCATGGCGACAAAGATTATCTATTAGGATTTTCACCACAGGAAAAGCCCCTAGCTCTACAAGTGGGCGGCGACAATCCGCAAGACCTCGCTGAATGTGCGCGGATTGCTGAAGCGATGGGTTATGACGAAATTAATTTGAATGTGGGTTGTCCTAGCGATCGCGTCCAGAGTGGCAATTTTGGCGCTTGCTTAATGAAAACTCCCGAACTGGTGGCGCAATGTATTGAGGCGATGATTGCGGCTACGCAGATTCCTGTATCGGTGAAACATCGCATTGGCGTAGATGATTTAGATAGTTACGAAGATATGCACAATTTCGTGAAGATTCTATCGGAAGTGGGTTGTCAACGCTTCTCTGTCCATGCGCGAAAGGCTTGGCTACAGGGGCTAAGCCCTAAAGATAATCGCGAAGTTCCACCCCTGCGCTATGGCGATGTGCATCGCTTAAAGAGCGAATTCCCTCATTTGTTCATTGAAATTAATGGAGGTTTTACGACCCTAGAGCAAGCTCAAGAACAATTAGATCATGTCGATGGGGTGATGATCGGACGCGCCGCCTACGACAATCCCTATTTATTTGCCCAGAGCGATCGCCTGTTCTTTGGTGATTTTATGGGCGAACCATCGCCTATGCGCGATCGCCTTGAAGTCGCCGCCGCCATGATTCCCTATATCGAAACATGGACAGCGCGAGGCTTGAAATTGCATAAAATTACGAGACATATGCTGCAATTATTTCATGGTCAGGCGGGTAGCCGACTGTGGAAGCGAATTCTCACCGACAAGTCCTGCATTGCTGGGGCTGGTGCAGAAGTAATTCGCGAAGCAATCAATGCTGTTGTTTCTGTATCTAACTCATGACTACCTTATGACAGCAAATTTCTGGGACATCGTAAATTATTTTCGTCGCTATCGCAAAATGGCGATCTGGAGCATTATTGGTTCTAGTGCTTTTGAAATTATTGACCTCACCGTTCCCTACGCCGTGGGTCAAATTCTGAATATATTGTCTGGGCGATCGCTTGATCCTGAGATCAATAGCTTGGTTGTTGCCGTAGCTAGTATGTTTGGGCAATCGATTAGTGGGATGACATCGCTCATTATTTTATTAGCCTTAATTTTTGTGGTGACGGTCATCCGTGCGCCGATCCAAGTCTTAATTGCTAATAACTTCCATTGGGAAATTGCGCTCAAAACTCGCCGCGATCAGACGCGCAAGGCGATCGCCAAAATCCTCTCCTTACCCATCGAGTTTTACGATGAGAATAATGCGGGTCGGATTGCGGGCAGGGTATCACGGGGTTTAGCCAATCATATGTGGTCATATCCTGAGATTGCGGGACAATTAATTCCTAAGACGGTGCGAATTCTCGGTATCTTTCTGGTTATCGGCGCGATCGCTTGGTGGATTGCCGCCTTCTTTTTAGTGTCATTTATTGTGGTGCTGCTGGGAAGTTTGCAAAAGCTCAAAAGTCTTTCAGACACTGAGGAACGGCTCGATATTTATCAAGAGAATACGGAAAGTCGTACTTCCGAAATCATTACCAATATCAAAACCGTGAAGGCTTTTGCGAATGAAGCTAAGGAATATAAGCGCCAAAGCGAACGCCTTGAACGCGAAGCCAAAATTTCGCTATGGGGAATTCACATTGGCTATGTCAAGTTGGGAATGGTGCGCGACACCATCTTGGAAGCTTGCCAATTTGTCGTCTTCGGTGCAGCTTTATTTGCTACCTTCGGTGGCAAAATGTCCATTGG
Organism: Pseudanabaena sp. FACHB-1998; assembly: GCF_014696355.1. Lineage (GTDB taxonomy): Bacteria > Cyanobacteriota > Cyanobacteriia > Pseudanabaenales > Pseudanabaenaceae > Pseudanabaena. Next base: position 10,472 of record NZ_JACJQA010000030.1, on the reverse strand, counting down.
GCATTTCATCACGATTACCACCTTAGCGAGTATGGCTTATTCTGAAATTAAGCCAATTTGTTTGCTGGCGGAGGTGTTTGCCCGTCGATATTCATCGATGCTGCGGTTCCATGAGTTCATGAAGCAATCTAAGGGACAAGATGCGGCAATCTCTCTCCACCCAGACGCTTCCTATCCTGAATATCAATTTACGGGCAAAGTCGAATTCCGTAATCTCAATTTTGGCTATGACCGCGATCGCCCAGTTCTCGAAAAGATTACTTTTACGATCGCCCCCTATGAAACCGTTGCCTTAGTAGGGCGTTCTGGTTCGGGCAAATCAACTTTAGTTAAGTTACTATTTCGTTATTTTGAACCAACTAGCGGCAGCATCTTCATTGATGGTCAAAGCATTACGGAATTGGACATTACGGGCTATCGCAAGCGTTTAGCGATCGTGCATCAGGAAGTCGATATTTTTAATGGAACTCTAATGGATAATCTGGTCTATGGAAATCCTCACGCGACTTTTGCCGAAGTCCAAGAAGCCTGTGCGATCGCCAGTGTTGATGATTTTCTGCATTTGTTACCCAAGGGCTATAACACTGTTGTGGGAGAACGGGGTGTGCGGCTCTCAGGTGGTCAGCGTCAGCGCTTAGGTATTGCCAGAGCTTTGCTAGTCAATCCTGATATTTTGGTATTTGATGAGGCGACCTCTAGCCTTGATTATGAATCAGAGCGATCGATTCAATTAGCGATGCGACGGATTCAAGGCACGCGCACCACCATCGTGATTGCCCATCGCCTCAGCACTGTCCGCGAAGCCGATAAAATCGTGGTTTTAGATCAAGGTGAAATTGTCGAAGTTGGTTCCCATCAACAACTTCTCGATCAAGGCGGAATCTATCACCGTTTACATTCTCTCCAAGAATCAGGAGAATTGTTATAAATAATGGCGGCGCAGAGCGCCGCCATTATTTATGGTTTGCAAATTTGTTTCTGCTCTGGTTTAACTGTTGGGGTATACAGCAGGTAATTTTCCAACAAATTACATCCTCTCTCTACTAATTCATTAAAAGTCAAAGTCTCCGCATTCCATACCTTGAGCGTATTATCGCGACTCGCCGAAATCAGGACTTTTCCGTTGGGGCTATAGGTCACCGAGTTTACTTCCGCAGTATGACCAGAGAGGGTTTTCACGGTTTCACCAGTAGCAAGATCGATGATTTTAATCTTTTTGTCCGCCGTTGCCGTGGCGATCGCTTTGCCATCGGGACTAAAGTTCAGCCCATAAATCCAAGAGCCATCTTCACTAGAAATCTCTTTTTCCAGAATGCCAGTTTGAGCATTCCATAACTTCAGCTTGCCATCTTTGCCTGCCGAGCCAATGAGCTTGCCATCACGACTATAGGCGATCGCTAAGCCACCATTAACATGGGCGGATTCCATTGTCATCACATTTTGACCATTATTGACATTCCATACTTTCACCGTTTGATCGTTGCTGGTTGAGGCAATAAAGCGATTGTCGGGACTAAAGGAAATTCCCCATACCTCTTTGGTATGTCCTTCTAAAACCTGTAATAGCTTAGGACTATTGGTATCGTCCCATTGCCAGAGCTTGATTTTATTGTCATTGCCAAGGGTCGCAAGGATCTTTTGATCAGGGCTGAAGGTTGCATAGATCAGTTCTGCACCATGAATATTCAATAAGTTCAGTAATTTACCCGTTTCAGCGTCCCAAACTCTGACAGTTTTGTCCGTACTAGAGGAAACTAACTTCTTGCCATCGGGGCTGTAGCTAACTCCATAGACAATTCCTTCGTGACCTAAGAGTTCTTGCTTTAAAGTTCCATCAGTGTTCCAAATGCGAACTGTTTTATCGACACTACCCGAAGCAAATACCTGTCCATCGGGACGAAAACTCACTGACCACACCGTATCCGTATGTCCATAGACGGTATCGATTAAAGTGGTTTTGAGATCCCATAGCCTGACCGTGCGATCTTTGCTTGCGGAGATCAAATAACGACCATCAGGACTAAAGGAAACATCAAAAACACCGCCCGTATGACCACCCAATTTCATTTCAATAGTTCCGTCTAAATTGAGAACTTGGATCGAATTATCTTGAGAGCCAAAGGCAATATGGCGACCATCGGAGCTAAAGTTTAAGCTCAAAACATCGGTAGGATTGCCTTTGTAAGGTTTGTCCAGTTCAATGCGCCACGTACTTGTTGGTAGCTCTACGATTTTCCAAAGTTTTACCGTATCGTCTCCCCCTGACGAGGCGATCATTTTACCGCTAGGATGAAAGCTCACGCTGAGAATGCGATTGTCATGGGCGATCGTGTCTGCGACTAAATTACCATCTAAATCCCAGATCGAAATTACCGTATTTTTAGCAATTACAATCCATTTGCCATCAGGACTGAAGCTAACATCTTGGATGGGATCGCTTACTTGTTTCGCCAGCTTTATAGACTGAGGTTTGATGGAGTTGTCCGTAGAGTTAACATTACGGCTTTGGGGATTAAATGTTCTAATCTCGATACCGCGATCGCTATCCCAGAGTTTAACAGATCCATCGAAACTGCCTGTAAGCAGCAATTTACCGTTAGGATGAAAACTCACTTTCGAGATATCCATACTGTGGGCATAAAACTTACCCATTAACTTGCCAGATTGAACATCCCAAATCCTGACATTTTTTCCTTTACCCACTGAGGCAAGCTTTTTGCCATCGGGACTAAAGCTCAGACTCCGCACATATTTGACTTTATAACCAACCAAGCGCGAAATCGGTTTACCATTCCTTTGAAATAGATAGACCCCACCATCATAACTACCAAAGGCAAGGGTATTTCCGTCAGGACTAAATTTAGCTACATAAAATGGAGAATCTAACTTTTCGGGATTAAAGCGATAGCGTTCCCTCATATTGTAGATAATATCTTGGAGCGCATTAAAAGTTAGTTTGGTAATTCTGGTTTTATCTTCCCCTGCATCGATCGCATTTAATTTCTTCGCAGATTGAATGGCGGTAGTCAGGGCTTCAAGATGACGATTGAGCAGAAAACTCGATTGGGCGGAAGAAATTAACGCTTCAATTTCGCCAGATTCCGCCAGATGTCTTTGGCGATTGGCTTGAAAGGCTAAACCTGCCATTACAAATAGAGCTACCACTGTCCCTACGAGGGCGATTTTAGTAAGGCGATTGAGATTGGCTTGGCTACGTTGAGCTGACGAACGAACTTTGGTTAGCTCCTCTAATAAGCCTGCCTCTTGGTTGGCTCGAATAAATGGCACGAGGTAATCATGCACCAACTGATAGCGCTTACTAGGAAATTCAGGTAATTGGAATACCAGCCCTGAGCCAATGAGAATTTCTAAGACTAAATCTAATTCCTCGGTGTTGCTAGAGTAGGGCAAAATCCCTGTGCGTAATTCCATGTAAGTTTTTAAGGGACGCTTGCCCTGCTCATCGGTCAGCAATAGCATGACCTGTTGAGCCACAAACGCCGCATTACCGCAGGCTTGAATTACTTCTTCTACCGATCGCTCCACGAGGCGTTGCTTTCGCCCCGCAAGGTTATACTCGGCGAGGGTAGTAATATTGCTGTCCTGTAGTTGCGAACCGACAAGTTGTAACTCAATGGGACGTACCGAACCGCGATCGCCTGCTAAGTCGCGCACTAATTCGTTAATCAATGGCTCTTCAAGGGAGAAGTTGGCATGTTCGGTGAGATTTTCGATCAAAGTCTTGGCATCACTGGGAGACAGATTACCGATCGCATAACGGAAATTACGACTGAGGATATCAACTTCCGCTTGATTTGCTTCCAGATCCAGCAGTAAATGGAGATAGTCTTCCCGAATCGAGACGACTAATTTTAGAGATGGAATTTTGAGGCAGCTTTGCCAAAAATTAATGAAGACAGTTCTTTCTTGAGCCTGTGTAAATGTAAAAAAGAATTCCTCAAATTGATCGAAAATCAGCACAATATGCACGCCAAGGGAAGCTAATTGCCGAAATTTATGGAGGAGAATGATGGGATCGCCTTTGCGGAGTTCACTAAAGCCATTATTGTGAGAACCATTACTAGAGCCATTACTAGAATTATTACTAGAACCATTGTTCAAAGCCGACAAAGAGGCTAAAGCGCTGATTGAGCGAGGATGATCGGCATCATTTGTCGTGTAATCCTGCAATTCTGAAGCGATCGCCTTAATCCAGTCCGTGTAAATGTGAATTTTAATTGGAAGTAACTCTAGCCCCGTAAGCGATCGCTGCAACAATGCAGGAATCAGCCCCGCATTCACAAGGGAGCTTTTGCCCACTCCTGATTCTCCGTGAATGACCGTGAGTTGATGTTCGCTAGCCAGAATCCTTTCTAGGAGTTGGGCAACATCCTGCGATCGTCCTGAGGCAGTAATTTCACTAGCGTTAACATCAAATTTACTAGCATCCAATTCCGTAATATTGGCATTGGGCGAAAATTGCTTAGGCTGAAGCGAACCCGCACCGATAAAGGCTCTTAATCCATATTGCTGCTCTAGCGATCGCTGGTGCTGTCTGGTCGTAAAGGCTTGCAGATAGCGCCCTTGGGCAAAGGCAATCTCATGGAAAGTATCAAGTAAGCGAATATAGAGCTTTGGAGAATAGTTGAGATTAAAAGTCTCAAGGGTTGATTCAATCAGTTTAGAAGCTGTCGTTAAGTCTTGGAGTTGCACATGGCTCTGAGTCATCAATAGCTGACATTGCGCGGATTGAATCTCACTTAGGCGCAACCAATTATGGGCAAGATTTTCATCATCAAACTTAGGAACTACCTCCAATTGAGTCAACGCCTTACGGCAATATTCTTGTACCAGTATCCATTCACGATGCTCAATGGCAATTTTGGCTAGATATCCATAATCTTGAGCTAGTTCAAGGGGCATCTCTTGATGCAAAGGCAACAGAGAATTAATCCATGATTCCAGTTCATCCCATTCCCGTAGCATCTCCAAAACACCGCTATAGGCTCGGCTGTATTTAGCCATGAGATCCTGTCGATTAGCTTCTTGAAAAGCCGCGATCGCCGCCTGAAAAAATTGCTTCGCTTTGCGCCAACAGGCGGGAGCCTGCCGCGTATTCTCAAAGGATTTATGCCACCACAGATTGCCCTTATAAAATAAAATTACCCCGCACTCCACGAGCCGATTGGTTTGTTCCCAATAGGCAAGGCTGCATTGATAATAAATCTGGGAGACGCTATGTACCTCACCATTGGATTCTTCATATACTTCATTGGTGGCAGCTTCCGTCGATCGCCACATCAAGCGCCCAAGGACAAAGTCCAATTTGGCATTTAATTCTGGTGAAGGGGATTCTTGACTGTTTTGATCGAGATACTTTGCTAGCCCCAGTTCTTGCCTAGCTAATTCCAGTTCATTATAGGAAAAGGATTCGCGCTCCGCATCAATTTGGGTATCTTGCCAAAATAGGGGGATGTGTGGATTGGTGGCAATGGCAAATAAGCGATCGACTTGCTGAGAGACTTCGCGAGTTAACTCAATCGGCGATAACCCAAACTTGATGGGTGGAGCGGCGAGGTTGGCTAACTCTGGAGCCGTAATCAAAAATTGTCGTAATTCCTCATCATTTAGCCACAGCACAAGGGGGCAGTTAAGTTGCCGCTTCAGGCGATCGCGAAATAAATTAGCATCTATAAATAAATTAGCTAAATTCTTAGCCCTAGCTTGCTCCATTCCCAAGCACATCAGCGCAGGAATATGTTCTAGCGAACCCTCGGGGTCATCTTGCCAGAAGTGTTGTAATTTCTCATATAGCGATTCGTGGGATTCACGCCACCACACTTCTCGATAGAGTAACCCTGTCTTGGCTGTTAGAGAAGAGAGAATCTTTTGTCTGAGGCTGCGATAGTTGCAGTTAACGATAATCAGCGCAAAGTTTCCTCGAAACAGACCGATTGCCCTAGCTAAAATCTCTAGAGCTTTCTCATTGAGGAACTGTATGTCTGGGAATTGTCTGATCGACTTTTCGATCTGACTCACTGGCTTTAGCTAATCGCAAAGGCGATCATGTAATCTACATTGACATATTACTACATACTCTCTTTCTACGAACAATTAGGGGTACGCGGCGAAGCCGCGTACCCCTAATTGTTCGTAGAAAAGAAATGAAATAGCATCGTACTAACTTGCTACAATTATTAAAAATTGTAAAGTTTTTTTGTAAATCTTTCCAACTCTTTCCAACGCATTCTTAAAACCTCGTCTCAAATTTATGACAGAATTTGCCACTAAGCTAGCTGAGTCACTTCAGCCCATTTCCGAACAGTTCAAGTCTCTCAATATCCCTGAACCCGTAACTCACTGGGGACATCCTTTTTTTATGGCGATCGTTATTTTTGCGATGGGATCGTTTGTCGCGATTTCAGGATGGCGGGGGCGAACCGCGACAGATAACGAAGTTGCGGTCAAAAACAAAGCCGATCATCGCAAAGTTGCCCCTTTGATGACAGTATTTCTTGCCACGGGCTATACGGGCGGATTGCTATCCCTGATTATGCAAGGTAAGCCACTCCTCGAAAGCCCCCACTTCATCACAGGTTCGGTGGTACTCACCCTTTTAGCGATCAATGGGGCAATTTCTCTCACTGGCTTTGGTGGGAATAAGCCCTTTCTGCGTAATGCCCATGCCTATTTAGGTAGTGCGATCGTATTGCTTTTAGTTATTCACGCGGCTCTTGGCTTGAAGTTAGGAATTTCCATTTAAGACCAAAGCAAAAAAATTTTAAAAGTGTTGCAAAGCAACACTTTTAAAATTTTTTTGGTAGCTCCCTTCTGGTTGCTATACAAACCTAGATGGGTTAGTATTTGCGATGACTAAGCACACTTAAACCGCGATGCCGCTATGGAAAACTGGGAGTTTTTGCTACAACGCAAAGGTGATAAGTCCTGGTTGCCCTTAGAATCTCCAACTGTCGAGATTTTGGAGGGACAGTACAGACTCGCTGCACGATCCGACGCGGCTAATGAGCTAGTGGGAATTGCGATCGGCTATCAGCCCCTCGCAGAAGTGCGCCATCAACCTTTACAACAAAAACTCGCTAAGCGGATCAGCCAAGATGGATTGCTGATCGTAATGCCCTATACCAATTTTGCCCCCGGTCTATGGCAAGTAGATTGTTTTACGGCTCCCCTAGAAAAAGAAGAAGAAGTCGAAAAAGAAGCTGTCCGATGGAAAAAAACGGTTAAATTTGATGTTATCCAAATTTCGGCTGATGCGGGTGGTGAGTGGCAATATAGCGATCTTGAAGAAACTGATTTAGAAAGTCTCACGGAAATTCCCAATGATTTTCATACCAATGCTCTGGGGATTGAGCAAACAGAACCAGCACCCCTTGTTTACAGTTCGCCAATTCTGGAAATTGCAGAGCAAAGATCAACGGAACTTGTGCAATCCATGTTTGATGAATTTGCTCTGTTTGATGATGATGACCAAACAGAAGAGAATGAAGATGGAGAAGTAGCTGCAAATAGCGAAAGTGAGACTAATCTTGAAAATTTAGTCTCTACGGAAGCGGAAAAACCTGATTCAGAGACAAATGCGCCGCTTCAGCCGAGAATTTTACTCCGTTTACAGCAACCTCAATACATTATCGAGGCAGACAATAGCTTTAATCTCATTGGTGAAGCTTATACAAAGGGCGAAATTGAAGTCAGCCTGAAAAATCCCCAAACCCTTGAAGTGGTGGTGAATAGTAGCCATGCAGTTACTAACTTAGGCGATCGCAATGCCTCAACGGGAGCTATTCCCTTTAGCTACAAAATTCAAGTGCCGCCGCCATCGGAAATCCAAGTTTTAATCGGTGATGTGCAAATTCATCCTCACCAAGATTTTCAGCAGTATGGCGATTTATTCATCACCCAACAAGCGATCGCGGTTTCCTATCCTGCATCGCGCGTTCTACCACAATTAATCAAAGAAGCTCAACAGTCCCAACTGTCTCAACAGGATCATGCTGATAGAACTGCAACTTCTGGGCAAAGTGGCTATCCAGATGTGGTTCCAGAATCGCCACCCCTTCGCAAATCACCTAGTTATCCACAGAATTCCCAAAGTTTTCCACAGGCTGAAAGACCAACGGTAACTCCATCGACAAAATCGAAGCCAGCTAATGCCCTAAGTCTGCCGCCTTTGCCTTCAAACAAGCCCAAAAGCGCAGAGAATAAGCCTTTGGAGCCACAACGCCTTGAAGTTTCCTTATCCCTGCCTCCTTTACCACCGCTTCATCAAAAGCCATCAAATCCATCAATTACAGAAGTTGATTCAGATAGTTTTCCACAGGCGGCGATCAATGATTTATCCTCATTTGATGGCGATCCTGCTTTTGCTGATTGGGCGGGAGATTTGGATGCTTCTTCCGAAGTGAGGAATACCGATCGCCCTAATTTAGTTCCTAATAAAGAGGAACCCGAATTAACCTATAGCTTTGAAGAGGAACTGCCTCAAAACTACGAGGAATTGCTAGAACAACCTCTTCAAGAAGCAAATAAGAACCCTAGTAGTTCCTTGCCGACTTTTAACCAAACTCTTAATCCGCCGCAGACTCGCAATAATCGATTTCTCAATAAATTACAGACGCTCTCGGCTGAGGCGATCGCTGCCCAAAAAGCTAATCAGCGAACTGAGGAACTCCAACTCGACCAAGTGCCATCTAGTGAGCCGTTAATGACTACGGACTCGCTGACGAATTCATTTACGGGAATATCCATCGATCTAGATCGTCTCGATCAACCACCACTGACAATCGCGGAAGCCAATAGCCTTGCAGAATTAGATATAGAGTTAGATGCTGAGCTAGATCGGCTGCTTATTCCTGAACCCGATCTAATTTTGAATGAATATGTTTGGGAAGAGACGGTTGATCCTAATACTTTTCCTGTGAGAACAGTTAATAATTCTGCGGCGGAGACCTTATCGGAAACGGCGCAAACTATCCGTAATCTCCAAGAATCTTCGCCACAGCCGTTATCCGAGCAAGAAGCTGTGCCTATTCCTGAAATCATTGTTCCGAATGGCGAAATCATTTCAGGCACGCCGATGGCGATAACAGTGCGTTTACCTGCGATCGCGCCCAAGTTTTTTGTAAAATTCTGGATTAAAGACCTACAGACGCGAATGATTGTGGATGGACCCCGTTGGTTATTGGACTTTGTGACGGTTCCCGATACGGCTTATATAGAGACGCGGACGAATATTTCCATTCCTTTAAGTAGTATTGATGTTGCCTTTGAGGCGATCGCGATCGAAGCCCAAACTCAAAGAGAAAGCCACAAGGTGAGGATTGTTCGTGCGGTTGCGCCTCCAAATTTGGCACAGGATAACTATGAATAATCCCCATAAAGATTAATGGCGGCGCGATGCGCCGCCATTAATCTTTATGGTTTGCCTTGTAACCAGTAGTAGGTAGCCATTGGTAGCAATGTTGCCAAAATCAACAACAAAATGACAACGAGATTAGAAGAACTCGCCTCCGTTTCTTCCTTGGTGGCATAGTTGCTAGTCTCTGACTCTTCCACGGCAAGGAGAGGCGCTCCTGGATCGGGATTTCCTTTCAATACGGCTTCCAAACGCGACATTCCTTCATTGACCGCTTGGTTATAGTTTGCCTTTCTGGCAGGATAGAGCATAGTTTCATCAGCAATGCTCATAGCAATGTTTGCGGGTAAAACTGCTTTTACTTTGGAGCCAGTCTCAATAGCAGTACGGTGATCTTCGGTCGCGAGAAATAGGAGAACTTGATTGGCTTTGTCTTCTTCGGTTGGGAACCATTTGTCAAATAGTTCGGCGGTAAATTCTGCGACTGGCTGCCCTAAATCAATCCGCCGAATTGCTACTACATGGACATCTATTCCCGTAGCTTCTGCTAGTTTTTCGGCTTTGTTGGCGACCGTGCTTTTAGTTAAGGCACTGAGTACTTCCGAATCATCAATTACCCAAGTTTGATCGGTGATGGTTTTAAGCTCGGCAAGATCGGGAATGTCGGATACCTGCAAAGCCCACGCATCAACTGTGAATAAATGAAAGCTAATCAATAAGGCGATCGCACCAAAGCTAAATTGATAGCAAAATTTTTTGATGGATTGCGATAAACGATGGAATGAATATATAAACACGGCTTATCAACCTAATTATTAAAATTGCAATTTTTATATAAATTTAGCCTAAATTGCACCCCATAGACGAATCATTAACAGAATAAGCAGGGCTTTGCCCTGCTTATTCTGTTTACAGCAATTACCGATGAAACGAACCACAAGATATTTTTTGAAAGTGTTGCTTCGCAACACTTTCAAAAAATATCTTGGTTTGGGTTTGAGCGTAAAGCGCTTTAATATAGCTGTTGCCATTCTTGTTAAGACACAAAACCAGAAGCGAGTTGCGGCGCGAAGCGCCGCAACTCGCTTCTGGTTTTGTG
>NZ_JACJQA010000003.1 GCF_014696355.1 Pseudanabaena sp. FACHB-1998 | reverse complement strand
CTATCAGCAGGATTTGCCATAATTCATCTCGCCTTCCTTTTGCCTTGCGCGGATCTGGTATCTCTTTGAGATAATCAACTAGACTATTACTCATTTTCTGGCTTATTTAACTTTATTGGATTAAATTATTACAAAATACCTCTACGTCTGTCACTAGCCTTTTTCTGGTTCCTCCTAACCTTTCTTGAAATAACCCTGCCTTACAAGATTGGGGCTATGCACACAAAACTGTTTGTCATGGGGTAGGTGAATATGCAAGAGATGAAGATGGTGATGGCTTTTGTGAAGTTCATGTCAATACGATGGAAGGCTTTTGGTCGCTTTTGCGTTCTTGGTTACGTCCTCATCGTGGTATTTCTCAAGAAAAGTTGCCTGTATATTTGAGCTTCTTTGAGTTTGTTCATAATGCTAGGAGAAGAGGTAAAGCTTTGCTCTGTGCTTTGCTTCAATCTCTACTTGCTTTACCTCCCCGTTTCACCTATTGAGCCAACAGCTTTTTCATTTAAAGAAACAAAACCTGTAGCGCACTCTGCGCTACAGGTTTTGTTTCTGGGTTTTTAATTATGCCTAGCTACTTAAAGCTATAATTAAAAGCTATTTGTGGATTTTGATGTAGGGCTTTTTAGTGAATACTCGACAACAAATCGGGGTAATTGGTGGCGGACAACTGGCTTGGATGATGGCGATCGCTGCCAAAGGTCTGGGGCTAAATCTCGCTGTACAGGCAGGTAGCCCTGATGATTCGGCAGTGCCGATCGCCGATCGCGTGATTTATGGCAAAGTTGACGATGCACAGGCTACCGCCAAACTTGCGGAGAATTGCGAAGTAATTACCTTTGAGAATGAATTTGTCGATCTCGTAGCTTTACAAGAACTGATAGATCGGGTAAATCGTAAAGGCGATCGCCAATTATTGTTTTTACCGAAATTGGAAACTTTATCGATCTCCGTCGATAAACTGAAGCAGCGCCAACATTTTCGCGATCGCCATATTCCCACTCCTGAGTTTTACAGTGTAGATAACGAAACGGAACTCCTCGCAGCCGCCACAAAATTAAATTATCCATTGGTACTCAAAGCGCGAAGACATGGCTATGACGGTAAAGGTACTTGGGTAATTGCCAATGAAATAGAACTGCGTTCTGCATGGGCAAGTATGCACAAAGCTCCTGCGATCGCCGAAGCTTTTATTCCCTTTGAACTTGAACTAGCCGTCATTGCCGCGCGATCGGAATCAGGAGAGATTTCCATTTATCCAGTGGTTGAGACCATCCAAGCTAATCAAGTTTGCCGTCGTACGATCGCCCCCGCACGCATTAATCCCCACATCAGCCAAAAAGTAGAAGCGATTGCCAAGCAGCTCGTGACCACCCTTGAGGCGATCGGTGTATTTGGCATTGAGTTCTTTTTAACTGCCACAGGCGAAGTAAGCGTTAACGAAATCGCCCCCCGCACCCACAATTCAGGACATTACACCATCGAAGGCTGCCAGACTTCGCAATTTGAGCAATTATTGCGGGTGGTGAGTGGTAAAAATCTCGGCGAAGTATCCATGGTTGTTCCCGTTGCGGTGATGGTTAATCTCTTAGGTTTTGAGAAAGTATCTTGGGCAGATTCCGAAAAGTTTATGGATAATTCGCTTTATGGAGAGAAATTGAAAGCGATTGCGAGTTTCCCTAATACGCATGTTCATTGGTATAACAAAATGAGTTCGTCAGTGGGACGGAAATTAGGTCATGTCACAATTTTGGCAGATACTCATGATCTGGCTCTTGGGATTAGCGATCGCATTGAAAGCATTTGGTACAGCAAGTAGAAATATCGCTGCGCGATATTTCTACTTTGACGGTTCAAGCCAAAATGCTGATATAGGAAGCATTTCAAATAAGCGCTTTAGCTGATGAAAACCCTTTTCGCTTCGTGGGAAGTTATGTATGCGTCTCAATTGTTTCATTGAACAAGAGCTAGCGGGAAATGGATTTACTGACGTTGCCATTTGCCGCTATTTTTTTATTAAAATTGCCAACATAAAAGTGGCGGCGCAAAGCGTCACCACTTTTATGTTGATAGGAACTATTTTAAGAAGTTTGCCCCGCATGATAGGAACTTCGTACTAACGCACCCGATCGCACATGGGTAAATCCAATCTGCTTAGCGATCGCCCCTAACTCATCAAACTCTTCAGGAGTCCAATATTTACACACTGGCAAATGCTCTAAAGATGGGCGCAAATACTGACCAATCGTGAGAGAAGTGCAACCAACTGCATAGAGATCCTGCATGGTTTCCGTGAGTTCCGCTACAGTTTCGCCATGCCCGACCATCAAGCCTGACTTTGTAATAATAAGGGGATCAAGCTCTTTGACTATTTGTAAAACCGATAGCGATCGCTCGTACTTAGCTCCTCGCCGCACTTTTCCCTGTAGCCGCCGCACTGTCTCAATATTATGGTTATAGCAAACAGGCTGCCCTGTAACTACAGTTTCGATACAATGGCGATCGCCTCGAAAATCAGGGGTTAGCACCTCGATTTTTACATGGGGGCGCGATCGGCGAATAGCTTGCATCGTCTCCACAAAGCAACTCGCTCCCTGATCAGGCAAATCATCTCGCGCCACCGAAGTCAACACCACATAATCTAAACCCAACAAATTCACCGCCTCAGCCACTTTCTCCGCTTCATTGGGATCAAGGGGCATGGGGCGATGCCCTTTATCAACTTGGCAAAACCCACAAGCGCGAGTACAGGTTGGACCCATTAACAAAAAAGTTGCCGTGTTTTGGGCGTAGCACTCCGCCCGATTCGGACAGCGTCCCTCTTCACAAATGGTATGAATTCCCCTTTGCTTAATAATTTTCTGAACTTCAGAAATTTCACTAGCTTTACCAATTTGCGGACGCAACCAACTAGGTAAACGTAACTCTTCTTTTGCGGGCATGTTATTTACGGCTAATAGAAATTTAGGAGAGGGATTATCCCTCGGTAGAGTTATGCCATAAAAAGTCAGATAAAACCTGATAAAACCCTTTACAGATGCAACTCTATTGACTAGCATATTGCACTGACACATTTTAAGTAGCAAGATGCAATTAAATATAAAAGCCCAAAACCTGTAGCGCACGCGCAGCGTGCGCTACAGGTTTTGAGTTTAGGTTTTAATTATTCCCAGCTACTTATAGCGTCATTTCCGCATGAGGACTATTAGAGAATTTTGGAGGGATCTTGTTCGATCTATTAACCAATATTCTGATATGGATTATTGCAATCCCAGTTTTTATTATTCTATTTAGAGCCATTCCTAAGGATTGGTTCCGACTCTTTGGTTTGGTTATCTTTACAGCTTTAGTTGTCATTATTTTTGCCAGCTTTAAGTTTGTTGAAGAACCAATTCCTAAAACTGTTATTGACTTTCTCTCTTTCCCCTTTACCTTAACTGGAATAATATTATTACTTCTATTTTTTAATCATTGGTTAAGACTCAGAGATATCAAAATTAAAAGCGGCGATAAAGTCGATAACAAAGGAGCTATAGAAAAAATAGCCATAGTCACCAAAGAATTACTAATAGTCTTAATTATCTTTGCGATCGCCACTAATAACGCTACCTCAGATCTATTTAATTGTTATTTAGAACAGCAATCAGTAAATGCTAGCGAACAATCCTTTCGCCGCCCCATAGTTAACCTGACAGAGCAAGATCAGCGAGATTTTGAAGGAGAAGCTTTTGATCTAATTGTTGTACTAGCCGACAATGCTCCTTATATTCCTCGCCTTCAAGAAGCACTTAAAAGATGGACTAATTCGCAACGAATTCCCAAGCCTTATATCTTACTAAGTGGAGGAAGAAAAACTACCTATCCACCTACCAAAGGCTATCCCTGCCAAATTCAATCCGAATCTTTACCAAATAGAACTAAAGCAATTATTAAAGAAGAAATTACTAGTTTGGGCTATGACCCTCGATATACTAATTACTTTACCAAAAATCCAGCGGCTACTGATGCAGGGCTACCTGAGATTGATTTGACTGAAGCCGATCAAATGTGTGACATCCTATCTAATCTTCTTTCTTTTCCTAATTCGCCAAATATTATTGCTGCACTCCGTGATTCCATAATTATCGAGCCATCGGGATTAAGTATAAGAAGTAGTGGTGATGAAATCAATAAATTAATTAAAGACATCATCAAAAACAAAATTCCTCAAGTTACTGATCAAATTAAAGAGAGTAATCGTAATAATCAAAAAGTTTTATTGATCACTTCACCCATTGAAGGTACTCGCGCATTTTTATCCTTTAGAAATCAAGATTTCAATGTTTCTTTAATTACTACGGACTATCGCTCCTTTCGCTCTCGCGTGATTCCCCTTGAGCGATATATCCCCGAAAAGCAAAATCAACTCTATAAAAAATGTCCTGCACCCATTGCCAAAGAAATTAAAATTCGTCCCGAGTATTTTCTGTTTAGTGCTAACTCGTTTGCTCAATCAGAAAGGGCATGGACTGAAATTAAAGAGCTGGTTTTTTATACCCTTAGATTTTGGCTCCGTCCTCCCATCACCGATGAGCGACCCTATTATCCCAAAGTACCTGAAGCGACAACACCTGTTCAATAATCCAAAAGAACAAAATAGCGGCGCTATTTTGTTCTTTTATAGCCTTGGTGATACCAAAGTAAGCAATGGCGTAGCCATTGCTTAGAGTAACCCTACATATTAAGAGGCGGCGCGAAGCGCCGCCTCTTAATATGTAATGAAGATAGAGGAGGAGAGCAAAGCATCTTGCCTTCTACTCCATAAAAAAGAGAGGAGATGCTTTAGCACCTCCTCTCTTTTTTAGAGTTATTTAGCTGCACCTTGGGCGGCTAAAAGCTGTTGCTTTAGACGCTCTAAGTCAGAAGCCCAACGTGGATCGGGTTGATGAGCTTCATTACTACTGCTAGAACTAGAAGAACTTGAGGTTGTCTTCTTAGGGTTGTTACGTTTTTTGCGCTTTGAAGCTGCTTTGACAGGAGCGGCAACACTGCTAGATGCAACCTCACCTTCAACTTTTACCAAATCTTCGGAACCTTCTTCGATGTCAGAACCATCTTCTGCTTTGCCCTTAGTACGGGGCAATGCTTTTTCTAGTTTTAGTACAGCACCGTTAAAGTCATAACCGTTAAACTTTTCAATGACAGTGTCAGCAACTTCATCAGAGCCAACGGTCACAAAGCCAAAACCTCGGCATTTACCCGTCTTGCGATCGGTTATAACTTTCAAAGATACTGAATCACCTGATTCATTGAAAATTTTTTCTAGAGCTTGGCGATCTAATTCTGCTGGCAAGTTGCCAACATAAAGGCGAATGGACATGATAATAGAAAACCTCTACGCTATAAAATCTTCAGCAGGTGACTAGAGCAGCCGCTACAAAAAACTTGTTTAAAAAACTTGTTCGCTACTTGCTAGCTTAAATTGGAGCTATTGATTACGTGCTACCTGCGATTAATCAAATTGATATGGCACTCTTGCGACATGTAACAACATAACATACAAAACGACCATCTTGAAAACATAATGTAATGAAAGTATCAAAATTGGAATAATCTCAGTCTTTCTAACATCCTTATATTAAGTTGTTGTAATTTTTTGGCTAAGTTGCTTGACTCCTAAAATTTATTTAATGTAGTATCCGCCATAATAAATTTACATAAAATTTACATGGAATTTCTAGGAGCTTTTATCGTTTCTTACTGTTTATGGCTTGCTCAATCTTTAAATGATTCTCAAAAGAAGCAAGAGCAGGAAATTGAAAACCGAGTTAAGGAAAAGCTCAAGAATGAACCGCATGTGAATGTGCGAATTGTTGAAAAGCTTTAGGACGATGCAATAAATTCCTGAAAGACTTGCAAAGCAAGTCTTTCAGGAATTTATTGCATTTAAGAGTGAGCGCAAAGCTGAAGCAGTTATTTGGTATTGCTATATTTGAATTAGTTAAAAATCTAATAGCCTTATAGATGAGGTAAAAGCTGTGAAGCAGAAGCTACAAACAATTAGTGAAGAGCTAAAAACTCAAATAAAAATATTGGCGGGGTTTGTGGCAACTTTTTGGGTTGTCGTTATTTTGAATGAGGTGATCCTAGAGCGGATTTTAGTGATTGCTAATGGTTGTGGGTTGAGTCGTGGACTCAATGCTTTGGGGATTGTGCCTCAGAGTTTGGTTGGCTTGCGCGGTATTTTGTTTGCGCCATTTTTGCATGGTGGTTTTTATCATGTTGCGGCGAACACAGCACCATTTATTATTTTGGGCTGGCTGATTATGCTCCGAAATATTAGTGATTTTTATTTTGTGTCAGCTATATCCGCTTTTGTGGGTGGTTTGGGGACTTGGCTAGTAGGCAGACCCTGCTCTGTCCATATTGGCGCGAGTGGAGTGATTTTTGGTTATTTCGGCTATTTGCTATTTCGTGGTTATTTTGAGCGTAGTTTTGTGGCGATCGCTATTTCTATTGCGATCGCGATTACCTATGGCAGTCTAATTTGGGGGGTATTGCCTACGCGATCTTATATTTCTTGGGAAGGACATTTGTTTGGTTTCATCGGTGGCATCATCGCGGCAAAGCTACTCTCACCGAGTAAGGGTGCTTAACTCATTACTAAAAAAAAGGAAGCTCACTGAGCTTCCTTTTTTTTAGTAATGAGTTTATAAAAATTAACAAATAAATTATATTTTTTTGAATATTTGGTAGCAATAGATACAATTTTATGTTAATTTATAGACAACAAAAATTAATTAATTAGAGGGTTAGCACTATGTCTCTTCAAGATCAAACTAGAAATGCTGCTATCCGTAATCGTAAGAATGACAAATTACGTGAAGAATCGGCTTTAGGACGTGCAGCGCAGGATGTCGGCATGACTATCTCTGAAGCTACCACCCATAATTGGAAGTCTCACACTACATAAATAAACAATAAAAAAGCCTAGCTTAGCTAGGCTTTTTTATTTTGTAAGCAAAAAAAGCCTAGCTTAGCTAGGCTTTTCTGTGGGGATTTAATTGATTAAAGGTCTAAAGCCATGTTTGACTGAGACTTCGCCAATTTTGTCCATATTTTCGATACTGATTTGATTTCGCCCCCACGAGAAATTGGTATGCCATCCTTCAAACTCTAAAAGCATTGCTTCTGCAAAACAAGCAAAAAGCTGACGAGCGGGAGCAGTCATATTTACAATTTTCATGATTTTCCAGTCTATATCAAGGCTATGCTCGACAATGCCGCCATCAATGACGTGGATACCATCTTCTTGGACGAGGGTAGACATATTTTTGGGATAGCCACCATCGATCAAGATACAGGGACGCTTAAGGGTAGAGGAGTTGATCGCCATGCCTTTTGCCATACTAGCGACCCAGACAATGATGTCGGACTGCGGCAGAGCCTCTTCGATACTTAAGACTTTACCGCGTCCTAGCTGCGATTGTAATTCTTGCAAACGCTCTTGATTGCGGGCTACTAGCAATAACTCCTTAATATTTGTCCGCACATCCAGCCAGCGACAGACAGCACTGCCTATGTCTCCCGTTGCACCACACACCGTGACAGTAGCTTTGGCTAAATCAATGCCAAATTTGCGGCTAGCTTCTTCAATTTGGCGACAGATTATATAGGCTGTGTGAGTGTTGCCTGTGGTAAAGCGGTTGAATTCTAATTGAATATTTCTGACGCTCGACATTTGGCTCAGGTTAAAGTTCTCAAAAATAATTGATGAGAAACCACCTAGCGCGGTGATGTCGATATCATGCTTTTGAGCATGAGCCATTGCATTAAGAATCTTGCGAATGGCGGTTTTGATTTTGCTACCTGCTAGCATTTCAGGCAAGAAGCATGATTCTACATATAAGCCTTCGATCTGCTGACCTGTGGCACTTGTAACTTTGATGCGATCGACAATTTGGGGAGGGGCGCTACACCAAAATTCCAAACCTTGATCGGCATATTCGGGATAGCCTAATTCCCTTGCTACAGACTGAGCGTGTTCAAGACTTGTCAAATGCCCAATGAGACCAAACATCGATTGCGGTTACCAGTTATCAGTTGTCAACGAATTTTTTTGTTTAAACGCGCCATTGGCGCGTTTAAACGGTGATTAAGCTGCGACCAAACCCATTGCGGACATTTTCATGATGTCGCGGGTGTTAAAGCCAATTTTGTTAAGACTTTCTCCGTATTGGATCATGAAATCTTCTACCAAGGCTTCTTTTTCCATGCCAAGGACTTTGGCATCGTTTTCGACTTGGTTCAGCATTTTCCAGACGATGGGTAGGTTTTGGCGATTGGCGGTTTCGAGAGTTTCTTTAGACTCAGTAAAGTGATTTTGCAACCATTCTTCACCAAAGTTAAGATGCAAATACTCGTCTTTGACTACGCCTTCAGTGATTTTGCGAGCAAAAGGATCGGCTACAGGAATATAGATGTTATATGCAGCGATCGCAAAGCACTCGATAATCAGCGATTGGATCAATAGACAAGTAACGATATCCCCTGTTGCAAAAGCCTTTTGGAAATTGCCGTGGAGTTCAGCAAAGAATTTTTCCGCAAAGTCCATGTCTGGAGTCACGCTAAGATTTTTGCCGCAAGCGGTAAAACCCTTTTTATGACGATCTTCCATTTTTGCGAGTTTGGTAAAATCTTCAGTAAATTCGGGCAGCAGCTCCGCTAGTTGGAGATAGTTGCTGTAAGCCTCAGCTTCACCTTCAATGACGATCGCATTGATTCGACTGTAGGCATCGCGATATTTTTCGGTGTGATAATCAATCGCTACAGCTTCAAGTGTTTGCCCCATGTTTTGCCTCTTTCAGTTATCCCTGCTCAATAAAAGTTAATCTCTAGCTATTTTATGCTAAGTAGCACAATCCTATAAAGAAAGGTGAGTCAGCGCAAAACACTGACTCACCTCTCTTTGCAGCAATTGAGATGGAAACGCTCTAATTTTTTTAAAGTGTAATTTTTTTAGCACTTACTCCATGCTACTCCCTTCCCAGTGAAAAATTAGCGTTGCGGCGCGAAGCGCCTCAACGTCTAATTTTTCACTGGGAAGGGAGTAAGAAATTTATTGGTTTTTTGGTAGATTTAGCGCGAGCTTTGCCCGCGCTAAATCTACCCGCTATGTAATACCAAATCACGAAAGTGTGCCAACACTTTTGTGATTAAAAAAACAAACCCAGTAAGGTTTTTTAAATTAAGCAATGGCGTAGCCATTGCTTAATTTGGTATAAGCGCTATTTTTAAGGGTTTGTGTTGTTGTCGAAAGGGGGGACACAAACCCTTAAAAAATTTTTTTGGATGGGGTTTCGGGTAAAGGTTGGGATTGCACATCAAGGCGTTAAACTGAGAATTGTCCCTCAACTCGTGGTTATGGCAAGTTTTCTGTTAGAAGTTGGTACTGAAGAGTTACCCGCTAGTTTTATCGTCGATGCTTTACGCCAGTGGCAAGAGCGCATCCCTAAAAATTTAGATGAACACCAACTAACTACGAGTAAAGTCACTGTTTACGGTACGCCTCGTCGGTTGGCGGTGCTAATTGAGGGTTTGCCCATCCAACAAAGCGATCGCACGGTCGAACTTAAGGGCCCTGCGCTAGGTTCGGCTTTTGTGAATGGCGATCCACAGGGAGAGCCGACTAAGGCTTTACTGGGTTTTGCTAAATCTAAGGGTATCGATCTTCAGAATATTGTTGTTAAAGAAACTGATAAGGGCGCTTTTGTCTTTGCCAATCAGCAAATTATTGGGCGTGAGACTGCCGATATTTTGCAAGAGCTAGCCGTATCTTGGATCACTTCCCTCGAAGGTAAGCGCTTGATGCGTTGGGGTAACGGTGATCTGAAGTTCCCTCGTCCAATTCGTTGGCTAGTGGCTCTTTTTGATTCAGAAATTTTATCGATTAGCTTAGAAAATGTGCAGAGCGATCGCATTAGCCAAGGTCATCGCGTCTTGCATCCGCGCCCAGTAATTATTGATACTGCGAAAGATTATGTGGCGACGTTGCGCGAAGCTTTCGTAATCGTTGATGGTAAGGAACGCACCACCCATATCGTCACTCAAATTAATAGCATTGTGGAGTTATTCGGCGGTGCTGCCGATATTCCTGATGATCTGTTGGAGGAAGTGACCTACTTAGTGGAATTTCCGACGGCAGTTATTGGTGAATTTGAACGGGAATTTTTGGATTTGCCTCAGCCCGTCATTAAGACGGAAATGGTGAGTCATCAGCGCTATTTCCCCGTACATTCGTTTAAAAATCCTGAACAATTACTCCCCCGCTTTATTACGATTTCCAATGGCGATCCTGATAAGTCGCGTTTAATTGCCGCAGGTAATGGTCGAGTCATTCGGGCGCGGTTATCCGACGGTAAATTTTTCTACGATAGCGATCGCGCGGTACATTTAGAAACTTTTTTACCTTTGCTGGAAAAAGTAACTTTCCAAGCGCAATTAGGTTCGGTATCGGACAAAGTAACGCGCATTCGGGCGATCGCCCAGTTAGTAGTTGCGGCGATCGCCAATTTAGAAGTCACGGAAGCCGATCTCACCCTAATTGATCGCACCGCCCAACTCGCTAAAGCTGATTTGGTCACCCAGATGGTCAAGGAATTTCCTGAACTGCAAGGTCAGATGGGTTATTACTATGCCATATCTAGTGATGAACCTTTAGCTGTAGCCACGGGTATTCGCGAGCATTATCAGCCTAAGGGGGCGGGAGATGCTTTGCCGACTTCTTTAACTGGCAAAATTGTAGCGATTAGCGATCGCATTGATACGTTAGTTGGGATTTTTGGCTTAGGCATTATTCCTACAGGTTCCTCCGATCCTTTTGCGCTACGGCGAGCCGCTACAGGGGTGGTGCAAATTGCTTGGGATAATGAATTTGCTCTTGATTTACCAAAGTTACTACAGGCGGCGATCGCCATCTATGCCGATCAAAATTTATTAGCTAAGCCTGCGGAAAACGTCTTAGAAAATCTCTACAAATGGTTTAAGCAACGCTGCGACACAATTTTGGCAGAACAGGGCATTGAATACGATCTAGTTGATGCGGTTACAGGAAACGACGACCTTGACTATACTTTGCAAGGTTTGAGCAGTCTGATTCGGATTAAAGAACGCGCTCATTTCTTGCAAAAATCTCGCGAAGGCGCAACCCTCGGCGCAATTTATGAGCCAATTGTCCGCGCTTCTCGCCTTGCCGCACAGGGAGATTTAGACAGTACCACTGTCGATGTGCAAACCGTCGTGACAACCGCAAAATTAACTGAACCTGCGGAGCAAGCGCTATACCAAGCGATCGCCGCTTTACCGCATCAGCCAAGCGATGAACAACTCATGGAAGGCATCAAGGCGATCGCGCCAGTTTTAGCCAAATTCTTTGATGATGTTTTGGTTATGGCTGATGATCCTGAAGTTCGCAAAAATCGCCTAAATATGTTGGGGCTGATCCGCAACTATAGTCGTCAGCTAGCCAACTTTAGCTCCATATTAAAATAGCCACAAAATAAATGGCGGCGCTTTGCGCCGCCATTTATTTATTGTGTGATTAGATATCGCCAGTTTTGTGAGATTCAAAAAAACATAGAGAGTCGCGACGCGATTCTCTATGTTTTTTTTGATTGGATTTTCATATCAAAAACTAGTCTGTGATTACATCTACAGATAAGATAAAAAAAACTTATTCTAAGAATTAAAATATCTACGAATACTCATGGTTTTGAAATGTCAAAATAAAGCTTTAAATCTACTGCTAGATTGGATTTGCGCTAATTGTCGTCATTTAATGACGCTCTATAACTATCACCTATGACCAATGATAGAAATAAAAACCTGATTGTTCTCTTTGCTGCCAAGAGCGATATGATTCGTTTTAAAGCCCTTATGGGTAATAGAGATAAGCGAAGCTAAGCCACAAGCCTGTACTTAAGTACAACTTAAAGCCTTGGTTTATTGAGTTGATTGCAATCTTTAAGAGGTTTATTACGTTTATGGCGAATATCTACAAAGTAAGACTAATTAACGAAGCTGCTGGTCTTGACACAACTATTGATGTTCCTTCGGATGAGTACATTTTAGACGTTGCCGAAGAAAAAGGCATCGATCTTCCCTACTCTTGCCGTGCAGGTGCTTGCTCTTCTTGTGCAGGTAAAGTCCTTAGCGGTGAAGTTGATCAAGGAGATCAATCTTTCCTAGATGACGAACAAATTGAAGCTGGTTATGCGCTTTTATGTGTAACCTATCCCCAGTCTGACCTTGTGGTTGAAACCCATAAGGAAGAAGATCTTTACTAGTATTTTGTTCATATAAATATTCTAAAAGCCGCGATCGCTAGCTGATGTATTCAGAGATCGTGGCTTTTTTAATTCTTAGCATCTATCTTGTTTCGGTCTCAGATATAACTTATGATTGGGTCTGCAATCCTTAACAGGTTTATTAAAGAAAATATGGCTACTTACAAAGTACAGCTTATCAACGCAGCTGAAGGCATCGATAAAACCATTGAAGTAGAAGACAGCGAATACATTCTTGATGTAGCAGAAGAGAAAGGGCTAGACCTTCCTTACTCCTGTCGTGCTGGCGCTTGCTCCTCCTGTGCAGGTAAAATCGTAAGTGGTACTGTAGATCAAGGCGATCAGTCTTTCCTTGATGACGATCAAATTGAAGCAGGTTACGTTTTGACTTGTGTTGCTAAGCCTACATCCGATGTCGTTATCGAAACCCATAAAGAAGAAGATCTTTACTAAGTAATCTCTTTGCTCAAACTTTCGTAGATATTATAAAGCTCCGATCATTCCCAGCAGTGATCGGAGCTTTTTTGTAGCGAGCCAAAAGCGAGTGGCGGCGCGAAGCGCCGCCACTCGCTTTTTCGGAAAATGACGTAGCTATGCAATGTAAGTTTTGCTTAGGACATAAAACCCCAAAAGTGAGTGGCGGCTCAAAGCGCCGCCACTCACTTTTGGGGTTTTGGTTGGTAATGGCTAACTCTGGCTTTGCTATATTTTTCAGTTGGAAAAGCTTACGAGGTTAGTTTTTGATTGGCAAAAGTGTAGAGACACTTGGGTGAATTGGTATCAATCGGAGGCAAGACTGTGTCTTGGGTAGTGATTTGGTGTTACATTTTTCAGAGTTAAAATTGTAAGGGGCAGCACAAATTTTGTCTGGTAACGAAGAAGATAGAGCCAACGAAACTCAAGCACCTCAAACTGCTAAGCGATCGCTCTTAAACATCGCAACAATTGTGGCAGTTGCCACATTACTCAGCAAAATATTTGGGCTATTGCGTCAAGTGGCGATCGCGGCAGCCTTTGGTAATGGTGCAGCCTATGGCGCTTACAATTTTGCCTATGTTATCCCCGGATTTTTATTGATTTTACTGGGCGGCATTAATGGACCTTTTCATAGTGCGATCGTCAGTGTTTTAGCAAAACGCGATCGCCAACAGGTAGCCCCCATCATCGATAGCATCACCACCATCGTTACAGGTATCTTGCTATTGGTGAGCATTGCCTTAGTGATTTTTGCCGAACCCTTAATGCATCTTGTTGCCCCAGGGCTATTTACCCCAGAGGCAGAATTATTGGCTAAAGGGATTAGCCCCGAAGCAATTCAAAATCTGAAAGTTACTAAAGACATCGCCATCCAACAGTTTCAGATCATGTCACCGATGGCGATTTTAGCGGGACTTGTGGGCATTGGCTTTGGCGCACTCAATGCCGCCGATGCCTATTGGTTGCCATCGGTTAGCCCGATTTTTTCCAGCCTGACGGTTTTAATTGGCATAGGCGGCTTATTTTGGACAATGGGAAGCAAAATGCTGCTCCCCGAAAATGCGATGTTAGGTGGCGCAGTCTTAGCATGGTCAACCCTTGCGGGTGCTGTCCTCCAGTGGCTAGTCCAATTACCCGCACAGCTTAAGTCGGGCATGGGTGGATTTAGACTCCGTTTTGACTTTCAGCGTCCTGAAGTGAAGGAAGTAATGAGAATTATGCTTCCCGCCACCTTTTCATCGGGAATGCTGCAAATCAATGTCTGGACAGATTTATTTTTTGCTTCTTTTATTCCTAATGCGGCGGCGGCAGTTTCAGCAATGGGCTACGCAGGACTCCTCGTTCAAACTCCCTTGGGGATTTTGTCCAATGTCATCCTTGTGCCACTTTTTCCTGTACTTTCCAAACTCACAGATCCTGAAAATTGGGATGAACTAAAACAAAGGATTCGCCAAGGATTAATGCTCACCGCTTTGACGATGCTGCCCCTAAGTGGCTTAATGGTGGCTTTGGCGATGCCTATTTCGCAGGTGGTTTATGAGCGTTATGCCTTTACCTCGGAGGACTCGCAACTCACCGCCGCAGTTTTAATGGCTTATGCGGTGGGGATGTTTGTATATTTGGGGCGAGATGTATTGGTGAGGGTGTTTTACGCTTTAGGTGATGGGGATACACCTTTTAAAATCAGCATTGTCAATATTTTTTTGAACGGGCTTTTTGATTACTTTCTCGTTCAAAAATTTGGCGCTCCCGGTATTGTCTTAGCAACGGTTTCAGTAAATGTGCTGTCGATGATGGCGATGATGTATTTTTTAGATCGCCGCTTAAATGGATTGCCCTTAAAGAGTTGGAGCGTAACAATTTTAGGCTTAATTCTGGCAAGTACAATCTCTGGAGGGGCAAGTTGGGGTGTCTATCATTTACTTAGCCAAAATTTTGATCAGCTAAATACTTGGGCAAAGTTTGCAGCCGAATTGGGTGGCTTAGCGATCGCCAGTGGTGTCGGCTTAAGTATTTTCGCGGCGATCGCCTTACAACTGCAAATTCCCGAAATCAATGCACTCACTGTTCAAATTAAGCGTCGTTTCGGTCGCTAACCCAAAATAATAGAAGGTAGGGCTTTGCCCTATCTTCTATTATTTGGAAATTGAAAAATATTTAATTTGAAGTGGCACATTCCACAGAATTAATTGCCATCGTATCGGAGATATAACAAGCACCACCAAATTTATTGATTACAGGTCTTAATTTTTCTACGAGAAGATTCGTCTTATCGGCAAGAAAGAAAGCGATCACATAGTCATTTTCCAGCATACTCATGTCTAGATCTCCAGAATTAGTGCCACTAACTCCTTTCCCCACTACATTCCGAATGACTGTATAGTTTAGAACCCCAACCTTTTCCAAAACCTTGATGATTTTATGGGATTCGACAGAATCCGATACTATTTCGATTCTTTTCACCGCTTGCATAGTTTTATCTCTAATAAGTTAATGAATTCATGAATGATCAATAGGTTGAGCTACTGTTTTCCCAGTGCTACCAAATTAAGAAAAGGCTATGCCTTTTCTTAATTAAAAAACCTTGTACCAAATGAAGAAATGGTGTAGCCATTTCTTCATTGGAAAAACCTTTCGGGATTTGGTATTACTGGGTTTAATTTTTAATTCACAAAAGTGTTGTTACACTTTCGTGAGTTGGGAGGAAGGATTTGTGATGCGTGATTTTGCTCTGCACCACAAATCATTTACTTTAATAATGCTTATTCTTTTAATGGAAAGGAAATAGCAATACTTTTTGGGTCTAAAAATTATGAGTATTAGTTAAAATTATGATCGCTTTTATGGGTAAGGGTGGAAGTTTTGTACTTTATTTAACCTAAGTTCGGACTAATTAACATTTGGTTAGCCTTAAAGCTGCGATACAGAACTTGCTTGGACTAGGGAGATTTTGAACAAGGGGCTTAAGCCCCTTGTTCAAAATCTCCAAACTATACTCTGGGGATTTAGACCCAAAATAAATTAATTACATACAAATACAAGGGGATGCCCACAATAATATTGAAGGGAAATGTCACTGCTAGAGCCGTGGAAACATAAAGGCTTGGATTTGCCTCTGGCACGGTTAAACGCATAGCCGCAGGTACGGCAATATACGAGGCGCTGGCGCACAATACGGCAAATAAAAGCGCATCTCCCTGTGACATCGAGATTAATTTCGCGATCGCAATCCCAATCCCTGAATTTAAAATCGGCATCAAAACGGCAAAAGCAATTAAAAAGATCCCTGTTTTTTGTAAATCCTTAATTCTCTTGGCGGCGACTAATCCCATATCCATCAAGAAGAAAGTCAGCACGCCATAAAACATATCTTGGGTAAAGGGTGACAGGACATGCCAACCTCTTTCACCCGTCAGACAGCCAATTATCAGGCTACCTACCAATAAAAATACCGAACTATTAAGAAATGCTTCGCGGAGAACTTCGCCCCAAGCAAATTCACGGGCTTCGCCTTTTTCGGCTTTTTCGGCGGCAGTAAATAGACTCACAAGGATTAGCCCCACAATAATTGCAGGGGACTCCATCAGAGCCAGAGCCGCTACCATGTAGCCATCAAAGGGAATATTTAACTGGCCCAAAAATGAACTTGCAGTGATAAAGGTAACCGCACTAATTGAGCCATAGGTTGCGGCGATCGCTGCCGCATTGTAGGCATCTAGCTTGATTTTGAGAATGAAAAATGAGTAAACGGGGACAATGCAAGCCATCAGAATTGCGGCAAGCATGGTCAGGATTACTTCTTGGCTAATGCCACTTTTGACAAGCTCCACTCCACCTTTAAAACCGATCGCTAATAGTAAGTAAAGCGAAAACAATTTCGGAATTGGTGGTGGAATTTCTAAATCCGACTTAATCAGGACTGCCAAAATTCCTAAGAAAAAGAACAGGATTGGCGGGTTAAGCACATTAGAAACAATTAGGTCTAAATCCATTTGGACAGATCCATGTATAGGTAAAAGATTTTTTTAAGAACGCAATTTATCGATGATGTCAGTCTACAGAATTCTATGGCGATCGCAATCGTAAATGCGTTATGAGCAACACAACCACACATTATAAACAACCCAAAACTATGGCTCACGCACAGCGTGAGCCATAGTTTTGGGTTGTTTGATAGCATTAAGCAAAGTATTTTCTTTGGGAGATTATGAAGATGACCGCGATCGCCACTCCACCTCTCAAAAATCAAGAGTCAATATCCCAGCCATTCGTTACCGATCAATGGATTAGTGCAACGTGGGACGAATTTGTGCAAATTCTCGAAAATCCTCAATATGTAGACTCCCGATGCTATTACGACAAAAATCAAATTAGGCAAATGAGGATTGAAACTATGCCAGTCGGTTCCGAACACGCAGATGACAATACTCTAATTATATTTGCAATTAGTTTGTACTGCACATTAGCGACTATTCCTGCAAGGGGTTTGACCAATTGTAGTTATACCAAAACTGGATTTCAAGGCTGTCAGCCTGATATCTCTTATTATATTGATGAATCCGCAAGCTTAGCTCCCCGCAGTAACTCTGTTGTGAATCTAGATGAATTTGCAGTTCCTAATTTGGTGATCGAAATATCTAGCTCCACACTCAACGATGATTTAGGCAAAAAACGCTTACTTTATGAACAATTGGGGACTAGTGAATATTGGGTGGTGGATGTCCAAGAGGTGAAAATCTTTGCCTTTGAAATGCTGAGTGGTGGTAGTCGGCAAATTACGGAATCTAAATTATTAGGGGGCTTAGCGATCGCCGATCTGGAAGCAGCATTAAAGCTCAGCCGTGAAAAATCCCAATCAGAAGTCGGAGCTTGGCTAATCCAAAAATATAGCTAGAAGATCCAAAATCCCGTGGCTCACGCGCAGCGTGAGCCACGGGATTTTGGATCTTCTAGCTACTTATCTAAAAGTTGAGATAAGTATTTAAAGCAAACGTTATACTATGTTTAAGCGTTAATATATTTAGTCATTAGGCTGCATAGTATTTTTTATTAATTACCTAGCTGCTTTCTTAGTAGATTTCTAGCGAACTCTACAACACCTTACATCTAAAAAATATAGTTGGAAAAATGAGCGAACCAACTCCCTACGAAAAACTAGGAGTCAACGACGAAGCCTCCTTTGAAGAAGTGCGTGATGCACGCGATCGCCTATTGCGCGAATACGAGGGGGATGAATCTCAACAAGAAGCGATCGAAGTTGCTTACGATGCCATCCTCATGGATCGTTTACGCGCCCGTAAAGAAGGCAAAATTGCTGTACCCGATCGCATTCGTTATCCTGAACGCCTTTCTACAGCTATCCCTGCGGCTTTACAAAATAATGCCCAGCGCCGCACTCCCTCTTGGCTATCAAGGTTATTAGACAACCCCAGCCCCAAAGATATTTATATTTCACTAGGGATTTTTTCAGGACTAGGCGTAATCAGCTTTTTTGTGCCAGCAGCAACCACAACTTGGCTATCCTTTGGCTTGATTGTCAGTGTTTATTTACTAACTCGCAAAGAAAACCGCTTTGGACGCGCATTACTGATTTCTTTGTCGGGGATCACTGTAGGCGTGGGGCTTGCAGCTTTGACTAATCAAGTATTAGTCCTGTCTCGTTTAGTTAGTGATAGCTTTTTCCCTAGCCCCATCCAAATGGCGATCATCTTGTTGGTGATGTGGCTTCACGCTTGTTTTTTACGTTAAAAATCAATTTGAGATGCAAAGGCATACCCTTAAGGTGTGCCTTTGATATTTTGGTAAGCAAATTATGACAATAGGCAATGCGAAGTTTGGGATCGCGCAACTTAATCCTCTAATTGGTGATTTAGTGGGCAATTGCGATCGCCTATTGTCCGCAGTTCAGAAATTAGCATCGCAGGATGTGCAGTTAGTGGTCACATCGGAATTATCGATTTGTGGATATCCACCTCGCGATCTTTTGATGAATCAGCGATTTGTATCCGACATGGAATCAGCGATCGCCGATCTTGCTCAAAACCTGCCCCATGATGTTGCAGTGCTAGTGGGTACGGTTTCACGAAATCCCAATGCTAGCAAAATGGGGGGCAAGCCTTTATTTAATAGTGCCGCTTTGTTGCAAGATGGCAAAGTTAGGCAAATTTTTCATAAGCGGCTATTACCGACCTACGATGTATTTGACGAAGATCGTTATTTTGAGGCGGGGCATGGGAGTGAAGTTTTTACCTTAAAGCTTAGGGATCAAACGTTGCTGCGGGTAGGGGTAACAATTTGCGAGGATATTTGGAACGATGAGATTTTTTGGGGCAAGCGCAGTTATGCCAATGATCCTGTAGCGGATTTAGTAGAAAAGGATGTTGACCTGCTCGTAAATCTTTCTGCTTCTCCCTATGCGGTGGGTAAACAGAAATTGCGTCAATCGATGCTCAGCCATAGTGCGATTGTCCATAATCTACCTCTGATCTATGTCAATCAAGTAGGGGCTAATGATGATTTGATTTTTGATGGGCGCAGTATGGCTTTTAACCATAAGGGGGCGATCGTTGGTCGGGCTAAGTGTTTTGAAGAAGACTTAATGGTGATTAGTTTTAATGAAGGGGAATATCGCCATAATTCCAATATTCATGAAAATCATGAGCATGATGATGCGGAAATCTTTGCGGCTCTGGTATTAGGGGTACGCGACTATGTGCAGAAATGTCATTTTCAAAAGGTGGTGATTGGCTTGAGTGGTGGCATTGACTCGGCTCTAGTGGCGGCGATCGCTACCGAAGCGATCGGCAAAGAGAATGTTTTAGGCGTACTGATGCCTTCGCCCTACAGTTCCAGTCATTCCATTACCGACGCGATCGCCCTAGCCAAAAATCTAGGAATTTCCACAAAAACGATTCCCATCCAGTCGATGATGGAAGCCTTCGAGGCAAGTTTGGCGGAGCTATTTAGCGATCGCTCCAGTGATGTGACAGAAGAGAATTTGCAATCGCGGATTCGTGGCAGTTTGCTGATGGCGATTTCTAATAAGTTTGGTCATTTGTTACTATCTACGGGCAATAAATCCGAAGTGTCAGTCGGATACTGCACTCTCTATGGTGATATGAATGGCGGACTTGCAGCGATCGCTGATGTTCCTAAAACGCGAGTATTTTCCATTTGTGAATGGCTAAATTTGACTAGTTCTCCTTTGAAAATCAAGCAGCATGGAAAGGAAGTAATTCCCATTAACATCATCATCAAGCCGCCAAGTGCTGAACTTAAGCCCGATCAACTCGACCAAGATTCTCTTCCTCCCTACGATATTCTCGATGATATTTTGCATAAGCTAATTAACCAGCATCTGTCTGCTGCGGAAATCATTGCTTCAGGACATGATCAAGCGATCGTCGATCGCGTAGTGCGTCTAGTCAAAATAGCCGAATTCAAACGCCGCCAATCAGCCCCGGGTTTAAGAATTACCGATCGCGCCTTTGGCTCTGGCTGGCGAATGCCCATCGCCAGTAAAGTTACGCCTTAGAATAAGCCCAAAATGGCTTAGCTTTTTGGAATTACACTGGGTTTGAATTTTAATTTGCAAAAGTGCTGTAACAATTTTTAACTCTCGGTGCAATCACATGGGAACTAACAGCATATTTTTTTGCAGCTTCTATCATTTTCATCTGTAAAAGATGCTCATTGCCTAAATAAATTGTTTGTTCTGGAATTCGCGGATTTGCACCGATAACTTCTATTAACTGCCTAGCGACAGCCCTTGCCAGCAGAGGTGGTACAGAGTTACCGATTTGGCGAAATCCATGCCATTTAGTACTGTGAAAGCGAAACCAATCGGGATAAGAATGAATTCGGGCGGCTTCGCGAACGGTAATACATCGGGGTTGATAGGGATGAATCGGACGGGGAGCCGTAAAAGCCCCTCTATTACTGGGAGTTCCTGCCCTCAATGTATTACAAATACCTTCGGGATCGAGCTTCAAAAAACGGCTAACCTTCTCTATTTCACCATTAGCAGTCAAACGGAATCTAGCGATCGTTTTATCATTATGAAGAACGCCAATACTGGAGGTTAGGATTTGAGTGTTATAAATACGGGGATAGGATAAATTATGAGGTTCTATCTGCAATCCACGTAAATATTTAGCATAAGTACTCTGAGGTGTTTTGTAATCTGCCACACACCAATCGCGATCGCGTAGTTCTGGATATTGGGAAATATCTGGTAAATCAGCGATCGCTTCTTTTACCGTCGGACTGTCTGATAGATTCACAAGCTCTTTAGGAATACGTTTGGCTTTAGCGGGCTTGGTAATCGGTGAGGGGTAATTGGGAAGTGCTAAATCTTGACGACAGCCGATCAGGAATAATCTTTCTCGATGTTGAGGAATTCCAAAATGTGATGCATTGAGGACTCTATACTCTTTGAGAACCTTGTAGCCTTGCTGATTAAAGCTCTCGATTACTTCATCTAAAAATTGGCGATGTTTACCCAATGTTAAGCCTTTCACATTTTCCATCACAAAGTATTTAGCATTTAGTTCGATGACTAAACGCATAAAGTGAGAAACCAGTTGATTGCGCGGATCATCAAAAGCGCGCTTTCCCATCAATGAGAATCCTTGGCAAGGTGGTCCCCCAAAAACTACATCAACTTCGCGATCGCCTATGGTGGATCTTGTGCGAATATTATCCCCAGATATTTCCGTAACGCTTGCACAGATTGCCGACCACTCTGGGAAATTATACTCGTGGGTAGCGCAGTGAATAGGATCGATTTCAACAGCAGCAAGTACATCAAATCCTGCTTGCTCGAATCCTAAAGTCATCCCGCCTACGCCCGCAAACAAATCCACAGCGATCGGTCTTTGATTTCCCATAATCCACAAAGCATCTAGATATCAGCACAAGAAGCCTATTGTAGTATAAAACCTAATAATAGAAGAGGGACGCTTAGCGTCCCTCTTCTATTATTAGGTTTTTACACCAAATCACGAAAGTGTGACAACACTTTTGTGATTTTAAAACCAAACCCTGTAATGCTTTTTAAATGAATAAATGGCGTAGCCATTTATTCATTTGGTATCACTCGTTTGTACCTAATGCGCCGGGAGAACCAGTTAAAGTTCGACGAGGTGAACAGGTGGCGATCGTAATGATTAAGGTCAAGATATAGGGAGCAGCGTTAAACAAATAGCGATAGGAGCTAACGCCCACTGCTTGCAAAGACGGACCGATCGCTTGAGCGCCACCAAATAAAAGAGCCGCCCATAGACAATTAACAGGTTGCCATCGCCCAAAAATTACCAGCGCTACCGCCATTAAACCTTGTCCGCTAGAGATGCGCTCTGACCATAATCCGGGGTAATAGAGCGATAAACAAGCGCCGCCGATCCCAGCCAAGAAACTACCTGCCACGATCGCGCCAGTCCGCACACCCACCACCGAAATACCCATCGCTCTAGCAGCACTGGGGCTATCGCCAACAGCGCGGACATACAAGCCCCAGCGAGTAGAACTAAAGAACCATTGCATTAAAGGGGCGATCGCAATGCCAATTAAAAGCAAAGGACTGACTTTGAGAGCTTCTTGGACTTGAGGATAACTGCTCCAACCACCTAGATCTAAGACAGGCAGAGGAATCGCTTTGGGTTGAATAAAAGCTTTGCCAAAGAAAAAAGCAATGCCACTGCCAAAAATAATCATCGCGATCCCAACAGCGACATCGCTCACCCTCGGACGTTGCGATAGCCAAGCATGAATCAACCCTAATCCCACACCAGCCATACCTGCTGCAAGCACTCCTAACCAAGGCGATTTTGTCAAATAGGAAACCGCATAGGCAGTCATCGCTCCAGTGAGCAATGTCCCTTCCAGCCCAAGATTGATTTTGCCAGCTTTTTCTGTTAGACATTCACCTAAGCTTACAAAGAGAAAAGGAGCGCTACCTCTAAGAGTTCCAGCGACGATCGCTAAAGGTACGCTCATCCAACCAAGTGTATCGTCTGTCATAGTTTTTAATTTAGCTTTTAGCTTTTGGCTTTTAGCTTTTAGGGTTCTTAGTTATCATTTATAGTCTTCTTTAGAAGCTATTAGCTTCTAAACCACAGTTGCCGAAGCATCAATTTTCACTTCAGGTTCCCGATCTTTAAAGAAGTCTAAACGACCATAAAGGGATTCACTAAAGAGAATGGCAAGAAATACAATTCCTTGGAAAAGCAGAACCGTTGCGTCGGGCAATCCAAACGATCGCTGTAAGGCACTACCACTAGCGAGAATGCCACCCATCAAGACTGCCACTAGAACTGCAACCAGAGGATTTTGTCTGGCAATAAAAGCGACCAGAATACCGCTATATCCATAGTCGGCATTAAGGGAAGCATTGGCGCTACCGTGGATTGCGGCAATTTCTACCATCCCAGCTAAACCTGCACAAGAACCACCCAAAAATGAAACGATTAGGGTGAGTTTGCCGACTGGTAAGCCTGCAATTTTAGCGGCGCGAATATTGCCGCCTACAGTTCGTACCGCAAAGCCAAAGGTGGTGCGCTGAATGAGGAAATAGGCGATCGCGCAGGCAACTAAGCCATAAATTAATCCATAGTGAACTCGCGAGTTAGGAATACTCTGGAGCATATTGACGGCGGCTAAGGGAAAAGTAGAGGGCTTGTTTAAGCTCGAAGGATCGCGCATTGGACCTTCAACTAAAGTATTTAGCAAGGCGATCGCAATGTAGTTCATCAACAAACTACTAATGGTTTCATTTACACCGCGATAGTACTTAATTGCGCCGACAAACATAATCCAGATACCGCCAGCGATAATTCCTGCCAGTGCCATCGAGATTTGTACAATTAGCGGAGGTAATGAGGCTAAAGCTAGCCCCATCGCGATCGCGCCCAAACCGCCAACAATTAAAGCTCCTTCATTACCAATAATCGTTAAGCCCAACATCGCAGGCAGAGCCGTACATAAAGATGTAAGCATCAAGGGTGCGGATCGAATCAGCGTACCTTGCCAAGAGAAACTATTGCCAAAAGCTGATTGATAGATAGTTCCATAAATAGCTATTGGGTTTTTACCCTGTACGGCACAGAAAATTCCAAACACAACTAAGGAAGCAATAACTGCTCCAATGGGAATGAGAATATTCTCAGATGTCGAACGCCAGCGATCGCGTAAATTCATATACTTATAGCTGTTTTGCAATGGTTGATATCCCAATCACAAATAAGAAGCGCCTAGCGCTTCTTATTTGTGTGATTAAAGTTAGCTCTTAACGCTACCGATAACTCCTTCCACAAACCAATCCATCTTTTCTAGATCTAGATCGGTCTGCTTATACTCCTTACCCTTGGCAATCACCACCTTACCAGTGTTGTCCTTAATCTCACCAGCATAGATCACCATGCTGCCATCCATAAACTTCGCCATGACCTTCTCGGCTTCCTTCTTAGTTGCTGCACTAACAGCACTACCAAAAGGCGATACCTTACAGAATTTCTCCTTCAGACCACCACGCAATAGGTGAGGAATTCCTCCGTCGGTTACAGATTTACCAGCCTTAAACCATTCCACATATTGGGTATATACACTAGTCCAATCCCACTCAGCACCTGTCAAATAGCCATTAGGAGCCAGCTTGGTCTGATTAGCATGATAACCAGTACAGAAAATCTTGCGCTTCTCCGCTGTTTCCATTACCACCTTGGGACTATCTACGTGACAGGTCAATACATCTACACCTTGATCCACCATGCTGTTAGCAGCTTCCGCTTCTTTAACAGGAACCGACCAATCACCCGTGAAAATGACTTGAACTGTGGCTTTAGGATTAACACTGCGAGCGCCTAAAGTGTAGCTATTAATGTTGCGAACTACCTGAGGGATTGGTTTCGCAGCTACAAAGCCTAACTTACCAGACTTAGTAGTCAAACCAGCAACTACGCCAGCGACATATTCAGCTTCATCAATGTAGCCATAGTAGCTACCAATATTCTTGGGGTGTTTACCTTCCGTATACATCCCGCCGCAATGGAAAAATTGCACTTTAGGATTATCTGCGGCAACCTTAAGGATGTGAGGATCGAAATAACCAAAAGATGTCGGAAACAATGCTGTGACAGCGTTTTGATTAATCATACTCAGCATAGTTTCTTGAACTGTTGCTGTTTCGGCTACACTTGCCTCACTCACTGTTTTGATATTCGGCAACTTAGCGATCGCGGTCTCGCCTTCAAAGTGAGCTTGACTATAACCATAATCATCTTTAGGTCCAACATAGATAAATCCAATGTTTAGCAAAGCTGCTGCGGGCGAACCTGATGTACCTGTAGCTCCAGTAGTGGCTGTATTGGTTGGAGCTTGTTCGGAACAGCCTACCCAAAGTTGAGAAGTTGCTCCAAAGGCTGCTGTAGCGAGCGCGCCTCGGATAAACTTGCGACGAGGAATATAGAGTGGACTCATGCCTTCACACCTTTTAACGATTGAATATTCTAGGAGCTAAGAAAAATGAAAAACGCAAATACCTATCAATCAGAAGTTAGCAAACATCATTTAGAACAAATGTATCACCAACTACCTGTAATATCGATTCCCAAAAGAGTAGCGACACTTTTATTAGGAACCCAAAAACAAAATAGAAGGACGCACAAAGCACATCCTTCTATTTTGGAGAGTTTACAATTCGTGATTAGAAGCTGAAGACTGCCTGCAAGTTACCAACAAACACAGTAGGATTGCTACTGAAGTTGTTAGGACTGAAAATGGTGTAGAAAGAAGGTACTAGAGAAACATTCTTCGTTACAGGTAAAACGTAAGAAAACTCTAGGTCGTACTGTGTACCGCCATCACCAGCACCAGATATTAGAGAACTCTTGCCGCTAGTAAAGTTAAAGGGCATTCCGAAGGAAATCATCGCTAGAGCGCCTTCTTTAAAGAGATCGGGGAAAGCAGCACCAACTTGGAAAGTTTGGGTAACAACATTGCTAGAACCACCAATAGCTAGATTGATGTTAGAAGTGCTGTAGCCATAGCGACCAAACAAGCCAAATCCTTTAGCAAGCAGCCAATCAAAGTTAGCAGCAAATACATCGGACTGAGCATTATTCGCGCCTGCTACTGTACCGGGAAGAGAGGGCGTAAAGCCAACGCCGCCAACAAGACCACCACCAAAGCTAGCAATATTTGTACGGCTATAGAGCAAGCGGAGCTTAAATGCATCACTTGGTTTGAAGCCTAACTCAGCTGTCACTGCATTGTTACCACCGAACAATCCGCTGGTGGGCGATGCGGCGGAGGTTCCAGAAGGACCAGGACCAAATTCATTGCTTTCTGACAAGTAACCAACTTTGAAGTCAAATTGGTTGCCCAGAGGAGTCATGAATACAGCACCAGCACCACGCTTTGCATTGCTCAATAAGGTGCTGTTGATGGAGTTGAAGCTAGTATTCCAAGGATAGATAAACCGAATACCATCGAAGTACTTGTAGAAGTTGACGCGAGGACCAACAACTAAAGTTGCTTTCTCAAATACTGGGAAGGAGTAAGACAATTCACGCAATACGAAAGTATTAGCACTTGCACCAGAGGTTTGATCGGTGAATGGAACGCCTGTGGAATTGAAGAAACCACTTGTAAGAGGTGTGTAGTTGTTGAAAGGAGATGTACCGTTACCAACAGCTAACTGTGTGATTAAAGAGTCTTTACCTGTGAAAGAGGTATTTAAGGTGAGCCACACCAAGCCACTCATGGTCACGTTTGGAGTCTTAGCAATAGCGCCCGTAGGATCTTTAACTGCATTATTGCCTGAAACACCAGTTACGTTGAAGAAAGCCAATCCACTTAACTTAGTGGTTGTAGAGAACTGTTGAGCTTCTAGCTTAGCAACCTTCGCATCCAGAGCATCTACACGACCACGGAGGGTAGCAAGTTCAGAGGCAAACTCTTCTTGGAGTTTTTGTAAGGTGGCAAGGTCTTCTTTACTGACCTTGTCGGCTAAACCTGCGGAAATGATTTCATTGATCTTGTCTAAACAAGCATTCAAACCTGCGGCAAATTCATAGCGGCTGGTTGCTTGCTTACCACGGAATGTGCGATCAGGATAACCTGCAATACATCCATAGCGTTCTACCAAAGACTGTAGTGCGGTAAAAGCCCAATCTGTAGGCTTAACATCGCTCAGTTGAGAAACGGAAGTAACGTTTTGAGCTACTTCTTTGGGGCGGTTCAATTCTGTATTGATAGCACGGATAGTTTCTGATTCATTCAGCTTTACTTCCGTAGTAGGCATCGAAGATTGAACTACTGGAGCAGAAGCAACGCTTTGAGATTGTACTTGTGCGTTTTTTGTCTCCGCCTGCGCGCCTGTAGCTGAGGCTAGCAGACTCAGACCAAGTAGAACTGAGATATTGCTGATTTTTTTCATACCATCACACCAATTAAAAATGCATTTGTTACATATGAAATACTAAATAGTTTTTTATGACTACAATATTCTTGCATAGTAACAATAATCCTGACTTTTGAAAGTTAACAAAAGCCGTCCAACACAAATGTATTTAAGAATACATTCTATTCCCAGTCCTCATTCCAATCATCATCAAAGTCATCTTTATATTGTGCTTTTTTCTTTGTAAATTCATTTTTAATTTTGGTTTGTTGTTGTTTTGGTTGTTGATTGGAGAAGGGTATTTTCGAGTTAACTTTTGAGTTTTTATTAATGTTAGGTAGGGTAAATTTTATCGATGTTTGGGATATTGTCGTCAGTGAAGTCATCAATACTGCGCCAATTCCTGCACAAAAAATTAGCACAAGTCCTAAAGGCAACCTAATCGACTCTAATGAACCCAGTCTAATTGTCACAGGAAATATATTTTGACTTGCAAATATGGCTATTCCCATTGAGCCGATCCAGATACAGAAATAGAGTAATAGGCGAAACATGCTTGTTTTTATTTGCTAGTAAAGTTTTCAGATGTTAGATAGTGACCAAACTGCTCTACAAATCTATTTTCAATAATTGCTTGACGCATTTGTTGGGTAAATCTGATTAATTCGGTAATGTTGTGGATTGATAGCAATGTGTATCCAAGTATTTCTTGCGATCGCACTAAATGACTCAGATAAGCACGCGAGAAGTTTTGGCAGGCGTAACAAGGACAGTCCTGATCTAGTTTTTCGTAGTCACGTTTAAATTTTTGATTCTTCAGATTCCAGCGATCGCCTTTGACTAGAGCAACGCTATGACGGGCTAGGCGTGTGGGAATGACGCAATCAAATAAGTCTATGCCTGAAGCAACTGCTTGAGCCATTTCTTTATATGTACCAACGCCCATGAGATAGCGAGGTTTGTTATTTGGCAGGAGAGGGGTAATGGCTTTAACAATCTTTTCGATGAGTTCGGGAGGTTCACCAACACTTACGCCGCCGATCGCATACCCAGGTAAGTCAAATTGAATGAGTTCTCTAGCCGACTGTTGACGCAGATCTAGATAAACTCCGCCTTGAATGATGCCAAATAGAGCTTGAACATCTTGACGATCATGGGCTTTGATACAGCGTTCTAGCCATCGAGTAGTGCGTTGACCTGCAAGCTTCACGGCTTCATAGGTGGCGGGATAGGGAGCACACTCATCAAATGCCATGATTACATCCGCTCCCAGTTGGTTCTGGATTTGGATAGATTTCTCAGGTGTGAGGTTAATCATGTTGCCTTCGCGAGGCGATCGAAACTTTACCCCTTCCTCACTAATGGAGCGAATTTCACTGAGGCTAAATACTTGAAAACCGCCCGAATCCGTAAGAATCGGTCCATCCCAATTCATAAATTTGTGTAAGCCCCCTGCCTCTGCGACGACATCTTCCCCAGGTTGCAGATGCAGATGATAGGTATTGGCGAGTACCATTTCCGCTTGGCAGTCTTTGAGTTGTGTGGGCGTGACAGTTTTCACATTTGCTAATGTGCCAACAGGCATAAACCGAGGTGTATGCACGATTCCGTGGGGGGTGTGAAACTGCCCAACTCTGGCTTCAGTGTGGCAGCATTGACACTCTAATTTAAAAGTAAAGTTATTCAGAGCTTACAATCCTTATTACAAACTTAATCTAGCGGTTTTATAGCTGTGGTCACTTGGATTAGGATAAATCAAAACCCAGAAAGCGAGTTGCGGCGCTTCGCGCCATCACTCGCTTTC
Source organism: Pseudanabaena sp. FACHB-1998 (assembly GCF_014696355.1). Classification (GTDB taxonomy): domain Bacteria; phylum Cyanobacteriota; class Cyanobacteriia; order Pseudanabaenales; family Pseudanabaenaceae; genus Pseudanabaena. Next base: position 369,107 of record NZ_JACJQA010000003.1, on the reverse strand, counting down.
TGGGTTTGTGTCTTAACAAGAATGGCGACAGCTATAAAATGAATAATTATACCAATTCCTCTACTCCCTTCCCAGTATTAAAACCCAAGGGATTAGCATTGCGGCGCGAAGCGCCGCAATGCTAATCCCTTGGGTTTGGAGGGAGTAACTTTCTTTAGCCTTTGATAAAAGCGATCGCATGTTGCCAGATCACAATTTTATGTCCCGATGCATCCATACAGAGGCATTGGTCATCAATCCATACAATTCTGCCTCGTAGTTGATCTCCTGTGAGTAGTTTGATTTCAACTTCGTTTTTGTCGCGAATAATGCTATGAATGCGACGAATACTTGGAAGAGAGGTGTTGAGTCCGATTTTGGTTGCAGTTGGTGCGCTCATCGTCTTACCTGTGACAGTTTTACGAATATTATCATCTTAATCTGGATTAAATTACGCTCTTGATTATTTGCTTTTGAGATATAGCAGTGTAAGTTTTGCTTAGGACATAAAACCCAAAAAGCGAGTTGCGGCGCTTCGCGCCGCAACTCGCTTTTTGGGTTTTGGTTTGTACTGGCTAACTCTGGCTTTGCTATAGCAAAGCAAGTTTACTTACTCCATTTCCACCCAAGGATTAGCGTTGCAGCGCGAAGCGGCATAACGTTAATCCTTGGGATTTTAGCTAGCGAGATGGGGATAATTGAAAATAGTGCTGCTATATAACTGGAAACAGTTATCCCATAGACTCGGTTTAAACCGATCTAGCTTGATATGGGTTTCTGCGATCGCTTGCAAAAATTCAGGATAGCTCATCGACATCTCCGCAAAATTCTGAAAATCAGAAGCAATCTTGGCGGTGGTGATGGTCTGCCCTAACCATTTGCTTAACTCCGTCCAATGCTCTTGAACGGTTGGGGGAATATGCTCTAGCGATCGCTTAACTAACAGTTGCAGTCCCACCTCAAAGCGATAGTGATTATCATGAAAGCGCAAAATACATCCGCGATCGCTTTGCTTGCCATTCACCCTGTAAGTTTGTAAATGCAGATCACAGATATGCACCCGATCTAAAATCTGTTCTTTTCTCGCCAGCTTGTGCTTCGCATCTACTATGACCACCTCCCCAAAGGTGGGTAAAATCCCTTCTACCTTTGTGATGACATCTTGAGGGGTAAAAGCGATTTCATCGGTATTAGCGATCGCCCGCACCTGTGGCTCACCATGGTGATTAATTTGGTTTTGGCTAAAGTACTCAACTTTATAGATGGGTATTTGCGAGATCTTATCTAGACTCAGCCAAATCGTAGCAACCCCATAGCTTTGTAATTCTTCGCCATAGGCTTGCATTTCTGCTAACGAGCCAATGCGAATAATTTTCGGATGGCGATTTGGGATTTTAAACCTTGCTGTATAGGGATCGGTACGGAAGACTCTCGCCAGTTTCGCGATCGCCCAATCTTTCTGCTCCGCAGCTACGGGCAACAAAGCTAAATAAGCCAGACTAGAGCCACCTTCAAGCTTTAAGATATCATCGACCTTGGCTTGACGTGCATTAACCTCAGCCATTTCGATCGCAAGCAAGCCATGTCTAGCCTGTGAAATCAAATGAGCAGGTAACTGAGCCTTAAGCAGACTACGAAAAATTGTTTCCGCCTCACTGGTATGACCAGTGGCGTAATATAGGCGACCTTTCAAAATCTGTAACTGCGGTTCGTCAGGATAATCGGACAGCAATTGCTGAAGCGTTGCTGAAGCGGCGGAGAACTGTTTATGAGCGAACTGACTCTCAAACGCAGCTACAAGATTTTGCATGGAGGCTTACGACGGACATAACGAGGGACATCTTTACTAAAAATCAAACCTGAAAATCAAACTGAGAGTCAAGCGGAAAACTAAAATCTGATTTACTGATCGGATTTACTTAGAATCTCAGTCCTAAACCAGTTTGTAAAGAAGTAGCTGAAGTCCCGGGGGAATTACGATAGGCATCAAAAGCAAAAATAACGTTTCCAAATAGGACGAGATTACTATTTGGCAAGGTGTAGTCAATTCCAGGTTGGACGACAAAGCTATTTTTGTTACCTACGGGCGTAGTATCGACGGTATTAGATAAAGCTACGCCTGCACCAATGTAAATATCGGTATCAAAGTTCAATGGCACATCAAAGGAAACCGTTGGGACAACAGCAGTACTGTTACCAATCAGAATTTGGGTGCGGAGCGAAACAGGAAATTCGAGAAATTTGTAGCGTGCGGCAACTACAGCAGAAGTACGAGAGTTTTCGCCAAGGCTAGAATTACCACTGGTAAAGCCAAAACTAGCACCTACGCCCAAGTAGCTACCATAGGCTGGTTGCGCTTGGACTGAGGGAGTAGCGATCGCTGACATGCATCCTAATGCAGTCAAGCCTAGTAAACATTTGATCAGATTTTTCACAGATATCACTTCCTTTGGTGAGAAACGATTTATTAAGTTTTTTTTAGGAGTAACCCCGTTAGGCAGACAGACTATCATAAGTTGGCTAGTTTGGTACAAAAATTTGCAATCAAAACTCCAAAGATTGATGGCGGCACAAAGTGCCGCCATCAATCTTTGGTTTTTTTCGCGATGTAAAGCAAAACTCTGTAATTCCATAGTTTTGACCTAGAGATTTGCGGCGCGAGTTGCTGCAAATCTGTATGGAGTATTGGATTGACGCACAGCTTGATAAAATCATCCACCTAGAGATAGCCAAAATATGGACAAAGATGTATATTACAGATCTACTGGGTAACATATGTTACACATTCAGACTTTTACATAGAAAGCATCTATATAAACTATGGCAGAACTGGCAGTCTATTTTGTTTTGAGTGTTGGAGTTCCTTACACCTTCTGGAAAATTGTTAGCCCCTTTACGGAAGTCCGCTAACTAACAAGTTAGACAAAAACCTCTCAACATAAATCATCTTTACTGAATCTGTGAATACATAGGTTTCAAAGCAACCTATATATTCACAGATTTAGCTTAAACTTCTAGACTTGCTAATCCCAGATATATAATTTTCGGCGGCTCAATTTTAAATCGGCAAGGCAAGACTTTGACTCCTTTAGCGATCGCTGCTGCAAGTAGTCGCCCGTATTCAGGATCAGCTTGGCTCCCGGCCGCAAAGCGATCGCAATCGCCGCGATTGATAAAGAAAACTATGGCAGCGTCAGTATGATCATCCATGACTGACATTAGCTCACGTAAATGCTTTTGACCGCGAGTGGTCACCGTGTCGGGAAAGAGGGCAAGATTGCCCAGACACCAAGTAGTATTTTTAACTTCCACATAGGTTCTGTTTGTCGTAATTTTTGACGTAATTTTGGGAATTCCTTCTGGATTTTCATCATTAGTCAATAGAAAGTCTATGCGACTCTTTTCATTGCCATAGGCGACCTCACCCTTCACGTTAGTATATGGCTCTAGCTCTGGTAATAAATGGCGATCGAGCATATTCCCAATTACGCGATTAGGTAGACTCGTATTCACACCTATCCATTCTTCATTTAAATAAATTGCTTCCCAACTATAGGCAAGTTTGCGCTTGGGGCTAGGGTGATAGGAAACTAAAACAGGGCTGCCAATTTCACATACCCCTGTCATTGGTCCCGTGTTAGCGCAATGGGCGGTAATTAGTTCCCCGTTATCTAATTCTATATCTGCAAAAAATCGCTTGTAGCGGCTAACGAGACGACCAGCCATTAAGTCTGGGTAAATGTGTACTTGCGACATTTGAGGTTTGTTGTAAAGAGTGAAAATAGCGGCTCATATTACCACAAAGCAATTTTCGATCAAACGAACCAAGGAATTTTTGAAGTTGTTGCTTAGCAACAACTTCAAAAATTCCTTGGTTTGGATTTGAGCGCAAAGCGCTATAAATATAAAGATACTATGCAGGCAGATTAGTTATATGAGAATCAAGCGTAAGTTTCCCCGTCCTTTAATTAAACTTGAACAAAGGGATGGAGTGCTTCAGGTTGTGGGTGGTAACTCTTGGCTATCCTATTTGCGTGATCCCTATCATCTGTTGCTAACGATTCCTTGGTTTGGATTTTTTTTGATCGTAGTCCTCTTTGATATCTTTCTCAATGCTGTATTTGCCCTTCTCTATCTAATCGATGGCAATGCGATCGCTGGTGTAAAAGAAGTAGGATTTTTAGAGGCTTTTTTCTTTAGTGTGCAAACCCTTGCTTCCATTGGCTATGGAGTGATGAATCCGCAAACACTTTATGCGAATCTAGTGGTCACTCTAGAATCGATCGCTAGTTTAATGTTGTTCGCTGTGATTACAGGGATCGCCTTTACGAGATTTGCCAAATCCTCTTCCCGTGTAATGTTCAGCCGTGTGGCAACGATTCATGACTACAATGGCATTCCCACACTCATGTTTCGCACCGCCAACGAACGCCAGAATAACATTCTCGAAGCACAATTGAGAGTTTATCTGATGATCGATGAAATCACCTCAGAAGGACAAATGATGCGACGGTTGCATGAACTGAAGTTAGTTCGTGAACACTCTCCTGTATTTTTACTGTCGTGGACAGTGATGCATACTATTGACGAAATCAGTCCTCTATATGGGTTGACCTTGGAAACAATGGAACGCTTACATGCTCAAATTCTGGTTTCGCTTACAGGTATTGATGAAACCATCGAAGGAACCATCCATGCTCGCCATATCTATGCGGCTCGGACTCTCCTGTTTAACCAACGTTTTGTCGATGTAATTTTTATGGGCAATGACGGACATCGCTATCTGGATTACACTTACTTCCATGAGACAACCGCAATTTGATCATAGCGATAATATCGTGCGGCGCTTGTCTTGCAAGTAACGCCTGTCCATTTGGACAATGCAATCCCTGCGGATGTTAGACCTCTTCATTGTCCATAAATGGCTTCTCATGGCTAGGTTTAATAGTTCGCCAAATGTAGTCACTATAGTCTTTCCCATCTAAGAGAGAGAATAAAATTGTGTGATTTTTGCAGGCTAAAATATGCTTTGCCATCTCCTTGCGATCGCTTCGATCTACAACCGCAATAATCCTTTTAAAATCAGCTTTTGCAGCCTCTTCTATCTCTTGGTATTGAGCAAGTAAGCCCGCTTTAGTTTCCTTTACCCAGTTATAAAACTCATCGGGAACCCGTTCCAAAATATCCTCAAAGGGCATCCGATCGCGTAGCATTTCCCAAATCACTCTACTGGTAACTTGAGTAAGGACGCGATGCAGTTTTACATATTCCGTAAACTTAAACTTAAGTCTGAGACCACTTTCAAACCTGATCACAAATCCTTCTCTATTCTGCTCATTCAGGTTCGCGATTACTTTTAAATCCTTCATCCCATCATATTTTTTGGCTATAGGAAAACCTAATTCGCCAAACTCTTCGATTTTATACTCAACACCTGACTGAGTATCAATTACGGCTAACAAAACTAGGGCTTCCATCTCGCCATAGTCAACCACAATTCGATTAGAAGGATAGATGATTTCAAATAAATAGGTCAGCGATTGGTTTAGTTTGGGAATGGATTGAGCATAAAGTCTATTGAAGATCTCATTAGCTTTTATAGCTTGATCAGAATTAAAACTTCCTCTAGAAGCGATATAGGGTTGATCTTGATACCAATAGAGAATTCCTAAAGATCCATCTAGTTTCTCATAGACCTCAAAAGGCTCCGCAGGTAAAGCTTGTGTGTATTCTTGTAGATTAAAAAATTTAGGCAAGGGACGCGCCGCGATCGCCCCATTTTTATCCAAAATCAACCCTCGGCATTGCATCGTTTCAGGAGTCCATTGGCGATCGTACTGAGCTTTGGCAGTGTAGTTATAGATAAAAAGTTCCCCACTAAAATGCGATCGCTTGGAGATATAGCCTTCATCAATTAATTGTTCAATCTTCTCCAAATTAATATCGCTCATTCTTTTTCTCCAATAACTTTAGGGCTTACGACAATTTCCGAGCAATTGAATTGAATCACAAGAAAGTTTTTAAAGTGTTGCGAAGCAACACTTTAAAAACTTTCTTGACTCGGGTTTGAGTGTACAGGGCTGTATGCAATGCTTAGCAAGGGTTTTAGGTTTTAATTTTGCCCTAGGCAAAATCAAAACCGCTATACTATATAATCAAGGCAAGCATACAAAACTGAGAATTATGACTGTGGCAACGGCATCACCACCTTTAAGAGTTCTAATTGTTGAAGATGATCCACTCATTCAACTTGGACTAGAACAATCTCTCTCTCAACAGCCTAACATTACTGTAGTTGGCATTGCTGAAGATGGTTATATTGGGGTGAGGATGGCTCAGGAATTAATCCCTGACATTATTGTGATGGATATCGGGCTACCTAGATTAGATGGAATTGCCGCAACCCAAAAAATCAAAACCAATTTGCCCAATGTTCACATCGTCATGCTCAGTTCTCATACCGATGATAATGAAATTATTGCCGCTATGTCTAGTGGAGCTGATGCCTATTGTGTCAAAGGAACCAGTACAGAAAGTCTTTTATCCGCTTTTAGTGCCGCCAAAGAAGGTGCTACTTACCTTGATCCACAAATTGCCCGTAAGGTCATGGATCACCTCAAGCCACCCACCCAAGCCGAAAATGTTTCTCATTTGTCACAGCGTGAATTAGAAGTGCTGAGGCTCATCGTGGACGGTAAGAGCAATCCTGAAATAGCCGCTACCCTTTATCTCAGCCCCAACACCATCAAAACGCACGTTAGGGGAATTATGAATAAGCTCTCGGTAGACGATCGCGTTCAAGCGGCTGTAGTTGCTTTGCGATCGGGACTGGTCAACTAATACCAAATTAAGAAATGGCTAAGCCATTTCTTAATTTAAAATCTTAATTTGAAAAACCTTACTGGGGTGGGCTTTTAATTTACAAAAGTGTTGCCACATTTCCGAGAATTAGCTTAAAGATGTCAACGCGAAGCGTTGACATCTTTATTGGAGATAACATTTCTATTGCCTTTTGACCTGACAATTGCTTCAGAGCGATAAAATAAGCCATAATAATTAAAAAATTAGGCGATAAAAACTGTGGCACATACCTTTTTAGTGCAACCAGGGAAATGGACTCTCGAAGGTAACTGGATAGATCGAGACTCAATGCCCATTGGTGTCAAGGGTAGGACTTTAGTAGGTTGGTCAAAAGATAATTTCTGGTTCACGATGGTTACCAAACTGACGTTTCCCTCTAGCGATCGCGAAGAATTAACCATGGCTTATAAAGGTCGCATTGATTCCGATGAGCGTCGGTTTACCTTTGTGGTGGATGATAGCTCCTTGGGCAAGGTTGAAGGTGAAGGGATTATCGGCCCTGATTCTATTATTCAGCGTTATTGGGTAATGGGGGACAAGAAAATGCGTACAGGTTTTCAAACCCTCTATCGTCGTGATAACAATGTTTACTCTTTAACTGGGGGCATCATTGCAGGACAAAATTTAGAAAGTACGATGGAAGCCGTATTAACTCGCCATGTGGACTCATAAAAAAGCCCTGCTTAGCAGGGCTTTTTTATATAGCAATAAAACAAAAATTGCGGCACTTTGCGCCGCAATTTTTGTTTTGTACGAAAAAGCCTTGCTTAGCAAGGCTTTTTTATAACTAGCGTGAACTTACGCTTTTTAGTTCGCCAGATAAAATATCGACTGCTTTAGCGAACTGAGGATCGGAAGACGTACCCACCAAATCACGATTTTTGTTAAGTTTTTCGAGATCCTCTTTAGTCAACTCAACTACGCGATCTGGCACAATGCCCATGTGATTGATGTCCCGACCACTGGGAGTGTAGTACTTAGCGATCGTCACCGCCATGCCAGAGCCATCGCTCAGGGAATGTACGGACTGCACTAAGCCTTTACCAAAGGTCTTAGTACCTACGATGACGGCTCTCTTATTGTCTTGCAAAGCTCCAGACAAAATTTCGCTAGCACTCGCAGAACCACCGTCTACCAAGACTACCAATGGTTTATTGGTGAGAGCTTGGCGGTTAGCAGTTAAGCGTTCGCTTTCGCCCTTACGGTCAATGGTGGAAACAATCGTCGCGTTATCTAGCCACATCCGCGCAATTTCAGCACTAGAGTATAGTAGTCCACCGGGATTTGAGCGCAAATCTAAGATAAAACCAACAGCGCCCTTACTAACATGATCTTGGATGGCTTTACGCATATCGCTTGCTGCATTGGCGTTAAATTGACGCAAGCTGATATAGCCCACTTTGCCCGCATTAGTGTCGCGCAATTCTGCTTTAACGGGATGGATCTCAATTTTGGCTCGTTCTAGTTCAAGATCAAATTGGCGATCGCCACGCTTGATTCCCAGTTTTACCTTTGTGCCAGCAGGACCACGAATTAGGGCGACGGCTTGATTAATGTCCATGCCCTCTGTAGATTTATTAGCGATCGAAGTAATAATGTCTTTAGTCAAAACCCCAGCCCTAGACGCAGGCGAATCTTCGATCGGCGCAACTACTGTCAACTGTTTGGTTGTGTCATCCATGCCAAGCTGAATACCAACACCCGTGAGTTCCCCCGAAGTGTCGATTTGCATACTCTTAAATTGCTCAGGGTCCATAAAACGGGTGTATGGATCATCCAGTAATTTCAACATCTCGCGAACTGAGCGATAAGCTTCAGCCTTAGATGAGTAGTCGCGATTTTCGACATACTGCCGTCTGACCTGCCGCCAATTTACTTTATTAAAAGAACCATCAACATATTCCCGATTAATAAGCTGCCAAGCTTCGTCAACGATCTCTTTGGGACTATCCCGAAATGCGGCGATGCTAGGGTTTGCTAGTTGAAAACCAACAACTGCAACAGCCGCAGCTAGTGCTGCTGTTGTACCAAGTACAAGTCCGCCTTTTGCCATGTCAACTTCCTGAAAGGTGATTTGTGTGAGGAATGCGAGATTAAAAAGTAATCCAACTCTAGCACATGAATTTTTGTGCGTGTGATCAATTTTATAGCGATCGCCAGTCTTGTGAGGACTCTAAACCAGAAGACGAGTAGCAGCACTAAGCGCCGCCACTCGCTTCTTGATTTTTGGTTAGTCTTAATGCAAGTGACTACAGCTATAACTATGGGCTAGAATAATCCTCTGTTGGTCAGGTCTGTCAAACAATGAGCGAGATAAAGGGTAATTTGCTAAACTCAAGCGATCAAGTACATTTTCTTGATGAATTTGAAGTGGTTGTAGTGGGCGCAGGTCACGCAGGCTGTGAAGCTGCTCTCGCCTCCGCACGCATGGGTTGTAAAACTCTCCTACTCACGCTCAATCTTGATCGCATAGCATGGCAACCTTGTAATCCTGCTGTTGGAGGGCCTGCAAAATCTCAACTTGTCCATGAGGTCGATGCCCTTGGTGGCGAAATTGCGAAGATTACCGATCGCACCTATTTACAAAAAAGAATTCTCAATAGTTCGCGGGGACCCGCAGTCTGGGCGTTAAGAGCGCAAACGGATAAGCGCGAATATGCTGCGGAAATGAAAACTGTAGTTGAGAATGAACCAAATCTTTCGGTACGGGAAGGAACGGTAGTTAATGTCTTACTTGATCCAAACCAAGCGATTATCGGCGTTGAGACCCAGTTTGGGGTGGGTTATGCTTGCAAAGCTGTGATTTTGACCACAGGCACATTTCTCAATGGCAAAATCTGGGTGGGTAATCGTTCCATGTCCGCTGGAAGAGCAGGAGAATTTGCGGTAACAGGTTTAACAGAAACTTTGAATGCTTTAGGATTTGTCACCGATCGCCTGAAAACAGGTACGCCAGCGCGAGTAGATCGGCGCACAGTGGACTATAGCAAAATGGAAGTTCAGCCTTCCGATGAAGAACAGAACTGGTTCAGTTTCGACCCTTCTGCATGGGTAGAACGGGAACAGATGAATTGTTATTTGACCCGCACCACTCCCGAAACCCATCGCATCATTCGGGAGAATCTGCACCTTACCCCTGTTTATGGCGGCTTTATTGATGCTAAAGGACCTCGCTACTGTCCAAGTATCGAAGATAAAATTGTCCGTTTTGCCGACAAAGAGAGTCATCAAATCTTTATTGAACCAGAGGGAAGAAATATTCCCGAACTTTATATTCAAGGCTTCTCAACGGGAATGCCTGAAAATATTCAACTGCAAATGCTGAGAACACTTCCGGGACTAGAAAATTGTCAAATGCTGCGGGCTGCCTATGCAGTGGAATATGATTACATTCCCGCCACGCAGTGTTATCCCACCTTAATGACAAAATTGATTGAAGGGCTATTTTGTGCGGGGCAGATTAATGGAACGACAGGCTATGAAGAAGCCGCAGCACAGGGTTTAGTCGCAGGTATGAATGCGGCTCTATTTGCGAAAGACAAAGAAATGGTGGTACTTCCCCGCGCCAGTAGTTATATCGGCACATTAATTGATGATCTCTGCACCAAGGAGCTACGCGAACCCTATCGGATGTTGACCAGTCGCTCCGAATATCGGCTGATCTTGCGATCGGATAATGCCGATCGCCGATTGACTCCCATTGGACGTGAAATTGGGCTAGTGGATGATCGCCGATGGCAACTTTTCTGCGATAAGCAGGAACGCGTCCATGCAGAAGTTCAACGTCTTAATGAAACTCGTGTTAAGGAAAAGGATGAACTGGGGCAGAGGATTACATCGGAAACAGGCGAAATCATTCGTGGAGCAATTACTCTCTCAGATCTCTTACGTCGCCCTAAATTTAACTATGCCGAATTAATTCACTATGGATTAGCCGATCCTGATTTGAATCGATTTGAGCGCCTTGCTGCGGAAATCGAAGTTAAGTATGTGGGTTACATTCAGCGCCAAGAGCATCAAATTGAGGAAGTGGCTAAGCATAGCGATCGCAAGCTTCCTGTGGATATCGATTACAACGCCATTGAGACCCTCTCTAAAGAATCTAGAGAGAAGCTCAGCAAGATCCGTCCCATGACTATCGGACAGGCTAGCCGTATTGGTGGGGTTAATCCTGCGGATGTAAATGCATTGTTAGTATATTTAGAAATTCAACATCGTCTGGCTACGAAAAAGTAAAATAAAGAGCAGATTTTTTGTAGCATGGCGAAGCCATGCTACAAAAAATTTGACTCTTTCTAAGTTTTATAATCTTTAACCATGCTCACGAATATTAAGATGCTCATCGCCGCTTGCAAAAAAAGCGAAATTAAGTATGAGATATTACACCCTAATCAAAATCTAGTTAAAGTCATCCTTGGCGATCGCGAATATTTTTTTACTAACTATTCCACACCTCTTACTCCTCAATCAGTTGCTGAGATCTTCAAAGATAAGCAATATTTCTATCAAGTATTTCAAGATGTTGTGCAAATGCCGCACACAGTCTCTTTCATTTCTCCCTATTGCGATGAAAAATATTTGGAGTATCTAGAATTTATATCTATCGATCAAATTGTCACTCAAGTAAAGGAAAAATTTGATTTTCCAGTTATTGTCAAAAGAAATCGAGGATCGGGTGGGAGTAATGTTTTTAAATGTGAGGATTTATCTCAAGTTCGCCATGCTTTAGATACTATTTTTAACGTTAATACTAAAAGCTATGACTACGTTGCCCTAGTTCAGAAGCCCATTAATATCATCAAGGAATATCGCTCTGTTTGCCTTAATCAACAGCAAATAGTTCTCTATGAGAAGGACATTTCCCAAGCTAAATTTGCAGGTAATCTCAGTCCTTTGCATTGGGAGGGTGCGATCGCGAGATTAGTCGAAGATTCTCGAATCATTCAAGAAATTGATCATTTTATTCAGCCGATTTTTCAGAAAACGCCCCTTACCTATGTTGGGCTAGATGTTGCCTTAGATGATCAAAATAACTATTGGTTAATTGAAGCGAATTCTCATCCAAATTTTGATATCTTCATTCGTGATAATGGCGAAGACAAGATTATTATGCTTTTCCAAAAGATTCTTGAATATTTGAAAGGATAAAAGAACGGGTCGATACTTTCCGTCACCCCATTCTTTTATCCCCAACAAAACAAGAAAAGCGTTGCTCAGCAACGCTTTTCTTGTTTTGTTTAATTTGTGGTTAAAGCACAAAGCGCCATCAAACTATAGCAAGCCGATTTGAGAAAGGATACCTTGACCAGTGAGCAACTCTGTGGCTAAACCGATAACGAAGCCAAGCATTGCAAGACGACCGTTCCAAGTTTCAGCGAAGGTATTAAAACCAAATTTGGGTTCTGTAGAGTCAGACATTGCAATTATCTCCTGTGTGTTTGGATTTTTGAGCGGTAAAAATCTTTATCTGGATTAATAATACTTTATATTTCTTAACAGACCATACCACTCAAGATAGATTCGATAAAGCTATCAGAGTCATTACAAAAGCAAATGATAAACAAGGTGCTTAAGCCCCTTGTCGAGCAACTGAAGTTTCTTTTATGATGCTTTGCGCTAAAAACAAACCAAGATATTTTTTGAAAGTGTTGCGAAGCAACACTTTCAAAAAATATCTTGGTTTATGGGACTCGTGCCAACGAGTCTCTACACCACAAAAGCCACCGAAATCAAGCGATCGCAGTAACTTTTGCCTCACTGTGTTACTCGCGTCAGCGAGTCTCCACAAAACAAAAGCTACCAAAATCAATTGATCGCAGTAGCTTTTGCCTCACTGTGTTACTCGCGTCAGCGAGTCTCCACAAAACAAAAGCCACCGAGATCAAGCGATCGCAGTAGCTTTTGCAAAAAATTAAAAAATAAATAAGAGCGATAGATTAATAGCCAAAGCCATTAATTAGACATCGTAAGTTCCCTTACCAGTAAACTTAACGCTTATAGGATTAGGATTGTCACCAATCTTGCGGCTGACGCTATTAGCGGCAACACGACCAGCATTCACCTTCTCAGGGAACACACCATCGCTAGGATGTAGATAAACTTGGTCGCCATTAGGAAATTCGCGCCAAATCTTGTAATTGGTGATTTTAAATTTACGCAACTGTGTACCCAAAGCAAGGGCTTGCTCTTTCTTAGCTAAGTAAAGCAAGTTATCGCCTTTGACCATAGTTGCAGCGCCGCCTGTAGGCATTTCAAATACTTGCTCTTTGGGGCTGTTCCAAGAGATCAGGTACTTTTCCTCAGTAAAGGCTGCGTTAAGCAAACCGCCTGTGCTACCGCCCCAGATAGGAGTTTTACCTGTGGGAGTAGGTGCAGTAAAGGTCGCTGTTGCTGTTTCTTCTGACATTGAGATTGTCTCCCAAATTGCGTATACGCCTTTGTTATCATTTGCAAAGATATCATTGCTATATACCCCCGCTTCAAGCTTACTTAATGTTACTTTACGAAGCTTGATAAAACTTTTTACAGTGCTTTGTCCTCAAAGCCAACCACAGAAATTTTTTGAAACCGTTGTTTTACAACGGTTTCAAAAAATTTCTGTAGTTCAAGAGCTAATAAGGCGGCTGAGGTAGCGCTCGATCAAAATCGCGGCAACAATATCGTCAATGGGGCGATCGGGCGATCTCATTCCCAGTGGCACTAATTTCATCAATCCCTTTGCTGGATAAATTTGCCAAAATCTTTGCCTTGCCTCTTCACTGCTGTAGCGCTCATCTACAGTGATGATCCGTAAATCTGGGAATGTAGATTGCAATTGAGCTTTCCATTGCTTAGAGGCAGTTTGATCGCCCATTACCATCAAGGATATGGGATAGCTATCTAATAAGTTGCCGACTTTAGCGATCGCATCTTGGCTAGGGATCACTGCTTGAAAATGCAGCTTACGATCTAAGCCCATGACGGCAACGCCACATTTTTGTTTTCCGGGATCGAAACCTAGTAACACGGATAATTTAGTGATTAGAGGATTGGAGATTAGCTTTTAGCTTTTGATTACAAGTAATTTTTGCTTTCTACAATATAGCTGTTGTATATCGCAATGATTAGGTTTTGCAATTCCCAAAAGATAAATGACGAAGTTTCGCGTCGTCATTTATCTTTTGGGGTTGCTATATTTTTTGAATAAATTCTTGAATACCCTTCCGATAGGTCTCAAGGGAATCTAGAAAACCTCCATTATGATCACCTCGCAGTTTAACGAGTTTTTTAGGTTCATTGGCTACTTGAAAGTTGCGATCGCCATGCTGAAAAGGAATGATTTCATCCTCAGTGCTATGCATAATTAGGACAGGAATTTTGATATTGGGTAATCGCTCTATGGAGTTATAGGCATAGCGGGATAGCAGTCTAATTGGCAAAAATGGATAAATCTCGGAAGCGCGATCGCTAATTGAGGTAAATGTGGAGGCAAGAATTAACCCTGCGGCTTTATTGTTGGGATCTTGTTGAGTGGTTTCGGCAATGTAGGAAGCAATCGAGCCACCCAAAGATTCACCATAAATGATAATTTTTTGGGCAGGAATTTTACGCTCTTGGGTGAGATATTTCCATGCTGCTTCGACATCTTTATATGTGCCGATTTCACTAGGATTACCTTCGCTTTTGCCATAGCCTCGATAGTCAAATAGAAACGTCGCTAGTCCTAATTCTCTAAAAATTGGTAAGTAACTAATGCGATTGCTAATGTTACCGCCATTCCCATGACAAAATAAAATTACGCCTTTACCAATTAAATCATTATCCCTAGCTGGTACAAACCAAGCGTCTAAGTTGACATTATCATTAGTTGTCAATCGAATATTTTCAAACTTTATGCCGACAGTTTCAGGTGTTTCTATTACCTCTTTACTAGGCATATAGACTAAGTTTGATTGACCAATATATAAAACTATTGCTAAACCAATATAGGCAAAAGCCAGAATACGCACAACGGGCAGTAAAAATTTCTGGAATATTAAAAATATTGATTGAAAATTTTGACTCATATTTTTTTATACCATTCACTAAAAAAGCGATCGCTAATAGCTTGCTGTGTCAAAGACTTAGTTTCCACTTCTAGCAAACTATTAACATATTTAGTAATAGCTAACGTAGTTATCATTCCTTTTATCCTTTCTGGTTATAGATCAATATTTTTATAAACTTAAAAGAGTGTCTTTGATTAATGCTCTAACAGGAAAGATTCCCTCCAAATTTATAAGATCTTGACGATCATCATATACTTCATCTGCAATAAATACATATACACCGTGAGAGCGTATTGTTTCGGCTTTATTAGGACTTAAATCAAGCCCTATTGTGATTGTTATCATTACATCTATATCACTAGTAAGAGCAGTTTTTATAAACTGCTTATATCTTTCTCTTAATGTCTTCTTAGCACTTATGCCATAAGTCCTATTGTCTTCAAGTCTAAAAAAGAAATCATATTCCGTACTTGCATCTTTATTGTCATGAATTTTAGTTATACTTTTTTTGTCAATTCCTATATCGTTAGTTAAAACTGTAAGTATTCTTTCCTCGTAATTTGCTCCTGATTCAGAAGTAATTGATTGATTAACACTTTCATTAAATATGAGCGCAAAGATTTGATTCGGTTCAACTCCTTTTTGTCTTAGTGTAATAGCATCATCTGATAGGGATTTTAAATGATGTTCTACCTCATAAGACATGAAATTTGATATTCCATTTTCAAGTTTTTCAAAAAATATTAGTGATAGCAAAGCTCCATTTACCCTAGTCGAGTATGGCTTCAAAAGAGATAATCTGTCATATTCTAAAGATAATGGATGCAAAGAGGCTAAACGTCTACCGAGAATTATTTTTTTTAGTTTTGCTTCAGCAAGAAGTAAGTCTTTAATTGCATAAAGATTTACACTAAAAATGAATAAGGACAAATCTTCATCACTTTGTATTTGTTCAATGACTGTTAAGTAATCATCTTGCTTCTTTTGACCAGAAAATGTAGCTATAAGATGCTCCAGTCTATTAACAATTACTCGCCAGTTATACAAGCTTGAATTATTGCATGTTTCTAAAGTTCTAGCGATTTGACCATCAGTTAATTTGGATTTAACTAAATGTTTTAGAAAAAAGTAAAATTTCAAATTAATATCAAATTTAGTATTGTCTATTTCTATTTTATTGATTGTCATTAATTTTTACTTTTAACAATGAGTTATAAACACAATCAGCGACAGATTTGACCACAGGAACTGCTACACTATTACCAAATTGTCTATAGGCTTGGGTATCACTTACTACGAGAGAGAACTCTTCAGGAAATCCCTGTAATCTAGCAGCTTCTCTTGGAGTAATCTTTCTTGGGTTAATATTTTTTTGAGCTATTAGAATTTCCGAACCGTCTTTATAATATCTTGCTGATATAGTACTTGTATATTTTGAATTTTTATCAAACAAGGAATATCCGAATCCATTACCTTTGTTGATATGTTCAAGCTTACGACGTTGATGTCCTGCCCATAATTTGTCAGATATAGTATATTTCTTATCTATATCTTTTTCTAAAATATCTCCTAGCTTAACTTTTTGTTTTGGTGGGATTGGGAATGTAAAATTGTCATTATCTAAAAATGCAACTATATAAATTCTTTCTCTGTTTTGAGGTACTCCGAAATCTTTAGCATTTAATACTTCAGCAAACACTTTATATCCTAAGTTAATAAGAGTCCTTTTAACAACAGAAAATGTATTACCATTGTCATGATTTTTAAACCCTTTGACATTTTCCAGAAACACAACTTTTGGAAGATGGAATTCTACAATTTTTGCAATATCAAAGAATAAAGTACCTCTTGTGTCATCAAAACCTTTTTTTAATCCCGCATGAGAAAATGGTTGACAAGGAAAACCAGCAAGTAAAATATCAAATGCTGGTATGTCTTGAGGATCAATTTTAGTAATGTCACCATGAGGGATTTCGCCAAAATTACTTTCATAAGTTATTCGAGCATATTTATCAATTTCAGAGGCAAAAACAAATTCTATTTGGCTTCCAAATGCCTGTTGAAAACCTAATCGTATTCCACCAATACCAGCAAACAAGTCAATCGCTCTGTACTGAGTTATTGCTGGTATGGTAATTTGGCTAAACAAACTAAATTGCTTATATTTAGTTAATTGCTTCATGAATTTAATGGCTTTATATAAGATATTTAAGATTTCCATAGCAAACTATTAACTGCTTCTTTAATATCTTTGTGCTTGATTAAAGATTCGCCCACTAATACAACACCTGCGCCACAATCTTGGACAAAATCTAAATCTTGACGGGTGTAAATTCCCGATTCACTTACCCAGAGATATTTATTTTTAACAGAAGCATCTAAGCCATCTAGCAAAACTTTAGTTTGGGCTAAATCGACGACAAAAGTTTCTAAATTGCGGTTATTGATGCCAATTAAACGGGTATCAGGAATTTGTAAAACACGATCCAGTTCTGCTTGGGTGTGGACTTCGACGAGGGCTGTCATCCCTAAATGATGAATTAAAGCTTGAAATTCGGATAACTCGGCATCGGTGAGAATTGCGGCAATTAATAACACGGCATCCGCACCATGCGATCGCCCCCAATAGATTTGATAGGGATCGATGATAAATTCTTTGCAAAGTAAAGGTAAGTCAACAACTTGATGCACCAGTTGCAAATTGGCAAAGCCGCCTTGAAAAAACTCGGAGTCGGTTAATACGGAGAGACAACTTGCGCCGCCTTGCTCGTAGGCTTTAGCGATCGCCTGTGGATCGAAATCTTCTCGAAAAATCCCTTTGCTGGGCGAAGCCTTTTTGACTTCGGCGATGAGCGCTGGCTTAATTAATGAATTTTGTAGGCTGCCATAAAAGTCGCGGGCGGGCGGTGATTGCAAAGCCTTGGCTTGCACAACTTCTACACCCAAATTGGCATACATCTGAGCCACTTCACGCTCTTTATGCCAGACAATTTTTTCTAAAATATTTTGGGGCGCATCCTTAAGAGCAGCGATCGGGTAGCCTTTGGTGCTAGAGATTGGAGATTGGCGGCGTACTTGCATGGACTCAAAATACTCAAAATAACTAAGTAAAGATCATATATCTATGGTCACTTGCATTCAGACAAATCAAAACCCAAGAAGCGAATTGCAGCGCTTCGCGCCGCAATTGTTCTTCTGGTTTTGTGTCCTCACAAGGAGGGCAACAGCTATAAAAAATCCTAATTTTTAGCATAAAGCAATTTCCGGAAAAGCTGTCTAGATCGGTTTTTCGGAAATTGCTTTATAAATCATGAAGTTTCTTTATAAGCAAAGCGGTCATTTTTCGGTATATTTGCCTGTGTAATTCTGAGTTGAGCATAGTTTTTATGAGCGCGATCGCAAACTCTAACCAACCCGAAGAAAAGCCAAAGACTTCGAGAGTTCCCTCTTGGCGCACCATCCCTTGGAAAAAGTTAGCCAGTTTGTTGATGGCGATCGCTTTGTGCTTTTACCTGACAGCCTGCGGTGGTGGTGACAAAAAACAAACCGCGAGCAAATCTGCTGTCAATCAGGTAGAAGTTACTAAAGTTAAAGAAGTTTCTCCGCCTGACGAAATCCAACGCTTGAGCCGCCTGATGGAGCGCTACAACCCACAGGTCAACATCGTTAGCCCTAAGCCCGAAGAAATCCTTAACGACACCCAAGTGAGTGTGAAATTTGACGTTAAGAATCTACCCATTTTCAAAAATGCGGAATTTGGTCTGGGTCCCCATATCCATATCACTCTGGACAATCAAGAATACAAAGCCCTTTACGATCTCGGTCAACCTGTAACCTTTGATCGCTTAAGTGCAGGGACTCACACCATCCGCGCCTTTGCGTCGCGTCCTTGGCATGAAAGCTTTAAAAATAAGGGTGCTTACGCTCAAGTCACTTTCCATGTATTAACTAAGACTGGCGAAAATACCCCTGACACGAAAACTCCCGCTATTACCTATAGCCGTCCTGTGGGAGTCTATGGTGCTGAGCCAGTCATGCTCGATTTTTATATCCAAAATGCTCCTGTACATTCCTTGGTGCAGGATGAGCCTAATGTTGAAGATTGGCAAGTACGCGCAACCGTTAATGGACAAAGCTTTACCTTTGATCGTTGGGAGCCAATTTACCTGAAGGGCTTTAAGAATGGCAAAAACTGGGTCAAACTCGAATTATTAGAGGATGATGGCGATCCGATTCCCAATGCATTTAACAGTTCCGCACATTTGATCGATTTTCAGCCCAACGGTAGCGATACCCTCTCCCGTATAGTGCGAGGTGAAAAGATCGCCAATATTGACGCGATCGCCGATCCTAACTATGTACCACCAGCCCCCGAAGTAATTCCTGCGCCTCCAGAAGCAATTCCTAGCCCTGACGCAAAATCAGCACCAGCTTCGACTGAATCGAGCCAAGTCGTAGCGCCTACCGTTCCTACTGCTGAGGCTAAGGAAGCAAAAGATGCTAAACCTGCGGCTGAGGTTAAGACGGAGATTAAGTCCGAGCCTAAAGCAACCCCAAAAGTTGAAAAGTCCGACAAGGTAGAATCTGCGCCCACTTCTGTAATTCCTGTGGTTCCAGTGCCAGTTGCGCCAGTTGTTGCTCCCGTTAAAGTTACCCCTATTAAGGTAATCCCTAAAGCTGAGCCTGTTAAGGTTGCCCCTATAGTGCCTATTAAGGTTGAGCCAGTAAAGTCTGAGCCAGTCAAGTCTGAGCCAATTGAGCCAGTCAAGATTAAGTCCAATCCCCTAGCTGCACCGATCAAAGTTGCCCCCGTTGTAACAGCACCAAAGGCTACTCCCCTTAAAGTAAGCCCCATTCCTGTCAAAACTACACCAATCGTAGAACCAACCAAGGCAGCACCTACTAAAATCCAGAGCCGATTTAATTCAGTCCCTGAGATTCCCAAGGTGATCGCTAAGCCTGCAACTCCTGCTGCGATCGTCCCCCCGAAAGCTAAGGAAGAATCACCAGTGAAGGTCGAAACGCCTAAAGATAATGCTCCTGAAAAATTATTACTAAAGACGGAATCAAAAACCGAAATCAATAAAGCGGAGGATTATCTAAAAAACTTCAGCTTTGATCCACGTAAGATTTTCTCACCGAAAAAGGAAGAAATTACATCAGTTAAGGGCAACCCCGCCGATGTGAAGCCTTCAGAAAAGCCTGAAGTAAAAGCTCCTGAAGTAGCTAAAACCGCTCCAGCTAAAACAGACGCAAAGTCTGAAACTAAGCCCACCAAAGCACCTCCCGCCTTAACTGATTTGTCCACAACTACCACCTCCCCGATCAAAGTCTTGACTACGTCTAAATAAAGCAAAGCAAAAAAGATGGGTCGCTTAGCGACCCATCTTTTTTGCTTTATCCACCCATTTTTAGCCAACTAAACACATTCTCGACCGTTAGCTCTAAGTTAATAGTCTCTAGCGTGATGAGGCGATCGCTATTTGTCATTAAGATTGGTTGTTGATTAGGGAGAAATGAGAGAATACTGCGATCGCTAGGATCGAGAAACCAACCTAGTTGACTACCATGTTGGAGGCTAAGCAAAATTTTGCCAATGACTTTATTTGGGTTTTGCTCAGGGGTAAGAATCTCAATAATCCAATCTGGCGCAAGATTAAACTGATCGGGGACTTCTCCATTTTCTAGGAACGGAATATTCTGCCACTGGAAAACTGCAATATCTGGAACGATTGAGCGATCGGCAGAAGTACATCTTAGCTCTGGAAAAGCGTAGGCAATTTTTTGCGGTTCAGAAATTTGATTGATTTCTTGGCAAAGTTTTCCTTGCAGTCTACTATGTCGTCCTTTGGGTATAGGTTTTTGGGTGATTTGACGATCGATATACTCACTTGCAGGCTTAGTCTCTGGCGATCGCAGAAACTCCTCTAAGGAAATCGGCTTAGCAATAGTTGCGACCATATAGTTAACACCAGTAAGATCGGCTATCTGGTTTCTTAAATTTTGATTTATACATTATAAGCACTTGCTTTACAAAACTTATCGTTAGTTTTTGCTTGAATTACCTGTAAATGCAGCATTTTCTGATGAGATAGAGTTAGATATTTAAGTTGGAAAACCCTATACTGGGTAGTTATTATTTCGACTTTTTACATACCCTTTAAAGATCACAAGGCAGACACATGAGCGTAACAGCGTCAAGTGGTGCAGTAAATGCCCGCCCTCGTCTATACCAGACCGCTATAACTTCCACAATTTCCCAGATAGAGCAACAGGATCGCTTTGCGACTCGTAGCGAATTAGAAGATTTATCTACATATTTTCAGTCGGGACTAAAGCGCCTTGAAATTGCCGCAGTTTTGACTAAAAACTCGGACAATATCGTATCCAAGGCAGCTAGCCGTATTTTTACGGGTGGTTCAGCAATGGCGTTTTTGGAAAAGCCCAAAGATAAACTGGATCAAGAAATCGATCGCGCTGGATTCATAGTTGATGTCAAGCGCGGTATGGAACTTGGCACTACCACTTACAGCGAGGCTAGTGAAGGTGGATTTTTAGGCGCAATCAAGAATTTCTTCAGTAATGCTGGCATTACAGGAGTTGTTGACCCCGTACCTGCTAACTTCCGCCCCATTAACATTTCGCGTTATGGCGCAGACCGCATGAAGAAGTCCTTGCGGGACTTGTCTTGGTTCTTGCGCTATGCCACCTATGCGATCGTGGCGGGTGATCCAAATATCCTTGCTCAAAACGTGCGTGGCTTGCGGGAAATCATCGAAGCCGCTTGCTCTACCGAAGCGACCATCGTGGCTCTACAAACCATGAAGCAAGCAGCAGCAGGTTATTTCCTGAGTGATCCTGCGGCGATCGAAATTATCAAACAATACATGGATGTAGCGATCGCTGAGTTTAAAGCAGCTACTCCATCGCCTAAAGTCCGTCAACGCAATTCCCCTGATCTTCAAGGGCTTGCTTTGCCTCAGATTTACTACAACACTGCTGAGCGTCGTCAAAAGTTTGTGATGAAGCCTGGGCTATCGGCTCTGGAAAAGAATGAGGTAGTTAAGGCAGCCTATCGTCAAGTATTTGAACGCGACATTACTCGCGCCTATAGCCAAAGCGTCTCCGATTTAGACTCTAAGGTAAAAAATGGCGAAATCTCGACTAAGGAATACATTCGTCGCTTAGGTAAATCCCCTCTCTACCGCGATCAGTTCTTCCTACCCTTCATTAACTCTCGCGCCGTTGAGTTAGCCTTTAAGCATTTCCTCGGCAGATCTCCTGAAAGCCGCGAAGAAGTTGCCAAATACTTTGCGATCGTCTCTAAGGGTGGTCTCAAAGCCCTAGTGGACGCTTTGATCGATTCTCGCGAATACAACGACTATTTTGGCGAAGAAACCGTGCCTTATCAGCGTGGTTATGGTCAAGAAGCGCAAACAGCACGTAACTGGGGCGCACAGTTTGACCTGTTTAACTACTCTGCTCCTTTCCGCAAGGTTCCTCAGTTCATTACCTTGTTTGCTTCCTATCAGCACCCCTTGCCCGAACAGCATGTTTACGGTGCTGGTCACGATCCGCTAGAAATTCAATTTGGCGCGATTTTCCCTAAAGAAACCCGCAACCCCAGCGCATCTCCTGCTCCTTTTGGTAAGGATACTCGTCGGATCTTGATTCGCAATGGTGCTGGTATTACTAACCAACTTGGTAATCCTGCGGCGACTGGGGCGATCGATCCTATGAGTCCGAAGGTGTTTAAACTCGACCAAACCCAACGCGATAGCGTCAAGATTGGTAAGGGTGGTAAAACTTCTTTGGTGAAGGGGTTGAGTACTAATAACTCCGAAACCGCCACTCAGGCAGTTATTCGTGCTATTTACCTCCAAGTTATTGGCTACATTCCTTTCTCTGGTCAGCGCCTATCGGTTGCGGAAATCAAGTTGGAAAGTGGTCAAATCTCCGTTCGTGAGTTTGTCCGTCTCTTGGCTAAGTCCCCTACTTTCCGCGATCGCTATTGGACTAAGCTCTATGTCTGTAAGGCGATCGAATATACTCACCGTCGCCTCTTGGGTCGTCCTACCTACGGTCGTCCTGAAATGAATGCTTACTTTGATATTGCATCGAAGAAAGGTTTCTATGCAGTGGTTGACGCAATTATTGGTACGAAGGAATACGAACAAGCCTTTGGTGAAGATACCGTTCCCTATGAGCGTTATCTGACTGCCGCAGGTGTATCTCTCCGTCAGAATCGTGTCGGTAACTTGAGTGAAGATCGCGGTACTAAGGTTGTAGTTGAGCCTACTCCGAAGTTCGTCGAACTTGGTCAAGTCACGGAAGTTCGCTCTGAAGTATCGATCGCTGATCGCATCAACCAAGGTGTTGATAAGAAGCGCGAACAACGCAAGATCTTCAAGCTCACCACTACTGATCCTGTGGAAACTGCCACTTTAGTACGCGCCGCATACCGTCAAGTATTCGAGCGTGATATGGATGCTTATGTTGCTGGTTCTCAGTTCAGCCAATATGCTTCCAAGTTGGTTAACGAAGAAATCACGGTTAAGGAATTCATCTTGGCGATCGGTACATCCGAGCTATACATCAAGGAATTCTACGCTCCCTTCCCTAACACCAAGGTTATCGAATTGGGAACCAAGCACTTCCTCGGACGCGCTCCCCTCGATCAAGCTGAAATCCGTAAATACAATCAGATTTTGGCTACCAGTGGTCTCAAGGCGATGGTTACGGATATGGTCAACTGCCGCGAATATCTCGATGCTTTCGGTGAAGATGTTGTACCTTACAATCGCTACGAAACCTTCCCCGCAGCTAACTATCCCAATACTCAAGAGCTATACAACCGCTTGACTAAGCAAGACAAGTCCATTGTTGTGCCTAGTTTCGCTCCTGTTAAATCCAAGGTTCCTACTGGAGTCTAACTTTTAGCTTTTAGCTTAAAAAAAGAGAGATGGCTTTGCCATCTCTCTTTTTTTGTGATGTGAACGGAATGAGTAGTGTTAAGTATTTTGAGAATCAGTATTAGGGGAAAGAAAAGGCGATCGCTAGGCGTTGATTAAATGCTTCTAGCATTTGTAAAACAACTGTTTCAGCCATATTTTTCTCAATGAATTTATAGTCTATAATCTTAATAATGTTGATTTTGAGGCTGAGTACTAATATGGCTGTAGCTAAAAAAGTTAGTCAAGAAAAAACAAGTAGTACTAGTAAGAAATCTACTGGTGTTAAAAATCTTTCTGGGAAAAAGAACTTAAGCTGTAAGGAGAAGTTGGAGTTGATTAGAAAAGCGAATCAGCTTCTAGAGAATGTTTGGGATAAGATTTACGATTCTCATCATCAGTCTATTTTTTGTAATGAAAGAAAGTTATAGCGCTTTACCTAAAATTTTATCGTGCTAATATTGTTTTGATTTTACGATAATTTTTAGGCAAAAAAAGTGAGTAATCAGTGGTGGCTTGCTCGTACAATTAACTCAGATTCTAGTTGGGGAGGAGTTCGCACACTTGCAGTCAATTCGCAAAGTTTAGATCTTGCAAGTGCGGGTGATGATCATGGGATAAAAATAATTGATATTACCCGCAACAAGATAGTTTCAACCTTAAAAGGGCATACAGGATCTATTCGCTCCCTTGTTTTTACACCAGATGGCAAGACCTTAGTATCTGGCAGTGATGATAGTAGAATTTTATTATGGGATAGATTTGATAAGAAACAGATAGGTGAAATCCGTAGTCATACCAATTCAGTAACTACGCTTGCTACACTAAAATCTAAAAACTTGCTAGTTAGTGGTAGTGATGATCTAACAATCAAAATTCACAATTTACAAAATTTTCAAGAAGTGGCAGTATTGAAAGGTCATTCAAGCTATATTCAATCACTATCTGTATCACCAAATCAGAAATGGATTGTTAGTGGTAGTTGTGATAGAACTGCCAAGATTTGGAGTGCTACCAGCTATCAAGAAATGTTTACGCTGTATGGACATTCCTCAGATATTCGTTGTGTTGATTGCAATGATAAAATTGTTGTGGCTGGTTCAGACGATGGCGATATCATTCTTTGGAATATTGAGTCTGGAATGCCAGAAGTTACAATTTATGGACACCTTAGTAGCGTTCGTTCTCTTGTCTTTGGTAAAAATAATCAGATAATGGCTAGTGGTGATGATGGAGGAAATATAAAAATATGGGATCTATCCTCCAAAGAATTGATTTTTGATTACAAGCTACATTCTTCAGGAGTTAGTAGTCTTGTTTTTACCTCTGATGATCAGGTGTTAGTAAGTAGTGGTTGGGATAGAAATGTAAATGTTATGGCATCTAGTATGTCCATGTTGTTTTCACTTAATAAGGCTCAGAATTATCAACAGGAAGGATCACTTGTTAAACCAATAATTGAATCTTCTCCTATTAAATCAGTAGTTGAACCAGAATCATTTCGTTTTGAGCAAGAATCTTTAACTATTTCATTTTCGGATCTTCAGATTAGTGGAGACGATCTCAGAAAATATTTAAAGAAATGTGGTCAAGAGTACGCAAGTAGGAGAAAAGAAGAACGTTCAAAAGAAAGAATTAGAATGAGAGGTGTGTCTTTAGAGATTCAAAAAATACGAGAAGAACGTCTTCAAAAAGAACAAACTCAACGTGAGCAAAGAGAAAAGGAAAGAAAAGAGCAAGTAGCACGTGAACGTTCAGGGCGTGAGCAAGAAGAAGCTAGACAAAAGCTGATAGATCAAGAAGAAAGAGAGCGCAAAGAAAAAGTTTATCAAGAGAGGAAAGAACAGGCAGTAAGGGAGCGTCTAGCCAGAGAGCAGGAAGAGGCAAGACAAGAGCAAAAGAAGAAAGCAGAAGAGTCTAAGAAAAAAGCTGAGAAAGGTTTTTGGGATGAGCTTTTTAGTGGTGATGGGCGCAGTTATTCAAGCTCTAATGATGGAACTTATGTTAAGGACTACCAAAAGAAAGATGGTACACAGGTGAAAGGATATAACCGCAAAAAAAGTAAATAGAAATTGAGTGTCGAAATTTATCACATTATGAACACAAAATTAGTAGAATCCTTAGCCCAAGTAATCGAATCTCTTGCACCAGATGAATATGCCCTATTGCAAGAAAAGCTAAAATCTCGCACAATCCAGAAAACCATTGGCGTATGTGGAGGTCATGCAAGAATTCGTAATACCCGCATCCCCGTTTGGACAATCATCTCACTCCAAAAACAAGGAGCCGATACCCCAGAGCTTTTACGAAACTTCCTATCATTGACAACAGATGACTTGAGCAACGCCCGATTCTATTACACTGCACATCAAGAAGAAATTGATCGCGCGATCGCCTCTCATCAATACGAGCAAGAGGAAGCGATCATTGGCTAGACTCTATTCCAACGAAAACTTTGCGATCGATATTGTGCAAATCCTGCGTGATTACGGTCATGATGTACTCACCTCCTACGATGCAGGACAAGCAAATCTAGGGATTCCCGATCCTGAAGTTCTAAGATTTGCCATAAACCAAAACCGAATTCTAATAACTTTTAATCGTGATGATTTTATCGACTTACATCGTAGCGGCATGAATCATAGTGGCATCATTATTTGTAAAGACGATCGCGACTATCAGGGACAAGCCAAATTTATCAATGATTTTTTGCAATCCCAGACAACAGAACTTAGCGATCGCCTAATTCGCATTCAAAAGCAAAATCAGCCCAAGTCTAGTAAACCAGTGTTTATAGTTCGTGAATACTAGAGAATATTATGCGATCGCGCTTGATGATGACAAAAGGCGATCGCTTTGTTCTCAATGCTAAACTTTACCTCAACACTATGAGGGCTAGTTTTTCTCCTCTTCAAATAATCCTATGAGACAGACAAAATTACCAAAATCTAAAAAAAAAGCTCCTCTAGCTTCGATCTTGCCTCTGCTTATAAACAGCTAGGAATCAAAACCTTAACCCATTGGGACTTGCCAGACATAGCGATCGCCCCTAGTGAATTTTTTATCGAAAGATTAGAACGCTTGCATCGCAACTTCGATCTACGAATTTACGAAGAATCCAAAAAGCTTCTAATTGATGCCTTTTGCGAAGAAGCAATGGATAGCAGCGACAAGTTGAAAATATGGAAAGGAGGAAAGATAGAAAGTGATAGTTGGTAATGCTGATTATTTAATTGCAGCTAGACAAGACTATTTAGATACTCCCTTTCTCTGTATTGTTGAAGCTCAACGGGACGACTTTGAACAAGGTTTAGCTCAGTGCCTAGTAGAAATGCAAGCCTGTCAATAGGAAAATCGGCAAGCTAATAAAGATATTGATGTGTTGGGAATTGTTACTAATGGACAGGGATGGATATTTTATAAACTGGCGATCGCAGGAGAAGTCTATGAAACAGGAATGTATACTGCTGATGACGAAGCTAGGACTTTAGGAGCATTGCATTCAGTTTTTCAAGAGTGTGAAAGCAATTTGTAAATCATGGGCGATCGCCTTTTGTAGAAACTATTAGGGCGATCGCTTTGCTGAAGTAGCGATCGCGATTAAAGTTTCGCCGTTCTTTCGTGAATAAGCGTAGAAGCCGAAGCTTCGCTAGGAACATAAACTATTAGGCAGAACTGAGCTAGATGATCTAGCGATCGCTAGGCTCCTCGATACTGAAGATCTCGTCATTGGGAAAGTTCTTGATAAATCATATAAAAATCATTTAATTTCTATGCGCCGCATCTCTATTTATTAGGATCGAAACCGCCATCAGAAAGCTAAATGAACACCTTAAGCCCTTGTTAAAAAATTGCTGCAAGAGGAAATAAATTGGGTACGGTTTTTCGGTATCATAGGCATCAGATTAAAGTTAAAAGTTAAATTTATATAAAGGGCGATAAGCAGTGACTATCAGGGTAGCGATTAATGGATTTGGGCGTATCGGGCGTAACTTTCTCAGATGCTGGGCTGGTCGCACAGAGACAAACATAGAAGTAGTTGGACTTAACGATACATCCGATCCTAGAACCAACGCTCACTTGCTAAAGTACGACTCCATGCTTGGCAAATTCGATGCAGACGTAAGTGCTGATGACGATACGATCACAGTTAACGGTCGTAGAATTAAAACCGTTTCCGATCGCAATCCAGACAACTTGCCTTGGAAAGACTGGGGCATCGATCTGATCATCGAATCGACGGGCGTATTTATTGACAAAGTAGGCGCTAGCAGACATATCAACGCAGGCGCAAAGAAAGTCTTAATTACAGCCCCTGGCAAAAACGAAGATGGTACTTTTGTGGTTGGTGTAAACGAACATAAATACGACCATGACATCCACAACATCATCAGTAATGCTAGCTGTACCACCAACTGTTTAGCTCCTGTTGCCAAGGTCATCCAAGAAAACTTTGGCATCGTTAAGGGTGTAATGACCACCACCCACAGTTACACTGGTGACCAACGCTTGCTCGATGCTAGCCACCGTGATTTGCGTCGTGCTAGAGCCGCCGCTTTAAGCATTGTGCCGACCTCTACTGGTGCAGCTAAGGCTGTAGCCCTAGTATTGCCAGAACTCGCTGGCAAGCTTAACGGTATCGCTTTGCGCGTCCCCACTCCTAACGTATCGGTTGTTGACTTTGTGGTAGAAGTCGAAAAGCACACGATCGCTCAGGAAGTTAATGAGGCTTTCCGTGTTGCATCTGAAGGATCGATGAAGGGCATTCTCGATTACAACGAACTACCTCTTGTATCGATTGATTATCGTGGTACTGACGCATCTTCTATTGTTGATGCTTCCTTGACAATGGTTATGGGCGGCAATTTGGTAAAGGTTATTGCTTGGTATGACAACGAATGGGGCTACAGCCAACGTGTTGTTGACTTAGCTGAAGTTGTTGCGAAGAACTGGAAATAATCAAAAAGAGATAGCTCACGCTAAGCGTGAGCTATCTCTTTAACCTAGAGACTTTTTGAATGTGCATAGACCCATAAAAAAGAGTAACTGCTCAGCAGTTGCTCTTTTTTTATAGGTAATTGATGTCAAAATACGGCTATTTCGCGGATGCAAGGAAAGATGGCAGTAGATGTATTCTTTAGATTAAATAAAATCTGAAGAATACATCTACTGCCCCTCATGATTAAAACAAATAGTAATAGCTGTTCATTACAGCGCTTGGCGCGTTCTTAAAACCCAGAAAGATTTTTGAAAGCGTTGCTTCGCAACGCTTTCAAAAATCTTTCTGTACTACTCAATTTTATAAAAGGCTGTAATCGAGAGTTGTGAGGAAAAGTGAACTATTTTAACAATCATATTCAGTTGCTATTCTGGTAAATAAAAATCTTTATTTTCGATGCAAAACTCACAGGGCGCTCTTTTCTGATCGGCAATCAATTGGCAATCAAAATGAAATTTCCATCCCCTTTAGTTAATTTTGGCGCTTTTTGCAAACGCAATCACCAGCAATTAATTGCGGGATTGATTACCTTTTCTGTATCCTTAGCTGTCGTCGTACTCCGCGAAAATGGTGCTTTTAAGCAGGTTGAGCTTTGGAGCTACGATAGTCTTATGCGATCGCAACTTCAAGAACCCAGCGATCAACGCATTGTTATTGTCGAAATATCCGAAGCCGACATTCAATCTTTAGGATGGCCCTTTAGCGATCGCCTATTTGCCAAATTAGTTAATCAGATTTCTAAATCAAAGCCCGCAGTCATTGGCATTGATAAATATCTAGATCTGCCTGTCCTCGAAGGACGCACTGAATTAGTCGAAGCGATTAAAAATGCAGGCAATGTCGTAAATGCCAAATTTGTTGCCATCGTTGAAGGTAGAAGTGGTGTCGATCCAGCCCCAGATTTAGAAAAGATTAGTCGCTATGGATATGTTAACCTCCTGACTGATAAAGGTGCGATCGTCCGCCGAACCACCTTAGTAGGTGATTCTGGTTCCTTTGGCTTAGAGATTTCTAACTTATATTTACAAAATATCCATAAAAAACAAATTGATTTTAATCCTACAGAAATAAAATTCACCGCAGGAACACAAGTTATTCCGCGTATCAGCAACAACTATGGCGCTTATCGTAAAGAAGATGACAGCGGCTATCAGATGCTGATTCGTTATCGTGGTAGACCGAGATCATTTCAACATATCAAAGCTAGCGATGTCATCAATGGGATTGTTTCCCCAGATAAACTTCGCGATCGCATTGTCTTAATCGGGGTCACGGCGGAAAGTCTCAAGGATAGCTATCCAACCCCCGTAACTATTGATGGTGAAGTAATGTATGGAGTAGAAATCCATGCCCATATCATCAGCCAACTAATTAGCGCCACCCTCGACGATCGCCAATTTATTCAAGTTTGGTCAACGAATCTGGAAAATCTCTGGATTGTCTTTTGGACAATCATCGGTGGTAGTCTCGCGACCTTCCTCCCCCATGCCATCAAAAATATCGGACTGTTGAGCGTACTATCTAGCGGTCTAGTAGGAATTGGCTATTTTGCCTTTGGACAAGCCCTCTGGATACCATTATTTCCTACCCTCATGGGTTTAATTACGGCAAACGTATTAGTCACGGCATACCAACTCGCTGTCCAGCAATCCGAACGTAAAGTCCTGATGGGACTATTTTCACGCCATGTTTCTAAGGAACTGGTCGATATCATTTGGTCTAATCGCGAACAGTTTATGCAAGAAGGGCGAATTACTGGTCAAGAGGTATATGTCACCGTTTTATTCACGGATATGCGGAATTTTAGTACCGCCGCCGAAGCCCAAGCCCCCGGAGAAACACTAAATTGGCTCAATAATTACCTTGGCGCCATCGCCAATGAAGTGTTAGCTCATGGCGGAATGGTCGATAAATATATTGGCGATGCGGTAATGGCTGTATTTGGTGTGCCAATTCCCCACAGCAATGAGATAGAGCGAACTCGCGATGCTCAATGCGCTGTCGATGCAGCTTTGGCGATCGCTCACAAATTAGGAGAAATGAATGATGTATGGGTATCCCAAGGTTTACCTCCCGTAACCACTGGCATCGGCATAAACTCGGGCATTGTCATTGCAGGTAGTTTGGGCAGTGCCGAGCGCTTAGAATATTCAGTTTTAGGCGATACTGTCAACATAGCCGCCAGATTGGAGAGCTTTAACAAAGAAGTTGATGGGGGACCCCATCACATTTTGATTAGCGAAGAGACCTATCAGCGTTTGGATAATAATTTCCAAACAGAGTTTGTGGGTAAATATGCCCTCAAAGGTAAAACCCAAGAAACTGGAATCTATCGCGTGCTTGATTTCCAAAAGCGCACAGGTCAGCTTAGCCCACTTTCCATGGATAAAAAACAAGTATTGTAAGGCGGTGCATTTCGCCGCCTTACAATACTTGTTTAGAGGCTTTTTTTGCCCATCCCGATCGCCTTAGTACGCTGCGGAATTTTTTTGATGGTGATTCCCGTAATGGCTAGCCCGTACTCATTAATCCGATCCGCTAAGTCTGAAATTAAAAATTTCGTGTTTTTAACATAATTTTTCGCCCAAACCTTGGCAAGTTTCTCCCGGCCCGCTTCATTCATCAGAATATTTTTGTCCTTATCAATCATCACCATCGCGATATTCTCCTCTCTTTCCGCGATTACAAAAACAAAACTACCTTCATCAGCCATGAGTTCTTCATACCATTCTTCGACATGACCAGATAGTTTGTCTTGATAGAGAGCCGTATCCATACTTCCCTCTTGCAATAGCGCTTTCCGCAAAGCCTTAGATATTTCTCTTATTCTCATAAATTTTATGGATTCATAGTTAACCAAGTCTATTACATCATTTAGTGATAAGCGATTAGGACGTTTTATCACTAAAGTTACTTTTAATTATCTGCGAATCGTATTACTTTCATCTAATCTAGTGAATCGAATCTCAATACGTCTTTTGTCATCATCTTTAGACGGTACATTGTTTGATAATTTAGGTGGCACTAACTGAGCCGCAGAATATGCACGGAATTCCAAGCCTTTTAATCTGCCATTATTTTTTTGGTGATATCGCAAAATACGCATGATTTCTACGGCACGCATTAAGCCTAAGTCTGCATTAGATCCCGCTACAAGTCTATCGGCAGTTACTCGATCAATATCCGCGTTATTGGCGATATTGGCTAAATCCTTGTCAAGATTACTGGAAACATCACCAACAGGCTGAAGATCTGTATGTCCTATAATTTCTACTAGGTTGATTCCATATAAGTTTGCATTGTTTTGAATTTCATCTATTAATCCATCTTTTTTATCAAATTCTTGTAGCATTTGCTGACCTTGCAAGCCAGCACTGCCTGATTTAAAACGGATCGCTCCTGAATCACGCAAAAATATAATTGGTGGTGTGTCAGTCTTTTTAGGAATACTAGATTTTAGTCTATCTATTTCTTTCTGTAAATCATCGTTTATTTGTTGAAGATCGCTATTTTTTCTTTCAAGGGTTGAAATTAAAATTCCATAATCTTTAACTTCATTTTTGCCAGATTTACTTTTAGCAATATTAACTAAAAATGAAGTTATCAAAAAAAGGTTAATTATTAAAAATGAATTGGACATTAAATCTGTGAATGCAACCCAAATATTTAAATCATCACCCTCAGATTCAAATCTACGTCTCATATATTTTGTTATTTTTTATTTCTTGATTTTATAAGGTTTTGAAACCATGAGCCTTTGTTGTTTTGCTGAATATAGTTAGAGGTAGTTGTGATCTGTTTATTAATATTATTGATTAGTCCATAAAGTTGAGATATTCTTGTCTCTATTTTATTTAATCCATCTATTTGCAACAAATTAGAACTATTGGAATATTTAGTTTCTTGATCTGAGTCTTTCTTCTCTGAAAGAATTAAAGTTACCTTTTGTAAATCATTTGATATGGACATCAGAGACTCATTTAAATAATTATCTTGTGATTTATTTGATGAATTAAATTGAGTATTTTTATCAAAGATGTTAGGGTTTACACTAATTTCTTGAAGCAAATCAATAATTTTCTGATTGTCTTCATGTAAACCACCAAAATCTAAACCCTGATACAGCTTTTCTATAGTTTTTTCTGTTAATAATTTAACATTTCTTGTTAGTTTAACTAACTCCTCCTTTACCAGTAAGGAGTCTTTAGATTTAGCATCAAAATCATTAGCTGATTCTTCAAGATTTAATCGAATATCTTTAATTAAGTTTACTGTATTAACTAATACTTCCTTCTCTTTTTGAATAAGTAGCATTGCATCCAATAAATTTTCTTGGTTACTTTGCGTAATTTGAATTAATTCGCTGAGTGTCTGATAGAGTTCAATAGAATTCTCTGAATGAGCGTCTAGTTTTTGGGTTGCTTCTTGAAATTGTTTTGACGAATCGGCAATAGAGATAGATGTTTCTTCAAATATTGAGGTGGCTTTTTCTATAGTGCTAGAGAAATTATTTACACTATTTGGCAAATCAGATCTAGATAGAAATTCGGCAGCGTCTTTAAATGCTTCAGAACTACTTGATATCTGTGTTGCAGAATCTCTAAAGCCAGTGACAAGAGAGTTAAGGTTAGCCGTTAATCGCTTATTTTCTTCTGTGATTTGGGCAATCTGGCTAGTGAAAGAATTACCGATCGCTTGAGCAATTTCATTTTTGAAAATACTAACCATTTCTTGTCGAAAGCTTCTAAGAGATCCTTGAATTTCAGTTAAAAATGCGCCAGTAGGAGTGCTAGGAGCTTTACTATTAAGGTAATCTTCAAGCAAGCTCAGGAATCGATATTTTGCTACTGTTGTATTAAAAATTAGGTTTACAAGCGTTAAAGCTATGCCACATACTAAGGAAATGAGGCTACTTCCGAAAGCGGTAGCCATACCATTTAGAGGTTCTTGCAATCGGGCAGTTATTTGTTCCGTAGTGCCAGTGGAATTTCTTAAAATTCCTTGAATACTGCCTAGATTTGAGGTGATGCCCACAAATGTACCGAGCAATCCCAAAGAAATTAAAACGTTTGGGAAAGAGCGACACACAAAATCCCAAGAATCTCTACTGGCAATCCCTAATTTATCACGGCTATAAACTTGATCAATAATTACTGAAGCATTAAATGTATCTGCTCTTTTTTCATAAGTAATGATTCTTTTTTCTACCTCTTCGATAATAGGATGCTTTAAAGCTAAGTCTCTTTCTGAAATGAGCTTTTTTACTTGTGAAATTAAATTTTCTAAGTCTTTTCTTAAAACAATTCTAATTACAGCAACAACAACAGTTAAACTAACAACTAAAAAGAAAAATATCTTCTGTCCATCAGGAGATGTCAGAATTTTTAGTAATGGGAGTAATGAATTAAAGTCCATTCTGTTTTATACGGGGTATCTTTGTTTTATTGCCTCAACTTCTCTATCATATTCTTCCTGATCTATGATTTCATCCTCAAGATCTTTTCTGCATTGTTCGATTTCTTCACGGCGACGCTGACGTGCATTTGTATCTTCTGATGAAGGTTCATAGTTAGTATTTCCAACATCATTAACAAATTCTGCGTTTACAACTGGATCATCTGAAACGGAAGAAGCCAAGATATTTTGTGTGCCAGCACCAGATATAGTTGCTTGACTACTGGCTGACTTATCAGCCACAACTATTTGAAGTTTTCTTCGATACTTTGCCAAGATCCCATCTGTACCGATCAGTTTATCTTGGTAGCGTTTGTTATAGCCATCCTGTAAGCCAGCAATATATTGTTGAAATTGATCAATTTTTGCCATATTGCCAGTGCTTTCTCTATTTCTTGTAGCAGGTTCTCCTAAAGTCTCAGAATCCAACCTATCTTCAAAATCTCTTAGTTCTTCCGTTAAACCAGCTAACAAGTCAGAATCATTTTGAATTGTCTCCATACACTGATCCCAGTTTCCTTCTAGGCTACTCTCCTCCATCCTTAATGATGTTGGACTCCAGTAGTTGAATTGTAATTTTTGCTGGCTGTAGTCACCAAAAGCACCTATTGCTAAACATGGAAAGAAAATCAATTGTAATCTTTCCATATCTTGAAAAGATGGAGGCATAAAGTCCGTAAACTGTACACGCTTGTCTATATGCAAAGGCTTGTTTTGCTGGATTCCTCTTTGATAGTGAAACCTGTAGTTTTGCATACCCTGTAGAATCCTGAGCGGGAATACTCCAAATTCTGTAACTGTAAGAACACGATCTTTTTCATTTAGAGTAACTTCATTGTTGAGGAATCGAGCATTACCAGCCTCATATTTAGAGTCTTTATTTGCTTGATTCCGTGATAGCAAAGTTTTGAACCTTTCACACGCTGGAGTTTGTTCATCCATAAACCCAACGAGCATAAAAGATCTTTGTGTCACATTGAGATCGTGGTAAGGATCTTGTAAAACCATTGGTAATCTGGGTTCCGCCATAGACAAGATTTGACTAAATCTCTGAATTGCTTCAGGTTCTAGTCTTTGATACTTGTCTAAAAAAGCCTCGATTACAGGACGACCAAACGAAATAATTCGATTGCTGAATATTTTTTCCAAAACTTGATCCATTTTCTGGAGAGTAGCTTCCACGGAGACTTGTTGCAATAAATCCACTAAAGAAGTATCAATCTGTAAAGCTCTACATAGCTCATCACTAATCTGCTGATAGTTTAGAAGACGATCTACCTGTGGAATAAGTGCATTTTCAGCATCACTAATATCTTGACTAGTAAATATCGCTTCACCATTTAACTCATCAAGGTTCATTTCTCGTCTATTCAGTTCTATCTCTCGATATTTAAGCTCGATTTCCGTAGCTTTATTCTTGCCAATAATCAGCTTGCTACTGATTGTCTGACAATGAGCAATTAAATCGTCTGTAATGTTGATAGACTGCTTGGAAACAAACACCTTACGATTATGCTCGATTGCTTTGCGGGTTTCCTCTAAATATTTGCGGCAAATAGTCTTAATAGGCTCTTTTTTATCTTTTAGCCCTAGAAAATTAAATTTGCGATTCTCTTCTTCAATTTCAGAATCCATTTGTCGCCAGCGAGACTCTAAAACATCCAGATTTTTCTCTTCGCCAAGTTGCCCAAGTTCACCTTCTAAGCGGCGGCGATTATCGTTGAGATCTTGCAATAATCTGGATACCCATGACTGAGTATTATCAATACTAAAGTTTTCATCATGGGGATTTAGAAGACGCAAGTAAAAATCATTAATGTTTTGAATATATGTTCTGATTGCAGAATCAACTTCCCGCAAGATTTTAGTGAGCCATTCTCCCCGCATAGCGTCATTATCACCAAATTGCACCTTGCGAAACTGACTACGGAAAGTATTTTTTAGCTGAGAACCAATAGATGCAAGATCACTAGGGGTTTTACATTCATTAATTTCTCTCTGACGGCTACTGACCCAGTTAGTCATGATTGAGTTCGCCGTGTTATTACCTTCCAAAGCAATAGCATCCAATTTTTTTCCTGGAAAACCTAAGCGTTGATTGATATCTCTATACCAATCATATTTAGTATAAAAAGTAAGCATCAAACTCGTGATATCTGGTGCTTGACCATAACCAGCTTGCCAGAATTGCATGAGGGATACACTAACCCTAGCAGCAGTGATTTCAATAATTCGATCAATGGGACAGTAAATCTCTGACAAGCCAAATGTTAGGTAATACTGAGGGTTTGGACGAGGATGATTGTCATTTTGTTCTAGATACTGCTTAAAATTAATTCGATTTGCTTTTAGTTGTGTAGCAAATTCACTGGAAAATTCAAGAGCGATTTTCTGGGCAATCAAATTAAAAAGTTTGTTGCTGTCCTGAATTGTATACAGAGGATTACTAGTGTTTCTACCTACTAAAAATGTGTACTTGAATGGAGGTCTATTGCTATGTATATAAGATTCGGGATCATTACTGTCGTAGACAGCAGTGAAAGAGTTATTTCTGGAATAAAAATCTAGTTCCATCAATGCAGCGTAAGCATTTGCTTGTTGATCAAAACCACCTTCAGGCTCTATGGCTAAATAACCATATACCTGAGCATTTGGGTATAGTTTTTGGACTGCATAGGCTGTATCTAGAAAGGTTCCACTGCCAGTTCCACCGTAGAGAGATCCCACGATAAATATATCTATCTCATTATTTATTATCAGTCTCAGATCATTGATTAGTTGTGGAGAAGGATTTCTGGTACCTCTTTCTGCTTCTACAATTTTATTTTTGATTGCAGCATAGTTATGAAAAAATGCTAGTCTCGCAACAGCACGAATCCCACTAGCACCGTTATCAATAGCTTTCGCATTTTCAACGACAGATTTTGGTAGCCATTCGGCAATATGGTTATAAGGGGTGTCAGCGTCAGGATCTCGTAAAGCGTAACGTAGAGCATCAGCATCTGCTGCCCTCATGCCAATATGTACTTTCTCTTGAGCTTTAAGACTAATATCAACCCCACGATGAAAACTACTACCTTTCAATTCGGCATTATCTAAAGAACCACTATCTGTATCAATCTGAACAAATCTCACAATCGGAAAGTTGTCCAAAGACCTGTAACGCTCGACAATCAAACGCCGCAAACGCATAATAGTTTGTAATCCTGTTCCCCCCAGACCAATACAGACAGCTCTTGTCACCCCTTGATATGTTCTTTCAGGCATAGCGAGATATTCCCTTGATAATCTGTAAGCTGCTTAAGTTTTTTATCTTCCCTGTAATTAGGGTAAGTCCGATAATTGTACTATTAATTTCATAAAAAATTAGGTGTTTATGTAAACAGTTTTCAAACCACAAGTGACTAAACTAAAGCAGTTACTCATCAAACACAGACACAGGTAAAAGAAGAAAAAGTACAAGCGATCTTTGTAATCTTACAATTTCAAAATGCTAAAATTATTTGACTAGTAGTACAGTAATTTGCATCTCCAATATTCCATGAATGTTAGCATCCCCATCCCTCAAGAACTTGAAACTTATGTCCAAGTGCAGATTAAGTCTGGAGGTTACAACACAGTTGCAGACTATTTCCTAGCACTTTTAAATCAAGATCGACAAAAGAAAGAAGCTCAAGCAAGATTGACTAGCTTATTGCAAGAAGGTTTAAATTCAAGCTCTGAAGCTGTAACACCAGAATATTGGCAAAATTTACGCTTGTCGGTTTTAGGAACAGAGAATCAGTAAATATGAATTGCATAGTAATTGTCCGCGATCGCGCCACTCAGGATCTAAGACAACAAGCAAATTACATTTTAGCAACTGGAAATCGAGAGGCAGCCGAAAGATTTTTAGAATCTGCGGAATATACTTTTAATCAGTTGGCAATAACGCCTAATATCGGTAAAAACTTACAGCTACCTGATATATCAGCGATTCGTCAATGGCGACTTAAAAATTTCAAGGAATATTTAATTTTTTATACTATTCAAGAACAAAAAGTAGAGATTTTGCGAGTCTTGCATGGCGCAAGAGACTTAGAAAATCTTATAGATTTTTTAGATTAAAACTTTTTTATTTGGTAATTCTTACAAGAAATTCTTTTGGGTTAGAATTTTCACAATTCAACGTTAAAGTAAAATTCTCTTTTAATATTTTTTCTCTTTGTACAATTTCTTGTCCATCAAGAAAAATTTTCAAAGTATCATTTTTACTAGCCTCTAACCAAAGATCCTTGCCTCTTCGCAGAAGATAGCCTCTAATTTCAGAATCTCCACAATCAAAAGGATATTCTCCTAAATTATATCGATTCTTCATTTTCACATTTGGATGCTCATCATTGATAGAGATTTTCCATCCTTTTCGGCTGGCATAAATATGTAAGCCACTCACAATTAATCCTAATAAAACAGCCAGACTACTAATGCCTAAGATGAATGATGGCAGCCATAACTGATTCACTAGATAAGGTGCAACTAGGCAATTACTTTGTCCGCTAGGGGCATAGGTGCAAACCTCTTGAACTGTCGGCGCAATATCAACTACGGTTAATTTGTAATTATCTTTAATTTGGTGCGATCTCTCGGGCTTGTTTAACAGATCCAAACTTTGCAACCAAGCACTTCTGTCCTTACTTTGCTGGGAATTAGCATCTCGAAAAGGACTATTGAGCGGCGTTTCAATCCAATTTTGTTCTGTAGCAGGAGACTGAGTAAATAACGGTGCATCTGTCATCCAGATTACCGATTGACTATAAATCGGTTGTTTAGCAATTAATCTCTCTTGATTCAGTTCTGCTAAACGCTTATAAATTTTCCACTCAGCGTTTTGAATATCTGTGTTGCGTAAGTTAGGATCTGATTCAAAGCTCAAATTATCCAACAGTTTAGTTTTGTCTTCATTAGAACGAATAATTATTGGCTCTTTAGCTAACTTTGCATCATCTATATCAGTAGCAAAATCAATGATGTAAATGCGATCGCCCACTTGTAAAGCATCACGAATAAGCTGTGTAATCCTTGTGCGTCCCTCCTCCTCAATCTTCACACTCTGAGTGCGATCAATGGCTATAACTATCTCCCGACCTTGATTTGAAACCAGTTTAGATACAATTCCCAGACCCAGTTTCTGTTCTGGAGATAATTTTTCTTGTGATGGATAAACTGAATTCGATTTCATGTCTGTACCTAATACAAATATTCTAAAATAACAATCTGCAATTACTATTATGCTAAGTTAAGTTCACAAATATTCAAAAATCCTCACCATATCTTGTCCTATTAAGTCGTGATAATAAATCTGATCGCTGCATACCCTAGGGCGGTTTTGAAATGAGTATTCACTCAAACCAAAAACTAAGAAAGAGTTACGGCGCAAAGTGTCGTCATTCTCTCGGCTTTTACAACTAATAGCAACTAATAGAAGATTTATGACAAAAACTAAGCGTATTGGGATTTTGACGAGTGGTGGAGATTGTGGAGGTCTAAATGCGGTCATTCGGGCAGTTGTGCGCCGCGCTCGCGACTATGATATGGAAATTTATGGCATTAAAGGCGCTACCCAAGGATTGATGAATCGTCCAGTGGAAGCAGAGTTGCTGGATATTAAGAAAGTCTCAGGGATTTTACGCTATGGCGGTACGATTTTGGGAACTGTGAATAAAGGGAATCCATTTGCTTATCCAATGCCCGATGGTTCCATTGTCGATCGCTCTGAGGAAGTGATTGATGGATATCACAAACTGGGATTAGATGCCTTGATCGGGATCGGTGGCGATGGAAGTTTAGCAATCTTGCGCCGCCTTGCCCAGCAAGGGAAGATGAATTTCGTAGCAGTTCCCAAAACCATTGATAATGATCTGGGCGCGACGGAGAATTCTATCGGTTTTAATACGGCTGTAAGCGTGGCAGTGGAAGCGCTCGATCGCCTGACTTATACCGCCATTAGTCACAGTCGCGTAATGATTTTGGAAGTAATGGGACGGGATGCTGGGCATATTGCGGTGAGTGCGGGGATTGCGGGCGGAGCGCATGTGGTGCTGATTCCTGAAATTCCCTATGATCTTGATGAAGTATGCGATCGCCTGATGAATCGAGCATTGCGTGGGTTTAACTTCAGTACGATGGTGGTTGCGGAAGCGGTGAAAACCCCATCGGGTGAGCCTGTGAAATATACCAATAGCCTTGGACAGACCCTTTATGGCGGAATTGGTCAATACCTCGGCGATCAAATTAGTACTCGTACAGGCATGGAAAGCCGAGTCACCATTTTGGGGCATGTGCAGCGCGGTAGTACCCCTTCTCCTCTTGATCGGATTTTGGGTGCAGCCTTTGGTGTAGCCGCCGTAGATCTTATTGCCCAAGAAAAATACGATCGCATGGTGGCTTGGGTCAATCGCGAAGTGATCGATGTGCCAATTAGCGAAGCGATCGCTAAATATAGCGCTGTGGATATTCACGGCACATTGGTACGGACTGCGGTTGGTTTAGGAACTTATGTTGGAGAAATTGATAAATTGCTACCTTCTTAATGAATAATTAGGGTTGCACGGCTTAGCCCCGCAACCCTAATTTATCTAGCAAATTCTTGCCTATGTCTAGTCGCATCAAAGCACTCTTTTACTACATAACAGCACGATTGATGCTTGCGCCGATCATGCTGTGGGCGATCGCTTCCGTAGTATTCCTGCTCATGCGGGCTACTCCCGGCGATCCCATTGATGCGATTTTGGGTCCTCGCGCCCCCGAAGAGGTAAAGGTTGCCCTGAGAGAACAAGTGGGACTAACAGGTTCTCTTTTGTCGCAGTATTTAGGATATATGCAAAATTTGATGCGATTTAATCTAGGTAAATCCATCAGCACCAAAGAGCAAACTGTTTGGCAAATCATTAAGAACTTTTTTCCAGCCACTGCGGAATTGGCAATTTATGCCTTAATTGTGGCGCTAATTGTCGGCTTAACCATAGGTATTATTGCCGCCTTACGACCTAACTCTAAATGGGATGTGGGCGGAAGGCTTTTTGGCATTGTTACCTATTCCTTGCCGCTTTTTTGGGTAGGGATGATTTTGCAATTGGTGTTTTCGGTGCAATTGGGTTGGCTCCCTATCGGTACAAGATTTCCCGCCAGTGCCGAGCCGCCAACTACGGTATTTGGACTATATACCATTGACTCATTGATGAAGGGTGATTGGAATAATCTCTGGACGAGTTTTCAATATCTGATCTTGCCTGCGACCAGTTTAGGGATAGTCATTAGTGGCATTTTTGAGCGCATCGTGCGGGTAAATTTACGGCAGACACTCCTATCTGACTATGTGGAAGCGGCAAAGGCTAGGGGTATTAAACCTAGTTCAATTCTGTTTAATCACGCCCTTAAAAATGCGATGATTCCCGTGATTACGATCCTTGGTTTGACCTTGGCTTCGATGTTGGGCGGTGCGGTATTGACTGAGGTAACTTTCTCTTGGCCGGGGCTAGCTAACCGATTATTTGAGGCGATCGTCGGTCGCGATTATCCTGTGGTACAGGGGATTGTGGTGTTTTTTGCAATCATTGTCACGATCGCGAGTATTCTCGTAGACATTATCAATGCATGGATCGATCCGAGGATTCGCTATTAAATTCCAGATGTTTTTAATAATTCGCATTGCGAGTTACTAAAAAAATTTGGGTTTTGATTAGGGCTGCGCCGTAAAATTAAGAACCAATATATTAGATGGCA
This sequence comes from Pseudanabaena sp. FACHB-1998, assembly GCF_014696355.1. Taxonomy (GTDB): domain Bacteria; phylum Cyanobacteriota; class Cyanobacteriia; order Pseudanabaenales; family Pseudanabaenaceae; genus Pseudanabaena. The sequence continues at coordinate 327,075 of NZ_JACJQA010000003.1, read as the reverse complement.
GGGCAAAGCCGCGCCATCTAATATATTGAATTCCTCATAGCTGTTGTTGGTACTTCTGGGATGAAAATTAAACCTGTTTTTGTAGGAATTGCGGTAATCGGAGCTTTGTTATTAGTACTGAGCTTCAGCACTTTGGCAAAGGTATTTGCGGCAAATCCCCGTGATTTGTTGACAGGCGTTAAGGCGCAGCCCTTAGCAACCAAGTTATTACCAAAAAAATCGCCTTTATTCCTATCATTTCTAGTTGATCCCGACAAATTAAGCTTGTTTACGCAATTGGCAGCGCAACCAAGCGATCGCGGTGATGTGCGCCATGAAATCGCTAACCTCAAACAGCAATTAAAACAAAACTGGCTACTTGACTATGAGGAAGATATTCAGCCTTGGCTTGATCAAGAAATCACCCTAGCGGTCACGGATATCGATCTAGACCACCAGCCCAAAAATGGTTCCCAAACAGGATACTTACTGGCTTTTGCGGCTAAAGATATAGCCATCGCTCAAAGTAGCATTGATGCTTTTTGGCAACGCTTAGCGGTCAATGGCTCAGATATTGGATTTGAGCAATATCAAGACACCTCAATTTTAAGTAGCGCCAACGAAGATCAGCCCGCGATCGCAGGTACGATTTTGGGTAAATTTGTCCTTTTTGCTAATGACTCGCGGGTAATTAAAGAGGCGATTAATCTCTACAAAGTTGATACTAAGTCCGCCTTAGCGAATGTGGCAAACTTTGGCGATCGCCTAGCGCAAATTAATACAGGCAAGATCGGCGTAGCCTATGTCAATTTGGCGGAACTAGATCAAACCTTGCCGCAAGAAAGTCTATTATTGAGCTTCGGTTTAGACAAGTCAGGAATTCGTGCCAAAACTCTATTTAGTCGCGAAGCAATTACTTCAGATAGTTCAGAAAGTTCAGCTAGTTTAGATAATTTAGAGATAGAAGAGACAAAATCTAGTCCTGATCTAGCTACTAAAGCAAAAGCTGTTAAAAAGACAAACTTCGATATTGCCAAAAATATTCCATTAAGTAGTTCTGTAATTATTGGCAATAATCTCGCGCAAACCTTGCAAGGTATCAATAACTCCCTCTCGCCCGACCTTCAGAAATTATTAGTCCAAGCGATCGCCCCCCTTCCCTTTAATAGTGATGCTCTTAAGAGTAATCTTTTCGCATGGGCGCAGGATGAATACGCGATCGCCCTTTTGCCGCCAAATAATCTTCATAAAGCAACTCAGGATAAAGCCAATCAAAATCGAGAATGGCTGATTGTTGCCCCAGTCAAAGATGCTCAAGCTTCTAAAACTGCGATCGCCGTCTTAGACAATCAAGTACGCAACCAGCTTACAGTTGGCGAAATATCCCTTAAAAATCAACCTATAACGGTTTGGACAAAACTTACGGCTAACAGTCTAAATACTGCCAACACGGAGAGCGTCGCGGGAGTAATAGTCGCTGCCCACGCTCAAACCAACAACTATATTTATCTATCCAACTCGCTTTCAGCATTGGAATCGGCTCTAAATCTTAAAGGTAATCAAGCGATCGCCACCTCTAAGGAATTCAAAACTATTGCTAAAAAACTACCAAAAGATCGACAAATCTACGGATATATTGGTGAATCCGCTGATTTATTAAACTTAACGAATAATTTGAGCAGTTTATTAATAAATGAGCGAATTTCTCCAATATTTAATAATTCTCTATCCTCAGCAATTTTCCAACATATTAATATCTTAAGTTTTGCCGATAGTAGCTCTAATGTACAGAATGGTGAACTTTTTATCTTTTTTAAATAATTATGGGTAACATAGTTGAGTGAATTAGACGAAGACTAAAGTAAAGATTCTGCCATTTAATAAAAGAGTAAATTTATTGGATGGGGGTGAACTTTAACGCCAAAAATCTGATTTTGATTTTATGAAGCGTCCCTAATCATAAAATCAAAATTACAATGCTTTGCGTCTTCTTAAAACCTAGATAAATTTTTAAAAAGCTTGCGAAAAAATCTCTTTGAAAATTTATCTCTAATACCCAAAATCTAAATAGCCTGTATTAACCGAAATATCAGTTTTTATTTCAGCCTAAAGTGCTGAGGTAGGGACACGATAAGTTTAATTAATTTCCAAAAACTAAACTATGGCAGTCAGTCGTCCATTAAGTCGGGCTTTATTGTGTAACATTCCTCTAAGATGGACGATGTTCATTCCCTTTGCGTTGCAGTTTTTTGTCTGGATATGTTTAGTAAGTAGCGGTTCTGAGAATTACCGTAACCATTTTTTGTTTTTTGGCGGTTTCTCACTGCTGTTATTGATAATGTTTGCTATATCGGTAAACCGCTTCATTATCGAACCAATTTTACATCTAAAGCATAGTTGCGAAGATCGCTGGAAATTGGCGATGCAGGCAAGTAATGATGGCATTTGGGATTTTGATTTCATCACCCAGCAAAAGTTTATTTCGGAACGTTGTGCAGAAATTCATGGCTATGACTTTTGGGAAATCGCAACTATTGAGCAATGGTTAGCATTGATCCACCCTGACGATAAACAGGAGGTGATCAAGGCTTTTCAAAAACATATAAAGCGTGAAGTTCCGCAATATATCGCTGACTATAGATTTTTGTGTAAGGATGGTCGCTACAAATGGCTATTGGATCGTGGTCAAGCAATTTGGAATGATCATGGAAAGCCAGTGCGGATAATTGGCTCACTTACGGACATTAACGATCGCAAGCTTGCCGAACAAGCTTTACGTCAAAGCGAAGCTCGCCTCAAGGCTTTTTTAGATAATGCTCCTACACCAATTACCATCAAGGATTTGGAAGGAAATTATATTTCTGTCAATAATGAATTTACCTATTTGGTACAGTTACCAGAGACAGCGATTTTAAATCAAAAAGACTATGATATTTTCCCTAAACACAACGTCCAAAATGTGCGTAAGCAGGAACTACAGGCTATTTTTGAGGAAATAGCCGTTAGTTTTGAAGAATCCGTTCCTCTCCCCGACGGTTTACATACTTTCTTTATCACTAAATTTCCATTGCTAAATGAGAATAATAAGCCCTATGCTGTCGGTGGAATTTATTTAGATATTAGCGATCGCATCCGTGCGGAATTAGAACTAGCCTATAGCCGTGAACTTAGAGAAGTAATTTACAATGATTCTGCTGATGCAATTTTTTTAGTCGATCCGCTTAGTCTGTTGGTTTTTGATTGCAATCAAAGGGCTGTGGCTATGTTTGAAGCAGATAGTAAGGATGAATTGCTGGGAATCGAAGGTCAAACCTTACAAAAGTATCGCTTTACCGAAATAGAATTGAACTCTATCAATGAACAAATTCAAGAATATGGCTTTTGGCATCGCGAAATGGAATATATCACCAAAAAAGGTAATCATTTTTGGGGAAATCTCGCAGTTAAGCAAATTAATGTCGCAGGCAAGGAAATCAATCTCGTTCGGGTCACCGATATTAGCGATCGCAAACGGGCTGAAGCTCTAATTCAGGAAAATGAAGCCAGATTTCAAAAAATCGCCAATACTTCTCCAGAATCTATTTATATTATGGTGCGTTATCCTGATGGAACTTATCTATTTGAATATGCTAGCGCCGCCACTGAAGAACTACTAGGAGTGAATATTGCTTATTTACTCAATCGTCCCAATCCCCACTATGAGTTGTTTCATCCCGACGATATCGCAGGATATGAAGAAGCCATCACCAAAAGCTTAAATTCGATGCAAACCTTTAACTATGAATGGAGAATTATCACTCCTCAGAAAAAAATCAAATGGATCAAGACTCAGGCTTGTCCAGAGTTACGCTCAAATGGAGATATTGCTTGGTATGGCTTTGCGATCGATATTAGCGATCGCAAAAAAGCGGAAATCACTCTCGGAGAAATCGAAGCAAATCTAAGACGAGCCAATCAAGAACTGGAACGCTTGGTTAATATTGATGGCTTAACGCAAATAGCCAATCGGCGTTGTTTTAACGATCGCATTATCACGGAGTGGCAGAGGCTTTATCGCGAACAGCAACCTTTAGCTTTATTATTGTTTGACGTTGATTATTTTAAACACTACAACGATCACTATGGACATCAGGCAGGAGATGAATGCTTAGTGAAAATTGCTCAAGCTGTCCAAAATCTAATTCAACGCCCTGCCGATCTGGTGGCTCGTTATGGAGGGGAAGAATTTATGGTGATTTTGCCCAACACAGATATCTCTGGAGCGATCGCCGTAGCCCAACGGATTCATCAGGGTATTAAGGGCTTAAAAATATCGCATTTATACTCTGAGGTGAATGACATGGTTACGGTCAGTCAAGGCGTAGCCTCTGCAATTCCCGATTTAGAGCGATCGCCCCATACCTTAATTAAAAATGTCGATTTAGCGCTCTATCAAGCCAAAAAGCAAGGACGCAATCAGTCCGTTGTATTTAAGCAATAATCTCTTACTTGTTGCCATTCTTGTTAGTACCCAAAACCAGAAGATGAGTTGCGGCGCGAAGCGCCGCAACTCATCTTTTGGTTTTGGTTTGTACTGGCTAACTCTTGCTTTGCTATACAATTGGCGACAGATTATAAATAAAAGCGTTTAACCAAACATTTAAGCACCCCATTTAATATGACAGTTTTAACCAGTCCCACCGATGTCTATATCCTTTCCCAATGGCTAGCAGGTGATCACAGTAATTGGGAGCAAGCGATCGAAAACCCACCATTCTTTGCTCATATCCGTGTAGGTATCCGCGCCCTACCTAATCCCATCACCCCTGAAGGTGTATGGCTCTATCTCGAACAAGCCTATGACTATGAGCTAAATCATCCCTATCGCACCGCAGTCTTACATCTGATCTATAAAAACGATCGCATCGAGATGATTAATTACAAACTCAAAAATGCTACTGAATTTTTTGGAGCTAGCCGCGATCGCGATCGCCTTGCCAAAATTGATGCTGAGGCGATCGATCAACTGCATGGTTGCACCCAATGGGTATACCGCGCCGATCATCAAACCTTTAAAGGCAGTGTGGAATCAGGCAAAAAATGCTGCATCAATCGCAAAGGCGTAGATACCTACCTCAGCATTGAGTTTGAAGTCACCGAAAAAACCTACAGCAGTCTTGATCGTGGTTACGATATCGTCACCGATGAAATGGTCTGGGGTTCAGTCGCAGGAGCCTTTCAATTTACTAAAAAATTCAGCTTTAGCGATGAAATTCCACTAGGATCTACTCCTCAGGTATAATAAGTTGCTGATAAATTAGATTTACAGCAAAACTAGTGTGAGTATTATAGGTGTAATTTGAAAGTCCTCGTAGTTGGCAGTGGCGGTAGAGAACACGCCCTAGCTTGGAAACTTCTACAATCTCCAAATATCGATCGCGTCTTTTGCATTCCGGGCAACGGTGGCACAGCAACCATGCCCAATTGCCAAAACGTATCCCTTAGCATTGATGACTTTGAGGGAATGTTGCGATTTGCCCAAGTTCAAGGTGTAGGTTTTACCATAGTTGGTCCCGAACTGCCATTAGCGCTAGGCATTGTCGATTATTTCCAGGCTGCCGAAGCGCTAATTTTTGGCCCTACCCAAGAAGGAGCGCAAATCGAAGCTAGCAAGTCTTGGGCAAAAACGCTCATGCAAGAGGCGAATATCCCCACTGCTGCTAGTGCCACCTTCCAAAGTCTCGAAGCTGCCCAAGCCTATGTGCAAACTCAGGGCGCACCAATTGTGATCAAAGCCGATGGTTTAGCCAGTGGCAAGGGGGTCACCGTGGCAATGACCATTGAAGAAGCGATCGAAGCCCTCGATCGCATTTTTGCGGGACAATTTGGCTCCGCAGGCGAAACGGTGGTCATAGAAGAATTTATGACAGGGCAGGAAGTCTCAGTTCTTGCCTTCACTGACGGCAAAACCATTCGTCCTCTAGTCCCTGCCCAAGATCACAAGCGCCTTGGCGATGGTGATACGGGACCGAATACTGGTGGAATGGGAGCCTATGCGCCCGCCCCACTCGCCACGCCTGAGTTAATGGCAAAAGTGCAAACCCAAGTCCTCGAACCAACGATCGCCGCTCTCAGGGCAAGAGGCATCGACTATCGCGGTTGCCTCTATGCGGGCTTGATGGTTACCCCTGAGGGGGAACCCAAAGTGGTGGAGTTTAACTGTCGTCTAGGCGATCCTGAGACTCAAGCCGTGTTGCCATTGCTCGACAGCCCTCTGGATGAGTTGCTACTCGCCTGTGTAGAAGGAAGGCTTGCCGAATTACCACCTATCAAATGGAAAAATCAATCCTCGGTATGTGTGGTCATGGCAGCAGGGGGCTATCCTGACAAAGTTGAAATTGGTCAATTTGTCACAGGTATCGGCAAATCCGAAGATATTGGCGCATTTGTGTTTCAGTCAGGTACGAAGCTCAAAAATAATGCCCTTGTCACCAATGGCGGAAGGGTTTTAGGTGTTACCGCTTTAGGTGATGACATTCGCAATGCAATTACGAATGTTTATAGCGCCGTTGATTTTATCGCCTACGACGGTATGTATTTCCGCAAGGATATTGCTAGCAAAGCAATTACTTAAAGATAAAAAAGGTGTTCCCACAGGGAACACCTTTGGTAGTCGAATTGATAGGCGGCGCGAAGCGCCGCCTATCAATTCTTAATCAGCCATGCTGAGATTGACGGTAATCGTCAATTTTAGAGACGAATCAGTACTGGAATCATGGATCTGTTGTAAATAGTGATTAATAGGGCGATCGCCAATTGGCTCAGTTAAAACCCGTGATAACAACTGTAATAATTTCGCCGCACCATTACTAATTTCCTGACTAAAGGAATCAGTACTAATGGGCAAATTGACAGGGCTAGCAACCATCGGAGCTATATTTGCATAGGACATATTAGAACTAATATTAGAACTAGTATTACCAGCCTGTAGCGATCGATTGCTGTAGCGACGTAGCACCACTTGCAAATTATTTTTAGTCACGCGATCGCCAAAAGCATCTGATAGTAATTGCCACAATTTGTACCCCACATCGCGAATGTAAGCAGCATCATAACCTGCTTGTTCGGCAATTTCTGAATAGGTCTTACCATCCCAAGTTTGGCGAAAAATTGCCTCTTGAATTGTACTGAGACTCTTATTTCCCAAAACAGAATCTACGATATTGAGTGCGTCATCAATAGTCATCGTTTTCCCTCACAATCCACTAAGTTATTATTAATTATTCCTGCCTAGATTCCATCTCTAAAAAACTAACGAGTCAGAAAAATATTTTTTGACTTTTATGCAAATTATTGTTTTAAGTTATTGATTTTAACTTCTTGTTTTAGATTGGAACTTTCTACCTAAATCTCCATCTAGTTAGACAAATAAACATCCAGTTTATACTCAACACATCAAAATACTATTGCCAATCCAAAAACTAAAACCAGTAAAAAACAAGTACTAAAACAAATATTAAAATTAATTGCACAGTTTGTAATTACTCAACACCCATCCGTTCGACTCGTCAGAAATATTTAGATAGTAAGCTAGAGAATAAAATAGAGAACTAAATGTTTTCTATGTTTTTTAAGTTAGCACAGTTTATTTAAACTTGTTATGCAAGGCAATTGTATAGATGTAAACCTCAAAAACAACTATTAGCATGGTTTTCAGGGAATGTCTTGTTTTTTTGATCTAGCGCAAACTTGTTTTTCACGATAAAGATTCTGATATTTAATGACAACAATCAAGACATAAACAAACAAGTTATTGGAACAGAAAAAGTCTGTTCTTTTTTTCTAGCATTTTCTGACAAATTCTCAAAAAAAAGAAAGAGGCGGCACAAAGTACCGCCTCTTTCTTTTTTTAAGGAGGTGCTTTGCGCCGCCTCGAAATATACCAGCAGCGCATTGCGCTGCCCTATTTCTACTGATACTTCTTAAATACAAGGGTCACATTATGACCACCGAAACCAAAGGAATTAGAAGTCGCCACATTAATTGTCATGGGGCGCGACTGATTCGCTACATAATCCAAATCGCATTCAGGATCAGGATTCTCTAAGTTCATGGTTGGGGGGGCAATATCGTTATGAATTGCCAAAACCGTAGCCACAGCCTCAATACCACCCGAACCGCCGAGTAAGTGACCAGTCATTGACTTAGTAGAGCTAACCGCTACTTTATAGGCGTGATCTCCTAAGACCTTCTTAATCGCCTTAGTCTCAGTCTTGTCATTTGCCGCCGTACTTGTACCGTGAGCATTGATATAGTCCACCATCTCAGGCGTAATCTCAGCATCCTTCAGCGCTAGGGACATCGCCCGAATTGCTCCTTCACCGTCAGGGGATGGTGATGTCATGTGATAAGCATCGCAAGTACAGCCATAACCAACGATCTCGGCATAGATTTTTGCTCCACGCGCTAGAGCATGATCGAGATTTTCGATGATCAAAATCCCTGCACCTTCACCCATCACAAAGCCATCACGCTCCTTATCAAAGGGACGAGAAGCATGGGCGGGATCATCATTGCGTCGAGACATGGCTCGGGCGGAAGCAAATCCTGCAAAACCTAAAGGCGTAATTGCTGCCTCAGTGCCACCGCAGATCATCGCCTGAGCAAAGCCACTTTGGACTAAACGAAATGCATCGCCGATCGCATTGGAACCAGCCGCGCAAGCAGTCACCGTGCAGGAGTTAGGTCCCTGTGCGCCCGTGTGAATCGCCGTCAAACCTGCCGCCATATTCCCGATCATCATCGGAATCATAAATGGACTACAGCGAGATGGTCCTTTAGTACGAATGATTTCATGCTGATCTTCCAGCACTTGCAAACCACCAATTCCAGTACCTAGCAAAACACCAACTTGAGCCGCATTAAGTGGCGTAATTTCGAGATTAGCATCACGTAATGCTTGGATACTGGCACTTACACCAAATTGGGCAAAGCGATCCATGCGACGTGCTTCTTTGGCAGGGATATAGGTAAGTGGGTCGAAGTCCTTAACTTCGCCACCAACACGACACTCATGATCGGTAGTATCAAAGCGAGTAATTTCTGTAATGCCGTTTCTGCCATCGACTAGACCTTGCCAGTATTCTTCGACCGTGTTACCGATCGGTGTGATTGCACCTAGTCCAGTGACAACGACGCGAGAGAGGGGCTGAGGGTTTTGCATTTCGTTTGGAATCAGTATGTCAAAAATTTTATGATTTTAAGATTAGGCGAGAAGATTCGGCTAGAAAATAAAAGCCTTGTTGCGTTGAGCAACAAAGCTTTTAACTAAAAACAGTTGCTTAAGCAGCTTGTTTCTCATCAATGTAGTTAACTGCGTCTTGAACAGTGGCAATTTTTTCTGCGTCTTCGTCGGGGATTTCAACGCCGAATTTTTCTTCTAAAGCCATAACTAGTTCAACGGTATCGAGAGAGTCAGCGCCAAGGTCGTTAGCAAAGCTAGCTTCAAGCTTAACTTCGGCTTTATCAACGCCTAATTGGGATGCAACGATCTCTTGAACTTGCTCAAAGGTACTCATTTACTTAATCTCTACTTGTTAACCAAAAACTTTTTAGCGTTTTTCATTTTATCGGATAACGGTAGCTGTATATACACGATCGCTAAGAATACCGATTCCAAAAATAGTAATAAGTATTTGGGCGTAATAATCAAGACCAAACCAAAAGCTGTGGCGCACGCTGCGCGTGCGCCACAGCTTTTGGTTTTTAATTGCGCCTAATTGCCAAAGAGCAAGGGCGACAAGAAATGCCGCTATTGCTTTTTGGGGGTTGAATTTCTAGCGATCGCCACTGAATCTATCGCAACCCTATCATTTGTAGATTTTTGGGTGTGCTTTCACAAACCATTCAGGATTGCGCTACTAACTGATGGATTAAAAATAAGCTTCCGACGGAATTGCCGATCGCATCAAGGGCGGGACTATAGCAAGCGATCGCCGCCACATCTGGCACAACTGACAGAATTGCCCCACTAACACTAGATTTAGAGGGTAAACCAATATCTTGTGCAAATTCTTCAGAAGCAGCATACATTCCACATTTTGTCATGATTTCTAAAACTATCGGAATATATGCTGATCGCTGTGTATCTACTAGCAAAACTCCAATTTTGGCTAAATCTTCAACATTGCCTCGTAAACAACAAATTTCTTCGTAAACCGCTAGAGCTTGCTCAGGATTAGAAATTAAGCCTAATGCTTGCAAACGATCCGCGATCGCCAAATTACGCCGATTAACCACCGATCTGACCGAATCGAGCATTGCTTGATCGAGGTATAAACTTGCATTTGAGCGATGATTTAGCCAATTTTGCAAAATCTTTGAAGATGCCAGTAGGGATGAGAGCGCGATCGCCCCACTATTTAACATCGGATTACGAGGCTTTCCCTCTGGGATCGCATTAAATGCTTCTTGGCTAGGCAGGCGATCGACTAGGCGAAAAACCTGCTCAAAACCCATTGTTTCTAATAAATACAACAACAAAAATGGCTTAATTACACTCATTAAAGGAAAGGTAAGTGTAATGTCACCAGCCGCTTCCGATTTACTTGCTTGTGGGTGATGTATAGCGATCGCGATCGCCTGTGGATCAACTTGAGCCAGTAAAGGAATATAGCTAGGCAATTTTCCTTTAGGTGTTTCTTGTTTTGCTAACTCTAGCCATAGAGGCAAGTTTTTTTCACGCATAGCATAGATTGATATATCAGCCAAATATTCCTTTGACAAGTAAGGCTAACAGACTTACGCTTATAAATTAGGTGTATAAGAGGATAAGTTTAGGATGTTTAAGCTCAAAAGTTCACTTAGTGCTGTAGTTAGTCTTTCTCTACTATCGACAGCCACATTATTTCCCAGTCTAGCCCAAGCTGAAACCTCACCATCTTTAACGAATAGCGATCCCTACAAGGCTATTGAATTAAAGCAAGAAACGCAAACAACAGCACAAAATGTTACCTCAGTATCTCAACTCAGTGATGTAAAGCCCACAGATTGGGCTTTTACGGCTCTACAGTCACTAGTTGAACGTTACGGTTGTATTGCAGGTTATCCCGATCGCACATATCGCGGCAACCAAGCAACCAGCCGCTATGAGTTCGCCGCAGGTTTAAATGCTTGTCTAGACAAAATTAATGAAATTATTTCCGCAGGGCTAGCTGACAAAGTTAGCAAAGAAGATTTAGCAACTCTGCAAAAACTTCAAGAAGAATTTGCCTCGGAGCTAGCAACTTTACGTGGTCGTGTTGATGCTCTCGATGCCAAAGTTAGTAAGCTCGAAGCCCAACAGTTTTCCACCACCACTAAGTTAAGAGGTGAAGCAATTTTTGGAGCAGTTGCTGCATCTGGTGGACCAACAAATGATCGCTCTAATGTGATCTTTGGCGATCGCGTTCGTCTCCTATTTGACACTAGCTTTACAGGCAAAGACTTACTGAGAACCCGTTTTGAATTTGGCAATCTGCTTATTGGTGGTAATGGGACGGCTGGCACAATTGCTAACACCCTCGGCACGAATACATCTAGAGTTGGTTTTGCTTCAGGAAACGCCGCAACTGCCAATGTGGCAAATATGAACTTGCTGTTCTATCGTTTTCCTGCCTTTGACGGTAAAGCTACCTTCTTTGCTGGTCCCATTGCCGCGCCCGATGACTTCTTCACCCAAATCACCCCCTTTGCCTCCAGTGGTCAAGGCTCCATTTCCAGATTTGGACGCTTCGATCCCTTCTTCCGCATTGGTGGTACTAGCACCCTCATCGGCGTAGATTACAAATTTGATGACAAGGTAAATCTGCAAGTTGGCTATAGTGCTGGCAGTGCTGCTACAGCCGCAGGTGATGGCGGTCTATTCGGTGGAACTACTTCGATCGCTGCTCAATTCCTCTTCAAAATTGCTAGCAACTTTGATACATCGATCGCTTACGCTAACACCTACTTACCTACAGGTAGTCTTAATACAGGACTTATTAATAGTACTTCAGGTGTAAATAGTGGCGAATCTCTAGGCTCAGCAAGTAAATCCAATTTGCTATCAGGTAACTTGGTATGGCGGATTAATCCCTCAATTACCTTCAGTACTTCGGGTACAGTGATTTTTGTCGATACAGTTACCGCAGGTGCATCTCAAACCTTTACCACTTGGATTGCTGGATTTAACTTCCCGAATCTCTTCACCGAAGGCAGCAACGGTGCTGTTCTATTTGGTCAACCTCTCAAGCGAAATGATGCTAGTGCTACTCCCTATCATTTAGAACTGTTCTATCGCTATCAACTCACCAAGAACATCAGCATTACCCCCGGGGTATATTGGGTATTTAATCCTGAAGGGCTTAGCGCCAATCAAACCGCCACTGTCGGTCTACTTCGTACAACCTTCTCTTTCTAGTCCAAAAGATAAATGGCGACTTAGCGTCGCCATTTATCAATATTCAAAAAAAGGATGCACTTTGTGCATCCTTTTTTACATTCCAAATAACCACATCCATAGGGGAATCGTAAATAAGATCAAGACCGAACCTAGCGCCACCGTAGTAATTGCTAAATCGCGATCGAGTCCATATCGCTCCGCATATAGAGTAGTTACAAAGGCAGGAGGCATTCCCATTAACAAAACTAGTAATAATCGAGGGGGACCAGTAACACCAAAAAACATTAATCCAGTTCCCACAACCAAAGGAGTCAGCAACATCTTAATAGATAGGCAAGTTAGCCCCTGTTTGAGATTCTTTAATGATGTAAGTCTGCTCAGTTGTAAACCTATCAAAATCAAGAAAGAATTAATTACAAACCAAGCTCCTGATTGAAAAAGCTGATCCACAAAAGTAGGTAAAGTCAAGGTTTTAATATAAGCACCAATCACAAAAGCCCATAATGACGGATTTTTGATAACCGTCATCACTGGCCCCACCCATCCTTTAATTCTTTCAGCAGAGCCATAATAAGCGGCGAGAGCAACCCCAAAAATCTGCACGCCAATGGAAATACTCAAATCGTAAAATAGTCCCCAAGCAAAATATTCGGCTCCCACTAGAGTCAAAATAACGGGAAAGCCTAAAAAGCTAGTATTGCCGACCATCATCGCCAATAGGAAACTTCCCTGTGTGGGTCTACTCCAATTACTAGTGAGAACGAGTTTTCCATTGTCTATATAATCTACGCGCTCATGCTCTTGACTTTCCTTGACGGCTAATCCCCTAGAAATACTTTTTAAGCGTTCGTCAGATAGACCCAAATCAATCCAAATCCAAGCAAGTCCCGCCCCTACTAACAAAGCCGTCCAAGCGGAAACAGGGGCGATCGCCATATAACCAGACAACGAAGTTTTTCGCATGAAGGCAACCACACTAAAGGGTGCTCCCACGAAAAACAAAAACTTACTAAGATAGCCAGTAAAACCCTTGGGTATTATAAACTTACCTAAAATAAATCCTGCCATTACCCATCCAATGAGTCTGGTATAGAGATTAATTAATGGATTATCTAGGCTAAGTTCCATGAAAATTTAAGTCAAGATACATGATTGAAATTGTAAGCCTAGAAATGCGAAACAACAATACGCGAGAATACTGCTGTTGATTACACAAGGCATAGGGATAGACATTTACAGCAATTTTTGATTAAGTGAACCACAAAAGATTTTTGGAAAGTGTTACAAACCAACACTTTCCAAAAATCTTTGGATTTTGGTTGGAGCGCGATAAAATTACTTGAAAAAAGTTTTTCATAATTTGCTGTGTTAACGTGACAATATAAGCAGCAGCTAGGGGCTTCATTTTCGCTTAACTTTATAAAATTAAGCAAAAACACTAAAATTGGTATCCTAAGCATCTAAAATGTGCTTTTTTAGAAGGTATACACAATAAAATGCTGATTTTTTCTTCTTTATTACTATGTAAGAATTTTCAAAGGATCATATAGTAATTCTGTATTTAGTAGAGTACATCTGTTCTTTGCTGATTTTGGGATTTATCGGTTGCTAAATGTTACTTACCCAAAAAATTGGCGTTAAGTAGCTAAGCGAAATTAAATATAAAATCCCCAAACCTGTGGCGCACGCGCAGCGTGCGCCACAGGTTTTGATTCTGGGTTTTTAATTATGCCGAGCTACTTAATTATTAAAACGAAAATATAAATCACTCTATCCCATAACCTGCGGAAGAGAACTTTATATAAGGCAAATTCAAGATTGAAATAGATGGTGATTTAATCAATGAATTCTCTAGAAAATCGCATGGTAGAACTTCTTTCAGAAATGAAGGAAAGGTATTATGTAACGGGAGTGAAGGCTGAATTTGAAGCAGAAGGAACTCGTATAGATGAAGCTATGCGCCTTAAAGAAATTGCTTTGAGATCGGGATTGAGTTTTAATCTAAAAATTGGTGGCTGTGAAGCCATTAGAGATCTTTTTGACGTGGCTAAGTTAGGCGCTGAAAGAATTATTGCGCCCATGGTAGAGTCAGGTTACGCCTTACAGAAATTTATCAATTCTACGAAAAATCATTTAGCAGATCAGAATGTAGAATTTTTCGTGAATATCGAAACTATTACTGCCTGTAATAACTTTGATAAAATGCTTGAAATCCCTGAAATCAGTTCTTTAAATGGGATTGTCATTGGACGAGTAGATCTATCTGGTTCCTTAGGTTTAGATCGCAGTTCTATTGATCATAATCAGACTATTCTGGACTTGTCTTTACAAATAGCTGCTAAAGCAAAACAACTGGGGCTAAAAGTCGTAGTTGGCGGTGCAATTACGGCTAATTCTTTGCCATTTTTACGCGCTTTTCCTGCGGGTCATTTGGATCGTTATGAAACTCGCAAAGTGCTTTTTAGTTGTCCTGAAGCTTTAGAAAATCCCCCTGTGGCATTTAGTAAAGCCATTGAGTTTGAGTTACTCTGGTTGAAGAATAAGAAAAATTACTACGGTAAGATTTTCTCGGAAGATGATGCTCGGATTGCCATGATCGAGAAAAGATTAAACATTCCAAACTAGTAAGGACTTTAAAAGCACAAAATGGCTACGGTCTTTTGTGCTTTAGTTTTACTTATTGGTAACTTTCTGTAATATTTAAGGACGCGATCGCTTATGGATTATGACCAATACTTAGACGAAGATACAGGGCTTAACATTCAGGATTTGCTAAGAGAGAAATCCTGCTTTGTGATCGATTTAGATGGGGTGGTCTATAAGGGTAAGCAAGTGATTAAAGGGGCGGATGAAGCGATCACCAAATTTCGACAACTAGATAAAAAAATTGTCTTTTTAACTAATAATTCTGCTAGTTCCACCGATGCGATTTTGAGCAAGCTTAATAGTTTAGGTGTAGCTTGCGATCGCCAAGAGATTTTGACGGCGGCTCAGGCATCCGCCAGCTACATCGCTCAACATCAACTTGACCAAAATCAAGGAGTGCTAGTAATTGGGACTGAGGCTCTAAAGGCTGAAGTAGTAAGCCAAGGGCTAAAACTAGCAGAGCCAGATGATTGTGGAGCCGTGTTAGTGGGGCTTGACCCGAAGTTTGACTATGAAGCGATCGCGATCGCGCTTAGAGCCTTAGTCCGTAACGTTAAATTGATCATCTGTAATCGAGATGCCAATTTTCCTGTGGAAGGCGATCGGCTTATGCCGGGGTGTGGCGCAATGGTCGGGGCGATCGAGTCAGCCATTGCGCGTAATGCTGATGTGGAAATCGGAAAACCCAATACAATTATGTTAGACATTATCACCCAAAAATTACAGATTGCTTACAAAGACTGTCTCATAATTGGTGATATGTTAGCTTCCGACATCCTTATGGCAAACAAAGCAAAAATTCCGAGCATTTGGATCACCGAGACCTCGTCTTATCTGGATGCTTCCAGCAAATCCATTCGACCGAGCTTATGTATGCCCAGCCTCCGCGCACTATCTAAAGTTATATGATTTGCTCTAGTATTCCTAGTCAATTCCCACTATATTCAAAAAGTGTTACTAGGCTTCAAAAAGTAAGGGAGTGGCTCTCTTCACCGAGAAATCAGATTCACTAGTTCTAATTACAACATCCTCCAAAGGTAATCAGAAAGGCAAGTAAAAATGTATAAGCGGATAGGCAATTGGCTCATCATATTTCTCATCACCTTTGGGCTGATTACATGTAGCGCCTCTAATAACAGTAATATCACTACCAGCAATGGAAACTCCTCCGACTCAGAAGAATTTCGCATCTGGTGGCCACAAGGTTTTCTGACCGAAGAGAACACGCTAGTTGCTCAATTGGTCGAGGGTTGGCAAAAAGAAAGTGGACTCAAGGCTTCTTTAAGCTTGATACCAGCTAATCTTTTGGATTCGGAAGTAGTTAAGGCTGTAGACTCAGGTAATCCCCCTGACTTTCTCTACAGCACAACGGGAGATACTAACCTTTTCCCAAAACTAGCTTGGAAAAATGAACTAGCTGATATATCCGATGTAATTGAGCCAATTAAAAGTTCCTATCAACCTGTAGCTCTGCAAACTGTTAATTACCAAAATGGAACCATTAATCAACGGCATTATTATGCCGCTCCGATTGGGCAACAAACTGTGCATGTCTTTTATTGGCGCAATCTCTTAGAAGAAGCAGGATTTAAAGATAGTGATATTCCCAAAGATTGGGATAAATATTGGCAGTTTTGGCAAACAGTTCAGCAAAATATAAGAACAAAAAGGGGCGGAACTTCTCAATATGGCATGGCGATCCCTATGTCGGATATTGGTACAGATACTTTTTTAGGGTTTGAAGAATTTCTAGAAGCCTATGATGTCAAGATCTTGGACGATAATGGCAAGCTGATTTTAGATGAAGCCGCTAATAAAGGAAAAGTAGTTCAAGCCCTAAGTAAATATACTGAACTATACAAAGGTGGATATGTCCCTCCCAAAGCAATTGAATGGTCTGATTCTGGAAATAATATTAGTTTTTTGGAATCGCAATCAGTGATGACTGTTAACAGCACCCTCTCGATTCCTCTAACCCAAAAGCTAGCTAAGAATAAATATAACGAATCTTCTCGTGATTTGTATTTTAGTAAAATTGTGACAGCCGATTTGCCAAATCGTCCTGATGGCTCTGATTTGAAGTCAATTTTAGGTATTAAGCAAGTCGTGATTTTTCAAAAATCAAAAAATAAAGAAGCCGCTAAAAGCTTTCTAAAATATTTACTAAAGCCAGAGGTTTTAGGTAAGTTTATTCGTGAAGGGAGTAAAGGTAGAATGATCCCTGTGATGCCGCAACTTTTAGAAGATCCCTTTTGGAAGGAACCAGATCCGCATTTTGCCTCAGCAATCAACCAATTACTAAAAACGCCAACCCGTCCTTCCTATGAAGCCATTAATCCTGCCTATAGTGTGGTTTTAGAGCGCAACATTTGGGCTAAAGCAATTTTAAGTATTGTTAAAGATCAAGTTGCACCTGACCAAGCGGCCAATAAAGCGATCACGCAAATTACAGAAATATTTTCCAATTGGAAATAGATGGCGGCTTAGATATTAATCGTCCTAAATTAACGCGATTGAGTAATATCTAAACTAATATTAAAAGTCGAGTTAGGATGATCGCAACAACTTAAAGATGGTTGTGAAGATCGTTCTTAGAGTTAACGGATTAAACAAACTAGAGGTTAAAAATGAATTTCTGGGGAAAAAGCCTACTACTTCAACTAGTTACTTACTTCTCAATACTGTCTACGGTAACGGTAAGTATTGTGGCTTTCTCCGCCTATGTGCGATCGCGTGATGCTCTGCAAGTTTCCGTAATTGACCGTTTAAAGGTAGCCACATCTCTTAAGGAATATCAACTGAATGAATGGGTTAGCAATCAACGCAAAGATGTCATTTTACTAACCCAGTTACCTAACGTCAGAGAAGAGCTAACCACCCTCTTAACTAATACTCCCAAAACCCCTGAATCCATCGCCGCCTATGCCCGTTTGAACAAATTTTTATCGGAAGTAATTGCCACCAAACCTAACTTAACGAGCTTTATCGCCACTACTAATGGAGGTTTCGTCGTTTTTTCTAGTGAAGGAGATAATCTGGCTGGCAAGTTTCGACCTTTAGGCGATCCCACAACTTTCTTTACGTTGCAAAGTGCGAATACCGTTGTTCCTAATTTCTATTTGTCACCTGCCACAGGAAGAGCGCAGATTACTTTTGCTACTCCCGTATTTGATCGCGAAGACACGAGAATGGGAGCGATTTCCGTTAACTTAGCGCTCCAAGACATCGATAACCTCATTCGTGAACGGACTGGCTTAGGTAAAACTAGTGCTACTTATTTAGTCGGTCGTGCTGGCAAAAAGAGCGTATTCATTTCTAGGGAAGAGAATAAAAATAAAGCTGATACTAAAGGGGATAGCAAAACAGACACGAAAACAGAGGCAAAAACCGATAAAAAAGAAATCGCTGAAGTGAGAAGTGAAGGTATTGACCTTGCGCTTGCGAAGCAGGATGGTTATGGGCTATACACTAACTATGCAGGTGTGCCTGTAGTGGGCGTTTTCCGTTGGTCAACCAGTCAAAACTTAGCTATTCTATCGGAAATCAATCAGGATGAAGCTTTTGAACCTGCAAATCGGTTAGCGCGAGACATCTTGCTGATTGGACTTAGTTCCGCAGGTATTTTGCTGGTTGCTGTGTATTTGCTAGCCCGACGGATTACCCAGCCAATTCTGGTGATTGCTGATGCTGCAAACCAAGTCTCAGGAGGCAACCTGAATGCTCAAGCACCAATTTTAACTAAGGATGAAATTGGGATTCTGGCTCTGGCGTTTAATCAAATGACGATGCAGCTAAAGGCTTCGGGTGAGCAGTTGGCTGACTACAGCCGCACTCTGGAGCAGAAGGTTGAGCAGCGCACCAGTGAAATTAAAGCCATTATCGATAACATGGTGGATGGCTTGTTGGTGGTCGATGGCGCAGATCGGATTACTCAATTTAACCCTGCGATCGCGGGGATGATTGGCGTAAGTAGTAAGACTTTAGCCAATGCGACTAGCTATAGCGAGATTTTTAAAGCCGAGGAGATTGCAAATCTAGTCACTAGCACTAGAGAAAATCCCAAACAGGTCTTTAGTGCGGAGTTTAACTTGCCCGATCGCCGTACAGGTAAAGCGGTCGCAACTTCTATTTTTAGGGAAGTTAATCTTGATGAAGAGGCTGAATTAAGCACCAATTATTTAGGCACTGTGATCTTAATTCGCGATGTTACGGCGGAGAAAGAAGTAGATCGCATGAAGACAGACTTTATCTCCACGGTATCCCATGAATTAAGAACGCCACTTACTTCGGTTTTAGGATTTGCTAAGCTCATTCAGAAAAAACTAGACGAATCAATCTTTCCTCTCATTCAAACAGAAGATAAGAAGGTGAAACGCAGTGTCCGTCAAGTTGCCGAAAATATTGAAATTATTGTTTCTGAAGGAACTAGACTTACAAAATTAATTAATGAGGTTTTGGATGTTGCCAAGATTGAAGCTGGCAAGATGCAATGGAATATGGATAGCTTGACAATTAATGAAGTGATTGATCGAGCCTTTGCCGCCACCTCGGCACTATTTGAGCAGAAAGGATTAAATCCTATTCGAGAAATTGAGGAGAATTTACCCAATATCCTTGGCGATCGCGATCGCTTAATCCAAGTGGTGATTAATCTCATCTCGAATGCCGTCAAGTTTACGGAACGCGGTAGTGTTACTTGTCGCGTGCAAAGACAAGAGCAAACAATCGTGGTGAGTGTAATAGACCAAGGCGTAGGGATCTCGGAATCGGATCAGCCCAAGGTATTTGAGAAGTTTAAGCAGGTGGGCGACACCCTCACCGACAAGCCACAGGGTACGGGGCTGGGCTTGCCGATTTCCAGAGAAATTGTCGAGCATCATGGTGGTAAGATCTGGGTGGAGAGCGAAATCGGCAAGGGTAGCATCTTCTCCTTTAGTATCCCGATCGCTAAGGCTGCCCAACCCCAAAATGACATTCCTTCCATTAACTTTGATATTCTCATTGAACAGCTTAAAAAGAGAATTATCCATGAAGCTCAGTTAGATCTAAATACTGATATTCAGATCGATAGGAAGACTCCTAAAAATATCCTCGTAATTGATGATGATCCTAGCATTCGGAATTTGCTGAGACAGGAGCTAGAAGCGAAGGGGTATGAGGTCAGAGAAGCGGATAATGGGCAGGATGCGATCGGGAAGGTGCGGGAAAGTCGCCCTGATTTAATCACCCTTGATATCGTCATGCATGGCATCAATGGCTATGATGTTGCCGCCATTCTTAAGTCCGATCCTGCGACTTTAGACATTCCCATTATTATCGTCTCTGTACTCGATGATAAGGAAAAGGGCTTACATTTGGGAATTGATAGCTATGTGACTAAGCCCCTTGATATGGTGATTTTAATGCGTGAAGTGGAGCTTTTGTTGTCTAGCAAAACTAGCAAAGGCAAAAAGGTTTTAATCGTTGATGAGAACTTTGTGTCGATTGGAATCCTCACGGATATGCTACAAAATCAAGGCTTTCTACCTTCAACAATTTCACCCATCGATGATCTGCGAAGCCATGCGATCGCCTCTCAGCCCGATGTAATTATCGCCAGCACTAAGATTGCCACCCAAATTCAAGCTTTGCGAAATGAGAGCAATATGGAAAACATTCGCTTTCTTTTAATTGCGGAGTAATCCCACAAAAAAAAGGCGGCGCATTGCGCCGCCTTTTTTTAGGCAAGTTTAATGTAAGAAATGGCGCACGCCTGTTAACACCATCACTAAACCAAGTTCATCGGCAGCCTTGATTGAATCAGCATCACGCATACTTCCCCCAGGTTGAACGATCGCGGTAATCCCTGCTGCTGCGGCCGTCCGCACCGAGTCATCAAAGGGAAAGAAGCCATCACTGGCGAGACAAGCGCCCTGAACCTTTTCGCCTGCTTGCTCCAAGGCAATTTTGATCGAACCCACTCGATTCATTTGCCCCGCGCCAACGCCGAGGGTTGTGAGATCTTTGGTAATGGCGATCGCATTGGACTTCACATGACGGCAAATCTTCCAAGCAAAGAGAAGTTCTTGCAACTGCTCTGGGGTCGGTTGCTTTTGGGTGACCACTTGCCATGCATCAGACTGAACTGGCTCATCATCAGATTTTTGCACCAACATCCCTCCAGCAATGGTTTTGACGGTCTCTTGCGAACCATGCTTGAAGTCCGATAGTACTAAAACTCTCAGATTTTGCTTTTTCGCTAGAATCTCTGTGACACTTGGCACACATGCAGGCGCAACCACACATTCCAAAAAGGTTTTATTGAGAAGCTTGGCTGTCTCTTCGTCAATGGGACGATTGAGCGCCACAATACCACCAAAAGCCGAAGTAGAATCGGCATCAAAGGCTTTTTGATAGGCTTCCGCAATGGTCGGCGCGATCGCTACACCACAGGGATTGTTATGCTTGATGATCACGGCACAGGCTAGCTCATCGCTAAATTCTGCCACAATACTACGCGCCGCCTCTAGGTCGAGCAAGTTGTTAAAGCTGAGTTCTTTCCCTTGCAATTGCTGCGCGGCTGACCAGCCTTTCGGAATTGCTCCGACTTGATACCATGTGGCGGGTTGATGGGGATTTTCGCCATAGCGCAAAGGCTTAGGATTATTGCATAACAAGGTATAGGAGGAAGAAATTGTATTGGATAATTTCTCTTCCGTATTAAGGATTTCTGTTTCCAAATTGCTTGGCAAGCTATTTTCTAAATCGCCACTTAGATACTTAGCGATCGCTGTGTCATAGGCTTGGGTATGTCTAAAAGCGGCGATCGCTAATTTTTTGCGGAACTCTAAAGTCGTTTCACCATTGTTCGCTTTTAGTTCCTCTAGAAATTCTGCATATTGGCTAGGACTAGATAAGACCGCAACATGTTTATAGTTCTTCGCTGAGGCTCGAATTAAGGTGGGTCCCCCAATGTCTATATTTTCGATCGCATCTTCTAGAGTAACATTAGGCTTGGCGATCGTCTCTTCAAAGGGATAGAGATTCACAACTACAATCCGAATTGGTTGAATCTCATTGTCAGACAAATCTTGCTGATGTTCGGGTAAATCAAGGCGAGCCAAGATGCCGCCATGAATGCGCGGATGCAAGGTTTTTACCCTGCCACCTAAAATTTCGGGTGCGCCAGTATAGTCCGAAACCTTAGTAACTTCAAGCTCTGCCGCCTTGAGTGCCTTAGCAGTTCCGCCACTACTGATTAATTGATATTGGTAAGTGGTTGATAATTCACGGGCAAGGTCGAGTAGTCCTGTTTTGTCAGAAACACTCAAAAGGGCAAGGGGTTTCATAAATATTCGCTCCATATTCATCAAGTTATTCTACAGCGCTTAGCGCAGCAATTACATCGCTTAGGGTTTGGCGCGGTCACGATTTTGCCAAGCCTAGATAAGGGACTTAAGCCCCTTGCCTTTGTCAAACGTTCCAAAGTGAGATGCTCTCCATCAAATCTTTACTCCCTTCTCACCAAAGAAATATACATATAAACCCAAGAAATAGCGGTGCGTGGCAAAGCCACGCACCGCTATTTCTTGACTGGGAAAGGAGTATGATTAATAAATGGTATTTTTGAGTAAAATTTGATTTAGCTAAGTTCTTCCAATGAGTTTAGACGTTAGCAAATTTAATGCTCTTCGTCAGGTCATGATACTTAATAAGTATCTGGGTTCAATTAAATCTAAAATCCCAAAGCCTGTGGCGTACGCCCAGCATGGGGAGCAGGTTTTAGCTATGTTCTTATGCGATCGCCTAACCATCACAAACTAGCAATATGAGTGAACAATCAACATTAAACCCGATAAAAATTAAACTGCTAGTTGTCGAAGATGATCCGATGGTGCGGGTAGGTTTAAAGCATTTGTTGGGAGCTAATTCTCAGTTTGAAATAGTTGGTATTGCTGAGGATGGCTATGGTGGAATCGAATCTGCCACGAGTCTGCTTCCCGATGTGGTGTTGATGGATGTGGGAATGCCTCACTTAGACGGGATCGCTGCAACCCAACAGATTAAGCAAGCGCTGCCCCAGATGAAGGTGATCATGCTGACATCGCATACGGAACGGACAGAGGTGTTTGCGGCGCTATCTAGTGGTGCGGATGGTTACTGCGTTAAGGGTACAAGTGTGGATCAGTTAACGCAGGCGATCGCTGTAGTACATGAGGGAGCGACATATTTGGATGCTCAAATTGCCCAGTTGGTGGTGGATCAGGTTAAGATTGCCACGCCTATATCAAAAAACATACCACCAATTCCACAGGGAACGCTCTCAGAAAGAGAAATGGAAGTATTACGTTTAATCGTCGAAGGTTATAGTAATCCTGAAATTGCAAAGGCTTTATATTTGAGTGAGCATACGGTAAAGACCTATGTACGCGGCATTATGAATAAGTTGTTGGTCAACGATCGCGTGCAAGCGGCGGTTCTAGCATTGCGATCGGGATTAGTGAGCTAACTGCTACCGATGTTATGCTAATCGCTATGAATATTCACTAAAATGTTGTAGTGCTACACTTGATTGGCGATCGCTCAAATTAACCAGCGCAAACGATTATGTTACAGACAATCCAAGGAATATATCGGAACGGTAAAGTCGAGTTAGCAGAAATTCCCCAAGATATTACGGAGAGTCAAGTTTTTGTGACTTTCTTTAAGCCTGAATCAGTTAATCGAGCTAGTCAGTTTATGTCGTTTGGGATGTTTTCAGGTTCTCAACAATCGACTGAAGCTGATTTTAGAGATGCTGAGTTTAATGGTG
Organism: Pseudanabaena sp. FACHB-1998; assembly: GCF_014696355.1. Taxonomy (GTDB): domain Bacteria; phylum Cyanobacteriota; class Cyanobacteriia; order Pseudanabaenales; family Pseudanabaenaceae; genus Pseudanabaena. The sequence goes on along the minus strand of NZ_JACJQA010000003.1, from coordinate 303,259 downwards.
ATATTGACGATGCTCTTGGGTGGGCTTGATTCTAACAATTATGAAATATATTCTTGATACCCACGCTTTAATTTGGTTTTTGGAAGGTAATTCTCGTTTAGGGGTGACTGCTAAAGAAATTATTGCGGATTCAAGTAGTGAATTGATTTTACCTGCGATCGCTTTGGCTGAGTCGGTATGGATTGTGAGTCGTGGCAAGACATCGATTCCTTCTGTTGATGCTTTGTTAAAGGTAGTGAAACAAGATAAACGACTTTCTATCTATCCACTTGATGCTGATGTAATTGAGAAAAGTGTGGAACTCATTTCTATCAATGAGATGCATGATCGCCAGATTGTATCAACGGCTATGGTGGTAGAGGGGCAAGGAAATCAGGTAGCTCTTTTGAGTTGTGATCAAAATATTGTTGATGCAAACTTGATTAGTATTTTTTGGTAGTTTGACTAAGGTGATCGTGCAATCTTTACAAAAAACACAACAAAAATAACAAGCAGGTCAGAGTTTTTGCAATTTAATACAAGGTTTATCTAACTGAGTAAAAATTTATTGGATCAATAAGTACAATTAATGTAAATCTATTTAAGTTTGAAATCATGAATTTAGAAATTGGTAGCTTATTAAGCAATCGATATGAAATCATTGAGGAATTAAAATCAGGGGGGATTGGCGAAACTTTTCTAGCTAAAGACCATTTAAGGTTTGATGAAAAATGTGTTGTAAAACAGTTTGTATATACTTATTTCCAAGATAAAAAAGATTTAAGAAATTTATTTAAGGAAGAAGCAAGAATCCTTTTACAACTTGAAAAATACTCACAGACACCAAACTTGCTTGCTTATATCGATGACCAAGATTGTATGGTGCAAGAACTAATTCAAGGTCAAAATCTTGAAGATGAATTGCAATCTAACGGCAAATTTAGTGAAACACAAATTTTAGACTTGCTTTCTGAAATATTACCTATATTAGATTTTGTTCATAAAAAAGGTATTATTCATAAAGATATCAAGCCATCTAATGTTATGAGGCAAGAAAATAGTGGTAAGCTGCTGCTGCTTGATTTTGGTATTTCTAAGAGAATGGATGGAAGTACAGCCGAGCAAATTGTTAAAAATAGCAATCACAAATGTGATATTCAACAACCCTATAGCTTCCCAGATGGTACTAAAGGTTATCAATCTCCAGATAATTATTCTTCTTTTTCTAGTGACCTATATTCTCTTGGAGCTACATGTCTTCATCTACTAACTGGAATGTCACCAGAAGATCTACAAACTTTGTTTGATGAATCTTGGATAGAATCTGGCAAGCAATATATTTCAGATAACACCTATTCAATTATCAAAAATTTGTTAGCAATTGATCCATTAGAGCGCTTTCAAGCAGCACAAGATGTCCTTATAGAACTTCAGAATATTGATTATATAAAACGTAAGAATGATATTCAAGTCTCTCTCTCATTATTATCTTCTCCAGTTGATCATTTTAAACCTTTAGCAGTTAATTCTCTGTCTAAGTTTGGAGAAGACTCACAAATAGCTATTCCACAACTTATTGAATTAATAAAATCTCAAAATGAAGGAAATATTGAGGCTTGGGATACTTTAGTAAATATCGGAGCTAAAGCAGTTATACCTATTGCGAATTTACTTAAAGATGAAAGACAGTTAATCCGAAGAAAATCTGCTTGGGCGCTTTCAGAAATTGGTATAGATGCTATAGAAGTAGTGTCTTCTATTATTGAGTTAATTAGAGACTCTGACAACGAAATTTGTAAGTCTGCAATTATTGCAGTAGGTAAAATAGGCTTGCCAGCTAGAAATGCGATTCCTTTAATTCTTGATATATTAATTAACATGGAGTACGACTTAAACTGTACTTTTTATTTAAAGACTCTTGATGCAATTGGTTACGATATAAATAATATAAAAATATATTATATTAATGAAGAAGTAATACGAAATGGAAGTGAGCATATTGCGTTTGATTTAGAACAGAAGAATAAAGCCTCATTAGAATTGATGCGTGCTATTGAGGCTCAATCACATACTAAAACAGGAGAGAGCTGGTGTTTTGGTTCTGGTTCTATTGTTCCAAAAATCAAAATAGAAATTTTTGATTAAAGTAGAAAGTATTGTTAAAGAGGTAATGCCAAGCTAATTAGTAATGAATAACTGAGATTATGTTAGCATTTTCAGCCTAGCTGGTGAAAGGGAGTACTTTTCTGAAATCTAAAACAGCAACTACATCAAACTCGACTCAAAGAGCGATCGCGCTAAACTTTATCTCAACCTTCTAATTTAGAGCGACAACAATTTTCTGTAACATTGACAGCGATCGCCCATCCTAAATTAGCATCCTCAAGCAAGAGCGATCTTTAGTACCAACTCGATTATTGGGTTTTGTTTGGGTTTGGTGAGAGGCGATCGCCCTTAATCTGCCGAAAATCAAAATAGCGATTTACACAGGGTAATATATATTGCTAGTAAACACTTGAGATCCTTCTGGAAGTGTAAAATTGCAATAAAAAATCATAAATACAAAAATGAGGATCTAAACTAAACATGAAACGTACACAAGTAAAAGTAAATTTATCTCTTCCTTTTAAAGCTCTCATAGAAATGATGAGTTCTCTGGAACTGCGCGAGAAAATCAAACTACGAGAACTATTAGATCGAGATATTGCCGTAACTCAACGAAAAACTCAAAACTTAACCCCACAAGAAACCTCACAGGAACTCGAACCTGCGATAGAAAGTTTTCGGCGTGGTTGGGATGACGTAATGAATGGCAGAACCAAGCCAATTTCAGAACTATGGGAAGGGATTGATGTCGATTGATCCATTAGTTGAACTTAAATTTTCAGAAGAGTTTAAAAATAAACTTCGCGATTTATCGAAAAAGTATCGGAACATTCGCGCAGATTTGCAACCGATTCTTGACGATCTGCAAGCAGGAAACTTTCAAGGCGATCAAATTACTAACATTGGCTATACAGTTTTCAAATTGCGGATTAAGAATCGAGACAACAAAAAAGGTAAAAGCGCAGGTTACAGAGTCATTTACTACGTCAAAACAGCCACATCGGTGATTTTAGTTACGATTTACTCAAAATCTGAGCAGTCAAATATCCCAGCCGCAGAAATTCGCCGTATTCTGGCTAACTACGAATAAAATAAAATTACGATAAGAGGATGATCATCATGGCGATCGCGTTTGATGTGTAGGATAACCAAAAACTAAAGTTATGAAACAAAAAGAACTTCTAAATCGAATCTCGATTAATCCTAATATTTGTTTTGGAAAACCCTGTATTCGCGGACATCGCATTTGGGTATCTCTAATTCTCGACTTTCTAGCCAGTGGCACTAGCATCCCTGAACTACTAGAAGAATATCCCCAACTGCAACCAGAAGACATTTATGCTTGCATTGCCTATGGAGCCGCCATGTCGAGCGATCGCTATATTGATATTCCCATTGAGCAATCAGCATGAAATTTAAACTAGACGAGAATATCGGTCAAAGAGGAATCAATCAACCAAAACAAGCAGGTCATGATGTCTCTACAGTACTCGAACAAGGACTAACATCAGCATCCGATCCAACGGTCATCACAGTATGTCAGGCAGAAGATCGCTGTCTTGTGACTCTAGACCTAGACTTTAGCAACCCTCTACAATATGTTCCATCTGAATACAAAGGAATTGCTGTGTTAAGACTTCCGAATAGAGCAACAATAGATGATTTGACCGATGCTATTCAAACTCTAATTGGAGGATTACAGCGTGAGAACATCACAGGCAATCTCTGGATAATTCAGCGTGGACGTATCCGCATTTATCAGCAAAGCGAATAGAGAGATATCAACGCCCTCTCACAAACCTAGCTAACCATTATGATTGAGAGCGCCAGCCATTTTCTATAACCTCTCTGTAACATTGACAGCGATCGCCTACCATACATAATTATCCACCGATACCATGTAAAACTAGCCCAGCGAGAAAGTGAGAGAAAATTGCATATTCCAATCCCCAACGCCAGTAGAGATAGCCAAAGGCAACACCTAGCAAAGAATTGAGTAAAATCGTGCGGATAATCACAATCGGGGTTAATGTCCAGATGGTTACGGCAACTGGTAAATGGGCGATCGCAAAGATTAAAGCCGCCGCCGCGATCGCGATCCAGAAAGCTAATTTTGCAGGATGATTTTTCGTTCTCAAGCCACTTTTCCAAAGTACCCAAGTAATCAGAGTCATTAAAAATAAGCGTAGGAGAATCTCTTCCGTAATTCCGCCATAGAAAGCTGCTAGCAATCGTTTCCAGAGATCGATATTTAAGGAAGTAGATACAGATGTCTGGGGCATGAGAGGCTGAAACAATAAAGCAAGAATCACTAAAATTGCGCCGCCGAGAAGGCCACTAACTAGAGATAGTCTTAGTCCTGCTTTTGAGACTCTGGGTAATTTTGCGCCATAGACCAAGGCGCGAGCAAAGGGAGTATCTAGTCCAAGCGATCGCCCTAAACGCAAACCGATCCAGCTTAAAAAGAACATTAATACTCCCGACTGAATCGCACCAGCGATCGCCAAAATTGGTAAGGGAACGGGTGGAGTTGCCGATGGGGGGATGAGTGACAAAATATAGGGAAATCCTGCGAGGGTTCCGAATCCGCCTAAGACTGCCCAAAATAGTGCGAGTCGAATATTTCTATGGGTAGCAGAATGGATGGATTGATGATTAGTTGAATGGATATTCATGGTAGTTATTTGTAATTTTTAGACAGAGGATAGGCGGCGCAAAGCAATGCCTATCCTAATTTTGGACAATGGGAACGGTGAACCAAAATGTCGAACCTTTTTCGGGGCTACTGATGACCCCAATTTCACCACCGTGGGCGCAGATAATCTGACGACACATATACAGTCCTAAACCAAGACTGAGCGATCGCCTTTGGTCACGACCACGACTGTATAAATCAAAGAGGCGATCGCATTGTTCGGGAGGAATACCGACACCGTTATCACTGACGGTGCAACGCATCCAAGTTATTGTTTCTGAGTTTTTAGATTTACCTAACAACTTTTTAGTTTGCCGTTTACTTGCAAAGGTTTCCGCATCTAGGGTTATTTGTAATCCTGTGCGATTATATTTCAGCGCATTAGAAATTAAGTTTTCGTAGACGCGCCGAAATTGGAGAGAATCAACATAAATCGAGGGCAGATTAGGGGGGATAACATTATTAATAGAAGTTTTATGCTGCTGAAAAAAGGGCTGAAAATCTTGGAGAATACTTGCCACTAATTCATGTAATAAAATAGATTGTGGATGAATCACAATTCCCCGTAACTCAGTATTATGGGTTTCTAAAAGCGTATTCACTAACTCAACCTGACGTTCGCCACTGTCAATCATTTGTTCTAATAATTCCTGTGGAATCATTGCCATTGATTCTGATGGTTTTAGAAAGCTTTTGAGGGTCATCACCGCACCTAAGACAGGATTGCGTAAATCGTGGGATACGGCATGGATAAAAGCACGTAACTGCTGTCTGAGTTCCATTTCACGCTTACGCGATCGCTCGAATAGAAAAGCTCCCGCATCCGCAACTGCACAAATTACGAGGGTATACAGCCCTGTAACGACATAGGGCGGTAATAGACTGATAAAGGGATCTCGTAAACCGAAAATAAAGCCAATCAGAAAATATACCAAAGGCACAGCCTGACAAAGCACTTGCAAACGCCAATGGACAGGAATTAGGAATGCTTGCAAGGGATAGAAAATTAACCAAACCTCACTATCCAGACTAATTCCACCATACAAGGCGGCTTGAATTTGGGAAGGCAAAAGAACCAGTGCATTAAATATCAAAAACACTTTGACTGGCGCTCGATGAATCCAAGGTGATCGGCAAATTAATAGACCTATTGAAAAACAAATTACTTGGCTAAGCGCACGTTCCAAATAATTTTGTGTCCTTGCATAGCTAAACATGAGCTTGGGATCGCCAGTGCCATTCAGGCTAGGAATTACCACCGTCAGGTTTAAAAGCGTCACCAAAATTAAAACGATCCAAACTACCCAAGCAAGTAATTGAAGTCGCTCGATAAAAAATTGCTGTCGCCATGCCAAAAATTCAGAGGATACGCTGTTGATTTGGCTTGGCAAAGTCAATCTTTTAATAAATCGTTGAAAAGGGCGAATCAACCTCATATCAATTCCTGTGATTTCTGAGCTTATGCCTTGATAATCCTAGTCCTGATGTTCGCGCAGACTCCATATTAACTTTTGGGCAGTCCATGCATGATCAAGGATTGACAGTGATGTATAGATCGAGTAATCACCTTTGGTTGTTGCGTCTAAGGCTCTACGCACAAAGGTTATTAAGCATATTTCAAGCTCGTTGTTTTGATTGTGTTTAGCTTTCCTGATCGATGAAGTTCTGGGATTTGCTTGTCTAAAGATCAGCGGATCGGGAGTTGCGACATTCTGCATATAGGTATCTCCAATATGTATCTCCAATGTTGATAGAAAGTTTAATTTGGGTTGTGATTAGCATCATGGATATTAGGCTTTTCGCAATTCCCGCGATCGCAGGTAATTTTTTATCGATTGGTTCATCCGATTGATTCATCCACTTGGTTTATCCGATTGGTTTATCCGATTGGATGAACCAATCGGATAAACCAATCTACTGAGTCGAGACGGGTGATGTGAAGAAAATGCGATTACTCTACTATTTGGTTATTCACAACAAACTACTTCACTAACCGCCATGAATACGCCCTTAACTTCATCTCCATTGGAACCTCAAGCACTCAATCTCAATAATGAAACGCCTCTACCACAGAATTATAGCCTCATGGAATCTCTCAAAAGACTAGGACAAAAAATAGCTGAATATTTTACTTCCCAATCTGAAATAAAGGTCTGGCAACTCCAAGCCCGTTCGGGTAAGCCCTACTGGCGCGTCTATGACCCTAATACCAATCGCTCAGCAACCTTTGGTTCTGAAGAAGAAGTACGCATCTGGATTGAAGAGCTCTTCTATCAACAGCAACACCAGTCTATCTATCGTTCAACTGATTACGACTATCATCGCTCTAACCAATTACGTTAAATCGTGATGCCTACGCTCTTTCCACCCAAGGATTAGCTGTGTGGCACGAAGCGCCGCACAGCTAATCCTTGGTTTTGGGGTTGTCCTATCGACCTCACAATATTTGGTGTTTATGTCCTAACAATATTGGCGATTCTTGATCGGGAGTCCATACGGGAAATTTTTGCATGACAAGTTCAAAAAGCTGGCTCTCCTCATGCCATTTTAGCCACTGTTGCAAATGAGGATAGGGACTCGCAAGGAACCAATTGATATCCACATAGGCAAACTGCCTCACAAACGGAAATATGGCAACATCAGCTAAGGTTTGACGATCGCTTACCAGAAAATTATTTGAGAAGTTAGGCAAGAAATTATTATTTCCCTGAAGTTGGGATTCTAGAACCTGTAAAAACTCCGCCGCCTGTGGCCGATAGGATTCTTGCGATCGCTCTGGGTAGCGATTGGGATATTTGTAGCGATCGAGGGCTTGCTTAAATTCGCGATCGTTAGAATTAATAAGCCTCTGGGTAACTTCTAAGGAAGTAGCGGACAAATCCTTCCAGTTCTCAGGATCATTATGTTGAATCGCCCACTGCATAATATCTAAACTTTCTTCTAAAACCTTAAACGCCGCCCCCTCCTGATCAAAATTCTCAAATACTTGCATTACAGGAGTTGTTCCTTTAGGAGAAATTTCCAACATTTCCTTTGGCTTGTTTTTGAGAGTAATCTCCCGCAATTCATAGGCTATACCAGCATAGGCTAACGCCATTCTGGCGCGAATTGCATAGGGACATCGTCTAAATGAATAAAGAATTGAGAATCTCATAAATAAAATCTAACGTCTACCTACTACAGCGCTTTGCGCTTAACTAAAATCCAGAAATATTTTTAAAAGCGGCGCAAATCGCCGCTTTTAAAAATATTTCTCCGCACAAGATTGTAAAACTCAAAAAGAGAATTGTCCCATAAATCAACCTAATTCTCTTCCTTGAAGCCTTTCGGAATGTAATCTTTAATACCTTTGCTCCTAAAGCGATCGCCTTAAATGAAAAAAGTATAATCAAATGCTTTTTACAACAGTTTATAGGCAGTGATGCAGGAGCAAAGCGCCATTAGATATAAAAAGTAAAAATCTGCGGGAGCCTTACTTCCAGTTTCGTAAAGTGTACCTACACCTTACGAAATTAGCATTAAACTTGGTGTAATCAAAGTATTATCTAAACTCAGTCTTCTTTTGTCAGGATCTAAAAATCTAATTAAAATAATCCATGGGAAAAATAATCAATAGAATTGCTTCTATAGTTTCCACTAAATATTTGTGGACTGCGGCTTTAGTAGGAATTATGGCTGGTGCTTGTAACAGTCCGACCCCTACAACGCCTTCTGCCGCACCTTCGGTAAGTGCCGATGCTTCTAAAGAGTTTAAATCCGCAATGATCTTGGTGGGTCCTAAGAATGACTCTGGTTGGAATCAGGCGCATTACGAAGCAACTAAGTATGTAATGGAAAAGCAAACGGGAATTCAGTTTGATTATGTGGATAAGGTTAACCCCGGCGATCGCCCTAATGTGAAGGCTTCACAGGTGGCTGATGACTTGATTGCTAAGGGTGCAAAGCTCATAATTTTCAATTCCGATGACTTTAAGGATGATGCATTAGAAACAGCAAAAAAACATCCCAATGTTTCGGTCATTCATTCCAGTGGTGATTACGCATGGAAAGAAGGAAAGAATTTTAAAAATCAAAAAAATCTAGGCAATGTGATGCCTCAGATCGAGTATGGCAAAATGATTGCGGGTTGCTCGGCGGCGCTCAGTTCTGAATTGGGCAAAATTGGCTATGTGGGCCCCTTAATTAACGATGAAACGCGCCGATTGGCTTCTGCTAGCTATTTAGGGGCTAAGTACTGCTGGCAAACCTATCGCAAGAAAAATCCTGAAGATTTGAAGTTCAAAGTGGTTTGGATTGGTTTCTGGTTCAATATTCCGGGACAGACCCTTGATCCGACCAAGGTGGCTGATGACTTCTATAACAATGGTTTTGATGTGGTCATGTCAGGGATTGATACTCCCGAAGTTTCGGTTCAAGGCAAGAAAGCTGCTGAGGCTGGTAAGAAGGTTAAGTTTGTGCATTACGATCTCAAAACAGGTTGTAATCTTGCTCCTGACATTTGTGTTGGCGTTCCCTACTACAACTGGGGTCCCGCCTATCTCGATCAGATCAAAAAAGTGAAGGAAGGTAAATTTACTGGTGAATTTATCTCCGCAGAGCCAAATTGGAAAGATTTAAATAATCCTGACACTTCCGCCGTGGGCTTTGAGAAGGGTAAGGCTTTGACTCCTGAGAATGATAAGATCCTTACGGAATTTATTAAGGGATTGGGCGATCGCACAATTAATCTTTATAAAGGACCTCTCAATTATCAAGATGGGACTCCTTTCCTTAAAGAAGGTGAAACGGCTACCCCACAACAGATTTGGTACTTCACCCAACTCTTACAAGGTATTGAAGGCGCTACCAAATAACCATGAAAGTTGAACTCTGCCACATCTCTAAATCCTTTGGTAATGTCCGCGCTAATCACGATATCTCAATGACCGTTGAGGCAGGAAGTGTTTACGGGATTTTAGGCGAAAATGGTGCTGGCAAAAGCACTCTCTCTAAAATCCTGAGTGGTTTCATTACCAAGGATAGTGGCAGAATTCTATTAAATGGAACTGAGGTTGAGATTAAAACTCCTGCGGATGCCATTTGTGCGGGTATTGGGATGTTACACCAAGATCCTTTGGACTTTCCTTCCCTCTCAGTACTCGATAATTTCATGGCAGGGCGGAGTATCTTAGCAAAGCAACAGGCTAAACAAGAGCGCCGAAATCCAGTAAAAAAAGCCAACCAAATTAATCGCCAACAGCTAACGCGAGAACTGCAACAACTTGCCGCAGCTTTTGGCTTTGATTTGCATCCTAGCGATCGCCTCGAAAATCTCACTGTCGGCGAACGGCAACAGCTAGAAATTTTGCGCTTATTATCGCTGGGGGTGCAAACCTTAATTCTGGATGAGCCAACTACGGGTATTTCCGCTTCTCAAAAAACGGCTTTATTTAAAGCGGTGAAGCAATTAGCTTCTGAAGGCAAGTCAATTATTTTTGTGTCCCATAAATTAGAGGATGTAGAGGAACTATGCGATCGCCTGATGGTGATGCGTCAGGGCGAAGTCGTAGGAGAATCTGAGATAAAAGGAAGGGATTCCGCAGAGTTAGCTGCGTCTTTGGTAGATATGATGTTTGGGCGCGAAATGGCACTTCCTGCAAAGCATGAGGGTAAATTAGAGGAGTCAGAAATTGCCTTAAGTATTCATGATTTGCTTATTGAAGGCGATCGCCTAAGTTTGCAGCTCGATAAGTTAACGGTGAAGTCTGGAGAAATCATTGGACTGGCGGGTTTAGAAGGGAATGGGCAGCAGTTACTTTTACTCGCCTGTGCGGGATTGCTGAAGCCCAAAACTGGCACAATTCGCATCGGTGATTTAGATATGACTCACCGACCCTATCGGCAATTTCTCAAAGCAGGAATCGCCTATTTGCCTGCCGATCGCTTGCAGGATGGCTTAATTCGGGGACTCTCGATTCAAGAGCATTTTATGCTCCGCCAAGCTAGTTCTATTTCGCAATCAGGTATATTTATTAATTGGAGTGAGACGCGCCAAGTTACGCATCAAGCGATTGAGAAGTTTAACATTCGTGGTAAGCCTGCGTCTAAGGTGGAGCGGCTATCGGGTGGTAATCAGCAACGTACCCAAATTTCTTTATTGCCTGATTATTTAAATTTGCTGTTAATGGAACAACCGACAAGGGGATTAGATATTGAGTCTTCCCTATGGATTTGGAAACAAATGATGGAGCGTTGCGAAAAGGGTATGATGATTTTCTTTATCTCTTCTGATTTAGATGAGATTTTGCAATATAGCGATCGCATTTTGGTATTTAGTGGCGGCAAGGTATCGCAACCGATGGATGCAAAAAATCTGAGTGTAGATAGGCTAGGACAAGCGATCGGAGGGAAGTTTGAATAGTTTGCCAATGATCTCCAAAATCTCCAAGATTCCTAAAATTACTTATTTTCGGATCGGGGCTTTTGCGATCGCCCTATTATTTATTGCGGTGGTGATTTGGCTATCTAGCGCCTCACCAGTTCAAGTAGCGGCGGGGATGTGGAATGGAGCCTTTGGCAGTAGCGATCGCTTTGCGCGAGTAATTTCCACCCTTTGTCCATTATTACTTGCCGCCTGTGGCTTGATTTTTACCTTCACCGCAGGGCTTTATAACCTCGGCATTGAAGGACAGATTACCGCAGGTGGTATCGCCGCCACTTTTTTGTTAAGAGCGATTCCTGAAGGATTTTCACCAGCGATCGCGATTACCTTAGCAATATTAGCGGGCATTCTAGGCGGCGCTTTGTGGGGGATTTTAGCGGGATTCCTTAATATATATGGTAAGGTCAGCGAAATTTTTGCAGGGCTAGGCATGAATTTTACGACGCAAGGGCTAGCGCTCTATCTAGTTTTTGGTCCTTGGAAAAGATCGGGTGTAGCCTCCATGAGTGGCACAGAACCTTTTAGTGATGCGTTATCACTGCCCAATTTTGGCAATACGGAATTTAGCCCGATCGCTTTGGCGATCGCCATTGTTGCGCTGATCTTCACGACGGTAATTATTAAGGCAACTTATTTCGGGCTGAAGCTCAAAGCAGTGGGTAATAACTTACGCGCCGCCTATGTTTTGGGGATTCCTGCGATCGCCCAAATGTTGAGTAGTTTTGCGATCTGTGGTGCTTTTGCAGGAATTGCAGGATCTTTGCAAGTAGTAGCCGTATTCCATCGCTTGATTCCCAATATTTCCAGTAATTTGGGATTTCTTGCTCTCTTGGTGGTGATGCTGGTTAATTACAATCCATTTTTAATTTTGCCGATCGCCTTTCTATTTAGTTCGCTCAATGTCGGCAGTCTGGAATTACCGCTATCCTTAAGCCTAGATTCTTCCCTTTCGGGAATTATCCAAGGAGCCTTATTATTATTTGCCATTCTGGGCGAAGGCTTAGCCAAGTTAACTAAAAATTCCGCATCATAGGCTATGGGAGATTCGCCCAATCTAACTTGCCCTCATCCCCCAACCCCTTCTCCCTTTCTGGGAGAAGGGGAGTAAGAGATTTTTCTTGTTCCCCTCTCCTTGTTGGGAGAGGGGCTAGGGGTAAGGGTCTTACAAAAGTCTGCGTAAGTTCAAACCTAATTAAACAAGCACAAACCTATGGATATCATTACGATTTTAGCGACAGCGATCGCCACCTCTACACCTTTGATTTTTGCCACGATTGGCGAAACTATCACCGAACGCGCAGGCGTAATCAATCTCTCCGCCGAAGGCACAATTCTCATGTCAGCGATGACGGGTTTTGCCGTAGCTAAATTCTCCAATAGTCTCATCTTGGGATTTGCGGCGGCGGCGCTCGTGGGAGCAGCGATCGCTCTTATCGTCGCCATTGGCGCGATTACGCTCAAACAATCACAGGTATCCATCGGCTTTGTGCTGGCCCTAATGTGTGGCGATTTATCCTCATTCCTCGGTAATCCTATTGTGAGGGTAGAAGGAATCACCGTTCCCAGTTTCAAAATCCCAATTCTTGAAAGTATTCCTGTTCTTGGTAAATTGCTATTTCAAAGTGATTTACTGGTTTACAGTAGCTATATTTTGATTCTATTTAGTTGGTTCTTTTTCTATCGTACCCAAGGCGGATTGATTTTAAGAACCGTAGGCGAACAACCTGCCGCCGCTTTTGCTAGAGGTACTAATGTCGTTAAAATGCGCTATCTCTATACGCTCCTTGGGGGCGCATTAATGGGCATTGCAGGAGCCGCCTTTTCTCTGGATTTTAAAGCAGGTTGGAGTCATCGACATACCGCAGGCTATGGGTGGATTGCTCTGGCGATCGTCATTTTTGGCGGCTGGAATCCGCTACGGGTTGCCCTTGGAACTTACCTGTTTGGGATTTTACAATCCCTTGCCAGTGTTGCCCAGAGCGCAATTCCCGATGTGCCAACTCAGGTATTTAATACGGCTCCCTTTGTATTGATGATCTTGATGTTAGCGCTGACCTCTGGAGAATGGCTCGATCGCCTCCTATCAACTTTGCCGCGATCGCTCAGGCAAGGCATCCTCAGCACGATTAGGACTACGCCGCCCGCCTCTTTGGGCAAAGTTTTTGATCAAGATTGAAAAGATTGAAGCCTAGACATTTCTAGACTTTATCTTTGGGATTTTACTCTTAGATATTCCGATATAGCTCTGACTAGATCTTTAGCGCTAAAAGGCTTACTGATATAATCATTCATCCCCACATCGATACAGGCTTGGCGCTCTTCCATTAAAACATCGGCTGTCAGAGCCACTATCCAAGGTTTATCAGGACTACCCAGCCTACTTCTAATCAACCTTGTCGCACTAATTCCATCCATAATTGGCATTTGAAGATCCATAAATATGAATTCATAGGCTAAACCAGAATCTTGATTAAGGATTAAATTCACACATTCACTACCGTCACCTACTAGATCCGCTTTATAACCTAGCTTTTGCAACATTAATATTGCTAGTTTTTGATTCAGAGTATTATCTTCCACCACTAAAATTTTGACAGGACTTTCTTCAGGATTAAGGATGGAATTAGATACCGTGATATTTAATGAGTTCTGACTTGTCGGTTGATGAATGGTGATCGGCAAGATGATATTAAAATAAAAAGTTGTACCATCTTGAGTAGTATTTTGGGGAATCCATTTCGTGTCAGGGATGCCGCCGATATTACCACTACTCTCCGCCCAAATTGTGCCATTCATCAACTCAATTAAACGCTTACAGATCGCTAATCCTAAACCTGTGCCACCAAACTGACGACTAATGGAGGCATCGGCTTGGGTAAAGGGTCTAAACAGTTTAGTAATATGATTTTTCTCAATACCGATGCCTGTATCCGCGATCGCAAATTTAAATTTATAGATGGTGTCAGAAATAAATTGTCCATCAACTTTTAAGATAACAGTGCCTTGATTAGTAAATTTAATGGCATTACCTAATAGATTGATTAATATTTGACGTAGACGAGATTTATCTCCGATTACAAAATGAGGGATTTGCGGAGAAATTTGCATGTGAATCTGGATGTTTTTATCTACGGCTTGTTGCTTTAAAAGATTAAAAGCCGAAGTAATAATTTCAATAATATGAAAATCTTTGCTTTCTAGTTGTAAGTTCCCAGATTCTATTTTTGAAAAATCGAGAATGTCGTTAATTACTGTTAACAGGGCATCTCCACTATCTAAGATGATTTGTACAAATTTTCTTTGATCTTCCCTTAAAGGTGTAGAGGCGATTAACTGAGCCATGCCAATTACTCCATTCATGGGAGTCCGAATTTCATGACTCATATTGGCTAGGAATTCACTCTTGGCTTTGCTAGCAGCTTCGGCGACTTCCTTTGCTTGAGCTAAAGCGATTTCGGTTTGTTTGCGTTCCGATAGCTCCTGTTGGAGTTGTTGATAGAGATTAGCTTGCTGAATAGCGATCGCTAACTGATTGGCGATCGTCTGTGCTAGATCAATTTCTTGAGCTTCCCATTGCGTGACTTTATTTAACTTGCGCGAACTCAGGCTACCCCAAACTTGATTATTCACAATAATCGGCACTAATAGCCACGCTCCTGAAGCTTTTGTGGCTATCTCACGATTAATCTTATCTTCGATAGCTTCGGCATCAATTATTTGTACAATCTCTTTCTGCTTGAGCTTTGCTGCAAAAGGATTATCCAGATCGGGAATTTCTAAACTTATATCATCAAAAACCTCTGGACTTTCCTTTAAAACAGCTACATGCTTCCAAACTTTGCGCTCTGGTAAATATTGCACGATCGCTACTTGCTCTAAATCCAGTAATCTGGCGATCGCGTCAGTCGCAGATCTAAACACCACTTTTAGGTCTAGAGAACTACGCATAACTTGAATAAATAAGTTTAGGAGTTGCTCACGCTCAACCCGATATTGCAAAGCTTGTTCTGCAACTTTCTGCTCCGTAAAGTCACGAGATATACTTAAAATGGAAATAATTTCACCATTAGCATCAAACTCGGGAACGAGTCGCGATTGAAAATATCTCAATCCACTAATTGAATCATAGGCAAAATCAATGATCTCCTGTTGTCCTGATTCTAAAACCTTATGGAGAGCCTCTAGGAGCGCATTAGGAAGAGGAACTTCTTCGGGGGATTTACCAATCAACTCTTCAGCCGAAATCCCCCGAATTGACTCAATCACGGGATTGATATAGATACGTCGCAAATCCCGATCAAATCTAGCGACCACATCAGGAATATTTTCTACAAGGGTTTGTAGCTCCTGCTGCTGTTTCTGAAGTTTTGCTTCGGCAAGTTTCCGATTACTTACATCACGACAAATGCCGAACTGAACAATGTCATTATCCCAATCTACCGAAGTAGCACTAATTTCTACATGACAAATGGAGCCATCTTTGCGCCGATGTTGGGTTTCAAACATCACTTTTTTTTGTTTCTTAAACTCCGCCAACCCTGTATCTAGCTCATCTTTTGTCCATTTAACATCAATATCATAAATACTGAGGTTAAGCATTTCGTTAATGCTGTAGCCCAAGATATTGGCGTAGCTTTGATTAACCTCAATAAATTTACCTGCACTATCCAAAATATAGATGCCATCAAAGGAGCTATTAAAGAGAGTTTTATTACGGATAAATTCTTTTTCGAGTGCTAGCTCTACATTTTTGCGATCGCTAATGTCTAATATAACTCCCACCATACGCACGGGTTTATTGGAGAGATCGTCATAGATACCTCGCCCCTTAGACAACACCCAATGAATTTCGCCCGATGGATGAATAATTTGATATTCCACTTCCAGCATGGAGTGATTTTCTAAAGCTGTATTGATAGCTGTTTCTACCCAATCTAGATCGTCGGGATGGACGCGATCGCGCCATGTTGCGTAGCCACTTTCAGCTTGGTCTGGTTCGAGTCCCATTATCCTATGATGGTTCTCGTTCCAAATTGCAAGACCAGTTTTCACATCAAAATCCCAACAACCAATATGATTTAGATCGATCGCAAGACGGCGTTGTTCTTCACTTTTTTGTAAAGCTTCCACCGCTATATTTAGGGACTCCTCCGCACGGCGGCGATCGCTCACATCCCGCACAATTACTATCGCCGCATCGTCACGGATCGCCACAATGCGTACTTCTTCGTAATAGTAGAGATGATCTACTTGATAGATCTGCTCAAAGCATTGGATTTCTCTAGTAGCGATCGCTTGGTGGATTGCTTGCATTTGCCTGTGGGCGATATGCTCTGGCAAAAGCTCATAAATGTGCTTGCCAACAGGATTTATTGTTTCTGGAATCAAGTCATAAAGACGATTATCACGTTTTGACTCCAAATAAATACCATCATGACTAATTAAATTAATAATATCTGGCAAGGAATTGAGAATAGAACTTAATTTCTGTTCACTGGTGCGGAGATCCTGCGTGCGGGTTTGCACTTGCTGCTCCAAACTTGCATTTAGCCTATGTAGATCGTGATGAATTTCGGCTTGATGGACAGCGATCGCCAGATTAACTGATAACTGTTGCAAGAATTGAATATCCCAGTCCTCCCAATTGCGCGTAGCTGAGCATTGGTGGGCAATTATTAATCCCCAGAGTTTGTGCTGATGTTCGCGATTAATATCTTTTAACCCAGATGGCGCTAAGTTTTCTTCCCCTAAATTATTGGCGGAAGCATCCACCACCAGAATTGGCACGACAATATTGGCGCGAACTTGAAATCTCTGCAACATTTGCACATGACATTCCGCAAAGTTCGCCTTCAGCACATCATTAGCAACTAGAATTTTCCCGTTTTGATATTCTTGAGCTACTTGGTCTGACAACTGAAAACAATTACATTCGTTAACTAATTCGCCACAGGATTGCCAAGGTTCCCCAAAGTCTTCAGCAATAATCCGCCGACTCATATCGTCATTAAACTTATAAATCACCATGCGATCGGTTTTCAGAAATTTACGAGATTCCTGCGTGACCGTTAGGCAAATGTCATATAAGTTAAGGGATTGACGAATCCCTAAGGCAATTTGAGAAACCACTGATTCACGCTTTTGAGATTGCGCGAGCTTCTGTCTTACCGCAAAGTAGTCTCTGACACTGAGAATGCTTTGGTGCAGGGAGAAATCGGTCACATCGTTTTTGACCAAATAATCCGCAGCCCCCAATTTCATTGACTGCACCGCCATCTTGTCATCACCATGCCCCGTCAAGACGATGACTGGCAATTTTAGTTCTAAAATTTTTTCTTCCCCGTTCTCCAGATTTTCTGCTTGAATTTCCTCATGCAGAGATTCAAGAAATTGTAGCCCCGTTTCCCCCACTAAATTAAAATCTACCAAGACTACATCAGGTTTATGCGATCGCCATATTTCTAAACCTTGGTGTATATTTTTGGCTTCGAGAACATCGTAATTATAGGTAGGATTATTGGTTAGATAATGACGAAAAAGCCAGCGATCGGTTTCCGAATCATCAACAATTAGAATCTTTATACTGGTTTTATCAGAATGAATCATGACTTACTGACTGATTAGAGATTAAAATTTGCCCGATGGTGGATTAGCTGAATATAGCAATCCTAAATGATTTAAGAGGGTAGGCTTGTTTAAGGCGCATTCTCTCAAGTCCTTTAATCTCACAAATAAAATTAGAATGGCTATGGGTCATTTTGTGTCTTTTTGGATTTTGGTATTACAAGCTGATCAAAAGAATATATGAATAATTAGTGCCTTATTACTAATATAGCTGTAGCTATTCACGTCAAGGTATAGCAACAAACTAAATTTGATATAAAAACCCAAAAAAGGATAGCGAGGCTATCCTTTTTTGGGTTAAGGGTTGTTTTTTATGGCGATAAGTTTTTATAGCTGCGGTCACTTGCATTAGGACAAATCAAAACCTAAGAAGCGAGTTGCGGCGCGAAGCGCCGCAACTCGCTTCTTAGGTTTTGTGTCTTAACAAGAATGGCAACAGCTATAAAAAACTATTTAAAAATTGCCTAGATCTCTCCCAATTCTCTTTAAAAAGCTATCGTCTACACCCAAAAAATCAGTCCAGTCAATTTCTTATTTTACGGCGAAGCCCTTACAGCTATCAATCAATGAGGTTTTACCGTATAACTATTAAGAATTTCTCGACCTTTTCGCGTTAAAGATTCTGACCCTTCAAGCATTAATAAATACTGTCCCCGATCTAGACAGTTGCGACAAGAAATGGACAGACTGCTTTTAAAAAACCAACCATATAGAGTTCCAAGGGCAGCGCCAAGCAGCATTCCAATGAGCGCAAGAGTAGAAGTAATCACAAAAAGGGTCTGATACCAGTCAAGATTTGGCAATTGTAATTTCAACAGTAAATGCAAAATAATTCCCAAGCTACTACTGAGCGCTCCTGACCAAAGCATTGCTCGTTTGGCATAGCGCCATGTAGTGCGAGTGGGATTAAATAACCCCACACTATCAGGACTGCTATAGCCTTTACCAACTAGCGCCAAATTTTCAGGAGAGATACCATGACATTGAAGCAGACGATATGCTTCAAAAGCTGAGGATTCGTCAGGTAAGACAGCAATCATCAGGCGAGAATGTTTTGAGCGCGTATAAGTCACAAGTGCTGCCTGTCATCGACTGAAAGTTTGTGTCAGGATATGGGATACATCGTTAAGAGCCGCAACCCTATTTCAGATTTTGGCTTGCTCTTAGCATTAATGAATATCGCTATACCTTTATAGATTCTACAAAATTTCAGCCCTTTAAATCTAGACAAGAGCTTAAATTAAACACAAATTTTATATCGATCTTCTCTTGTGTTTCGTTTGATCAGGAATTGCTGTAAAACTCCCAAAGATAAGTGGGAGCAACGCTCCCCCCTTATCTTCATGGGTTTTATTCTAATTTAGCGATCGCCTGCTGATCAATGAGAATTTTATTAGTAAGCAAATCTCTAATTGTTGCTATGAGGAGGCGACGGTCATTAATTTTAAAATTGACAGAAATGCGATCGATTCCTAACTGACCGATGGGATCAAGTCGGGCTATACAAACTTTGTCTATATCTTCTTCTCTATTATTTTGACGAACGGGACTATTTATAGCTAGCGATCGAAAGTCTGACTGTTTGAGCAATTGACTGCTGGTCATCCGCCCCGACTGGTCATAGGCAACTTCCGCTTGAGTAACTTCAGCTACCTCGCCAATATCTAGCCAAATTTCTGATTGACCAGCGATCGCCGCCTGTAAGATCAATGGCTCAGAACGCTGACAGGGATAGGTTGTGCCTTTCTCAAATAATGTATAGAAAGAATAGTAGTTAAGATATGGTTCCCATAGACGAATGGCATAGCTATGGCGCAGATGGTCTTCAATTGCGATATCCTGACCTAAAACTAAGGCTCCGTGAGCAACGGCTTCAAAGGGTTTACCTAGCTTGACCTTAGATTTGCCAAAGTAAGAAATAATCAATTGCTGAATTGCTAAATTTTGGCAACTACCGCCCACTAACAAAACTTCTTCGATCGCCGCTTTACTAATCCCTTTATTTAGTCCCATCAATAAGACTTCATCAATAGCTTCGCGCAGTTGATCAATTAGGTGGTTTTGTTCAAGAATTTCTGTCAATTCATCTTGAATGAGAGTTAGCTGGTAGACAAATTGATTTGCAGGATCAAGCCAATGTTCCTGCACTTCTTGAGCAAGAGATAATTGGATTTTAATTTTCTCAGAGATTTCTAACAAACTGAGCCAACTAGATTCTGGCAATTGCGATCGCTCAATTTGTAATTGACGCAAAAAATGTTCGGCAATCCAGCGATCGATATCAATACCGCCAATATAGGCATCGGACTTGGCGATCACTTCGGCTTTGAACGCTTGAGAATTATGATTAATCGGTGCTGTGCGAACTAGGCTCAAGTCCAGCGTGCCGCCACCAAAATCAATAACTAACACCAAGGCGTTAGGGCGAGTAATCGCATAGCCAAGGGCGGCGGCGGTGGATTCATCAATTATTTGAAAGTTAGAGAACTGGATTTTGGCGGCAAAACTGCGGAACCAATGCAGATATGAATCAAAAGCTCCCACGGGAACTGTGAAAATCAATTGAGTGGGTTGAATGTCTTGAGATTGGAGCCTTTGCCAAAGTTCCATTAAGAATATTTCGGCGATCGCTTCCGCATCATAATAATCGCCATCAATTTCGCGAGCAGGCGCTTGAAATTTGGCGACCATATCGCGCTTAAATCCTTTAAATCGCCTCTTTGCCTGCTCAGCAGATTTCTCTTTTAAACTTTCTAGCGATCGCGCTTGTTCTCCGATGAGAAATTGATGTTGACCAGCCACATAGACTAAGCTTGGCACTAACCAAACCTGATGACTTTCTATAGGGCTGGGCGATCGGGTGATAAATTCGTGAGAAATATCGCTGAAGTGTAAAGTTTTGGGTCTTGCAATTTGGCGATTGCCTTCTGTATGTTCAAGAATAGCGATCGCGGTATTACTAGTTCCAAAATCAATGGCAACAACAGTCATATACTTCTCTAGTTTTTTATTTTGCCAATGAGTCCGCACTCAATTTTTCTAAATTTGCGGCGCTTTGCGCCGCAAATTTATGGCATTTATATACTTGACACACCAAATATCTAGAACCCCCTCTAACTCCCCCTTGGAAGGGGGAGAACTCAGACTTCCCCCCTTCCAAGGGGGGACTGAGGGGGGTAAGAATTTGTAAAGTGCGTCAAGTATATTAACGCCAAATTTATTATCCGGGGGGCCAGTTGAGCGATCGTCCACCTAAGACATGAATATGTAAATGGAAGACGGTTTGACCTGCTTCGGCTCCATTATTAGTAACTAGACGGAAACCTGTTAAGCCTTCCTGTGTAGCGACTTTATTTGCGACTAAAAGCAAATGTCCTAACAAAGACTGGTCGGCTTCGGTCGCATCCGATAGATTAATAATCGGCTTTTTGGGAATGACGAGAAAATGCACTGGGGCTTGAGGATTTACATCCCGAAAAGCTAGAGAAAGCTCGTCTTCGTAGAGAATCGCCGCAGGAATTTCTTTCCTAATAATTTTGCTAAAAATAGTTTCAGTCATGGTTTTTTGTTTGAGGTGTTAAGTCAATAGAGTTGTTTCCCTATAAAGGAGGGAAAACAACTCTATACCGATCCAGTAAATACTAGTTGGGCGGGTCCCGTCATCAAAATGCGATCGCTTTCGGCAGACCAAGTAATTTTGAGATCGCCCCCGGGGAGATTGACAGTACAGGTGCGATCGCATAGGTCATTTAAGACTCCTGCGACCACTGTGGCGCAAGCTCCTGTGCCACAGGCAAGGGTTGCGCCAGCACCACGTTCCCATACACGCATTTTTACATAGCCGCGATTAACAACTTCCACAAATTCGGTATTTGTGCGTTTAGGGAATACAGGATGATGTTCAAAAAGAACGCCGATTTCGGCTAAGGGAATGCGATCAACATTATCCACAAAGGTCATGCAGTGAGGATTTCCCATGCTCACCGTAGTCACATTCCAAGTTTTGCCACCGACTTCGAGGGGAAGGTTTACTACTTTTTGATCGCTTTCGCCTAAAGTGGTGGGAATCTCGGCAGCAGTCAAAAAGGGCTTGCCCATATCAACGGTTACTAATCCATCGGCATCCATTTGCGGCACGATCAAGCCTGCGCCTGTGTGAATGGAATATTTGCCGTCAACGGTGGGGATTCCTAAATCCTCCATGAACTTTGCTAAACAGCGAATTCCATTGCCACACATTTCTGGTTCGGAACCATCGGAGTTATAGATTCGCATCTGATGTTCGCCATTATCGGTCTTTAGCAAGAAGATTACGCCATCTGCACCGATGCCAAAATGGCGATCGCACCATTTCTCTGCTTGTTCTGGAGTGAGGATGGGTTCAGCGCTGTGGCGGTTATCAATCAATACAAAGTCGTTGCCTAAGCCATGATATTTACTAAATGCGATCGCCATGAGTTATTTCAATATATTTCTGCATCTATGTTACCAATAAAGGTAAAAGTGCGCGAAGTGTACGCTCTCTCTTAGTTCTAGGACTTATCAAGGAGGCGATCGCCTTCTCGTTATCGGGAAATTGCCCGCACCAATAGCGAAATGTCATAACATTTTGCTTTTTGGTTAGCTTAATAATTCTGATTATTTACAGTAAAATCAATCAATCTGACAAAAAAGATGCGATCGCGCCGCTCTTTTTTTATGATGTTATCTATGCCACGATATCAAAGCCGACTTTTTAACTGGATCGACCAATCCTTGCCTGCCAAACTAGGGCGCAGAGCAAGGCAATTGCTAGATCAACAATTACAAAAAATTCCTAGCTTCAACGAATTACCGCGCCTCCTTGTTTATCAAGTTGCCAAAGCGGCTTTATATCCTGTATACCTCATCGCCTCAACCGCCAAGCGTACTTTTCCCGCCCTCGATCGCCAAAAAAATACCCCAAAGCAAGAATTGCGATCGCAGTCCGATGTCAGAGGGTTATTGAATGAGACCGAGGAGATTTTGCCAAATAATTTGCGTCCCCTCACCAGATTTCTCAATTGGATAGATCGCACCAAATTGCAGCTCGACCGCAAAATTGCCGCGATCGTCAAGCGACCATCGCAAAATATGACGGCTCCTACAGCCATGGAACAGAAATTACTTGCCAATCAAATCTTTGCGGAAATCTGGCAACAGGAAATAGAACAACGTCAGGCAAACCAAAACGCACTCAAAGAAAATAATGGCTTAGCGGAAAATGTCGCTCTCGGTAAAAATAGAAGTCTCGAACAATTACGTCGCCTCATTGAAGCAGCGATCGCCTACTTTTTCGGAAATCCTGAAGCGAAGAATGCTAAATTTCGGACTGAACTCCCAAACGATCAGGCTAATGAATTAAATGGTAAAAGTGATGAAATAGCAGGGCTTGAGGGAACTGAGAATAATATTAGTCAGGCTTTGCCAGACAGCCCCAAGTTAAGAAGAAAGCGCATTAGTGCTAATCAAGATTCTGGAAAATCTGGGACGCAAAACTCAGTTAAAGCTTTTAGTGCGCTCAAAGAGAACGCACCCCTCAGCACGAGAGAACGTCTCGAACAGTTGCGCGAACTCATCGCCGCCGCCATTGATTATTTCATTGGCAAAAAAGCGATCGCTGGTGATGGCGAAATTAACGATGGCATTAATGATGGAATGAAGGGTGGAATTAATCAAGCATCTAGCGATCGCCAAATCAATCAAAAGCAATCCGCCGCAAATCTGCGTGGTAATCGCCCTAAGTCCTTCTTTGGCGAAGCAGCCGAGCCGCTCAAAAATAGTCCTCAAGATTCTGTAAGCAATCAAGATCAAGACAGGGCAAATTCTCTCAAAATAGATGACCAACTTGAACGACTCCAACGCCTCATCGAAGCAGCGATCGCCTATTTCTTTGGTAAACAATTGAATAAACCTACCCTTGATGAAACCTCCGACCTCACGCCTAGCGAAGGAGCGTGGCTGACAATGGAAGATGTCTTTGGTGATGATAACGGGCCCTGGCCCCTTCCTTTAGAATATGAATCCGTCGCTTTTAGCAAGTCCCCAGATATGGCGGCGATTAACTCTTCGGGAGAGCTACAAAATTTTGAAACTACAACTTCCCAACTTTCTCAAGAACGTTTAGATGGTGGCATGATTTTAGAAGAAGAGGAATTACTTGCCTATTCCTCTTCATTTACCGATTCCGAAAGCGATCGCCCTCTGAGGGCATGGATTGAAGCAAATGCCGCATTGTTAGGCTACGTCTATAATCCTGTGATGGTAGTAGTATTTTGGCTGGATGGCATCATTCTCAAAATCGAAAATTTCTTCATTTCCCTATGGCAAGGCTTTATTAATTTTCCTAAGCAACTCATCAATTCCATTCGCTACGGCAATAGAAAACACAGATAAAAAAGCAGCTCTTAGAACTTCTTTTTATCCATAAAAGTGGCGGCGTGAAGCGCCGCCACTTTTATGGATTTACTTCTTTTTCTAGCCAATTTCCTTGATCATCTCGCCAATAGATCCAGCGATTTTGAGGTGTGCCTCTTAGTTCAAGGCGATCAACCTCGCAGGGTTCCAGCAACACCAAACAAAAAGAAGCGAGAGGCGCATCCGCCGCAGGTGGCTCCGTCTTGGGGAAATGTACCCTTGGCTCCCTTGGATGCGCCCAAGAAAATTGAATTCTGGCGGGATCAGACAGCGCTTGCCATGTCTCAAGCCTTGCAGTTTGCAATTCCAAATCTTGGCAATCGTGATCAATTAATAGCAATTTGCCAGAGATCCGAAATTGCGATCGCGTTTTTGTAAAATACCAACTTGCCTCAGCCCAAGGATTTTCGGCAATTTGCATCGCCTTTTGACTGCGAATATCCGTCACAATTTTGAGGCAATCCGTAAGCGGAGTAGAGAAGCGATCGCCATTTTCTAAAAAGCCTCGAAATACTACGGTGCGGTTTCGGGGGCGTTGATCGTGTCCAACGGTTGCTAGGTGCAAAAACTTAGCTTCAGGCTGGCTGAGATGTTGCTGTAAACTTCGAGCTAAATGCGATCGCCACATAAAGAAAAAACACAGAGAAAAAACATAAAATAGATCCGTGCTTTGCACCTGTCTATTTTATGTGATGTTATGCCTAATTTGTGGATTGAGGGTGGTAGTCTTAGCAATAAAACTGAGCGCATGGTGCAGGAATTTTGCCAGTGGTCAGAAACTGACTTTGCAAACCAGCCAAATCCTCAAGCAGCTTCACAAAAAGTCCTAGTCCTCACCGTCGATTCGCAACAACGTCGCAGCCTTAGCGATCGCCTCATGTTGATCACCCACGGACGCTATCCCGTCACGGCTGTCACACCTCTCAGCTTTTTTCGGGATGAAGTCCGCCTATTTTGGACATTATTAGTCAAAAAACTGAGCTTAAAAGCCCAATTCCCCTTGCTACTCAGGGTTGAAAACGAACAGGAACTCGCAGGCAAAGTTTGGAAAGATCGCCTAGATACCAATACTTTGCAAATGGAAGGAGTCGGGCGCGATCGCCTTGTGCGACGATTACTCGATTTGTTTCTCCTAGCCGCCTATGGTGGGTGGGATCTTACGGAAATTCCTACAATTTTAAATGCGGGTATCGAAACTACTTCCCTTGAAGTTTTGGAGCAATCTCCAAAGAATGGGGTTGTATCTCCGCCTGCGGCGGAGATACAACCCTCCGAGCCAGAGCAATGGCAAGAAATTAGCGAAGCGTTGCAAGAATGGCGCAACTATTGCTGGGAAAGCGGATTACTCACCTATGGCATTATTACCGACCTCTTCGCCCACCATTTACTTCCCAATCCTCAATACCAACGTCAACTCAAACAGAGATTTAAATATGTAATTGTCGATCGCGCTGATGAAATGCCCGCGATCGCCTGTGATCTGTGCAAATTTCTGCTTAAAAACCATGCTCAAGGTGTCTTTACCTTTAATCCCGATGGTTCAGCGAGATTGGGACTAGGCGCAGATCCTGACTATTGGCAAGAAATAAAATCAGCCTGTGAGGTTGAGAAGTTACCACCCAAACCCAATACTTTAGGGGCAGAAATCACCGAAACCGTTATTGACTTAGTCAGCAGCCCCAGTTTCCAATTTCTCGAACCCTATCCGAATGTCTATTCCATCGAATCCGTTTCCCGTGCCAAGTTATTTCGCAACGTTGCTGAGGCGATCGCCGAAGCCATCACCTCTGAAGTAGTAAAAGCTAGTGATATCGCCATTATTGCCCCCGGTCTCGATAACATCGCCAACTATGCGATCGCCGAAATATTACAGAAAAAACAAATCCATATTCAGCCCCTCAACGATCAGCGCCCCCTTTCCCATTCCGCCCAAGTGCGATCGCTGCTTACTCTGCTTGCCTTGGTCTATCCCCATCTCGGTAAATTGATTAGTCGCGATCACATTGCCGAAATGCTAGTGGTTTTAACCGAAGCGATCGATCCTGTCCGTGCTGGCATCCTTGCCGACTATTGCTTCGCGCCCCATCCCGATAATCCCCAACTTCTACCCTCCGAAACCTATAACCAATGGAATCGACTCGGCTATGAAGCCAATCAAGCCTACGAAAACTTGCGCCAATGGGTAGAACAACAATCGCCGACCCTTGCACCACTTCTATTTATAGATCGGGCGATTAACATCTTTTTCCGACCTCTCAAACTCAATTACGAACATACAGCCACTCTCCAATCCCTCATCGAAACTGCTCAATACTATTGGCAATTAAGCCTTCGTCTCGATCAACCAGATGCCACAATTCTGGCGGATTTTATCCAACTCATTCGCCAAGGCACTGTCACCGCTAATCCCTATGCCCCCAATCCTCCCCAAAATAGCGTTGTCCTCGCCACCATCTTCCAATACCGCATGGCAAGACTTTCTCATCCTTGGCAATTTTGGCTAGATGCAAGTTCCGATCTTTGGCTACAGGGAGGATCGGCTGCTCTTTTCGCCGCTCCCCTCTTCCTAAAAGGATGGAATGGCGAAAAATGGACAGCCGAAGCCCAAAACCAAGCCGATATGCAACGCCTCCAAAGGTTACTTCGAGATTTATTGGCGCGTACAGGCGATCGCCTCTATCTATGCCACAGCGAACTCAGCACCAATGGACAAATCCAAAATGGAGTATTGCTTCCCTTAATTGAAATTAGCAAATAAAATAGAAATACGGCGCGAAGCGCCATATTTCTATGCAAGAGATAATTCGCCCACCGCTTCTAGACGACTATATTTGCCAATCGAGAGGAACGACTCTTCGAGACTTTGGGCAACAGTGGGACTAATCCAGCCCAATTGCTTTAATAAATGGATCGAAACCGCAGTCTTAGCGGCTTTAGAACCATCCATCACCTTAACCGCCAAACCTAAACCTTCACCAATCCGTCCGATGCATTGCACACCCTCGGCTCCCGACTTACTCAAAATTTCGCCATTCGTCAAACGCATCAGTTCCGTATCAAACTGACCATTGCCAGAAACCATTTCAGGATGACGAGTCATCGATCGCGTAATTCGCTCTAGATGTAATTGATCATGCGCTGAAAGTAGCGCATAAAGGTGAGCTAACTGACTCAGTTCTAATAAGTAGGTGGGGACACCACAATCATCATGGGCGCTAATAAATTCGGCAGCAGGCATATGCAATAAATCTGCCATCGTACTCAAAACCAGTTTTTGAACGGGGTGATGGCGATCCATATAAGAGGAAATTTGCCATCCCTGTTGTTTACAAATGGCAATCATGCCTGCGTGCTTACCTGAACAATTGTGTTGCAAAGGACTCTTTTGGCACTCTGGTAGAGGACATTGCAAAGCACTTGGCTCCACATCACAACGCCACAAAATACTAAAAACCTGCCTAGCATGGGCGATCGTGCCTTGGTGCGAACCGCAAATAACCGCTAAATCGGTTTCCGAAAAATTAAACCGTTCCTGTGCGCCAGAAATGGAAACGGGTAAAGCCTGAATGGGCTTAAGGCAAGAACGGGCGAAGGTAGCCGTCTGGGGATCACCTGCGGCTGAAAGCACTCGACCGCGAGTGTCAACCACCGCCGCTTGGCAAGAGTGGATCGATTCGACTATCCCCTCGCGTAGTAGTTGCACAGTAATTTTGTTAGCAGAGAAACGATTACGCTTGCCAAGATTCATAAATTAACGTTTTAGGATCGTCATCATCATCCTACTTTAGTTTTGAATTATGCAAAGCATTAAGAAGGGGGGCGTTTCCTCCAACCATTTAGGATGGCTATATAACCATCCTATTTTCATTTATGAGATTCAATAGGTTGAGAGAGTACGCCCCTTAGGGGCGTACTCTCTCAATCTATTGAGGATGGCGATAGACTGGAAAAGTATTAGGATATATATAAAGATATGTAACAGAATTCAATGATTGCAACTGAACCGATCGCTGGTCAATATTGGCTTTGGCGCGAACAAAAAATTTATTACGTGAGCGCAGGCAAGAACACGCAACGTCCACCATTGCTATTAATACATGGCTTTGGCGCATCCACAGACCATTGGCGCAAAAATATTGCCGAACTAAGTCAAGAATTTGAAGTATACGCGATCGATTTATTAGGATTCGGGCGATCGCAAAAACCTGCATGGCAATATAGCGGCGATCTTTGGCGCGATCAACTCCATGACTTTATCGACCAAAAAATTCAACGCCCGACTGTCATCGCAGGAAATTCCCTTGGTGGCTATGCCTCTCTTTGTGTTGCTGCCGACTATCCACAATCCGTAGCAGGTATTGTCTTACTCAATAGTGCAGGGCCCTTTACCGATACCAATCCCCTCGGCGCAAAAAAAGTTAATCCGCTCCAAAAAGCGATTAGTCAAACCCTACAGGGGATTTTACGGCAGCCTTGGGCGAACCAGTTACTATTTAGCTTTGTGCGCCAAAAATCTCGAATTCGGAGTACGTTGCAAAAGGTATATCTCGATCAATCTGCCGTAACCGATCAACTAGTTGAAGAGATTTATCGCCCCTCTAGCGATGAAGGAGCTGCCCAAGTTTTTGCCTCAGTGTTTAGTACGCCACAAGGCAAAAAAGTCGATCAACTTTTAACGGCTATGACCTGTCCCCTATTAATCATTTGGGGTGAAGGTGATCCTTGGATGAATTCTCGCGCTAGGGGTGCAAAATTCCGCGAGTATTATCCATCGCTCAGTGAGCATTACATCAATGCAGGACATTGTCCCCACGATGAGCGACCAGAAGTTGTCAATGGTTTAATCAGAGATTGGTATCAATCATTATCGTAATCACAGCGCTTTGCGCTGAGCATAGGGTTTAACCCTATTCGCTTACTTGAAAAGCCTAAATAAGTCCCTGAAAGCGCTGCATTGCAGCGCTTTCAGGGACTTATTTAGGATAGACTCAAATATTAATAATGGCAATTTAAATAATGACCACTTGGAAATGTATTAGTGGTTGTGGCGCTTGCTGCTACCTCGATCCTAGCGATCGCCCCGACCTCGGAGACTACCTCACGCCTGACGAGCTACAGCAATATCTGAGCATGGTTGGTAGTGATGGCTGGTGCATTAACTTTGATCGTCTCAATCGCCAATGTTCTATTTACGAAAACCGCCCGCGCTTTTGTCGGGTAGGTGCAGATACTTTTTACGATATGTTTGGCATAGAGCCAGAAGAACTAGATGAATTTGCGATCGCCTGTTGCGAAGAGCATATCGAATCCATCTATGGCGATCGCTCTCTCGAATTATTACGCTTCGAGCAAGCGATTAATGCTTAACAAAGGGAATAAAGAACCAAGAAATTTTTTGAAAGGGTTGCGAAGCAACCCTTTCAAAAAATTTCTTGGTTTGGGGTGAGTGCAAAGTGTAGGAACGCTATTTATAAATCTTTATATAATCCAAAAATTGATATGTTATGATATGAGAACAAATCAAGAATAATGTATTAAAAGCTACAGAAGTATTCTTGAGATTTAAATCTAAATTCCTAATCTTTAATGTTATGTCTTCGCCTTGTTCCCATATCCCTGATCCTTCCTATGGGTCTATTAAACAACCCGTAGAGACGAATCATCGGTGGCTAGACGGCTACACAAATTGGCAAAGCCACGACATCAAAATACTTAAACAGTTACCTTCTGTATATCAAGTCAAAAAAAGGCAGCAGCGTATCGATAACCGAGCTAATCATCAACTTCAAAGGGGGATTTCTTTGACTGATCTCGACCTCAGCATGGATATGCGTTGGAGCCAAAAGTTTATGCCCAGAGAATTTGCCTAGATTGCTTCGTCAAAAAGAGGGACGGCGCAATCTCTCCAATTATTTCCATAGCCCAAATAAAAGTGGCGGCGCATTGCGCCGCCACTTTTATTTGGGCTATGGAACAATAAAAACTTTTGTAAGTCAAAGCCCTCTATAGCGCTCCTAACTGAAGTAAGGAAGCGCCGATCTTTGGGTTGAGTTTCCTCACTTCCAAGCTAGAAAGCTTTGGGTGATGAAGATCACAGGAATATAGAGATATCGACCTTGATCATTTATGACAACAATCACTTTCACGAATAGATATAAGTCACATCTCCATTCTCAATTTTGAAGGATGCTGACTTGTGTAGAAATATCAGCCTAGTAGAAAGTCATGAACAACAAAAGTATTATCCGAAATTTAGTTAGCCGCGCACTCCTCGTCAAACGCCTTACCCCTGAGATCGAAAACATGATTAATCATGAGCTGGCTGAACAAGGCTACATCACCGATCCCGACTACGAAGCCTTGGAATATCTGATGAAAGCGATCGATCAAGGCAAAGTTAGTCAAGTTAGCTAAATTCAGTTTTAGAGATAGTAAACAGTGAATTTATACTTGGGCAAACCTCAAAGATAGTTGCACTGCAACTATCTTTGAGGTTTGCCCAAAACTAGAAAAATTCTTAATAAGTCAAGATCAAAGGTCAAATTTGGTTTTGGTACTATGGGTGGGCAAAGAAGTAGGTTAAGTTTATACAGACTTGCAGAGCGATCGCTGTTACCATCAGTCACAATTTCTGGAAAGGAGTAAGCATTCGATGTCCGCAGTCAATCAGCAAGAAGTTTTGGCAAGCTTTAAGGTATTGGTAAGCATGGCAAAAGCCGACGGCAAATTGCTCGAAGAAGAGTTTGCTAGTCTTGCCGACACTTTTGAAGAAATTCATCTTCCCGAAGGCGTTACCGTAGATCGTCTCCTAAATGAGGACGATGAACCAATTGATGCATTGCTTTCTCAAATTACCAGTGAAATTGCACAGGAGATGGTTTATCAATCTGCCTATGCTATGGCTAATATTGATGGCGAATGCAGCGAAGAAGAAAAAGAGCTTTTAAACAAAATTGGCACAACTTTCACTAGCTCTAAGCTTTGGGGAAAACAGGAATGGCTAGAAACTTTGGAAAGACGGGCGAGAAGATCGTCTATTTCCGAACAAGTTAGTCAAATTGATGATCCCGAAAGACGGGCGATCGAAGTTGACAATGCAATTACAGATGCTTGTTTTCTTAATGCAGTTTTAGGCGCTTTTCCGCTTCCGGGGATTGCGATCGCCTTCGATATGTTGATTTATTGGAATCAACTTGATCTCGCTCAAACCATTGGACAGAGCTGGGGATACGATCGCGACAATGAAAACCTTCGCAAAGCGTTATTTGGCAGCTTAGGACTTACGGGAACTCGAATTGCGGTGAGCAATTTGGCGAAACTCGTTCCTGTCTTTGGCATGGTAGTTGGTGCAACAACTGCCTTTGCGAGTACATGGGCGCTTGGCAAAGTTGCCAACGAATATTTTGCCTCAGGCGGCGAGATGGATGCCTTTAGCCTCCGTCAAGCCTTCAAGCAAGCGAAGAAGGAAGGTGAAGCGGTTTATAAAACCAAAGCCGATGAAATTGCCGAGAAGAAGCAAGCGATCGAGCCACAGGTGCAGTTGCTAAGTGAGGAACTAAAAGCTGGTAGCCTCACCCCTGAGGAATATCAAGCAAAGCTCAAAGAGCTTCTATAGCTATCACACTTTTGTTTTTTGATAGAGACTTTCAAAATTGCGTTGCAATTTTGAAAGTCTCTATCCTTTTACACAAATCACCTGCTTCAAAGTAGCAACTATTTCTACTAGATCAGATTGCTGATGCATCACCTGCTCAATTGGTTTGTAAGCCGCAGGAATCTCATCAATGAGGCTCCTATCTTTGCGACATTCTACCCCTTGAGTTTGCTGAATTAAGTCATCTAAAGTGAAGCTATCCTTCGCTTTGCTGCGAGATAGCAAGCGTCCTGCACCATGAGAGCAAGAGCAATAACTTTCAGTATTTCCTTTCCCTTTGACAATGAAAGACTTCGCTCCCATCGATCCTGGAATAATTCCATAGTCTTCAGTTCTCGCTCTGACCGCACCTTTGCGCGTGACATAGACCTCTTCACCAAAATGAGTTTCTTTCTCAGCGTAGTTATGATGACAATTGACTGTTAGCAATGGCTTAAATGGCTTACCTCCACTAGCGTGCTTTTCGATAATCTTCTTAAATCGAGCCATCATCACATCGCGATTAAAAAGTGCGTAGGACTGCGCCCATTGCAAATCACGCCAGTACGCAGCAAATTCAGAAGTACCAGATACAAAATAGGCAAGATCTTTATCGGGTAAAGAAGTTCCTGCAAGTTTTGCTAAATCCTTAGCCGTATCAATATGTCTTTGGGCAAGCATATTGCCAATATTTCGAGAGCCAGAATGTAACATCAGCCATACCTGACTTTCGGTATCTATGCAGACTTCTATGAAGTGGTTTCCCCCACCGAGGGAACCCATTTGCTTCATAGCTTTGCTTTCCAGATGCTGAACTCCATTATGTAAATCGCGAAAGTTTCGCCATCCTTGCCAGTTGAGGACGGGCTTTTCAACTTCTTTATTATCGTTAAAGCCTACGGGGATTGCGGCTTCAATTTCTAAACGAATTTGCTTAAGCTTTCCTTCGATCTGTTCATAGGGAAATGGAGTTTTGATGGCTGCCATACCGCAACCAATATCCACTCCTACTGCCGCAGGGACGATTGCTTCTTTTGTAGCAACGACAGAACCAACAAGAGCGCCTTTTCCGAGATGGACATCGGGCATAAGGGCAACATGTTTAAACACGAAGGGCAAGGAGGCAACATTTTTTGCCATTTGGGTTTCAGCATGACCGAGGTCATGAGATGCCCAAGATAAGACTGGCTTGGGCGTTGAGATATCTAGTTTTTGAAAAGGCATAATATGTAATCCATAATGTAGTATGCATACTACATTATGGATTACGATCTTGCAATAGTCCTAGGTTTTCCCAAACTGTATATTTTTTATGTTCTATAGCAATGTAAGGTTTGCTTAGGACATAAAACCCCAAAAGCGAGTTGCGGCGGGAAGCGCTGCAACTCGCTTTTGGGGTTTTAGTTTGCACTGAATAACTCTTGCTTTGCTATAACAACCAGATAGGACGTACTTCTGTTCTGTTATAAACCCTAGTTAGGATGTAGATAGAGACGAATTTTTCCCAATCTTCTCCTTTTTACACCATTTACATACCTCTCTTGCAAGTCTTTCTCCTTCGTCCGCTGCTTCTTTGGCTTTTTGCAAGAATAAATCAATAGATTGTGTTGATTCTCCAGTATCGGACTTGACAATTGCATGAATTGCTTCATTTCTAATACGTCGCCATCGATCAACTGCGTCAATTAAAGCTATACATGAAACTGATGTATCTGAAACCTCTGAGCGCCATTTCTGAATGATCTGATTGAAAGAAAGATATCTTCCCCTCGTGTGGTCAGGTAGTGGATTGGGAGATTCGGGTCTAGATAAAAAGCTGATGAGACGATCAGAGATAATACTTTCCTGAATTGTAATTGCTTCCAAGAAAAAATGATTTTCTTGGGCTAATTTAATCCGTGACCATGCCTCACGATATGATTCGTATTTATTGACATTTCCAAAAATCTCTTTCGACGGAATTTGACTTTTTCTATATTCACTCATTTTTGTTTACTTGCTTAAGTAGGTAGGCATAATTAAATATAAAACCCAAATAAGCGGATTCGACCGCGAAGCGGTCGAATCCGCTTATTTGGGTTCTTGGTTTTATTAAGCCGAGGTACTTAAGCACAATTTTATTTGAAATTTTGAATCAGTAACAATTTCTCATCACAAACTTCACTACAAACTTAGGTCTAATTATATTAACAAGTGCTAGCTAGGAGAAAGAGCGTTTATTAATTTTTGGTTTTCGTGTTCTAGTCTTACTGCAACCCGAAAATAGCGATCGCCTAATTCTGGAAAACTCAGACAATCACGAATGAGAATTTTATCTCTTTGTAATAATTCCTTTTGCAAAAGAGAACCTGCAATTTCTGTTTGGACTAATAGATAATTTGCAGCATTTGGTAATGGATTTAAACCCGATATTTGGGATAAGCCTGTAAATAGTTGTGATTTTGCACTTTTTAGCCAAGCCCATGTTTGTTGCTGAAATTCCACATCGTCTAATACGGCAATACCTGCGGCGACAGCTAAACTATTGACACTCCAAGGATCACGCCATGTTTGCCAACGTTGTAAACGCTCAGGATGGGCGATCGCATAGCCAAGTCGTAATGCTGGCAAACTGTAGAATTTAGTCAGCGATCGCAAAATCACTAAATTAGGATGAGAGGGAACTAAATCAATTAAACTTTGCTGCTGATCTGGTGTGAGAAAATCCATAAAAGCTTCATCAATTACCACCAGTGCGAACTTTTCTAAGTAGGGCAAAATACTATCTCTTGTAAATAAATAGCCCGTAGGATTATGGGGATTATTGATCAAGATTCCTTTAGTATGGGAATTAGTAATTTCTGGAAGTTCCCCATTAAAACTTACCTCTTGATTCTGTAATAGAAACGGATATCTTTCTACTTGACAATCAAAGGCTTTTAGAGCGCGATAATAATCGGTAAAAGCGGGTGTAAACAGAACCGTGGACGTTAATTGCGAAAAGTCACGCCCCACCCAAGTTAATAGCTCGGCTGCACCATTACCAGCCAAAATCCATTCTGGTGATAGCTGATGAAACTTTCCTAAAGCATGTCTCAGCAATGTATATTCGG
Organism: Pseudanabaena sp. FACHB-1998; assembly: GCF_014696355.1. GTDB lineage: Bacteria > Cyanobacteriota > Cyanobacteriia > Pseudanabaenales > Pseudanabaenaceae > Pseudanabaena. The sequence continues at coordinate 268,274 of NZ_JACJQA010000003.1, read as the reverse complement.
GGTCAGGATAATGGCTTAGATCACTTAGGTGGGATTGAATCGCCGCGATCGCTGATTGTGGTGTGCCGAGAGGATTAATACTCGCCGAAAAATCTAAGATTTGCTCTGGTGAGATACCAGCCATACTCGCCGCCCATTGAAGATTTCCCCCATGAATTGGACGAGTCGAATGTGCTAAATACTCTGTCATAACTCCTTACCTTCGCGAAGAATGCGATCGCGTAAACTTTCAGAAGCCTCATCGAGCATCACCAAGTCCACACTGACATTAGCATTTAGGTCTAGCAATCTACTAACCGACCTTAAATAACGACCCTCTGCCAAGCCTTCTACGGCAAGATCGACATCCGATTCTAAATGAATTAACTCGCGGCGTAGTCCCGACCCAAATAACCAAACTTTATGAGCGGCAAAATCAGTTTTGAGTATTTTTGCTCCCTTTTGGGCAATAGTTTGCAAAAGCTCATAGCGATCATCTAGCAAGATTTGTTTTTGCCGTTGTCGTTGCTTTGCTCCTGCAATATAAGTTTGCAAATCATGGGAACTGATCATTTTATTTCCTTACTCTCTTTTTAGATTTTAGGTCACACAACTTACGAGAATACAGGTTAAGCTAGGATTAATCATCGCCTCTTACGTCACAATCTATGCTACGAATTGTCACCCAGAGAACTGAAGCAGAATCCGAAATCAAACGGATTTGCGATCGCATCTATGACGATCAGATGATCCACAAAGAAGCCACTGTCACCGAAATCATTCAAACGGTAAGACGCAAAGGCGATACAGCGCTTCTGCACTATACCTCTGAATTCGACGGTCAGGACTTCACGGCGGCCGAATTGCGCGTCAGTGGATCGGAACTTGATGCTGCTTATCAGCAGGTCAAAGGTGGTCTACTGAAAGCGATCGAACTGGCGCACAAGCGTATCGAAGAATTTCACAAGATGCGTGTGCCGAAAAGCTGGGTGCATTTTGGCGACAAGGATGTAGTTTTAGGCAAGCGCTATACGCCCGTTGATGCAGCAGGTATTTATATTCCGGGGGGAAAAGCTGCCTATCCGAGTACAGTTTTGATGAATGCCGTACCTGCAAGAGTAGCAGGAGTAAAAAAGATTGTGATGGTTACGCCTCCGGGGCAGGAGCGCACAATTAATCCTGCAATTTTGGTAGCCGCCCAAGTAGCAGGAGTCGAAGAAATTTATCGTGTGGGCGGCGCACAGGCGATCGCCGCTTTAGCCTATGGCACTGAGACTATCCCCAAGGTTGATGTGATTACGGGGCCAGGAAATATCTACGTGACTCTCGCCAAGAAACAAGTATTTGGTCGTGTCGGCATCGACTCGATCGCGGGACCATCAGAAGTATTAATCATTGCCGATGCCAGTGCCAATCCCACCTATGTCGCCGCCGATATGCTTGCTCAAGCCGAGCATGACCAAATGGCAGCCTCAATATTGCTAACCAATGACTCGCGCCTTGCTAATCGGGTCTGCGAAGAAGTCAATCGGATGCTAGAAAATCATCCTCGCCGCTTAATGACCGAAAAGGCGATCGCCCATTATGGCTTAATTGTCGTTGTTGATAACCTAAATACGGCTGCTGAGTTATCGAATCAGTTTGCACCCGAACATTTAGAACTAGAAGTCGAAGAACCTTGGCAATTGATTGATCAAATTCGCCATGCTGGTGCAATATTTATCGGACATTCCACGCCCGAAGCCGTGGGTGACTACTTGGCAGGGCCCAATCATACTTTGCCGACCTGTGGAGGTGCGCGATATTCCTCGGCATTGGGAGTTGAGACATTCCTCAAACATTCCAGCTTGATTCAATACAGTCCTGAAGCTTTAAAAGAAGTATCTGGGGCGATCGCTTTACTTACTGAAGCCGAAGGCTTGCCCTCCCATGGTGATTCCGTCAGATTACGCCTACCAGATCTGTAAACAGCTATGGTTATAGCCAATTCTTCGCCAACGTTAACGATTTTGGAAAATGGCGATCGCCTAGATCGTCTTGAATTTGAACGGCGTTATACAGCCTCAAACATTAAGAAAGCGGAACTCATCGAAGGAATTGTATACGTGGCATCTCCCTTAAGATTTACTCCCCATGCTGAACCTCATGGTCGCATTATTGGATGGCTGATTGCATATCAAGCAATGGTAAGTGGTTTAAAAGTAGGCATTGAGCCAACAGTGAGGCTTGATGATGATAATGAACCGCAACCTGATGCTGTGCTTTTTAGGGTAGGGGGAAATGCTCAAATTGATGAAGATGGCTATATTACAGGCGCACCTGAATTAATTGTGGAGATTGCGGCAAGTACAGTTTCCTATGATTTACACGCGAAAAAAAGAGCCTATGAACGTAATGGCGTAAAGGAATATATTGTCTGGCGAACATTGGATCAAGCGATCAATTGGTTTGTTTTAGAAAATGGTCAATATGTGGAGTTAGCTCCTGATAACGCGGGAGTTATTCATAGTCGGGAGTTTGAAGGCTTACGGCTAAATGTCATCGCCATATTAAAGGGGGATATGTCAGTAGTTCTCAAAGCATTGCAATAAAAAAGAGTGGCAGCGCATTGCGCTGCCACTCTTTTTTATTGCAATGCTTTTGTCTTTGCTATACTTTGCTCACAAATTTCAATACTCTGGTGAGGAGTGATTTATGAAGGCTTATTATTTGGCTTTGACTGGAAGTTTAGGACTACTGGCTATGGCTGGTGGAAATGCAGCGATCGCCACAGTTCCTAATAGCCAAAGTGACCCACTAGCCCAAAATGTCACATCGGTATCGCAACTAAGTGATGTTAAGACAACGGATTGGGCTTTCACTTCATTGCAATCTTTGGTAGAACGCTATGGTTGTATTGCAGGATATCCCGATCGCACCTATCGGGGTCAAGCTGCCCTGAGTCGTTATGAATTTGCTGCAGGGTTAAATGCTTGTCTGGACAAAATCAACGAAATCATCTCGTCTGGTTTAGCGGATAAAGTCAGTAAAGAAGATCTAGCATCTTTGCAAAAACTGCAAGAGGAATTTGCTTCAGAACTCTCGACATTGAGGGGACGAGTTGATTCGTTAGAAGCCAAGACCAGTAAATTAGAGGAACGCCAGTTTTCGACCACGACAAAATTGACTGGGCAAGCCATCTTTGCGATAACTGGTGGTGGCAGTAGTACTAGTCCATTCCTAAGCTCGACCAATGCACTTGCAGGAAATACACTGAACTTACCTCCTGACAATGGCTTGCCGATCGCTGGTAGTGGCAACGTTAATACCACAGTCAATGCAAGGGTAAGACTTGACCTGAATACGAGCTTTACGGGTAGCGATCTTTTGCTGACTCGCCTTGAAGTCGGCAATGGTGGAGGAACGGCTGGCAGCGTGTTGGGAAACCCTTTAAATGAATTCAGTAATGTGGGTTTCAATACTTTTCGCCTTGATTATGCGGGCAATAGCTCTAACTTTACTTTGGCGAAATTGCGCTATGACTTCAACCTTGGCAAAGATGTCAGGGTTTCTCTAGGTCCTGTGATGCATGTCTATGATCATGTGGATAAGAATAGCTTTGCTAATGATGAAGCTGCTGACTTTTCCTCGACATTCTTCATCAATAATCCTTTAGTTGTACTGATCAATCCCCAAACAGGTGGAGCAGGTGGAGCTATTGATTGGAACCCTAACGGCGGCGATTTTAACTTTCGCGCCCTCTATCTTGCCGCTAATGCAGGTACGCCTAGCCCTGTCGCAGTAACAGCTGGCTCTGCCATTTCTCGTAACGCTGGTTTTGGTGGTGATCCCTACCAAGGCACGGTGGAGTTAGAGTATTCACCAAAGCGTAATGGGGAAAAAGGTGCTTTTTCGATTCGTCTGCAATATACCAGAGGTACTGTGAATAACCTCGACTTTAATACAGGTGGTATTAATGCAGAATGGGCTTTTTCTAAAGGAGTTGCTATATTTGGTCGCTATGGCTTTGGTAGTATCGACAATCGCGGTACAGCCGTTGTGGGCAATAATGTTTTGGGTGATCCTACCTTTAACTTTAGTAATGCGAGTGCTGCTAGTGGAACTACCTCAAGTTTTAGTCCTCAAACCTTTGCGATCGGTTTAGCATTTCCTGATCTATTGAAACAGGGTTCTCTTGCCGCGATCGCCGTGGGTCAGCCCTTTATTGAAAGTAAGGTTGGTAATAGCACCCAAACCAATTTAGAGGCTTTCATTCGATTCCCTATCACCAACAACATTACCATTACTCCCGATCTTCAGTTGATTTTTAATGCTAATAACAACAGTGCCAATAGCACCGTAACCGTCGGTACTTTGAGAACTGTTTTTAGTTTCTAATCTAAGAGAAATGGCGACGCTTCGCGTCGCCATTTCTCTTGGACATAAAAGAAGTGATGCTTTGCATCACTTCTTTTTACTAAAAGCCCATGACCTTAGCGACGCTGGTAATGTCAGGGGCAATCCCTTTATGTAACTTGGCTTCGGCACAGGCGATCGCGGTGTCAGGGTCTTTAATTCCATTTCCTGTGAGTACACAGACAATCGTTGCTCCAGAAGGAATTTGATCGCTGACTTTGAGCAAACCTGCTACAGAAGCAGCACTGGCGGGCTCACAGAAGACCCCTTCTTCACCTGCTAAAAACTTGTAAGCTGAGAGAATTTCCACATCGGTGACGCTATGGAAAGCTCCACCGCTTTCTTCGCGCACCTTAAGCGCCTTTGCCCAGTTTGCAGGATTGCCGATTCTGATGGCTGTAGCGATCGTTTCAGGTTTTTCAAAGACTTGACCTGTGACTAGGGGGGCAGAACCTGCGGCTTGAAATCCCATCATGCGAGGTAGTTTCTTTGACTTGCCCGATGCATAGTATTGCGAGAAGCCCATCCAGTAGGCGGTAATATTGCCCGCATTACCCATAGGGATACAGAGCCAGTCGGGAGCATCACCGATCGCTTCGACTAATTCAAAGGCGGCTGTTTTCTGCCCTTCAAGACGATAGGGATTGACCGAATTAACTAGCGTGATCGGGAATTTCTCCGACATTTCCCGCACAATTTTAAGAGCTTGATCAAAGTTGCCATCGATCGCAATTACTTCGGCTCCGTAGATTAAAGCTTGACTTAATTTACCCAGCGCAATCTTGCCATCGGGAATTAATACAAAAGCTTTGAGTCCGCCACGCTTTGCATAGGCTGCTGCTGCTGCGGAAGTGTTACCTGTACTCGCACAAATTACCGCCTGCGATCCAGATTCCTTAGCTTTAGAGATCGCCATCGTCATACCGCGATCTTTAAAGCTGCCAGTGGGGTTGAGTCCGTCATACTTGAGCAGGACTTTGATATTGCGTCCTAGCTTTTCGCTAAGGGCGATCGCGGGAATTAGGGGAGTATTGCCTTCATGCAAAGTGACAATTGGGGTTTGGTCAGTAACTGGCAAGTAGTCCGCATAGCGACATATCAGTCCGGGCCAACCATTAGGAACTGTAGTTGCCGTGTAAAGATCGAGACGGGTATCAATCACGCTTTCTTTTAATAAATGCTTATAAATTGTTAAACCGAGTTTAGCCCTATACTAATTTCAAAATCCGCAGGGGGTTTGAGTGGTACTGGCAAACAAGTATAAGCTTATATATTACTGCAAATAGTTGCTGCTATAGCGATGGCTCTTGTTAAGTGCCGAAGAAGCTGAATAAAGAATCAGACTTTCGATGGTGAGGCTCAGCCTCACCATCGAAAGTCTGGTTCTTTATTTTGTGGCAAAGCCCTAATAGTCGAGAAAGTAGCGATCTAGCAGCCCAATTACTTGTACAGATTGGACGTGACTTTGGCGCAAGTTCATGGGCATAAAAACTAAATTAGGCGCTTGATGGCATTGCTTTTGGCAACCCGTTTTTTGGATCTGGAGGCGATCGCTAAGTCCGCGATCGCTTAATTCTGCTTCCAAAATTTGATAAATCTTTTGGCCGCCACTCTGCCAACAGTGTGAATTTTGGCAAATGAGAATGCAAGTTAAATTGGGTTTTCTCTTAGCGATCGCCATTACAATTTAGGGTTTGGTTCAGTCTCTCTATGCTTGGTATTCGGGCTTTTCATGCTCAACTACAAAAACGTTGGAATACAGGTGAGCTACGATTTCTTGTCCCTGTTGGGTCAGAGATAGATAATACAAAGCATCCTTGACGAAGGGATAAACGTTTGTCCAATAAAACTTAGGATAATTGCGGCGCAAATCTCCGGGGTGGGCGTATCCGAGAGCAGCATTAACGCCTGTCTCTTCAAATTCATAAAACAATGCGCCAATCTTTTTGAGATAGCGGGGATCGCTAAGCTGTCCAATTAAATCCGCCGATCGCACCAGTCCCGCAAAATTGGTGGTTTCTTGATGATCTCCAGTTTTCGGCACAGGAAATCGAGTTAGCTCAATATTGCGGCAAACTTTTTCGGCTTTAATGAGGGCATGATTGGCGAAACGCTGATTGACAAATAACTTAGCGCGATCGACATGGTAAGGCGTTAAACCCGCATCCGAGGCTCCGGGGGGTAGCTCCACCATCGCATCACCGATACCTGTGGCATATTTGCCATTGCCATCCTGAAGACATACGCCCTTAACGTAGCCAATGTCATGGCATACCAAAGAAATAATGTAATGCAACCAATCTTCGGGAGATACTCTGCCTTCCCGAATATGCTTACCGCGCAAAATTTCCTGACCTACCAATGTCACTAATATCGTATGTTCCACATTGTGGTAGAGGGCATCACTATTGGCGATATTTTCGAGAGCCATATTGCCAGCCCAACCGATAATATCTTCATAGTCATGCATATAGCCGCCATAGGTTCGGCGATATCCTAGTTTTAATTGCTCGACAAAGTTATTAATCAGTAGCTCAGTTGCATTAAACATAAATTTTCGTATACCTATGTACAGCCAAAACCTACCCTAGATCATAAGCCCAACTTTTAGTTTTGAGGCGATCGCCAAAAAGTAATACGCAAACTAAAAAATGGCTACGCCATTTTTAGTTTTGAAAAACCTTACTGGATTTGGTTTTTAAAGCCCTTAAAATAAGCAATTTTTGGCATTCATATACTTGAACACCAAATATCTAGAACCCCCTCTAACTCCCCCTTTCAAGGGGGAGAACTCAGACTTCCTCCCTTCCAAGGGGGGACTGAGGGGGGTAGGAATTTGTAAAGTCCGTCAAGTATATTAACGCCCAATTTTTGGGGTTGCGGCATCGCCGCAACCCCAAAAATTGCTTCTTTAAGAAATTTCCATATCCATAATCAGCTGCAAATTATGGACTGCATAACACAAAGTGATCAAAGTGCTATTTTCATACATTTGCAAAAGTTCACGACAATTTGCTAACAAGACCTCTTGACTAAACCAGCGACTACCGAGAACTGCCCGAATCCGCGAGATTAAGAGTCTTTTCTGAATTAGTTGAATTTCTTCAGGAGATTCTGCTTGCAAAATTGAATGACTACATAGCAGTCCCGATCGCTCGATTTGCTTAGTTGATAGAAGTGACAAAATATTTTGGCAAATCTGCTCGATAAATCTTCCCAACACATATTTCATTACCACAGGCTCTAAGGTATAGCCAATAGCTGGGTAAGGCTCTTCTCCCGCTGGTAATAAATTCGCGAGTTCTATATCCACAATCTGGAGTAGCGATCGCCGCCTGAGGGATTCTAAAGTAGAAATCGTAACTGAGCGCGGAGGTTGATCGCTTAACCAACTATGAATTTGCTCTTGCGTAACTGGTCGAGAGGCGATCGCCAACCAATAAATAACCTGTATTTCTGTCGGTTGTAAGCGCTCAAACTGCTCGTCTAAAAGATCTTGGAGAGCATCATCGAGGACAACAGTACTCGAACGTAAAAGGCTGGCAATATTGCCATTAAACTGCTCTTGCACAATATTAGCGACAATTTGCAAGGCAAAAGGATGGCATTGATAATGCTGGACTAAGTCAAATAATTTTGGAGTTTGGGGATCGATTCCTCTAGATATCAAAATCTGACTTGCTGCATTCACATCCAGCCCCTTAAGAGGTAAAACTCGATAAACAGAATTAGCTAGTTTTTCCTTCTTGACAATTTCAATAGGCATCTCGCGGCTGATAATGATGCAGCAACTGTTGTGTTCATTGGTGGCTACCGATCTTAATAGCTCTCCATAATCGCTATGTTCACGCTGATAAACCCCTGTACGATTGCGATCTAACACAACTTCCCAATCATCCAGCACTAATAAACAACGTTGCGATCTCAACAAGCTGAGTAATTGAGAAATGCCTCGATCAACATTTTTAATCACTGGGACATTTGCATCATCGCAAATATCGGTAATCACATCGCTCAAAAGCTCTTGAATTGGTGGGGCATGGCGTAGCGATCGCCACACAATATTCGTAAAAGCATTTTCTGGATTATTGCCTTGAATTTCTTCAATTAATTTATAAGCTAAAGATTTTTTGCCAACTCCACCAATGCCGATTAACGCTGCAATTCTACTTTTTTCTTGCACAATCCATTCTTGAAGTTGCTGAAGTTCGGCTTCTCGACCATAAAATTCCAACAATTCAGGCAACTCTCTACTAGTTGGAACCGATGATTTTGATTGATTCCTAGTAAGTGAAGAATCATTAATTACTTTAAAGCGATCGCTTTTTTCCTCAGGAATCGGGCGATCCCAAATACGCTCATAAGTAAAAGATAAAGTGTTATCTTGAATTCTTTTTTGTAATGAAAGAGTATATGACCAAATATTTGAACGACCCAACCTATCTACGGAAGAAATTAATCCTATAGACTGAAAAAGATTATTTAGTTTTTTCCAAAACTTAGGCGATCGGTTAGTTTTTAAATATCCAATAGTACAGGCACTTTTAAGATCGTATTCCAAATAAATTTTTTCTACAGTTAACCCATTTAAAGCCCCAATCAGTAATTGTCGATCTAAGTAATCTAGCGGTACTTCATAATTTTGGCAGGTAGTCAATATAAGGGATGTCCCTTCTTCAATATTCATGAACCTCTCTAATTAACTCCTGTAAATTCCGATTAAGCACATCATTTTAATTGAAGTTAAATTAAAAATATCATTTTATTGGATGACATTTAACATAAATTTAGGAGATTATAGAACTAGTAATAATTTTAGAAAAACAGTCTTATAAACTTAGTCTTAAAATATATAAACTCTATAAACTAGATTTATAGAGTTTATAGGCTTTGCTGATTTTTTAAGGCTAAAACTGTTTTTCCATTAAACACAATTCTCCCCAAGAAAAATGTTCAGATTGTGAGATTATGTTGCTCATTTATTAATTATAACTATAGCAATCCTAAATAATTCCTGTGAAACAGAAGCTTATTAACAATTATCTTAAGCCCCTTGCTTTTCTCACAAATGAAATAAAATTGCTATATTTAAGTTTAAATATTAAATAATTAGAAAATCTTGAAAATCACTCCAAAGTAATATTGCTATGGAATAGATTACTTAGCTGTGATTAAGGTTTGTTTAAGATGATTTTGATAGAGATCATTTAACTGTGGAACATTTGATAAAGGCAAGGGAATTAAGCTCTTTGTTCTGGGCTTGGCAAAACCGTGTCGCCGCCAAAGTGAGACTATTCCATTTTGATATTTCTAATGATTGATTTAAATCAATTACAACTATAGATTAAATACATAGAGAGCTATAGCAAAGCAAAAGTTAGCCCGTACCAACCAAAACCCCAAAAGCGAGTTGCGGCGCGAAGCGCCGCAACTCGCTTTTGGGAGTTTTATGTCCTAAACAAAACTTACATTGCTAGATCTTAAAACCCAAGCAAATTTGGAAAAAGCCTGCTTTGCAGGCTTTTTCCAAATTTGCTATGTACTACTAATTTGATGAAGGCAAGGGGCTTAAGCCCCTTGCCTTCATCAAATGTTCCCAAGTGAGATGCTCTCTCGATTAAATTACGCTTAAAACTAATCCCTTCAGATAAGCCCCTTCAGGATGAAAAATACTTGTAGGATGATCAGCAGGATGATGGAGATGATCCAAAATGCGAATAGTCCGTCCTGACTCGATCGCCGCCGCCGTCACTGCGCCTGTGAAATTCTCCACATTCACCACCTGCGAGCAGGAAAAAGTAAACAGCAATCCACCACTTTTTAATTTTGCCATCGCCTGTAAATTTAAGCGCTTATAAGCTTGCATTGCCGAATGCCTCGCGGATAGACTCTTCGCAAAAGCAGGAGGATCAAGCACGATCGCCTCATAATCAGAGTCGCATTGCTTTAAAAAATCAAAGACATCACCCGTAAAGGATTGATGAATAGCTTGGCGATCGCTGTCGAAATTTGCCGCAATATTCCGATCCGTCCATTCCATCGCCTTCGCCGAACTATCGATCGAATGCACTTCCTTTGCCCCTGCCGCGATCGCATAAACCGAGAAGCCGCCCGAATAGCAGAAGGTATTTAAAACTTTTTTCCCAGCCGCATACTTGCCAAACAACCGCCGATTTTCTCTTTGATCCAAGAAAAAGCCTGTTTTCTGACCTTTTTCCCAATCCACAATAAAGCGATGTCCATATTCCAAAACTTCCGCACTATCAGCCGATTTCTCGCCAATCAATAAACCATCCTGAGACTGAGCTTGTGATTTGCGCGAAAGCGTCGCTGAGCTTTTGTCATAAACTGCTTGCAAGCGATCGCCCGCCTGTTGATCATAAATTTCCTTCAAAATCTCCGCAATATCTTGACGATAGCGATAAGTTCCTAAGGAATGGCATTGCAAAACCGCCGTATCACCATAAATATCAATAATTAATCCTGCTAAGCCATCCCCTTCCGAATTAATTAACCGATAGCAATTGGTTTCTGGATTATCAATTAAACCTAATTGCTTTCTCAAAATAAAAGCTTGCTTCAGGCGATCGCGCAGTAAGCTTTGCATCGACTCCACAGGCTGAAACGATAGCACCTTAATCGCAATGCTACCCAAGCCCCATAAGCCGATCGCCAAAAATTTGCCATCCTCGCTATAGGCTTCGACCAAATCGCCATCATGGACTTCACCTTGGAGTTTAGCGATCGCACCCGAAAAAATCCAAGGATGAAAACGCTGAACCGCATCGACTTTTTTACGATGAATAATCGCACGGGGCAACGATGGCATGGCTAATTACTTTAATTTACAGAGATTTTTAACCATAGCATAAGTAGCTACACTGCAAAACTGGGTCACCCGCGCATTGTACGCCGTAGTTTTACAGGCTGTTCACTAATTAAGTGCTTGTGCAAAATAAATTCCCAAAACCCATAAAGTTGCGCCCCGTCGGGGCGCAACTTTATGGGTTTTGGTTTGTAATTAATTATGCCTAGCTAATTAAAAGCATTGCTTAGCACTGCTTTTAATTATGCTATTCTCAAGAAGCTATCGTTATTGATAATGCTATGACTTCCGTGGAGACCACCTATTCACCTGAATCCCTCAAAGCTGAACTCAATTCAAAGGGTTGTCGGATGACTCCGCAACGCGAGGTGATTCTAAATACATTCCAAACTCTCCCCGAAGGCGAGCATTTAAGCGCTGAAGATCTATATGAAAGATTGAAAACTCAAGGTGAAAATATTAGCCTATCCACTATCTATCGCACTGTAAAAATGATGGCACGGATGGGAATTTTACGGGAATTAGAACTTACCGAAGATCATAAACATTACGAAATTAATCAGCCCAGACCCCATCATCATCACCATCTTGTCTGTGTCAAGACCAATCGAGTGATTGAATTTAAGAACGATCAAATCCTAACGATTAGTAAAAAAGTTGCAGATAAATATGGTTTCTCAGTTCTAGACTGTCAACTCACAATTATTGGAGTTAGTCCCGAAGGACAAAGATCTATCTTTTAATAATCCTAAATAGGCAAGGATCGGCGGCGCTTCGCGCCGCCGATCCTTGCAATATAAATCCTTTTCTTTTTGGGATTATCAAACTTTTAAAAAATTTTTCTGCTTAGCTTGCTTTTGCAAAGTCCTCTTGGGCATAAACTTTAAATCGGTCTAAATCCTCTTGCAAAGTAGTCTCAACAATCTTTCCTAAAAATAAATTATCCATTAGCTGCCCGATCGCAGGAATGGCATAGGCAATACTTAGCTTCACGATAGTAGTTTGATTAGGGCGACCGTAAAAGCGAATAGCTCCGCGATTAGGTAAGCCCCCAATCGACTCCCATTGCATAATCTGATTGGGAATTTGTTTGAGAATCCGAGATTTCCAAGTAAAGGTTAAGCCGTTCGTGCCAAGCTTCCAAGCCGATATTTCAGGATCATCAGTGATTACTACAGAGTCAATCCACTTCATCCAACGGGGCATGGCGCTTAAATCTGACCACAACGACCATGCATATTCCACAGGAATACTTACTTCGGTTTGTACGGTATGTTCTAGCCAATCACTCATTGGATAATAGTTAATTGTTAATAATTGTTATGTATCTTAATCATATCGCAACAAACCAATCCAAGGTTTTTAGATTTAAAAAATAGCCTTGCCACTGCATTAAACCTAAAAACCTCACAAAGTAAGTAGCTACTCCCTTCCCACCCAAGAATTAGCTAGGTGGGGCTTCGCGCCGCATAGCTAAATTCTTGGGTTTTAATGTCTATTTTTAGGCTGGGAAGGGAGTAGGCTTAATTAATTCCAAATCAAGACCCGTAAAGTTGCGCCCCTACAGGGCGCAACTTTACGGGTCTTGGTAATTTATTTTGTACAAGCACTTAAATATCACCCTCCTAAAGTATCGGCTTCAGGGAATAGTGGTTAAGACTAGACTAAATGACAACAATCGTAATAAAATTTAAAGGCGATATAGCTAGTTTGACCACTGGAAGAGTTTACTGTGGGTTTATTACGCCATTTTACAAAAGACATCGGCATTGACCTCGGTACTGCCAACACACTTATATATGTGTCTGGGGAAGGTATCGTGTTGCAAGAGCCATCAGTTGTTGCGATCGATCAACGAGATAAGACTGCCTACGCAGTTGGAGATGAGGCAAACAAAATGATCGGGCGCACCCCTGGTGACATTATTGCGGTGCGTCCCCTCAAAGACGGAGTAATAGCAGATTTTGACTCTGCGGAATTAATGCTTAGAGCATTTATTCAAAAAGTCAAAAAAGGAGTATTTAATCCTCGCATTGCGATCGGCATTCCTAGTGGCGTTACAGGCGTAGAATGGCGAGCCGTCATGGATGCGGCGCGTCGTGCTGGTGCGAGCGAAGTTTACCCCATTGACGAACCCATTGCCGCAGCGATCGGGGCAGGGCTGCCTGTAACCGAAGCTACGGGTAACATGATCATTGACATCGGCGGTGGGACGACCGAAGTTGCGGTTATGAGCTTACAAGGCATTGTATTGAGTGAGTCTGTACGTGTGGCAGGTGATGAACTCAGCGAAGCCATCATGAAGTACATGAAGACCGTTCATAACCTCGTAGTTGGGGAACGCACTTCTGAAGAAATCAAAATCAAAATTGGCTCAGCCTATCCAATTAAAGAAGAAACTTCAATGGAAGTGAGAGGTTTACACCTATTGTCAGGTTTGCCCCGCACCGTTACCGTTAAGTCTTCAGAAATTCGAGAAAGTATGAGTGAGCCACTTTCGGTAATCATCGAAGCCGTAAAGAGAACCTTAGAACGGACTCCTCCTGAACTTGCTGCCGATATTATCGATCGCGGCATTATGTTGGCTGGTGGTGGTGCTTTACTCAATGGTATCGATACCCTGATTAGCCATGAGACAGGCATTGTCACGCACATTGCTCCAGCACCACTTAATTGTGTGGTGATTGGTGCGGGTCGAGTACTCGAAGACTACAAAAATCTTGGTCGTGTACTCACCAGTCGCTTGAAAAATTTATAGGTAAGTTTTTCATGGATTCAATTCGTAGTTGGTGGGAGCGTTATAGTTTCCAGACTGCTATCGTTGCAACGGGGCTTGGTTTGGCTTGGTTTATTCGCCAAACCAATGGTGTTGCAATTATGGAAACTTATCAATTTTTTAGTCGCCCTTTTCAGGCAAGTGTATCTAAGCAAGAGTTATTGCAAGATGCTCAAGTACGGGAACTGCGCTACCGATTGACTGAGCTAGAATCTCAAAACCAGCAGATGAAGGAGCTTTTAAAGGTAAAAGTTAGCCCCACCGATTCTGGCGTTTGGGCTGTAGTAATTGGTCGTGGTGCTGATTCTTGGTGGAATCAAATCTTAATTGGTAAGGGCAGTAATGACGGCATCAAAGCTGGCTCGGTCGCTGTCGCTCCCGGGGGCTTAGTTGGGCGTGTCACCCATGTTTCTCCTAATAGCAGTCAAATTTTGTTAATTAGCGATCCTAATAGTCAAGTGGGGGTAGTCGTTAGTCGGAGTCGCTTTACGGGAATGCTAAAGGGGCAAAGCCAAAATACTGCTACTTTAGAGTTTTTTGAGCGTGATCCTGACGTTAAGATCGGGGATATTGTCCATACTTCGCAGTTCAGCACTTTGTTTCCTGAAAGTGTTCCTGTCGGTAGGATCAAGTCAATTAATTTAGATAAGCAACCTTCTCCTGAGGCGATCGTCGAGTTTTCGACCCCTCTGGGTTTATTAGAATATGTAAAGGTATATCCTTTTCAAGAGAAGCGCTAAATGCTCGATCGCAAGGTGTCTCTAGCGACAAAAGTGGTGAACTGGTCTGTAACAGGTGGTTCGCTATTTGTTTGTGTGTTGGCGATGTATACGCGATTTCCGGGAATGACTTTGGCGGGAATTGCGCCCAATTGGTTATTGATTTGGTTGGTGACATGGAGTGTTAATCGTCCTGTAATCTTGGCGACCATGGCAGGAATAGGACTGGGACTTTTGCAAGATAGTATGACTTTTGCAGCAGTACGAACTTCTCCGACCCATGCTTTAGGCTTAGCGATCGCTGGTGGTTTAACTGCTTTGCTCCAAAAACAGCGATATATGCAAGAGGATTTTATTTCGATCGCGCTGATTGTGTTTGGTATGGCGGTAATTGTGGAGACGATGCACGCCATCCAACTAACTGCCATGGGCGCAAGTATGGATAATGTGTGGACTTTACAGCAAAGAATTGCTCTCAGTTCCGCGATTCTCAGCAGTCTATGGTCGCCAGCAATTTATTTTCCGCTCAGTCGCTGGTGGCGATCGCTAGAAAGAAAAGATGAGTAGTCATCTTTGCATTGATGAAATTAAATAATTTAAGAGAGTACAGTCCGAAGGACTGTACTCTCTTAAATTATTTAGGGTTGTTATATAAGACTGATTTTTATCTTTTGTATTTATTCTAGCGGAATTAATAAATCTAGATGTATACAGTATACACAAATATTTAAAGCAATTAAAATATCAATATATGCAAGCCAATATAGATTTAAGTGCTAGTGATGAGGTTGAGGTTAGCGAGGCATCCGAAATAGTAAAATCTGGACTAATTTATGGCTTGAATGATCATCCACCAATTGCAGAATCTATTTTTGTCGCTTTTCAACATGTTTTGGCTGCTTTTGTGGGGATTATTACTCCTCCCATCCTTATTTGTAGCAGTTTAGGGCTAGATGCCGCCAATACCAGCTATTTAATTAGCATGTCGCTTTTTGTTTCGGGTATTGGAACCTATATTCAATGCAAAAAAATTGGACCGATTGGGTCGGGGCTGCTAAGTCTGCAAGGTACTAGTTTTGCTTTTTTAGGACCTATTTTGGGAGTTGGAACAGTGGCTCTGCAAGGCGGAAGCACACCTGAACAAGCCTTAGGTTTAATTTTTGGAGTTTGCTTGTTTGGGGCTTTTGTCGAAATTATCTTAAGCCGTTTTTTGCATCTCCTCGATAAAATAATTACTCCTGTAGTTTCAGGAACTGTGGTGATGATTATCGGTTTAGGATTAATCAAAACAGGAATTATCAGCCTTGCGGGAGGAATAGTTGCTTTAGAAAAGAATAATGGTTCTTTTGGAAGTACGCAAAATCTTGTCCTTGGCGGCACTGTTTTACTAATTGTAATTATGCTGACGCTTTCTAAAAATCGCTTTTTACGCATGGGCGCGATCGCGATCGGGTTAACTATTGGCTTTATTATTTCTATCTTGCTGGGTCTTGTAAACTTCAGTTCTCTAAGTCAACAGCCGTTATTTAGAATACCCGTTCCCTTTCGTTATGGGATTAGTTTTGATTTGACATCATTTTTGCCGATTATTTTAATTTATCTATTAACAGCGATCGAAACTGTGGGTGATTTGACGGCAACTTCATCGGTATCGGGTCAGCCTCTCACAGGTGGCGTATATCTTCGTCGCATTAAGGGCGGTGTTTTAGGTGATGGCATCAACTCTCTGATTGCCGCCGCATTCAATACCTTCCCCACGACTACCTTTAGCCAAAACAATGGCGTAATTCAAATGACTGGTGTTGGTAGTCGTTATGTAGGTTTTTATGTCGCAGGGATTTTTATGATTCTCGGTCTATTGCCCTTTGTGGGTGGCATCTTCCAAACTATTCCCCAGCCAGTATTGGGCGGAGCTACCTTAGTCATGTTTGGCTCGATCGCGGTTGCGGGGTTAAATATTATCGTATCTGCGGGAATTGATCGTCGTTCGATGATTATTGTGGCAGTGTCTCTAGGCTTAGGATTGGGCGTAATATTTGTACCTGAAGTTTTTGTTAATAAGCCACCAATCTTTCAAAATCTTTTTGGCTCATCAATTTCCACTGGAGGTTTGACAGCTATTCTGCTGAGTTGGCTATTACCAAATCATGAAGAGGAGTCAATTGTTTTATCTCCCAAAAAGTGAATGATAAGTGTTGTCACTTGCATTAGTACAAACCAAAACCAAGAAGCGAGTTTCGGCGCTTCTTGGTTTTGGTTTGTACGGGCTAATTGGTATTAACGGGAGAAATTATTCCAAAAAGAATCAGCATAATTCCCATTAACGTTATTACAACAGCACTACCAAAGATATTAGTCTTTAGCGATATTGGCAGATAAGCAGGCTTGAGCCAAAATCTTAGTCTCTTTGATATAAAAGGCATTACTACTAAGCTTAAAATCGTGGAAGTGATTAGGTTGTTAACAATCATCGAATTCGCCAATGACCAAGATTGCATGATTCCTAAACGGGAAAAAATAAGGGATTGCAACATAACTATCGGATAAAGCCCTAGAACTACTGCAAGAATTTGTTTCCATCGGGAGGGTCCCAGCCCTGCATATTCAGCATTACCTGATTGCATCGAAAACCAACCTTCTAAACCTGTGGTGAAAGATTTGAAGCGATAGGCGTAAAAAATATCCTGACCAGATTTTAATAATTTGAGGCGATCGCTTGATTCCATCCATTTATTGAGGTGATTTGGCGAATCAAAATGAATAATGTAGTACCACTTGACTACGGGATCTTTACAAACAAGTGGTGGGCAGAGGTCGCAGCAAAGAAAACCTTGGCATTGCTTAGCGTCTTCTACAAGTAGTTGATACCAATGTTTAAATTCGGCATCCTTTCCTTCAGGAACTATATGTTCCGTAACTAGACTGGAGTAGAAAAGTTTTTCTAGGCTTGGATGTTTCATAAAAGTCCCAAATAAAGTTTTTGAATTGTCATTTTGCCGTAGGCAAAATGACAACTTCTATAGGTATTACTTTAAGACTTTAATTTTAACTGCTCGACATTCCACAAAGCGCCTGTTACGCCCGTACTACCAGCCAAGGCTGAGGGTATAGCATTTTCAATGCGATCGCGCACCGCAACAAGATATAAAGGAACGGTTAAATGAATTAGTGGCAGTTGCTCCTGTACTAGTTGTTGATACTCTGCGTAAATCACTTTGCGCTTAGTTTCGTCTAACTCTTGCGCTCCCTTAATCATCAGATCATGAATTTTTTGTTCCCAATCCGCAACTTCACGCCCAATAAAAGGCTTTTCTTCGCCTACATTACCCTTGTTAAATAAATGGGAATCTCCATCGGTAGCCCAGAGATTAATGGAACTGTTTGGTTCTGCGCCACCCGTAAAGCCGAGGATCGTGGCATCCCATTGTTTAGAGTTATTCAGTTTATCGGAGATAATCCGAAATTCCACAGGGTTAAAATCAATTTTCATCCCGATTTTTTCTAAATCGTTTTTAATCTGTGCGCCTAAGAGAACTCTTCCACCCGCAGGAGTCAATAAAGTAAATCGAACAAGATTTTCTTCGGAATCAAGGAGTTGCTGCTCAGAATTGTATTTATAGCCAGCCTTCAATAAAATTTCCTTAGATTTTTCGGGCAGGTAGTCATAGGCTTTTAGCCCTTGCTCTGGTGAAAGGTAATAGGGACTACCAATAGAGACGGGCGAGTTTTGCGTTTGTGCTAATCCTCTGGACAAATTCGTAATCATTGCTTCCCGATTCAAGGCATGGGCGACTGCTCGACGAAAATTAACATCGTTAAACCATTTCGATTTAATCGGATCGACAAAGGGCTGATTGGTTTTAGGATCTCGTCCCTTATTAAGGTTAAACATAATAAAGGACTGACCTGTCGCGGGCCCAGCATTATAAATTTTGTAGCGATCGCGTTGTTCAAAACGCTTTAATAATTGATAGTCCTCTCCTCGGAGCCGATACATATCTAAATCCCCTGAACGGAACCGCAGTAGGGCGGTATCAGGAGATTCCACAACTTGCATCACAAATTTTTCAATCTTAGGAGTTCCTTTTTTCCAATAGTAGGGATTTGGCTGGTAGATAATTCTTTCGGAAGGACGGTATTCCTGCATGATGTAAGCGCCATTACCAACTAATTGATTAACGGGCGTATTGAGTGTCCATGTTTCTAAGAATTTAATTTTTTTGTCATTGGGATTTTCTACGACTGTAGAAGCAAAAACATGTTTAGGTAAAATACTCGTGCCGCCAATAGTCCGCAGGGCTGGGGCAAAAGGTTCACTCATGAAGAAGGAGATGCGGCGATCGTCTAGCTTCTCAATCTTTGGTAAGGTTTGAGATTTCCCAATTCTTAATACATCACGACTACCTGAAGGAATCTTCTCGTTAAAGATAATGTCTTGAAAGGTAAATAGGACATCGTCCACGGTAAGCGGTTGACCATCTGACCATTTGAGGTCTGGACGCATTGTAAAAATAAGTTGTTTGCCTTCTTGCTGAAATTCCCATTTCTCTGCCAGTTCTGGCTCTAATTGTTTGGTGAGGGGATTTTCGACAATTAGTCCTGTGAGGGTGTAGCTCATCGCAATGCCACTATAGGCATCATTAACTAGAATCGGATTAAAGGTTTTAATATCGCTATCTAAGGGAACAACTAGGCGATCTTTGAGGGCTTCGGACTTAATTGAGCAACCCCAAAGCAGCAGTGAACACATGCCGATGATCAGCAGCAAGATGGCGGCTTTCCATTGTTTGACCCTAGTTCGTTTCTGCATACTTCTTTTCCCGATCGCCATTTTTTTTTCTTATCTTTATTTAGAAACCATTCTCATGAAATAGTATAGTCAGCCTGAAGTGCTGGCTATACTATTTCACCAATAAAACTACCGCATGAACAGCGATCGCCTCTTTCTGACCGATCGCATCCATCCCTTCATTAGTCGTAGCCTTGACGCTAACGCAATCGATCGGTAAATTCAGGGCTTGAGCTAGGCGATCGCGCATTGCTTTAATGTGGGGCTTTAACTTAGGGGCTTCCGCAATAACCATCGCATCAAGATTATTCACTCGCCAACCCTGTGCGCCGATTAATTCCTGCACCTGTTGCAATAACATCATGCTATCGGCTCCTGCCCATTGGGGATCAGAGGGTGGGAAATAATGCCCAATATCGCCAAGGGCAAGCGCTCCCAACATCGCATCCATAATCGCATGGGTCAATACATCAGCATCACTATGACCCAGTAAGCCTTTTTCGTAGGGAATTTCAACTCCGCCCAAAATCAGGCGGCGATCGCTAACGAGTCGATGCAGATCATAACCATTGCCAATGCGAATATTCATAGATGATTTGTTGAGCTTAACTATTTACAATTTTAAACCCAAGGGCTTCGCTGTCAGGAAGATGGTAGAAGGTTTGCTTTGCAAACCTTCTACCATCTTCCTTGGAGTTCATGTAAAAAACAGCATATTATTACAAATTCTTGCAATCCAGCAATAATCCCTATCCCCAAGTAGTTTCATAACTGACATAATCTAGGTTAGTAGCTACGTAACTTTATGAGCGATCGCCTGCAAAATTTCATTGATCAGACTATCGATAGGACAACAGTGGAGACTTCTGCCATCTCCAACCTCTGTCATGCGCTCGAAGGCTGTGTGCTAGTCGTAGACGATAATCCCACTAATTTAAGTGTATTGGTCAACTTGCTGCGAAATGTGGGACTGAGGGTGTTGGTAGCCACTGATGGAGAAAGTGCGATCGAGCAGATTGGCTATGTCAAGCCAGATTTAATTCTCCTAGATGTAATGATGCCCGGAATTGATGGATTTGAAACCTGTCAAAGGCTAAAAGCTAATCGAGAAACCGCTAAGATTCCCGTTATTTTTATGACCGCCCTATCGGAAACAGTGGATAAGGTGCGGGGCTTGTCGTTAGGAGCCGTAGACTATGTGACGAAGCCCTTTGAGCATGAAGAAGTTTTAGTCAGAATTCGTACCCATTTAACGATCACTAAGCAACGTCAAACCATAGAACTCCAAAATCTTGAATTACAAACGGAAATATCCGAACGTAAGCGTGCCGAAGAAGCCTTAACGATTTTCCTTCATGCAGTTTCCCATGATCTCCGCAATCCTGTTACAGGACTGCTCATGGTGTTAGATCATTTGTCCTCGACATCCCCAGATCATGAACCAAATGTCCCCTTGCCCCGTACAACCCTAGCGCGAATGCGCCAAAGCAGTAATCGCCAATTAGCCCTAATCAATTCCCTACTAGAGTCCCATACTAATGATGTGCATGGCATTACAATTCGTCAGCACTCTATTGCGATTAGAGAAGTTATCCAAGCGGCGATCGATGATCTCCAAGGACTTTTAGATAAGGAAGAAACCGAAATTGTCATTAATGTTACGGATAATTTGCCAACGGTAACCATTGATTCCGTCTATATTTGCAGAGTTTTTCAAAATCTGATTGCCAACGCGATTAAACACAATCCACCCAATCTTCAACTGAAGATTTCGGCTCAGATTAGTCCCCAGAATATGATGATATGCGAAGTGGAAGATAACGGTGTGGGAATGACCCGCGAACAGAGCGAACATCTCTTTGAGCTTTACGCACAGGGTAAGACCCAACCTAATCTCAATCGGCGATCGCTAAGTCTTGGCTTAGGGCTATATATCTGCCGTCAAATTGTCCAAGCTCATGGTGGGGAGATTGGCGTAATTGGTGAACCAAATGTCGGCTCACGGTTTTGGTTTACTCTGCCAATCAGTTAATACTATGAGTGCTTGGGCAAAATAAATTACCAAAAACCGTAAAGTTGCGCCCCGTAGGGGCGCAACTTTACGGTTTTTGGTTTGTAATTATGCTTAGATTAACCTTACGAAGTCGGGGCTTCGCACCGACTTCGTAAGGTTAATACTAAGGATAAATAATTGGGAAGTCTTTAATATACTTGCCATCGCAAGCATACTTAGCCCGAAACTCTTGCAAAACCATGCGATCGCCTTCGAGCTTATAAAGTGCCGAAGACCCACAATCACCAACTCCACGAAACTTCGTGAAATTAGTCATAGTTTGCGATCGCACATTAAATCTCGGAGTACCAGCGATCGATCTACTGGTGATCCGCTTAGGGGGCTCGCCCTCTTTGGATTCTTGAAAACCATCAAATTCTAGAGGGATAACACGAGGTTTAGGTGATTCATCAATCCATAGCGCATATTCAAAAGAACCCTGATAAGCAGCAAGGAAACATTGAATTTGCACCAAATACT
This sequence comes from Pseudanabaena sp. FACHB-1998, assembly GCF_014696355.1. Classification (GTDB taxonomy): domain Bacteria; phylum Cyanobacteriota; class Cyanobacteriia; order Pseudanabaenales; family Pseudanabaenaceae; genus Pseudanabaena. The sequence goes on along the minus strand of NZ_JACJQA010000003.1, from coordinate 246,257 downwards.
TCTTCTCAGAAATTTGAAACTCCCTCGAACCTATAGCTTTAGAACCATCCTCTGCACGGAAGTTATCTTTACAAATTCCTAAGCTTTCACGATTTTGTAATACATACTGTAATGCTGAAGAACTAGGCTTACTCGCAGTCGCATCCGCATTATTAGAATTACTAGAGTTATTGCTTCTCGACAGATAGCGTAATAACTGCTCTTCATTTAACTTGCCATTCGGAAAGGTAACACGCAAAACAGGCTCAGGATTTTGAGTGGTCGGAGATTCAAGGGTATACAAATAACCATCATTTTTAAATTCAATTGCCCCAGATTTTTGGGGATTATAATTCATCGCTTCCATATCCAAACCGCCACTACCATCCTTATTACGGCTGATGTAATAACGAGGACGCTCTGGAGCATTCGTGTCTGCACAGATATAAACACGATAGTTAGAGGTTTCTCCATAGGCATAGGTCACTTTGGTTTTACCGCAAACGCTATTATCTTCGATTTCTTTAATATCACCGACAGCGATCGCCTTTGCTGTAGAGGGGCTACTATTTGTTGGTGTTGATTGAGGAGACTCAGATAAGGAACTAGTAGGTTTAGAAGTTGTAGCCAGTGAACTAGTGGGAGATGGTGTGGAATTTGTCGCTTCCTGACCCGTACATCCCAAAAATATCAAGCTAGTTAATGTAGCTATTAAACTAAGTCGAGTTTGCAACATAAATCTTGATCCGTTGTTTATAATCTTTGGATTAGAATAAACCTCTGCTTAAACTAATCCAATAATCACTAAAAATACTTTTTTGTTTAAGCCCTTATGACGTGTAATACGGCAGATTAAGTTCCTGTATAACAATTTTCAATCTACCACAGGGATATTAAAAATCTCATACAATCTTTCCACTCAATATAGACAGAAATTCGTTGGAAGTATCTAGGTATAACCTTTTTAACGAATTTATAAAGGTTTTTCTGTTTACAAATTAATGTAAAAGGTATAGTTATTAACTTGGTTGATTTGATTGATTTTCTTTGAAATTGGGTAAGTTGATAAAAGGCTAGAAATATCACGGGTCATTTAACTTGGTAAAAACTTTTGCCAAGCTGCTTTGGGGAATTTTATAAATTTTGTGAGCGCACAGCCAAAAATCAACGAATTAATCACATCTATTTGCTGAGCATCAGCTCATCAATTTACCTAGGGATTTCAAGACAATGAACGCTAAAACCTCTATTCAGCTTGTGTCATTTTATTTGTCTAAGTTATCAAATAGGGATAATGATAACGGCTTTACCTTAATCGAGCTACTAGTAGTTATTATTATCATTGGCTTACTAGCAGCGATCGCTTTACCATCTTTTTTGAATCAAGTGAGTAAAGCGAGAGCTGCGGAAGCTAAGTCCTATGTGGGAACCGTGAACCGTTTACAACAAGCCTATTACATGGAAAAAAAGACGTTTACTACCGATCTTAATAGCTTGGGGGCTGGTGTAGTTAGCTCTTCGACTTACTATGACTTTTCTTCTATTCAAGGTGATATTAACGGTAATATTGCTTCATCTAGCCCCTCAGATTTGAGTAGAATCGTTACAAATTCTGCTATTCCTAAAGCTGGAGAAAGAACTTTACGTGCTTTTGTTAGCGTGGTAGGAATTATAGATGTGGGCGGAAGCGCATCGTTTTCAGCTCTTGTCTGTGATTCTAGTCAACTTGGTCAGATTGTGTTGTCTACAGCAGGTAGTGTTAATACTGCAACTGTATCTTGTCCTAGTAACTTCTATAAGTCTTTTCAATAGCTATATTAACGAGCTTTGTGATGTAGAAAACCTTGGATATCCCTGAAACCTTTACCTAGGTAAAGGTAAAGGTTTCAGGGATATCCAAGGTTTTCCGAATTTTTTATGCAACTGTTTGATGATAATGGTAGACTCAACCCATATAGGTGCTTGCAAAATAAGGTCAAGAACTGGTGTTGCAAGAAAAACTCCGCAACATTAATTCTTGACTATGAAGGGAGTAGCTGTACATGTCAAACCAAAAGCATCATAAGAAATCCAGATCCTTTGCCCGATCGCCTGTTGCAATTGAGGTAAGTGCTTGTTTGATTGTTAAAAATGAGGAACAGCACTTATCGCAATGTTTAGGGAGTTTACGATCGCTTGCCGATGAAATTATTGTCGTGGATACAGGTTCGAGCGATCGCACTATAAGTATTGCTAAGAAATTTCAGGCGAGAGTTTTGCATTTTGAGTGGTGTGATGATTTTGCACAGGCTCGGAACTATGCGATCTCACAGGCTAAGGGGAAATGGATATTTGTAATTGATGCGGATGAGGTTTTAGAACAAAGGGCGATCGCCCTTTTGCAAGAGGTGATGCAACAGTCGGATTGCCTAGCCGTAAATTTGATGCGATCAGAAATTGGGGCGAAGCAAGCGCCATATTCTCTGGTTTTACGCCTATTTCGCAATCTTCCTGAGATTGCTTTTACAGGAATCTATCATGAATCCATTGATCAATCGGTGGTTGCATTGCAAGCAAAAGAACCACATTGGCGAGTTCTAAATGTGGAAGTTCCAGTTTTACGGCATTATGGCTATAGGGATAGTGAAATTCAGCTAAGGCATAAGTATGAGTTTGCTCAAAGGTTAATGCACAAGCATTTAGACGAGTTTCCTGAGGATAGTTATATGCTCAACAAATTAGGGGCTTTGTATATCAATCATCCTGATAGCGATCGCTATTTTGGTATTTCTCTATTACAAAAGAGCTTGTCATTAATGGATGATAGCGAGCAGCAGAACTTAACTCGCTGTGAGATTTATTATCATTTAGGGCTTGCCTATCAACAAAATAAGGATTGGGAATTAGCAAAACAAGCTTATACCCAAGTAATAGATCTTGATGTTCCTAATCTTGTTAAACTGTCGGCTTATCTCAACTTGGGAAATATCTATCAAGAGCTTAATCCGCAGGATGCGATCGCCTATTTTGAAAAGGTGACCCAAATTGCGCCTAACTTTGCTCAAGGTCATTTTAATTATGGAATTGCGCTTAAAACTTCGGGACGTTTCACCGAAGCGATCGCTTCCTATCAAAGGGCTATTTCCCTAGAACCCACCTATGCCGATGCTCATCAAAATTTGGGGGTGGTGCTGATGAAAGTGGGATATTTTCCAGAGGCGATCACCTCTTTTACTACAGCAATTCAACTACATGAGCAGCAACAAAATTACGAAACTGCGGAAATATTGCGATCGGCGTTGCAGGAGTTCCAATAAAGATATTGGCGAAGCCAATATCTTTATTGGTGTTTTAGTTGCTCGGCAAGATTTTTGGCTAACAGAGCGCGATTAGGACAGATAGAAACCCCTGCTTGGCGCAAAGCTTCAGCCGCCCATGTGTTGCAGTTAAATGCCGAAAAGTATTTGGGAACTGCCGCATAAAAATTACTTATACCATACTGCCCCTGACCGATCGCTGCTAAGCGATCGCCCCTTTCATTCACTGCAAAAGTCTGCTTTACGTAGGTAAATAAATTTTGAAATCCTAATTCTGATAATTCAATTTTAAAAACGGGGAATTTAAAAAACTGCTCAGGTGGTTCGGCAAAACTGGCTACGTGCATCACGCTATCTGATGGAATGAAAGCTGCTCGTAGCATCGAAGGAATTGATTGATCACCAGCAAAATAAAATTGGCGATCGCCCCATCCCACTTCTACAAATGGCGCATCCTTCCATGCTTCTACCCCAAAGTTTTCCTTGTCTTGTTGCGCCCATGCTAAGCCCGAATGCCAGTCATGCTGTATAAAATAAATCGTCCGAGTTTTAGCGCTTGGAGCAGGCGGAAATAGCCCGATAGTTGGACTAGGGCAATAGAGAAAATAACCAGCGATCGCCACCGCAATCCCCAGTAATACACCTAACAATATTGCAATTTTTCTTTTGCGCGTCACAATTAACTTGCAATCTATTGTCTAATCTCTAATTATCATAAAGCTTAAAGATAGGAATTGAGCCATAAAAAAGAAAGGGCGCAAAGCGCCCTTTCTTTTTTAGTTACGCAAATCAGCGATCGCACTAAGTGCTACATTCGCGATCGCTTGATCGGTTGCCTTAGGCAAATGGTAATACTTGCCACCACCTGCGGCAGCAAGTTCCTTGGCAAAACCCGTTGATACAAATTTGTTTTCCGTATCAATTACCAATAGCCCCATATTCAAGGCGCGAATCTTGCGACAAATATCGATTAATTCACCTTTGATATCAGGCTTATTTTCAGGATCAATTGGCTCACCCTGCGATCGCGCTAGTGGCACATTGCCACGTCCATCAGTAATCGCCACAATCGTGACCGAGCCAACATCACCCGATTGACGAGCATTCAAGCCCACCCGCACGGCTTGAGTCAGACCATGCGCCAATGGCGAACCACCACCGCAGGGCATCGTATCCAAACGCCGCCTTGCTGCCTCAATGGAACGGGTTGGTGGTAACAATACATCGGCTTTTTCACCTCGGAAAGGAATTAGGGAAATTTGGTCACGATTTTGATAACTATCAGTAAGCATCCGCAAAGCCGCGCCCTTAGCCGATTGCATTCGATTGAGTGCCATCGAACCAGACGCATCCACTAAGAAAATTGTTAATGCTCCCGCCTTACGAGCTAACTTTTTCGCTCTGACATCGGTACTTTCAACGATGACCTTGCGATGGGGTTGACGCAATCTTCTCGCCTTTTGATAGGGAGCCGAAGCGCGGAGAGTAGCATCAACAGCAATGCGATCGCTCTTTCCTTGGGGTAAAACTGGCTTAATATAACGCCCACGTTCTTGGGAATAGATGACATTGCGCGTACCCGATCGCCCTTGCTTTTGCATCGATTGCGCGAAAAATAGCACTTCAGGATCGAGAATTACACCTTCAGGATCGAAGATAAACTCTTCAGGAATTTCAGGAGATTCATCTTCCTGTTCTTGCTCCTGTTCCTGATCTTCCTGATTATCCTCCTGTTCCTGTTCACCATCATCATTGGGCGGCGGTGGTGGTGCTTGCTGTTGCTGCTGTTCGGGTTGTTGTTGCTGTTGTTCTGGAGAAAGAGGCGATCGCGGTACGATTACCAACTCCACTGCCTGACGTAAATCATCGGCGTTAACTTGAGTGCGACTTTCCAAAGCCGCCGCCGCCTTCGCTACACGCACCGCAAACAACTCGGCACGATGTCCCTGTACACCACCCCGCATCGCTTCCGCAATCAGATACTGCATTTGCGCTCTGGCGATAGTCACATCATTTAGCCATTCTCTCGCCAAAATAATCTGGGTTCGCAAATCATCGACATCGGCATCATAGCCACGTAAGAAAGCTTCAGGCGAATTGGCATAATCCAACACCATATCCACAGCTTCCACTCGCTGATCGAGGGAAAGAACTCCATCGGCTGACAGATTAACCGCAATCCGATCCATTAAATGCTGACTTAGCGCTCCTTCCTCTGGATTATAAGTGGCAATCAGCAAAGGTTGACAGGGATGTTGATAGCTAATTCCTTCGCGTTCGACTTGGTTATAGCCTGTGGAGAGAACCGAAAGCAGTAAATTAGAAATCTGCGGATCAAGTAAATTAATTTCGTCAATATAGAGAACGCCACGATGCGCTTCTGCTAACAACCCCGGTTGAAATATCGTCTGCCCTTCACGCACGGAACGGCTCACATCTACCGAACCAATTAATCGATCTTCAGTAATTCCCAAGGGAATTTGGATAAAGGGTGCGGGAATAACTTTTGTGGCAACTTCACTAAGATCTTTATCCTGCATCGCCTTGACTAGCACATCGTCCCATGTGTCGGGCTTAGTCGGATCGCAATTGCTGAGGGATTCAACCGCGACTTCGATTGGTGGTAATAGGGCATGAATGCCACGAGCGAGAACAGATTTTGCTGTACCGCGTCTACCTGCGAGGGCAATCCCTCCGATCGCAGGATCGATCGCGGCAAGCAGTAAAGCGGTTTTAATCGCTTCTTGACCGACCACAGCCGCAAGAGGAAAGGTGATAGGAGTATAGGAGATGTTTGTGGTTAGGGGCAGCGAAGATACCATGCGATCAGGTTATTTAAAAGTTTTGAAAATATAAAAGTTTTAAGAAATGAAATTTTAAGTTTCAGCTTAATTATAGACTAAGCTATTTATATAATGTAATTTACTGACAACAACACTCAAACTTTCTATTCTTAGGTAAGTTTTAGCTAACAATCAAGACGCTATTGAAATAAAATCTCTTATTGCTTGTCCCTACGGAACTATTTATGCTTACTCGTTTAAAGGTATCTGGTTTTAAGAATCTCATGGATGTAGACATCCGATTTTCTCCGTTTACCTGTATTGCTGGAGCTAACGGGGTAGGCAAGTCCAATCTTTTTGATGCTATTCAGTTTTTAAGTGCTCTAAGCGATCGCTCTTTAATCGAAGCCGCCCGATCAATTCGAGAGGAAAATGAAAAAAGTCGAAAGAATCCCGATATTCGTAGTCTTTTTCATCGAGTAGGAGATGAATACGATACAGAAATGAGTTTTGAAGCTGAGATGCTTATACCTAAGCAGGGTATAGACGATCTAGGACAGGGGGCAAAAGCAAGTAGTACTTTTCTTCGTTATACATTAATTGTGGCTTATCGTGCTGAACAAAGATTTCCAAAATCATTAGGAACACTGGAAATTCTTAAGGAAGAGCTTGTAAGAATTAAAAAATACGATATACAAGAAAATCTTCTTTTTGATTACTCGAAACAATGGATTAATTCTTGGTTTGAATCTCAGTCTCAACGTCGAGTTCCATTTATTTCTACTGAAGGAGAGAAATATGATGATGATAGAAAGATAAAGGTACATCAAGATAGTGGTAGTAGTGGTAGAGACGAAGGAGGATCTGTCGGTACATCAAGAAAATTTTTAGCAAAAACCTTGCCAAGAACTGTTCTTTCAGAATCTAATGCGTTAGAAAGTCCAACAGCATTATTGGCTAAAAGAGAGATGCAATCATGGCGTATTCTACAGCTTGAGCCTTCATCACTAAGGGAATCAGATGATTTTATGTCTGATACAGTATTAGGTATGGATGGTTCTCATCTTCCTGCTACATTATACCGTCTTGCAAATGATATAGAAAACTTAAATACTGGAGAATCTTTGGATGATAGTGAGCAGCAAATTTATGCTCAAGTTGCAAATACTCTTTCTGAGTTAATTCATGATGTTAGGAGTGTAAGTATTGATCGCGATGAAAAGCGTCAGCTTTTAACTTTAATGGTTCAAGGTCGGGATGGAACATTCCATCCTGCTAGAGCCTTGAGTGATGGGACTTTAAGGTTTCTTGCTTTAGCTGTACTAAATCTTGATCATGAAACTCAAGGCTTGCTATGTTTAGAAGAACCTGAAAATGGTATTCATCCTGAAAGAATACCTGCAATTTTAAAGCTTTTACAAAGTATTGCTACAGATGCTAATGAGCCAGTTGACATTGATAATCCCCTACGTCAAGTTATAATTAACACCCATTCTCCTGCGGTTGTATTGCAAGTTCCAGATGATAGTCTTGTTATTGCAGAGTTAAAAGAGATAGTTAATAATCACAAACGATATAAAGGGGTTAGATTTAGTTGTTTAAATGATACTTGGCGAACTAAAGATGAGGCGACAAATATTGTCGCAAAAGGTAGACTACTTGGTTATCTTAATCCAGTTGCTTCTAATGAAAAAATTGATGTCAATAATAATGGTGGAAATCCTAAGCTTAAATCCAAGAAAAGATCTAGAGTTGCTGATAGAGATGATATACAGCCATATATCACTGGATTTACGGAGGCTATCCTAGAGTTATGAACGATTTTAAATATACATTAATCGCAGATGGACGTACCGATGATGCTTTAATACCAATCCTGACTTGGCTTTTAATAAACTTAGGAGTAAAAATTGGAATCCAGCCGCAGTTGCCAATTCTAGGAAGTTTACGAAATCCTCCTAAGAGGTTACAAGATAAAATCGCGATCGCTTTGGATTTATTCCCCTGTAATATTTTGTTTATTCACCGTGATGCTGAATCCGATGAAACTCCTATCGAAACTCGTACAAAGGAAATTCGCAAAGCAGAAAAGCTTATAAAAAAGACATTGCCTCCAATTGTATGCGTGATTCCTATAAAAATGATTGAATCTTGGCTTCTTTTCAATGAGGAGGCAATTCGGAAAGTAGTAGGAAATCCCAGTGGTAGACAGAATTTAAGTTTGCCAAAGATTTCTGAAATCGAAAAAATAGCTGATCCTAAAGAAAGACTAGAAAAGCTTCTAACTGATGCTAGTTTTCCAAATAGACGTGGTAAAAGGGTAAATATCCCTTCCAACTATTGCGTTAGAATAGCTGAGGAAATAGAAGACTATGAGCCATTGAGAAATTTATCTGCTTTTCAAGAACTGGAAAAAGAAGTGGAAATAACTTTAAGAAAGCATTTTTCTGATTTGCTAACTTCATGACTTGGTTAAGTCAAAAAATCGTATTGTTATGATAAAAATTGAAGACGAAACAAGTTTTCAGTACTTTTTCAGTACTTGCCCGCATATTCTAAGTGGGGAAAGCAAGAGAGGATACTTGCTTGGGATGCTGGGTTTTGTCTGCGCCGAAGATGGGGGTTGCATCTAAGCCTGTAATCAGTTGAAAATGGGTAGGAGAAATTTTGGGGGCAAAGATTTTAGTTTCCCAAGACTTGAGAATTTCATGCGATCGCTCTAAAAAGACAACTCCCCGTAGAAGCGGAACATTGCGCCAACTTTCAACTAAAGTTTCGACAAGGGCTAGCTCGATTTGGGGCGGCGCGTAGGCTTGTAGTAAATCTTCTAAATATTCATAGAAGTACTCATCGTCTTCACCATCTAACTGATAGCTATCGACGATGTGCTTTACTCTTTGGCGGCTAATTTGTTCCCATATTTCCATAACTCTCTCATCTTGTCAGCAGCAATACATTGATTCTGAGTATTTAAGGGATTGTTTAATTAAAGAAGTCTTCTTATCAAGTAAGTTGGTAATACATTATTATGATAATAAGATAACAATTAGTATAACTGCTTAAGATGGATTCTGTCACATCAAAATGATCCCTCAGAAATTAAGATTAAAAAATTTCTTGAGCTATCAACAATTAGCCTTAGATTTTAGTGGGCTACATGTTGCTTGCATTTGTGGCGCGAATGGGGCGGGCAAATCCTCTTTATTAGAAGCCATTTCATGGGCAGTGTGGGGAGCCAGTCGGGCGGCGAGTGAAGATGATGTAATTCATGTGGGTTCTAAGGAGACTCAAGTGGACTTTACCTTTATTGCTGGTGGTGAGGTCTATCGAGTAATCAGAACCCGATCGCGCAATAGTTCCACCTCTTTAGAATTTCAGGTGCAGAGCGAAGGGAAATTTAAATCTCTGACGGAGCGCAAGGTGCGATCCACGCAGCAGACAATCATTTCGCATCTCAAGATGGATTACGAAACTTTTGTTAATTCGGCATATTTACGCCAAGGTCGTGCCGATGAATTTATGCTGAAGCGTCCGAGCGATCGCAAGCAGATTTTGGCGGATATGCTGGCGCTATCGCAGTATGACGAGTTGGCGGAGAGGGCAAAGGACATTGCGCGAACCAGCAAGGCGGAGTTGGCAATTTTAGAGAATTTATTAACGCATTTGCAGGAACAGATCTTAGCAGGAGCCGAAATCGCACCGCAGTTAGAAACTTTGCGATCGCAGTTAACAGAGTTGCAAGCATGGGAAAGCCGCGATCGCACTCAATTACAAACCGTAGAAGATTTACAAAAGCAATATACAAGCGTTTCCCAACAGTTAACTTGGCAGCAACAGCAGCAAAATTCGTTGGCAAGTAATCTTGCTCAAATAGAAAGACAACTTACCAATCAGCAAAAACAATTGCAACAGTTAGAAGGCTATCTGTTGCAGCGGTCGCCAATTTTACAAGACTATGAACGCTATCAATTGCTATCGGCGCAGGAGGCAGAACTAGATCGCAAATTGCAAAAGTATCAACAAATCAGCGATCGCCGAGGAGAATTTAGTCATAAACTTGCCAGTCTGCAAAGTGATCTGAAAGGGCAACTACGCCATTATCAAGCGCAGCTAGAGTCGTTAGTGCAGCAGGAAAGCGAGTTACAGGGGATTCGGAGTCGAGCTACGGAAATTGAAGGGGCGATCGCTGAATTACACAAAGCAAGGGCGGTTTTGCAGGAATTTGATCGACTCCATGCCCAATCTACACCCCTAGTCCATCGCTATCAGACCCTCAAACATCAGTTAGAACGTGAAGAAACCAAACTTACCGCCAAGTTAGAAGAATTAGTTGCCAAACGTGACCAGTTGCAATTGCAGGTGAAAGATCGCGATCGCTTGCTCGGTCATGCTCAGGAGCTAGATCGCCAAATCGAGGCATTGCAAAAAAAGCAAGTCTATCAACAGCGCGTCCATGAAAAGGGATTAGAGAGGCGGGATTTTTTGGAGAGATTAAAATCGCGTTTAGCGGATAGTGAAGCTGCTTTTAAAAAATTAGAAGCGAAAATGCGTCACTTAACCGTGCCGAATGCCCCCTGTCCCTTATGCGATCGCCCCCTTGATGAAGCTCACTGGCAGTTAGTCCAGAAAAAACACAAGCAAGAATCTCGCGATTTGCAAGCGGATATTTGGGTGGTGAAGGAGCAACAGGCGGCTTCTAATTGCGAAATTGAAGTTTTGCGCGATGAATATCGTAATCTTAAAAAAGAACTCGCGCCCCTTAATGATTTGATTCAGCGCAAGGGAACTTTGCAGGAAAGATTGAAAGCTATATCTGAGGCAGTGCAAAGGCTAGGGCTAATTGATGCCGAGATTCAAGATTTAGGCGATCGCTTGCGGACTAAAAATTATTTGCGTGAAGCATGGGAGGAAATGGAATTAATCGATAAGAATATTCATAAATTTGCCTATGACGAAAAAAATCATGCCCTTGCGCGGGGAGATGTGGAACGATGGCGCTGGGCGGAAATCAAACAATCGGAATTAAAAAACGCGCAACGTCAAGCGGATAATCTCTCGCAAAAAATCCCCGATCTGCAAACCAAGATTCATCAATTACAGGAACGCTTAACTAAAAATCTGATTGATCTAGAAGTTCAGCACGAACTCGAACAATGCGATCGCACTCTGACTCAGTTAGGCTATGAGCCTGACCGCCATCAACAACTTCGCAGTCAAAAGCAAGAACTCACGCCATCCTTATTGCGCTATCAAGAACTCACTCGCGCCGAACAGGAATATCCCGAACTTCAGCAACAGGTAAGCCATTTGCAACAAGCCCAAACCCATCATCAACAGGAATTACAAACTCTTTCTACTCAAATCATAGGATTAGAGGCTCAAGTCCAAGCTTTGCATGGCGATCATGCTCAAGAAATTCAGGCGCTAAAACAAAATTTGCAAAATTGGCGATCGCAAATGGACTCTCTCCTCGCCCAAATCGGTAGCCTTCAGCAAGCCCAACAACAACTAGAGCAAAGCCACCAACGCGAACAGGAAACCCTTGTTCAAATCGAAACAGCCCGTCAACGTCAACGCATCCATAATGAACTCTATCAAGCCTTTGGCAAGAATGGCATTCAAGCGCTGATGCTCGAAAATGTCCTACCCCAAATCGAAGTGGAAGCCAATCAAATTCTCGCCCAACTCAGCGATCGCCAATTAAATGTGCGATTCATCACCCAAAAATCGGGCAAAAAAAGCGATCGCATCATCGAAACCCTCGACATTGAAATTGCCGACACCAAAGGAACTAGACCCTACGAAACCTATTCAGGTGGTGAAGCCTTTAGAATTAACTTCGCAGTGCGTCTTGCCCTCTCCCGCGTCCTTGCCCAGCGCAAAGGCAGCACTCTCCAAACCCTAATCATTGATGAAGGTTTCGGCAGTCAAGACCAGTTAGGATGCGATCGCCTTGTTAGTGCCATCAATGCGATCGCGCCAGATTTTGAGTGTATTCTCGTCATTACGCATATGCCGCAAATGAAGGAAGCCTTTAATACTTTAATCGAGGTATCGAAGGGTGAAGAAGGCTCAATGGTGCAGTTAGTGGGTTAAGTGTAGAGTTGAAATCATCTCTGTGCTTTGGTATCAAAGGGCAATGCGATCGTCAAAAACAAAACATTCGCCTTCCCAAAGACTTTCTTCAGGGGGAACTTCCGCTAAATACTTGAGAATTCCTCCCTTGAGATGGTAAACCTCATCAAAGCCTTGAGCTAACATATAGGCGCTAGCCTTCTCGCAACGGATGCCACCTGTGCAGAACATGGCAATTTTTTGCTGTTTATTAGTACCTAAATTCTCCTCAACATATTTGGGGAATTCATGAAAAAAATCAATATTTGGATCGATCGCCCCTTTAAAAGTGCCAAATTTTACTTCGTAAATATTGCGAGTATCAATAACGATCACTTCAGGATCGGCAATTAACTGATTCCAATCCTTGGGATCGACATAGGTTCCCACCTCTTTACTAGGATCGATCCCTGTCACGCCAAATTTTACAAGTTCCTTTTTGAGCCTTACTCGTACCTTGTTGTAGGGACTCACCTCGCAGTAAGTTTCCTTATGCTCCAAATTATGCAACCGTGGATCGGAACGCAGATAACTTAAGAGAGCATCAATCCCTTCTCGACTACCTGCAATGGTGGAGTTAATCCCCTCTGACGCTAATAAAATTACACCCTTCAGGTCATGGCGATCGCATAAATCTGTAATAGGCGATCGCATTTCTCGATAATCAGCTAAATCAGCAAAATGGTAGAAGGTCGCCACCACAAAATGCTCAGGCTTCTCAAGATATTTTGTAAGAGACTTGTCCATTACAAAATTAGTTAACTTTTCGCCACGACAAGCAACTTGCTGCTCCTTCACCACCTTAAAGCCACGACTTTTAAAAAATGCTCTCGCAGTAATGCTCACTTCCACAAATAAGCGATCAATTTTTAATTCTAGAGCCTTTGCTTCAATGGCGCGATATAGCCGAGTTCCCACACCACAGCGCTGATAATCCTTATGACAAAAGAAGCAGTCAATGTGACCATTGGCTTCTAACTGAGCAAAGCCGATGATTTCCGATTCTTCTTCGGCAACATAGGTGAAGCTATTCGTACAGTCTTCTGTCCAGTTGGTGAAATAGAGGTCATCGGGAGCCCATGCTCTTACCTGTGAGGGTGAGTAATCACGAATATTCACCTCGCGCACAGTATCATGGAATAACTGGGCGATGCGATCGCTATCTTGGCTTTGGAACAATCGAATTAACATAGTCTTCAATCAAGTGATGGAGAAGTGAGCAAATGAGCTTATGCTCATTTGCTCACTTATATAAACAATAATTTAGGTTGTTTAAATTCTATAACGAGAAAATCATGTTTAGAAAAGTTACGTTTTTGATGGGCTTAGCGATCGCCCAAACAGCGATCCTGAATTTTGCCAATACAGCCCTTGCGGGTTCCGTGACCCTGAAGGTATATCCCCTAAATCCTCAAGATGCCTTCCCGATCTGTCCCACCGAAATCACCGTCACTGAACAATCTCGCCCCTATTATGAAGGCGGCTATACTATTGATGGCAAGGCGCAAATGGGTTGGCTGACCAGAGAGTTTAAAATTGCATCCACCGATCAATTCAGCGTCATTTGGGTCGCCAAACTCCAACAAAAATATCGAAACTGTGTCGCTTCCGCAGGGATTGCTACAAAGAATAATGAACCCTTTCAAAGTCATTCCTACATCCGAATGCGCTTTACAAAAGGCAATGCTTATCTGATTTTAGACATGACGGGGATGTATGATGCAAATAGGCTTACACCTGTCATTCTCAAAAACGAAGTCAAAGATGGTAATCCCACTTGGACGTGGGCAGGTACAGATTAAATTTTCTTAGGATAAACAATGCTATTACAGGGACAAAAAATTACGCTCACCATCGATGATCTTGCCGATAGCGGCGATGGGGTGGGACGTTATGAAAATATTGCCATCTTTGTGCCTAACACTGTCCCTGACGATCAGATTGTTGCCAAAATTGAATTTGTCAAGAAAAATTTTGCCCACGCAAGTATTGAAAAAATTCTCACACCCTCTCGCGATCGCGTTCGCCCTAGCTGCATCGTTGCTGATAAATGCGGCGGTTGTCAGTGGCAATCGGTCAGCTATCCCGCCCAATTGAGAACCAAGCAAAATCTTGTCCTACAGGCGATGCAAAGAATTGGCGGCTTTGATGCTGACCTTTTAGAAGAATTAATCTCCCCAATCGTTGGCGCAAAAGAGAGCCTCCACTATCGCAATAAAGTGACCTATCCCCTCGCCACAGGTCGCGATGGCAATCTCAAAGCAGGCTATTACCAAAAGGGAAGTCATAAAATTGTCAATCTCAATCAATGCCCAGCCCAAGATGAACGCCTCGATCCGATGCTTGCCGAACTCAAAATGGATATCCATAACCAATGTTGGGAAATCTATGACGAGACAACCCACACAGGCTTGCTGCGCCATTTAGGGCTTCGTATTGGCCGGCATACGGGCGAGATATTGATTACGATTGTTACCCGTGATTGGGATGTACCGAATTTGGGAGTATTTGCCCAGACATGGCTAGAGCGTTACGACAAGGTAGTAGGCGTAATCCTCAATTGCAATCCTGATAAAACCAACGCCATTTTTGGTCGTGATAGCCGTTGCATTGCTGGGAAGGACTATCTCCTAGAAAAGTTTGCGGGTCTAACTTTCCGTTTGCGTGGTGATACCTTCTTTCAGGTTTATACAGAGCAAGCAGAGAAGATGCTCAACATTATCGAATCAGAATTGCAACTAGAAGGAACAGAAGTTCTCTTAGATGCCTATGCTGGCATTGGCACGATCGCTTTACCCCTAGCTGAACAAGTCAAACAGGCGATCGCGATCGAAATCCAGCCACAGGCAACCGCCCAAGGCAAACTCAACGCTGACCTTAATGGCATTGATAACGTAGTATTCCACACGGGCAAGGTCGAAGAATTAATTAGCACTCTCAATCTACAACCCGATATCGTCATTCTCGATCCTCCCCGTAAAGGTTGCGAACCCTCAGTAATTAACTTTTTGCGCGAAAATCCTCCCGCCCATCTCGTCTATGTCAGTTGCAATCCCGCCACTCAAGCCAGAGATTTAAAACTATTATGCGAAGGCGATCGCTATCAACTCACCCGCATTCAACCAATCGACTTTTTCCCGCAAACATCTCACGTAGAGGCGATCGCCTTTCTTAAAAAATCATAAACTTGGGATATTGATCAAGAGAAAATTATGAAGAGAATTGAAGTTGAGGCAAGAACCATGCGAAAAGTTCCTGCTGTCGCTCTTGATATTCTCCAAAAAGGTTTAACTTGTAAGGAACTACTTCAACTTCGCATTCTCTGTTAACGGCTTGTATTGTAACGGTTTCAGGCTACCAATTAGACTGAACCAATGCCAGTAATTCCGAGAAGAACAAATTTCACTAGTTATTTACAATAAACCTCGATAGCGAATGAAGGCTAAAACAACTGACCATGAGCCTAGCGCCACCTTAATTGCCACCAATATATTCAGAATTGGGATAATGCCGCCACTAAATAGATCGCCCATTTGTCCGTAGGGTAGTTCTAACCCTGAAAGAGTAATTACTGACAGAATAATAAAAATCAGTACTGAGATCTTTTCCCAAGTGGCGGCATGCCAGCGTTTATAGAGGCTTTGCAGTCTTTCTGGAGGTGAAGTAATGGCGATTAAGCCGATCGCCGTTCCACCTGCCACACCTGCCGCAAAGCCTCCCCCTGGGCTAAGATGTCCACGAATTGCCAACTCGATCGCTACTAGAGCAGCAATAGTAGCGCCCAGATGGGCAAGGACAATCGAAGTTTGATCGGTAAATTGATAAATTCGCGTAAATGGTTTCTCATTGGCAAGCAAGAAATTTGCACCCATGATGGCGATCGTGAAGACAATCACTTCAAAAATGGTGTCATACAGTCGATTGCGAAAAATGATTCCTGAAACTACATTACTAACCCCACTATCTTGAGCGATCACCTCGACAATCGAGAACGGCAGGCTAGGGGCTGGGTTAGACAAAAAAAGCATTTTCACAAAAAAAGCAATGCCAGCAACTATATAAATCCATTTCATAATCTATTTCAAAGGTTTCTTATCGTTGAATCACAAATAAATTTTTAAAGGCGCTACTTCGCAATACTTGTAAAAGTTTATTTAAAAGTTTATTTGACTTGAGCGCAAAGCTCTCTAGGAAATGGCAATTCCATTTGCGGCATTGGTATAAATCAACTGGACATTTGCTAAAACTGGATTGGTTAGCATAATCTCATAGAGACGATGCAGACGGATTTTGATTTGGTAAAAGTTGGATTTCACACCTTCTTGATATTCCGCATCTTGATGTTCTGAATTATGTAGGGTAGCATGGACAATTTTATCAGTTAGAGCTTGTTCTAGTTCTGCTTCGTTTGAATAGGGAACTAGCTCAACCCGCATATAGTACTTACTGAAAGTGCTTTTGAGAACATCGATCAGCTTTTTTAAATCAGAGTTAGGAACTGGATCACGATTCTGCTCAGGTTGCTCCAATTGTTGATTTAGCTGTTCAAAGGGAAGATTGAGTTTATTTAATTCTTCTTCTTCTAAATTGTGGGCGATCGCAACTGATTCAACCACACCTAAGCGCAAAACTAAAGAAGAGCGCACGGCAACTGCATAGAGCATTGTGGCTAAAAAAGCACCGACTAGCGCCTCAGTCAGAGCCACATCTGCCGCTCCCAAAATCGTATAGACTAGCGCTGATAATGCCCCCAAAATGCCGCGTATGACTAGGGCATTGTAGGGATTAGTTTGAGATACTAACATTGCTGCTGATATGGGTAACAGTACGGCGATCGCATAGACATAACCATCATAACTACTGTTCATTTACCTCTTTACCTCTTTTATTTGCTTATTGAATTTTTAAAGGCTATTTATTACTTCTTGTACTGCTAGAGCAGTAAGCCATCACGTAGCACAGCATCGTATTCCATAGGGCTAAGGAAATAATCGCAAGAATTAGTAATGGTAATTCCTTGGGGCGGAGTAGTATCAAGCCAAAGACGATCGCGATCGAGCCAATGGTGTCGGATACCGATAGACTATGGAGCTTAAAAAGAACCGATCGCTTTGTCAGGAGAGCCACAGTTCCCCAAAACCAAAACACTAATCCACCAAAAATACAAATATAGCTAAGAATATTTATGAAGATTGCCACGGTTATACTTCTCCTGTGCGTCTGATGATATGGGCTAGGAGCATAAAGCCAGCATTGCCAACACTCAAAATAATCACGCCAACTACACCGATCATCCAATCATCTCGTAAGATCGCGATCGCTAAAATCAGCACTGAGGATTTGGCGGCAATACTGGAAAAAGCAAGCATGATTTCCCAAATATTATCGTTGTGTTTCCAAGCTTGATATAGCGGAATCACCATAGCGACAACCATCGCACCGACAGCAAAATTTAATACAGCCTTGGTTGATAAATCAATATTCATGGGTTTGACCTCTTCTGGCGTTTGATCACATGATGCACCACATACCAGCCTTCTTCGTGATGTCTGAGAACAATGGTTTTGGGGGTATAGGTGATTAGGAAAATGTCCAAGAAAACTAATGCTGCTGATCGGTGAAGTTTGGCTTTTTCGAGCAATACTTCTTCGTGTTTGTGAGGTTGACAGATCATCTGGATCGATTCGATATAGGATTGTGGCACTGCCTTAATAATCCTAACGAGGCTCTGTAAAACATCTTTAAAGCGAACGTTTTCTGATCGGTAATACGGCATTAGCAGGGAAACAATCAAACCGATGATGATATTGGTAATACTAAAATTTGCGGTTAGTAAAAACCAAATCACGATTCTTAAAATAAATTGTCCAATCATGCAATTGCCATCCAGAACAGTAAAACTAACATCAGTCCCATGCAGCCGATTAGGTTCTCAAACTTTTCAAATAAGACGGGTAAATTAACGGATGCACGGCGGAAAATGAGCCAATAGGCTATCCAACCGATCGCGATCGTTACCAGAGGTTTAATGGCATTTTCCAGAGTATAGGCTTCATAGTAGACAATGTTTGCGATAACTAGTCCGCCTAATAAAATCGAGATTGCCACCCAATAGGAAGTTTGATTTTTTGAAGGATGAGCCTCAATTTCTGGTTGATGGGGTAAGAAAATAAACTTGGCAAAGGAAATCGCTGTACCAATTGCCGCCACACTCATCCCCACATCTTGCCAAGACAAAACATTTTTAAGGGTTAATATTTTTGCCCCAAATCCACCCAATAATGGAAATCCAGAAATCGAAAAACTTGCTATTACAAGAGCAATCCAGATATTTCGAGGCATTAACTGTTTTTCTAATTCCCTAAAATTGCGGCTAGGCAATTTACTCACAGTCAAAAATAAAGATGACTTAACTAAGCCATGAGTCAGAGCATAGAATCCACCAACGGCAGGTGCAGCTAAAATAAATCCAACTTGGGAAACCGTTGAAAATGCTAATAGACGTTTAGTATCTTTTTCAAATACGGCAAAGGTCACACCTAATAACGCAGTACTGACCCCAAAGAGCCGTACGATCGGATCAAGTTCTTCGATCAATAGGGCGCATCGCAACAATGGTAAAACTCCCGCCTTGACAACCACCCCCGACATCAGCGCCGACACTGGCGACTCAGATTCCGCATGGGTCAATGGTAACCATAGTCCTGACACAAAAATACCACCCTTTGCCAATAGTCCTAAAAAGATTAAGGCGATCGCTTCAGGAAGTGCGCCACGCAATCCAATAAAGGTAAACGAGTGATTTGCCTTGTAAACCAGTACTGCGCCAATTAAATAAAACAACATGGCGATATTGCTAACAAACAAATAGCGCAAACCAATCCAGATCGAGCGATCGCTACGGGGATAGGCAATCAATAAAAAGCTGGCGATGCTAATTACTTCTAGAGCTACATATAAACTGATGAAGTCGGAGCAGGCAAAAGCCGCATTGATACTGCCATGTAGCAATATGACTTGAGCATAAAAAAAGGCGGTGCGATCGCTATGCCAGCAGTAAATAATCACCGCCGCCGTGACTAGAGCATTGGTCAAGATAAAAAATCCTGCCAAGGGATCAAGAGTCAAGGTCACACCAAAGTTATCGAGCAATTGTAAATTGATTGGAGTTTGCTGGATAAACAATGGAATCACATACAGCGCTGAGGCGACTGCCCCCATTAACGCCAAATAGCGATCGCCCTTGGGCAGTAGATAAATAATAAATCCCACCATAAATGGCAAGACAATCCAGATTAAAGTTAGGGTGGTCATACAAGGTCACTCTTCTCGATCTCGTGGATTTCTAGAGTGGGATTGTTTCGGGATAACTTGATCACCCCGACTAACATCAGCGCCTGAATCGAAAAGCCAATCACGATTGCCGTCAAGATCACCGCCTGTGGCACAGGGTCAGCATAATTAGTCCTTGGTATATCCCCAAGGATCGGCGTAAATACGCCTTGACGGGCAGCAATCACCACAAAATAGGCAATTACCCCACTACTCATTACATCCATTGAGATTACTTTCATGATTAAATTCTTTTTGAGAATAATCCCCAAAAAGCCACAAAGTATCACCGCAAGGACAAAGGCTTCTAACAAATTAATTGGCATTAACTGGCGCTTATAGCATCACTACTGAAATTTACTTTAGGGTTTCATGACACGTTTTACCCACTAGCCAACCCAGAAAATTCTCTATGGGTAGCTTCGATACTAAAGTAGTGCGGCGGAACCGCAATTATGCATTGCCCTCAACCTGTGTAGTGATTATGTCCGATGGGATAAAGGGTTTAGGAATCTTGATTCAGCAGGTGATAATCCGTGTCGGTCAGTGACCGATGTTTATAGAAATCGTGTGCCTAATTTCGATGATCACCTCATGCAGGTGACGCATTTCTGAAATGGGTTTTGACACATCAAGCCACGCAACGGTGCGAAAGAGTTGCGATTACGAGAATTGGCGAAAATGATTTTGCCGAGTTTCCAAAATCCCCATCTCTTCAAAAATTCGATCCATCCGATCGCAAATTTGTAGCAGTTGCTCTAACTCATCATGCTAAACCCGCGATCGCTAATGCTGTTGACTCTGACTGGTACAATCCCAAACAAGCCCTTGCAGAACATGGAGTTAAACTTGACTTTCTTTGTCCAGAACTATTTTAGGAGGTAATTATGAAGAGAATTGAAGTTGAGACAAGAACAATTCTATTGACCTTGACTGGTTCTAGGCTGTATCGAGTTCATAACGAAGATAGCGATTATGATTACAAGGGAATTTGTATTCCCACACTTCCTTATTTCATTGGCACACAAAATTTCGAGCAACTAGATAGGTTTATTGAGCCAACCTGCTTATATCCAGAATTAACCAATACTGACAGCAATATCTATAACATCAAAAAGTTCTGTCATTTGGCAACACTCAACAATCCGAACATCCTTGAATTGCTATGGATAGACCGCTGCGAATATCTCGTTCTGACCAGTTTTGGCGAATCTTTAATTGAAATACGCGATGCTTTTTTGAGCCAGAAAGTCTTTTACAGTTATTCTGGATACGCTCAAGCGCAAATTAAAAAAGTGCAAACCCACAGAAAATGGTTGTTGCGATATAAAGAAGACCCCAATTTTTTCTCATCGCCTCCAAATCCTCAAGACTATGGACTATCAGAAAATCCACTCCGCAAAGAGCAGTTAAATGCTTTTCTGGAATTTCTCTACATCCTCATTAAAGATGCGAGTCAATATAGTGAAGTTGCAACCGAGTTGTTAACTCATGTGGACTATAAGGGGCTACTGAAGCAATATCCGTTAGCCCAAGAATTGTTGCCAGCAGTGCAGTACTACACCAGATCAACCAACGATTTTGTGACCTTACTGCACAATACACAAACCTATCGCCAAGCATTGCAAGAGTACGAAGCTTTTCAGTCATGGCGTAAAAATCGCAATTCCAAACGGGCGGCGATCGAAGAAAAGGTGGGCTACGACAGCAAGCATTCTGGTCATTGCTATCGCTTGCTCAAGTCTGGAATCGAGATCTTGAATGGTGAGGGCGTTATTCCTAATCGCGAAATTACAGGCGATGCTCAATTTATTCGGCAAATTCGCAATGGTGAAATATCCTATGACGCTTTGATTGCAGAGGTTGATGGACTAACAACCCAACTGGCGATCGCAATGGAAAATACTAAACTTCCTAAGTATCCAGATCAAAAACTGATTGAAGAAAAACAGATGGAGATTATCAAGGCATATCTTTCTCTTTAAATAGAAACAAGAAATCCTCGCATTGCGAGGATTTCTTGTTTCTATAGATAAATTTAATAAATGGCATTGCCATTTATTAATTCATTACTTTTTCTGAGCAGGTGCAGGTACTTTAGGTGCATTACTTGGCGCTAGCTGAGGGGTAGTAGATTGCTTACTATTTTTGAGAATATACTCAAAGGAAGTACGCGAAGGGACAAACTGAAATCTTTCAACTTCAGGATTGGGCTTATTATCTTTAGACACCATCGAGTCTAGAACTTGAAACAAGGAAGCAACTTGAATCTTGGTTGCTTTGGCAACATCAGGCTGATCCTTGCTTGCTCGGTCTAATAAACTTTGCAAATCCGATTTGTCTAGAAAAAATGGAACGACTTGCTCCTTCTTTCCATTTTGGTCAATGCTCATCGTCAATAAGCCTTGATTATTAGTTTGACCACCGATCGCAAAGAATACAGGCACATTAGGAACCTTGTCCGCCGCAATGCCTTGAGAACTCAAGATAGTTCTAGCGGAATCAATACTAGATTTGCTAGGGATAAATTGAAAGACAACCTTTTTATCCTTGTTTTGGCGAATCACTTGGTAAGCATCGTTCATGGAACGGACGATGATCTGGGCTTTTTTACCAACATCAGGATTAGACTTTTGTACCTGAGTGAGCATTTGTTGAGCTTCGTCAGGACCAAGGAAGAAGAATAAAAGCTGACTATCATCAGGCTTAGCATTAGGTTGTTGTGGGATCGCACCCAAGAGCGGCGAACCCTTATCATCAGTAATGGTGAAAATAGGAATGCTCCCCAACCGCTCTAAAACTTGCGCCTCAGTTAGAGCCTCAGCCTTGAGAGTAAATATGGGACTAACAGCGATCGCCACTGCGACACCTGCGGTGGCTGCTAGATTAACCAACGACTTAAATACGGACATATTTCTCCTAGCTACAATATGCTTATTGAGTTTGTTTGGGAAAGTTAAGGGAGACACAAGTAACAGTGAATTGTTATCTTCTACGACTTAAATACCATAAGTATAGTTCCTATAAAACATACTGCAACAATAAATGCTCTTGATCTCAAATTACCAGAAGAGAAAGTCAGCGCTTCTCTTCTGGTAATTTGAGATCAAGGAGCGACGGCTCTAGTTCTTCACAATTAAATTTACAATTAAATATAGTTATGCAAAGTCATGTCTCGCAAAGTTATGCCACAAGATGAAAATTTCCTCAGCTTTGATGAAATCTTTGAGGAGTTAAATTATCGCCAAGCACAGCGCACCTTACGCGATATTGTGGCAAACCTAGATTTATCGGAAAGAGAACGCCGAGGACTAGAAGAAGAACTAGAAGAACTTCAGCTAATGCTGGATAAGTTAGAGCGTCAAGTTTTGCAAATAGCCGTATTTGGGATGGTGGGGCGTGGCAAGTCGTCGGTCTTGAATGCCCTGATGGGAGGGCAAGTCTTCGAAACTGGACCTTTGCATGGGGTCACGACAAGTAGGCAAGCTGCCGAATGGCAGATCTCGCGTGAGGCAATGCAATCCAATGGCGATCGCACCATTCTCAGAGCCTCATTTCAAGGACGAGGGGAAGCCCGCATTGAATTAATCGATACCCCCGGCATTGATGAAGTGGATGGCGAGGGACGTGCCGAACTGGCGAAGCGCATTGCTCAGCAAGCAGATTTAATCCTATTTATTGTGGCGGGAGATATCACCAAGGTTGAATATGATGCTCTTTCGGAACTACGGGGCGCTAGTAAACCGATTTTGCTGGTATTTAATAAAATCGACCAATATCCGCCCGAAGATCGCTTAGCAATTTATGCCAAAATTCGCGACGATCGCGTTAAAGAGCTATTAACTCAAGATGAAATTGTGATGACCGCTGCTTCTCCTTTAGTGGCTAAGGCTGTGCGTCAGCCCGATGGCTCCTTCGAGGCGGAGTTAGTGAATGGCAAGCCCCAGATTGATGATTTAAAGCTAAAAATCTTAGAAGTACTTGATCGCGAGGGCAAATCTTTAATCGCTCTAAATACGATGCTATTTGCCGATATGGTGCAGGAGCGAGTCGTTCAACGCAAAATGTTTGTGCGCGATCGCCAAGCCAATCGCATTATCTGGAATTGTGTGATTACTCAAGCCGTAGCGATCGCCGTTAATCCCTTCACGGTAGTAGATGTAATTACTAGCGCCATCATCGATGTATCAATGATCGTGGCGCTATCCAAACTCTATGGGATCAATATGAGTAATCGTGGCGCAATTTCCCTGATGCAAAAAATTGCGATCGGGATGGGGGGCATCGGCGCAAGTGAATTTCTGGCGACCTTCGGCTTAAGTTCCCTCAAAAGCTTATTGGGTATTGCTGCGCCCGTCACAGGCGGCGCGACCTTGGGTGGCTATGTATCAGTGGCGATCGCCCAAGCAGGTGTGGCAGGTTTCTCAACCTATGCGCTGGGATTAGTCACTAAGGAATATCTCGCCAATGGTGCATCGTGGGGAGCCGATGGTCCCAAAGCTGTGGTTAAAAGAATTTTAGAAACCATTGACGAGGATTCAATCTTGGCAAGAATTAAAGATGAACTCCGCGCTAAAATTGACCTGAGAAGGTTGAGAAAAGTTTGATACAGCAGGAACAGCAATGACTCAAGATACTAGTTACGAAATGATTACGATCGCTGTTGAACCCTACGATCAAGAACCTCAACCTGAGGAAACTTCGGGGGGCAACCCAAGAGGTTGGTTTAATGAGGATCAGCCAAATAAAAATTCAGCCAAGCATGAAAAAACCTTGAGTGTTGCCGAACTTGAAGCCAAGATGTCAGGGTTTTTGCAGATGGTAGGACGGATTTTTAGCAGTGCCGAAAAGGAGGCAAAAAAGACATCGGGAATGAATCTTACTGAAATTGAGTTGTCAGTAGAGATTGGTGCTGAGGGCGAAATCCGTCTAATCGGTAGCGGTGCTAAGGCTAACGGTAAAAGTGCAATTAAGCTTAAATTTACTCGTGAGAAGGGAGAATAAGACTTGTGGCAAATTGGGCGATCGCGATCGGGGTAAATCAATATGAGTTTTTGCATCCTTTGAAGTATGCAAAGAATGACGCGCTGCATATTTGTAATTTTTTAGGAAATGAGGCAAAGTTTGATCGCATTTTCTATTTTTCCGATGATTCGCCAGATTTTGAGGGCAGGACGACTAAGCCTTTTCGTAATAATTTGCTGAGGGTATTTAATGGACTTGCGAACAAACCTCTACGAGATGGTGATAATTTTTGGTTCTTTTTTGCGGGGCATGGGATTTTAGGTAACGATGGCATTGACTATCTGATGCCGAGCGATGGCGATCCTGATAATGTTGCGGACACGGGCATTTCGGTCAATCGGGTCATCCAAAACTTGCGACTTAGTGGTGCGGGAAATGTGATTTTGGCGCTGGATGCTTGTCGCAATCAGGTGAGGCGCAATGGGACGACGCGATCGGGTGAGGGCATTGGACGCGAAACGGAGCAAATTGCCAAAATTGCCGATGTGATTAGTATTGCGGCTTGCAGTCCTACAGAATATTCTTATGAAATAGAAGAGCTTAAACATGGGGCATTTACCTATGCTTTGGTTGAGGGTTTGGGTGTGCAAGGGCGCTGTGCGACGGCAGCAAAGCTAAATATTTATCTCAAACATCGCGTGCCTGAGTTAGCAAAAACTAAACAGACTCCGCGTATGCTGCTTGATCCGACGGAGAAGGAGAATTTGATTTTGATGCCGAAATATGCGGACAAAACCGATCTCATGGGGCTTAGAGGCGATGCTTACCAAGCTTTTAGTAACGGCAAATGGGATGTTGCTAAACGTTTATGGATGCAAATTTTGGCGGTAGATGGCGCAAACCATGAGGCGATCGAGCAAATTGAGCGGATCGTCGAAGCGCGATTTTCAGCTAATCAACAGGTATCCGAGTCTCTCGCTTCTGTTGTGGCGAATAGTCCAGAAATGTCGATGCGACAAGTAAATGCGAGAACAGTTGAAGAGGGTCAAAAAGTTAATGAGAGCAAACCTTTAACTATCGATCTTGGCAATGGCGTAACACTGGAATTAGTCAAGGTTCCCGCAGGGAAATTTATGATGGGGAGCGAGGAGTATGACTCTGAGAAGCCAATTCATCAGGTGCAGTTAAAGGAATTTCTGATTGGGAAATATGCAGTCACTAATGCCCAATGGCAAGCGGTGATGCAAACTAAAGGCTCAGCAAATAAAGACCAAAAGTTTCAGGGTGATTTGCAGCCCGTTGTCGGTGTGTCATGGCATGAGGCTATGGCATTCTGTGAGAGGGTGCAACAAAAGACAGGAAGGGAGGTAAGGCTGCCCACTGAGGCAGAATGGGAATATGCCTGTCGTGCAGGTACGACTACGCCTTTTGCCTTCGGTAACAATATTACGACCGATCAAGTTAACTACGAGGGAAATTATCCCTATGGGGATGCACCTAAGGGCGAATATCGACAAGTAACGGTAAATGTGAATAGTTTTCAGCCGAACGCTTGGGGCATTTATCAAATGCACGGCAATGTCAGGGAATGGTGTTTGGATGAATGGCATGATAGCTATGCAGATAAGCCAGAAAATCTCAAGAAGCAAGGAAATCAAGCTTGGGGCGAATTAAATATGGATAATAATAACAATTACTATCTACAGAGAGGTGGTTCTTGGGGCGACTATGCGATCGGTTGTCGGTCTGCGTATCGGGGTAGGCACTACGCACGTGGTCATAACAGAGGTGTTGGGTTTCGTCTTATTTTTAATTCTTTCTCGTAAGGACTGTGTATTTTTTCTCTTTATGAATTTAACCATTTGCTCTTTTTCTTTTGATATCCCATTCGCCATTAGGCGATCGAATTTTTCTCAATACGAGGCATATCCCTGTAGGGGTTGAGCATTTGCGCCACAATCTTTCAACTCATCACCACAGTTGCAATTTGCAAATGCTCAACCCTCTTCGCTTTCACCGATAAATTGTCCCTGCGTTGCTAGGTATTGGGCAGAGCATTCCCAAATCAAGGGAATCTGAGAATTTATAAGTCTGTGCGGGAATGCTCTGCCCCTACGAAATCTATCTCAATCCAAATTCTGACAAAAGAGGATGATTGCTATAATCACCTTATCGCTCTGCTTAGGAAAACATCATGACTCCAGCGATTATTACACCCGAAACTGAAGGTCAGCTTCTTTGGACAAGCGCCGACCTAGAGCTATTACCAGACAATGGTAACCGTTATGAAATTATTAATGGAGAACTTTTCGTGACGAGAGCGCCTCATTGGAAACATCAAGCTACCTGTATTAACTTTTGTTTTGAGCTAAAAGATTGGTCAACAAAAACAGGATTAGGATATGTGTCTATGGGGGCAGGTGTAATCTTTGGCAATAAGGATGATGTGATCCCTGATGTGCTGTGGATCAGTAAAGAAAAATATGAAGCTTTGATTGATACTGCTGGACATCTACTCGGTGCGCCTGATATTGCGATCGAAGTACTTTCTTCAGGAACAGAAAATGAAAGGCGCGATCGCGAAGTGAAGTTAAAGCTCTATTCATCTCAGGGAGTATTGGAATATTGGATAGCGGATTGGCGAGCTAAGCAAATTAAAATCTATCGGCGTGAAAATGGCGTTCTCAAATTAGCGATGACTTTATTTGAAAGTGATACTCTCACTTCACCATTGTTGCCAGAATTCGCTTGCCCCCTAGCTCAGATTTTTGAGTAATCGCGATCGCTATAAGTCTGTACCTCAAGGGGCATTGACTGCTAGACTAACAAAAGAAAAATTTAACGATTAGCAAAGTATTGAATCGATGCCTCAAGACACTGTTGCGAATGTTGCGACCTCTGCACTGAATATCACCCCAGACGAAGCCTTAGTTGTCTATGAAGACATGGTGTTGGGGCGTACTTTTGAGGACAAGTGCGCGGAAATGTATTATCGCGGAAGAATGTTTGGGTTTGTGCATTTGTACAACGGTCAAGAAGCTGTAGCCTCTGGCGTGATTAAAGCGATGCGTCCCGATGACTATGTATGCAGCACCTACCGCGATCACGTCCATGCTTTGAGCGCTGGCGTTACGGCAAATGAAGTCATGGCTGAGCTATTTGGCAAAGAGACAGGATGTAGTAAGGGTCGGGGCGGCTCTATGCATATTTTCTCCGCAAAGAATAACTTTTTAGGCGGCTATGCCTTCGTCGCAGAGGGGATTCCTGTGGCGGCGGGAGCGGCTTTTCAGTCGAAGTATCGCCGTGAAGTAATGAAAGATCCCAATGCTGACCAAGTGACGGCTTGTTTCTTTGGCGATGGCGCAAGCAACAATGGTCAATTTTACGAAACCTTAAACATGGCGGCTTTGTGGAAATTGCCGATTATTTTTGTCATTGAAAATAATGATTGGGCGATCGGGATGAAGCACCATCGCGCCACCTCGGATGTACGGATTCACAAGAAAGCTGAAGCTTTTGGAATGCCGGGGTATGAAGTCGATGGGATGGATGTTTTGGCAGTACGTGAACGTACTCAAGAGGCAGTTCGTCGCGCCCGTGCGGGTGAAGGTCCTACGGTTTTAGAATGTATGACCTATCGCTTTAGAGGTCACTCTCTCGCTGACCCCGATGAGCTACGCAGCAAGGAAGACAAAGACAAGTGGTTTGGTCGTGATCCGATTAAAATTTTTGCTAGCACCCTGATTGAACATGGTGTGGTAGAGGAAAGCCAATTAAAGGCGATCGACAAGAAAATTCGCGATGTGGTTGAAGAATGTGTTCGCTTTGCCGAAGCATCTCCTGAGCCAGATCCTAAAGATCTATTCCGCTATCAGTTTGCTGAAGACGAATAAAAAAGAAGAGACGCTTTGCGTCCCTTCTTTTTTATGTGGCAAGTTATAAAAAAAGCTTCGCCAAGCGAAGCCTTTTTTATAACTTGCATTTTATGATCTGTGCTTGTTCCCAATTCACATCATTCATCACTGCGTTGGAAAAATCGCAACTTACTAAAGTTGCCTGATGAAAGGAGGCTTTAGTTAAATCTGCATATTGAAATTTAGTGCCTATATTAGCCCTTGCCATATTAATAGTTAGGCGAAATAAATAAAGACTGCCAAAAATTTGTAATGGCTCGATCGCTAAAAAAGTTAGTAGAGCCGTCCAACTATTAGCCTTTAAAGAATTAGCGATCGCCTTAAAAGCCCCAGAAACTAAAAGTTTGGCAAAAGTAGAGCCGAAAAAACCTGAAGCAAATGCCGTAATTAGAGAAATCGGAATTGCCGCAAAAATACCTCTCACCCCCACGATCTCAAAGCTACCCGTAAACGTAGTTGCAAAACCCACCGCAAACACCACAATTACAATAATCGCTACCCAGTAGACAGTGTCGAGATTAATAATCTGGGAGCCAAAGATAAAAGCCAAGCTAAATGTGATGAGCAAAATAGAAGCAATCATCGCTGTCCCCGCAAACAAAAATGCCATCACAAAGGATGTCATCCCCGCCAAGATCGTTTGACGTGGACTTCGACCTGTTAAAACATTGGCAAAATTAGCAGATTTCAATTGAGAGCGACAAAAATTACACCCCCGTAGGTCTGCACCACTAAAGTCAGCACCAATCAGGTTTTTGCCTTGAAAAGAGCGATCGCGTAAATCTTGGTTTGCAAAGTTCAGCCCTTGACTCATAGCGCCCCTAAATATGCCAATATGCGTTGAGTTTATTTTATTTGAGAGCCGCACTTTAGTGCGGCTCTCAAATATACTTATTGCGAATTTGTATAGCCGTCTTAATTTGCAAGCTTTGCGTGCAAATTACTTTAATTCTTCAGAAGTTGGTTTGGAAATATGTGGCAGACCCCAGCCCAGTTTTTCACGCAAGACCTTAAAGAATTCACCTTTTTGTAAACGAATGAATCTTGCAGGATATGGCGATCGCTCTACCTCCACTCGATAATCTGGATAGACATAACAGCCAGCATTACCATCTACTACCAGCACCAAGCGATGACGATTAGCGGGAGTTACAGTCACAGTCTCAGTATTAGCAAATACTAAAGCCCGTGAAGCCATCGAATGGGCGCAAATGGGAATAAGCTGAAACACAGGAATTCCCGGCTCAATGACAGGCCCCCCTGCGGAGAGTGCATAGGCTGTGGAGCCTGTGGGAGTAGAAATAATCACGCCATCCGCCGCAATATCCACAGGCAAATGATGACCAATTCGCACTTCAAAATGACACATACTAGTCAAGGGTTCGCGGTGCAACACCATCTCATTAAGCGATAGGGCTTCCCACAATAATCCTTGGTTGTCGTAGACCCGCACGGTCATCATCGATCGCTGCTCGACCACATATTGACCTTCAAGGATTTGGCTAAGAGCTTCTTCCCAATCCGTGAGATAGGTTTCGGTCAAAAAACCCATATGCCCTGTGTTGACATTTAACAAAGGTAAAACTAGAGGAGCGATTTGACGGCAGGCGGATAACACCGTACCGTCTCCCCCCAAAGCAACTACAAACATTAAATCTTGATCGAAACCCAAAGGTACTAAGCTTTCGATCTGGGTGTGACAAACGGGAGCATCGGGTTTTCCATACCCCAAAATGCCTCCTTGTCCTGTCGCCATGACAGTCTGGATATTGCGCTTTTCGAGCCACAATTTCATATCCAACGCCACACGCTCAGCGACAGGTTTTGCGTCGTTATAGACAATACCGACTTTTGGCACGCTCAATGACTACCTAGACTATTCAAAATATTTTGTCAATTTGGTAATTATAGCTTTTAGCAATGCTTTTATTGATTGGTTTGGGTCTTTGTGTTGGTTAGGCTACTAAGTATAGCAAAGCAAGAGTTAGCCAGTACAAACCAAAACCCAAAAAGCGAGTTGCGGCGCTTCGCGCCGCAACTCGCTTTTTGGGTTTTATGTCCTAAACAAAACTTACATTGCTATATAACTACTGTCTCTTGTATCAAAACTCTACCAGAGAAGGACAGGGCAAAGGGCTGCCCTTCTCTCTGTAAAATTTGCTGCGATCGTGATCACAATAAATTCAGCAACTTATCACTGAAGTAGAGGTCAATAAATATGAAGATATACGCTTAATCTGGCGAATAATCTGGTTATTAGATGTGAATATGAATTGCCGATTTTGCAAAAGTTATACGCCAATAGGTAGAAATGGTGGTTATTGCAGTTTATTAACCGTGCCAGTTCAGGGAAAGTGGTCGGCTTGTAGTTTATATTCGGCTTACTTTTCAGAAATAGATATCCCCGCGATCGCCCCCGCAACAAATTTTAAGGCGATCGCCCAATGTATTACTTAAGAAGAGGATGGCGACACAAAGCGTCGCCATCTTCTTTGAAAAAAAATAGTGGTGAGAGACATCGTCTCTCACCACTATTTTTTGGTTAAGGCAAATGATGGGAGTTGTCTACTTTTTCTACTTTTGATTCCTTATTTTGATTCCAAAGCAACATTCCCAATACACCATCCAGCAAACCTGAACCGCGATCGCCACTATTGACCGCGACATCTGGCACAACGCGTACCTGACTTTCACCGATGGTTTGCATCAATTGCAGAGCCACATAGGAATTACCGCCCAATGCATTGACCCCAGCGCGATAGGCATCGGCTTTGGCTTCACCCGTTACCCGAATTGCTTCCGCTTCGCCACTGGCTTCTTTGACCTTGGCATTCGCTTGCAGTTCGGCAATTCGCACGCCTTGCTCGGCAGTGACTATTTCTCTTTGGATATCCGCGAGGGAAGTTTCGCGGACTAGTTCTTGGCGTTGCGTTTGAGAAATTCGCTGGACTTCATAGGTTTTGCGCTGTTCTTCGGCGATTTTGCGATCGGTGAGGGTTTGCATCAGGGTTTCGGGTGGTTCGATCTGACCGAGCAAGGTGTCTACCGCTTGCACATCATAGGATTGCATGGCGGCGCGGATAAAATCGGCAGCTTCGGCTTGGCGATCGCTACGGGCGATCAGAAAATCTAACACTGTATAAGCTTGGGCGGAATTGCGGAAATAATTACCCACGGTCGGGCGTAAAACATGATCGACAAGATTTTGCATAGAGCCAACGCGAGAAATCACCCTTGGCGCGTCGAGTGAACCAACATGAATGATTTGAGCAACTTCCAGATTAAAGGCAAATCCATCGATAGAACGCACATTTAAGGCGCGGAGTTTGGAGTCATAGCCATGTTCTTCAATGCGATCGCTAAAGTTCAATACAATATTCGTAGTGGGAACTAGTTCCACTTTCATAATGTGGGTATTAAGTGGATGTTTACCGGGGTAAAGTGGCTCAATCCATACTCCTTTATCACCGACATTAACTAAATGTCCATGGGTAAATAACGCACCACTGACATCATCCTGAGCGCCGCCCACAAAGGAAATGACGACACCCACATAGCCAATGGGAATCTCTGTCATTTTTACCTGTTCGACTTGGGCAAACCAAGGATTGAGATTCCAAGAACCAGAGAGAATGACTTGCTCCTGCAATCCCCGCCGACCACCCCCATCGATAAATAATTGAGCATTTTGGAAGTTGTCATGTTCGGGAATAATGGCTCCCGCGATCGCCCCTGCTTCAATGGGAATTCCGTCTAAAGTTGTGACAATTCCGACCTTCTCGGAAGCGATCGAACAAAGCTTTAATTCCGCAGGTGACATCCCATTCTGATCGGCATTGGTGGAGGTAATAATCGAAAATAAAGCCGTATTAATTCGATAGGTTCCTGCGGTTAAAATACCGATTTGTCTTCCCTTTTCGCCACCTGCTAGGAGAAACTGTCTAGCATTTTGGAAGTTGTCACAGGGTACAGTTTTGCCAAGAATGCGATCGGGGGGAATAGATTTGCCATCATTGGCAATAATCAGCCCGATTTCCCCTTGGGGAATCACAATTACAGCTTCCTTGCGAATTCCATATTGCCAAGGATAGTAGCCAAAATACCACCCAGGGGCGAGGGTATCTGCTTGATAACCCGCTTCACCATTGAGGGCGACTAATTGTCCAGGGGGTAAATCACCTTTAAAAGAGAACTTCTTAACTACGATTCCTACTTCACGTTCACCGATGACGATTAATCCTAAGATCCAGCCCATCTGGGGCAGAAAAATAAAGATAATCACCACGCCGCCAATTACCCATACAAAAAATGGGAGATTTAAGCCAGCAACTTGCATTGCTTGGATTGGTGGCGACTGGTTTTGTATAGAATCTTTTTGATTGCCTGTGCGACTGATTTCTTGGGAAATTTGCTGAGCGATCGCCGCTTCTTGATTATGGCTAATTGATAAGGAGGCAGTGCCTAGCATGGCGATTGCTGCACCCGTTAATAGCGATCGCTGCCAAATTTGCTTCCCAAAGCTTTGACAATTATCCTGAATTTTAGTTAGTTTTTTCACCTGTAATACCCCACTTTCCAGAACTGAAGTTAATCTAACGCAGTTATAAAAAATCCTAAAAAATCAACTAAGAAAATTAATAACAACATCAAATAAAAGATGCAGCAATTTGTGCCGCGTCTTTTATTCGATAAGTTTAAAAACCCAAACCTGTGGCGCACGCAGAGCGTGCGCCACAGGTTTGGGTTACTTACGCATTGAGTAGATGTAGCGCGGGCGAAGCCCGCGCTACATCTACTCAATGCCCAATAAATTCGTTAGCTTTGCGTAAATCCTAATAATTAAGGTCAAGAGTAAAGTTAATAGAAATTAGCGCTGCAATTTTGAAAAAAAGCTTTATCCTAGAAATTCTGCCAATAGCATCATCTGCATGAATGTATCTTAAATCTCTCCATATCAAGCAGTTTCGCAACTACATCGATCAAGAAGTAACCTTCTCAGCCCCAAAAACTGTAATTGTCGGTAACAATGCCCAAGGCAAATCCAACTTGCTCGAAGCGGTTTTGCTATTAGCAACCCTGCGATCGCATCGAGTTAGTAAAGATCGTGATCTGGTCAAAAGCGGCGAAACGCTCGCCGAGATTAACGCAATTTATCAACGATCGCGATCGCCAGAAAGTTATCCCATTGAGTTATTAATGCGGTTGCGGGCTAGCGGCAAAAGGACTTTAAATGTAAATGGAGTAAATCAAGCAAGACATTTGGATTTTTTAGGGAATTTAAATGCAGTCATGTTTTCTAGTCTAGATTTAGACCTAGTGCGCGGTAGTCCTGACAGTCGGCGCAATTGGTTAGACACAGTTCTCATTCAACTAGAACCAATTTATATCAATCTTTTACAACAATATAATCAAGTTTTACGCCAAAGAAATGCGTTGCTTAAGTCTATCAAACAGGGACAGGTACAATACGAACCCCAACAAATGGCGCTTTGGGATGCTCAACTAGTTACTACTGGAACAAGATTAATCAGGCGGCGATCGCGTTTATTAGAACGAATAACTCCCATTGCACGTACGTGGCATCAAGCAATTAGTGGTGGCAGTGAATATTTAGAAATCACCTATGTTCCCAAGTTTATTTTTTCGCCAACAGATCCAGTTGAAAATATTCAGCAAGCTTTTTTTGAGGCGATTTTACAAAAAAACATCATTGAGCAACATCAAGGTACTAGCTTAATTGGTCCCCATCGCGATGAAGTATCCCTAACAATTAATGCTACACCTGCACGAGAGTATGGGTCTCAAGGACAGCAAAGAACTCTAGTGCTTGCCCTCAAACTTGCTGAGTTAGAGTTGCTAGAATCCGTAATTGGAGAGCCGCCTTTATTACTATTAGATGATGTACTCGCCGAACTCGATCTCCATCGTCAAGATCATCTCTTAAATGCGATCGGCGATCGCGTACAAACAATAATTACAACTACTCATTTGGGATCGTTTGATGCTCAGTGGCTTAATTCAGCCCGAATTTTTCAAGTAGAAAATGGTAAAATTTCATCTTAAAAAGCAAAAAACAAGCTGTCAGTATTAAGCTTGTTTTTTTGTTTTTTATTTCTATTTATTCTTCGTCATCAGCACCAACTTGACGTAAATGAATATGTTTACGACCCAGACGAATTTCTAACTCATCCCCAGCCTTTAGACCCATAAGTTGTGTATAAGCCGAACCAATTAATAAATTGCCATTCTTTTGGACACTGACGCGATAACTCGCACTACGTCCACCTTTGCCACTACCTTTCGATTCAAGTTCTACACCATCCGCTTCCATCAAAGCATTATAAAACTTCATCAAGTTAACACGAGCTTGGTTATTTTTGGTAATGGTTGCATAACCACAAGCTTTAGCTTTTTCTTCTTTAGATAGATGTTCTAACTCTTTAACTTTCTGTAATAATGCGTCGCCTGAGAGTTGGACTGGTTGTTTAATTTTTGCCATTTTTTTCTAACAATTTTACAATTAATAATTGTATTTCAGTATGTAAGATAATTGCAAGATTCGTCAAATTTTTTAGCTAACTTTTTGATTAGATCTCTAACTTAACAGTAATTGCACCCAGTTATCATCTAGAGAAAATTTCTTAGCGCCATAAGTTTGAGTCACTCTATCAAAATAAATATTATCCAAGATTCTAGGTAATAATTGATTGATTAAGTAAATTGGCAGTATTTAAGCATAAAATTAAAATAGGATAATTCTCCCGCAATGTTTAGAAGAGTTATCTTATCTTGATATCGTTTTTTATTATGCTGATGTATCTATCCATTTAATTTACCTAGCAAATGGACTTATAGAGTTTTAAAAAGAATATATCGGTTTATTTGTTAGACCAGTAACAATCAAAATCTAGCGCGATCGCATTAATGGTAGTAATAAGGCGATTCTGGTTACATGCTAACATTTAAGAGCTTTTAGATATTCTTGAACAAGGGGTTGAGATTTGATTACTTGGATAAAGCCGAAATTTAAAGCTGGTTATTAATGATTTTTGATGGCAAAGCTATTTATGCATCAATTAGATTTTAGCTTTGCCAATTACACAAATACTTGTAATACAACCAAAATCTGACAATAATAAGATCGTTCGTCAGTTTTAATATTATGATCCATCTCTTGTCTGAAAAAATTAGTATTAACGTGCAAGGCGGAACGGTAAATGTGCGGAACCTCAATATTGGGATTGCGGAACGGCTAGAGAAAGCAGGCGATCTCGTCAGGATTTTGGTGATAGCAGCTAATCCTTTGGAATCGTCGCTATACTATTGACGATTTATATTTGATATCTTATATCTGCTACCTGTGGTTATTTTTGAGAAATAGGGTGTAAAAGTATGATCTCACCAACTCTTGAACCTTTACAAATTCTAGAATTACTTTATCGACAGGGATATCGCAGTAATTTAATTGATCGTTCTCTTAATAAAATCATTGAGCTAGAGCGAGCTAATAATCTTAAACAAGCTTCTGAACTACAAACTAAGTGGCAAGCATACGAACTTCAATATCATATGGCTTCGGATACTTTCTATCAAAGATTTAACGAAGGCAGTTTAGGTGATGATATGGATTATTTTGAATGGAGTGTTTTTTATGAGCTTTGGCAATCTGTTCAAGAGCGTTTGCAGGTTTTACAACCAAACAGACAATAATCATTATGGTATCTAGCCAATATCTTGAAAATATTAAGTCTTGACTGATTTCCAGCAGTGCGATCGCTACATTTACGATTATTGAAGAATTAGATCTAGGCGATCGCGGTTATTTTCGGGCGAGGGTTACGCTCATTGGAACTTTTAGATATTCTTGAACAAGAGATTGAGCAATGATGGCAATAGGATAGTCCACAATTCTTTCTATTATGATTGAGTCTTTTAGCTGAAAAAATTGGTGTTAACGTGCGAGGTGAAACTGTAATGAAAAGGAAATCATCAAAATAGCGCTTAGCTTAAAATATTAGGACTTATGCAAAGCTAAGGAATTTATTGGATTTTGGGTAGATGTGGCGCGAGTGAAGCCTGCGCCACATCTACCCGATGCGGAAGTCCTAACAGTTACTCTTTTAGTTGGGCGATCGCCTTATAAAAAGGTTGCCAATCGTCATCAACAGTAATTCTTTCCCATAACTCCTCAATCTTGGGACGCAAGAAAATAATTGTTGGGTTAGCTTGCTGAAGCTGCTTTGCGACATTTGCCATCTCGGCGATCGGTTGACGGATCAGCAGTTGATGATAAACTTCGCGCCATTTTTCCAATATTGGCAATTGTTCCTCTGTAATTTCCCAATCGTGATTGGCAAAAATATTTTTAGCATCTTCTCGCCAATCAGTTTGGAAAGATTGACGGAGTTTTACAAAAAATTGGTTATAGCCGATCGCTTGCACATTGGATAATAACTCTAAGGTTGCACCAATTAAGTCTTCAGTTTCAGGCTTGGAAAGTGTAGTAAATCCCAATCGCTTCAGCATCATTTCGCAATAGGCAACTCGATAGAAATCTTTGAATTTTTGCAATGAAGCTTGCATATCATCTTTATCCATCACCATGCTTAAAGGATCTTGCAACTTTTCTAAGTTCCAATAGCAAGCGGCAGGTTGATTGGCGTAGCTATAGCGACCTGCATAGTCAAAATAAGCCGCCGTAAATCGCGGATCGTAACTAGGGATAAAGGCGAAAGGACCATAATCAAAGCTTTCGCCTGTAATCGACATATTATCGGTATTGAGAACCGCATGGCAGAAACCTACCGCCATCCATTGAGCGCAAAGCCTTGCCACTCGTTCCACTAGTTCTAAATAGAATTTTTGATCTTGCTGTGCTTGAACATCTTTATTTACTTCTTGATCTGATGTTGGAGACTTGTGACGCGAAGCGTCGCAAGTCTCTATCCTAACGAGATGGGGATAATAAATTTGGAGAACATGATCTAGCAGTTTGCGGGTGAGGTCAGGGCTACCAATCCAACGCAAACGCTCAAATGTGCCAAAACGAATATGCGATCGCGAAAAGCGCACCATTACCGAGGAGCGAGTTGGCGATGGTTCATCCCCTCGCCACAGATCTTCACCAGTCTCAACAAGGCTCAGACAACGGGAAGTTTTTACACCCATGCGATGTAAAGCTTCGGAAGCGATAATTTCGCGCACACCACCCTTGAGCGTGAGCCGACCATCCGCAGTCCGTGAGTAGGGAGTTCGACCTGATCCTTTTGTCCCAAAATCGTAGAGTTCTCCATCAATTCCGCGCACTTGTCCATAGATAAAGCCGCGTCCGTCACCCAGTTGATGGTTATACTCACCAAATTGATAGCCATGATAGCGCAGGGCTAAAAATGGTCGCACCGCTTGAAAATGTCCAAAGGCTTCGATAAAGTCATCATCGCTCACCTGAGAGGCTTCAAGCCCTAACGTTGGCAAAATATCATCATTACGCCAGCGTAATTTATGAAGCGGAAATTCAGCAGCAGACACAACATCATGATAGTCCGCTAGGGATTCGATCACAGGTTCGTAATTGAGTTTCAGAAAGGGGTTGCTAGGGTGACTCATAAGGATTTATAAGTTAAGGAGTGGCGGCGCGAAGCGCCGCCACTCCTTAACTATATGATACTTCTGCTATGATACTTGCCTCAGAGGATAATCAAACGGTTAACTATTGGTATGAAGGGATTTGTCCCTATAGTGGTGATTTGTTTCGGCTGCCGCGCACTTTAGAGATCGAGGCGATCGCCCGCCAGTTAATGCAAGAACTGGAAAAAGATTATGAAAAGACTTCAGTTGAGCCTTGCTCAACCGAAGTCTTTTCAGGAATGGAAGGAAAAATGTATGGGGTATTGCTAGCAGAATCGGAAATAGGAGAGAAGTTGGTTCTCAAGGCTTTTTCGGGCTTATTAAATGGCAAAAGTCATCTGGACGGATGGATTCCCCCGATCGCAGGTCGTGAAAAAGTCGCCATCGCAGAATCCATTACCTTAAATCAATTAGCCCTAATTAAACAAGAATTAATTGAACTAAGCGAGATTCCTGAACGTTTAGAGTATGAACAAAAATTTCAAGAATATGCTTTCCAATTACAAGTTTTGCGCGATCGCCATCAAGTTTTTAAACAAGCAAGACAAGCTAAGCGATCGCAATTGTTAGCCGCCTTCACAGGTACAGAATTAGAACTTGCTCTCAAAGAATTAGAGGGAGAAAGTCAAAGGGAAAAGATGGCAAGGCGAAATTTTAAACGCGATCGCGATCAAGTTCTTTTACCTCTGCTAGAAGTAATTAAGGCTGCTGATTGTAAAATGCAAATTCTCAAAACTCAACGTCGCGAGTTATCGCGGACTTTGCAAACCCAGATGCACAGGGCTTATGTATTAACCAATTTCGCAGGAGAAACGCGATCGCTACGGGAATTAATCACCGAAGGCGCAATGCCAACAGGAATGGGAGATTGTTGCGCTCCCAAATTATTAGATTATGCGGCGAATCATAATCTTAAGCCCTTAGCAATGGCTGAATTCTGGTGGGGAAAACCATCTCTCGACGGTTACAAAATTCAAGGTGAGTTTTATGGTGCTTGTGTGGAGCGATGTCAACCCTTAATGGGATTTCTGTTGTCGGGGAGGAGATCTCCACCAGCCCCCCTTTCTTTTGAGAATGTTGCGAAGCAACATTCTCAAAATCTTTCTGTCCTTGAAAATGTTGCTTCGCAACATTTTCAAATTATTTATGATGACAAATGCATACTGGCGATCGCTAAACCCGCAGGGCTTCTCTCCATCCCCGGACGCTACCTCGACACTCAAGACAGTGCGCTAAGTAGATTACAGCAAACTCTCGGGGAATCTTCTCTCCTTTACCCAGTCCATCGCCTCGATCGCCAAACTTCAGGGATTTTATTATTTGCCCATGATTTAGAAACTCTTCGCAATTTAAGCGCTCAATTTCAACAAAAAGAAATTCATAAAATCTACGAGGCGCTACTATCGGGCAAACTTGAACGCAAAGAAGGCGTAATTGATCTCCCTCTATGGGGTAATCCTGAGAATCGTCCCCGTCAACAGGTGGACTTTCAGAAAGGTAAGCCGAGCGTTACCAAGTTTCGCCTAATTGGCTATCAACAGAACTATTCGCGCGTCGAGTTTACGCCTTTAACAGGACGCACTCACCAATTGAGAGTTCACTCGGTCGATCCCCGTGGTTTAGGAATGCCGATTTTAGGCGATCGCCTCTATGGTTGTCAGGTTGCTACCGATCGCCTACATCTTCATG
Organism: Pseudanabaena sp. FACHB-1998; assembly: GCF_014696355.1. Lineage (GTDB taxonomy): Bacteria > Cyanobacteriota > Cyanobacteriia > Pseudanabaenales > Pseudanabaenaceae > Pseudanabaena. Next base: position 206,558 of record NZ_JACJQA010000003.1, on the reverse strand, counting down.
CCAAGGAGCTAACGTTCAGACATCCGCGATCGCAAAAGTTAATTCATTTACGAATTTCTGTTCCTTTTTAGGTTTTACGTCCTGATATACTTAGGGAAAACTAACGCATCGTGCAAATGTAGCGCGGACAAAGCTCGCGTCCCATTTAAACAAAAAACAGTAAATTCGTTTATTTCGGATCAACTATGCCCAGAGAACTCAAAAACGCACCAAAAGAAGAAGATAACAGCGATGTTTCGCCCAATGTCCTGCGCGTGGTTTTAGCATTTCGGCGCTGGGGTTGGGCTTCCTTCTGGACACAGGTTGTTTTGTGCGTAGTTTCGGCACTGGTGTTATTACAACTGATCCTTTTAAAATCTCCCACCACCAATGTACCCTCAGGCGCAGATAGCAACCCTGCGACACTGCCGGGTTTAAGCTTTGCTTGGGCAGGGATTGCCGTGCTTGGTGCAAGTATTTTTTGGAATTTTCGTTATACCCAAATGGCGAACAAGTTGCGATCGCCTGATCGTCCCACCAAAAGCCAAACCGTATTTCAAATCAAAATTGGCATCATCATTAATCTAGTGGGGACGCTGATTACTTTGATCGGAGCCGCTTCGATTGTGGGAGCGCTCACCCTGCGATCGCAACAGGGTGTATTTGCAGGAGCAGGAAATTTTAACCTGACCATTCAGCCCCTCGACTTTCAGATTATTCAAGCCAGTTTCAATATTATCTTTGCCCACTTTGTCGGCTTAGTCACCTCCCTCTGGCTGCTAAATCGCGCCACTGACAAGCCTAATCGCGAATAAAAAAAGAGACGGCTACGCCGTCTCTTTTTTTATTCTTCAGCCAATTTACGACCATAACCGATCGCCAATAATCCCGTTACATACATCAGTAAGCTATAAATTGCCGCAGGAATCGCCATATCTGGATTATTGAGCAATCCTGCGGTAATCGCGATCGCTAAAGTTCCATTTTGCAGACCCACTTCAATGCTGATACAGATTTGTTGCTTGGGGTTAAGCTGAAAAAATTTGCTCAAATAGAATCCTGTCGCCATCGAAAGCGTATTTAATAGCAAAACGCCAACCCCAACTTGGACAATAAAGTCTGGCAGACGGCTCCATTCTTTAATGATCAGCAACAAAATAATTACTGCCAATAATACGGCTGCCGAAACACTGGTTACTTTTTCTAATTTTGCAGATAGGTTAGGCGCAAATTGACGAATACTCATGCCGATCGCGATCGGTAGAAATGTAATCACAAAAATTTGCAGAATTGTCGTGCCAATTGGCAACTCAACCGCCGCACCTTGCCCAAAAAAATGTTGGCTAGCCAGATTCGCAAAAACAGGAATCGTAAATATCGTAATCAAACTACTCAAAGCCGTTAATGTCACACTGAGCGCAACATCCCCTTTCGCTAAAAATGTGACCAAGTTTGAGGAAACTCCCCCCGGACATAAAGCCAGAATCATCAAACCCGTAGCGATCGCTGGTTGCATGGGGACAAGCTTAGCGATCGCCAACCCAATGAGTGGCAATAGAATCAATTGACTGATCAAGCCGATTGCCACCGCTTTCGGATATTTTCCCACCCGACGAAAGTCCTCTGGCACAAGGGATAAACCCATACCCAGCATCATCGTTCCTAAGGCGATCGGCAAGATCAGCGATGTAAAAATATTTGATTCCATGGGTGAATTGACTAAGATAAGGAAGATGTAAAGAAGTGTAAAACACAAATAGTGGCTAAGCCAATGCAATGGAAGCAGGTTGAAGAAAATTGGGTATTGACTCCAGCTAATCCCAAAGGTGTGATTCACTTTCTTGGTGGTGCATTTTTTGCTGCTGCCCCACAGGTTGCCTATAGCCGCGTGCTAGAGCAACTTGCTCAAAATAACTATGCGATCGTCGCCACCCCATTCCTCAATAACACCTTTGACCATCGCCAAATTGCCCGTGATGTTCATACATCCTTTCGCAAGGCACGCAGCAAACTATTTCTGGATTATTTTCCCGTGTTTGGCATGGGACATAGCATGGGTTGCAAAATTCATCTATTAATTAATAGTCTGTATAAACCCACCCGTGCTGGCAATATTTATATTGCTTACAACAACTACAGCGCCGATCGCTCAATCCCTTTCTTTAAAGAACTCTCAGGCACTATCCCTGAAATGTCAGCGATGGAGTTTACCCCTACCCCCAAGGAAACCGAGCAGCTAGTTAGGGCAAACTACCAAACTACTCACAATTTACTCATCAAGTTTATTGATGACGATATCGACGAGATTTCCAGTCTCGCGGAGATCCTCAAGCAAAAATTTCCCAAAACAGTAAATTTACAAACCCTCGAAGGTACGCACCTGACCTCTATGGGCATTGATGTCAAATGGAAAGCTGGGGCTAGTTTCTCCGCGATTGACGCGATCGCTCAATGGGTCAAGCAAGAAATGCACAAAAACAACCAAACCCTAGAGCAAGTCTTGATTTCATGGCTTAATCGCCAAGCTTCCCGTTGACCTAGCTGAAGAGAAGGGCGGCGCTTTGTACCACCCTTCTCTTCGTGACTATGAGTACAAATACTCTAGACAATTTAACAACTATGTTAATAATAATGTCCGAACAAAATAGATTGATTTTGTATTTATATCTGAGTGATTAGGATTTCTAATATTGATTTAATATTGTTAAAATCTCTACCCATTCCTATCGCTTTTAGTATCAATATGTATCGGGCGATCGCAAAAATTGAATAATATCCACGCATTTTTCTTAATATAAACTCATTGCCAATTTCATCGGGCAAAGCTTGATATAGCAAGCTTTAAGCTTAATCAACTCAAAAAAAACTGTATAAACAAGTATCAGGGGATATATCTAACTTATTAGAGTGATATAAATTTTTTATATGAATTTATAAGCAAAAATGGTGCTTTACTCAAAAAAATTTTCAAAAAAAGTAAATGTAGATACGCACTTTATGTTTAAATTAAAGACATCGCTCAAGGACTTCACACGAAGAATTCCTGATAGGATTAACTTATATAAAGCAAAAAATATTCCACCAAAGAGGCAGCTAACAAAAAGCCAATTAGAGAGCTAATTTTTGATTTAATTTTTCGATTTAACTTTTTGATTTGATTTTTTGAACTCTGACTCTTCCAGTTTTTTTGCAGCGCCCCGTGCAGTTTGCGGGCAACCCAGTTTTAAGACTCAGTGACGCACAGAACCCAGAAAATTTTTCAGTTCCGCAGCTTGCCTTTTAGTCTTGATTACTGTCAATCATCGTTTTGAGTCTTGAGGCATGATTTTGCCTGACGCACTCTCACGGGAGCAAACTGCCATTGGACGGATGGTGGAAATTTAAACGATTCTCAATTTAACTCTAGTAAGGAGATATTAATGTCTTACTCAAAAACACAGTCTAAAGCCAAGGCTGGGTACGACGCAGGTGTTCAGGACTATAAACTAAAGTACTATACCCCCGACTACACCCCCAGAGATACTGACCTTCTCGCCGCTTTCCGCTTCGTGCCTCAACCAGGCGTACCTCCAGAAGAAGCAGCAGCAGCAGTTGCCGCAGAATCTTCTACAGGTACATGGACTACTGTATGGACAGACTTGTTGACCGACCTCGATCGCTACAAAGGTCGTTGCTATGATGTCGAACCAGTACCTAACGAAGATAATCAATATATTGCTTACATCGCTTATCCTCTTGACTTGTTCGAGGAAGGTTCTGTAACCAACTTGCTCACCTCATTGGTTGGTAACGTATTTGGTTTCAAGGCTCTTCGCGCACTTCGTCTAGAAGACATCCGTGTGCCTATTGCTTACTTGAAGACTTTCCAAGGACCTCCTCACGGTATCCAAGTTGAGCGCGACAAGTTGAACAAGTACGGTCGTCCTCTATTGGGTTGTACCATTAAGCCTAAATTGGGCTTGTCTGCTAAGAACTACGGTCGTGCAGTATACGAATGTCTACGCGGCGGTTTGGACTTCACCAAAGACGACGAAAACATCAACTCTCAACCTTTCATGCGCTGGCGCGATCGCTTCCTGTTTGTACAAGAAGCAATCGAAAAAGCTCAAGCTGAAACTGGCGAAATCAAGGGTCACTACTTGAACGTTACTGCTCCTACTTGTGAGCAAATGATGGAACGTGCAGCCTTCGCTAAGGAAATCAAAACTCCGATCATCATGCATGACTTCTTGACTGGTGGCTTCACAGCTAACACCACTCTTGCTAAGTACTGCCGTGACAATGGCTTGCTGTTGCACATTCACCGCGCTATGCACGCAGTTATTGACCGTCAAAAGACCCACGGGATTCACTTCCGCGTTTTGGCTAAGTGCTTGCGTATGTCTGGTGGTGATCACCTCCACTCTGGAACCGTTGTTGGTAAGCTCGAAGGCGAAAAGGGCATCACCATGGGCTTTGTTGACCTAATGCGTGAAGACCACATCGAACTCGATCGCGATCGTGGTATCTACTTCACTCAAGATTGGGCTTCTATGCCTGGTGTACTTCCCGTTGCTTCGGGTGGTATCCACGTATGGCACATGCCTGCGCTCGTTGAAATCTTCGGCGATGATTCTTGCTTACAGTTCGGTGGTGGTACTTTGGGACATCCTTGGGGTGCTGCTCCTGGTGCAACCGCTAACCGCGTTGCGCTCGAAGCTTGCGTACAAGCTCGTAACGAAGGTCGCGACATGATGCGTGAAGGTGGCGACATCCTTCGTGAAGCTGGTCGTTGGTCTCCTGAATTGAATGCTGCTCTTGAACTTTGGAAGGAAATCAAGTTCGAGTTTGAAGCAATGGATACCCTCTAATCAATTAGCTCCATTAATATAGTGTTTCGCATTGCGAAACACTATATTAAGAAATCTTGGTTAAGTGAGCCTATGGATATCAAGCGCAGTACTAAGTCCACCGCCAAAATGTTAATAAATTTTTTGACATTTGAAGCTGTAAAGACGATTGCCGAGCAATTGGAAGAAACTGATAGGTTAAAAGCTCTCTGGTTTAATCAGTTCTCGACGCGCGAAAGACTCCAAAATGGCGAACTTTATATCAAAGATCTGTTCGCAGTTCACCAAGAAATGGCTTTTAGAGTAATGACGGTGCGAGAACATCTAGCGAATGAGATTTTAGATTTTTTGCCAGAAATGACTCGTACTGGAATCCAACAATCAAATATGCAGCTTCGTCGTCAACACTTTGAACACATCATGAATGTGCCAGCTTCGGAAGGATATGCAGAATGTGAGAATTTAGAACCTAGTTTAGAAGCTAGTTCTGAAACTAATCTCGAAGTTCCTTTAGAAGTTGTGTCAGATTCAGATCTAGATCCAGTTGTTGAAGGCGATCGCGCTCCCACCCAACAAAATCAATAGCAATATAATTTCAATCGCGAGGAAATAATGCAAACTTTACCTAAAGAGCGTCACTACGAAACTCTTTCTTACCTTCCCCCTTTGAGCGATGCTCAAATCACTCGTCAAATCGAGTACACCTTGAAGCAAGGTTTCTATCCTGCGATCGAATTTAACGAAGATTCCGATCCTGCAATCCACTATTGGACTCTTTGGAAGTTGCCCTTGTTCAACGCCAGAACTCCTCAAGAAGTTTTGAGCGAAGTGCAAGCTTGCCGCTCTAGCTATCCTGGTAGCTTCATTCGTGTTGTTGCTTTCGACAACATCAAGCAGTGCCAAGTCCAAAGCTTCATCGTACACAAGCCTAACAGCGCTCGTTACTAAGCTTTAACAAACAAAAAAGCCCCGCATTGCGGGGCTTTTTTGTTATCTAAAAAAATAATCATCTCCATTCATAAACCTTACATTGCAAAATTTCTGAATAGCTTCAAAATCCTTGATGTTATCTGTAACCACAGTTACTCCTGCTCTCTTTGCGGTTCTCGCGATCAAAACATCATGGGTTATACGATATTTTTGATCGACAGACATTTTGGGCGTTAGTCCACCTGTACGGGACTTTAATCCTTTTTGCAAAGCATAAATAACTTTCCCTACAAGCCACCAATCTTCTGCTGTTGGAACTAATAGCTTTCCCGATTTTTCATTACTCTCGCCGCGCAATATTTAAAGCTTTCAGTTCACTATCATCATGCGCCCCTACAACAAGCTCTTGAAGCACGACAACCGACATATAGAAACTGTCTGGCAGTTGAGCATATTTTCGAGATATGAAAATATTTGTGTCAAATGTGATCTTTGGCATTTGGGCTATTAAAGCTTCTCTGTGAGATCAATTTCCAAGCCCTCATCATTGCCTGATTAGCTTTTTTGGATGCCTCAACCTTTTTTTTCCGACTCAAAGCTTTTTTCTTTGCAGTTTTGTTTGCGACTGAGCTATTTAAGCCGCTTTCTTTAGATTTTTTAGCCATGGCTAAATATCACCCCATTGCGTAGGATATTCTTGCATTGTAACAAAACAAGCATATTTTTATAAAAATGTCGCAATAGGTCGCAATAGTATTTGCATTCACGTACAAAATGGCTAGTGCTAGTATATGACAAGAATATTGAGGTAGTTTACTGATGCTTGATATCCCAAAGCAATATGTTTTTGATGAGCAGCACCGTCCTGTTGCGGTGCAAATCCCTATAGCTATATATAATCAAATCAAAGAAATCTTAGAAAATTTTGGTTTGGCTAAGTTGATGCAGGAAGTGGAAGATGATGATTTACTTTCTGGTGATGCTCCTTACTCGTACTATCAATCACTGAAATTACAAACTTTTGTAAAAATTAGACATTCAATATAAAAATTTATAAGCAATAAGGTGGAATTGACTTTGCGGCAACTAATATAATTAGTTCTATTTGTACAGAATTTATGATGAAGTTATGAGCTAGAGCAAATTTGTAGAGATATGCAGCCAAAACCACACAAAACTCAAAATGCATCTGCTGTCTGTATGAAATATGGAAATATGTTACGGGCAAACGCCCCTTTTTGTAGTCATGAAACCGCGAAACAATAAGTTCAACCCCAAACGTAGAATGCTTGAGATCAACGAATGTGACTTTAAACAGCTTTCAGACCTTTCTTTAAAGGCTAAGTATGGTGGAAACGCTGAACACAAGAAAAATCCAGGCGATTTTAAACTCATCCCGCCTAGTTGTCCTAGAGCAGGTAAATCTCTTTGTGACTCTGTTAAAGTCTTTACTAGAAAAGAAGCTCTAGAACTGCTACAGAAAGGTTTGAAGAATGGCTTGGTTAGTGATCGTTTTGAGGGGCAGTGGCCTAAAAACATTTGGTCAGTTATGGATGATGGGACTCCACTAGAAGCACAGATTGATTCATCTGAAACAGGTTCTTACCACGGATATCCTATGCAAAGAGAAGATCCTTTTTGCGCCAAAGTAATTGCTGCATGGAGTGAAAGGAGTAAATATGCTAAGTCCTAATTTTGAATGGCTGATAAGTGGGTACGATTCGCCCGAAATCCAACAAACTATGGGTAAGTTTACATTACGAGCAGGAGGCGTAAATCTTACTCAGAACGAGAATATTTGGACTCAAAAAATTGATGATTCTGTTTTAGTTTCTGCTTATCCTATGGCTATGTGGATAGCATCCTCATGGTGGAGGTTGCTTTTTGAGCCTCTCCCACCTACTGGAAACAAGCCATCGGTTGACTGGAGGATGGCGCATGAACTCACTGCTGCCAACCAAGGGTTTATTTGGCCAAGGGTAATATTTGCTTCAGATACAGAATCAATACAGCTATGGTCTACCTCATCTAACGCGGCTGATAAACAGTCTGTTAGATACATAAATAGTCTTGATTTTCCAGTCTCAGTCAACTTTCTTGAATTTGATCACATAGCAGAGACATTTATTGACTCTGTCATAAGTCGTCTCAATGCAACTTCAGTTTACGATACATCGTTGTCTAACCTTTGGGAGGAAGTTAAAGAAGAACGTTCTGATATAAATGCAACGAATTACCGACGTTGTGAAGCCGAATTGGGTTTTGATCCTGATGAGTGTCCTGAAGCCATTGTCCAATCTGCTCTTAACCTTGGCAAGCGAATGGGCATGAAAACACTTTCAGAACTAGCCCCCACTTGTGGCAAGGATTCAAAAGAAGAGCCACTCAGTGCAATCACAGATCTAATTAGTGATTCATCAGGGCTGAGAGGAAAGCCCAATATTTTGCTTGACCATTCTTTTGATCAAGAAATTCCAAATGCACCTTGGCAGCGAGCGAACGATCTGGCAATCCGCACACGTGAAGCTATTGACATTGGAGAGGAACCGATGTCTAACGGCAAACTGTGCGAACTACTTGGTTTACAGGAGTCTGAGTATGAACATTGGAATCCTCCTAACAGACAACATATCTCAGTTGCAGTCCCATTAGATAATGGTGAACTTCATTTTCACCCCAGAAAACCACATCCAACTGCAAAGAGATTTGAACTAGCCAGACTTCTTGGCGACTATTTACTCTATGGTAATAAGGGTACATCTTGGCTTGCCAGCACAGATCTTAGAACTTCAAGGCAGAAGTATCAGCGTGCTTTTGCTGCTGAATTTCTTTGTCCTCTCAGTAGCTTACAGGCTTATTTAGATAATGACTACTCGCAATCAGCTATAGAAAACGCTTCTGCACACTTCAATGTGAGTGAAAAAACAGTCGAATCAATACTAGTGAATAACAATTTAATCTCTTCTAGTTATTTAGACGTTGGGCTACCTTATTAGTAATTTAGTTAGTGATGAGGTTATACGAGCAACCCTAAATACTCTTATTTGATTGGGTGCGATCGCTTTGTGGTGAAGAGAGGGAGGAGCGATCTCTAATTGTTGATATTTGGTTAGGGGCGATCGCTTTGCTGTGGAGAAAGGGAGGAGCGATCGCAGGTTAAAATAGTCAGCACATTATTCAAAATTGATTTCTATGCCAATGAGCGAATCTGAAATACAAAAACAAGCCAAAAGTATCTTAGATGCGATCGCTTTCACTCCCTTTGAAGAATGCCAGTCATTAGATCGCGATTTTAGCAATATTCCTAATCTCCCTGGCATTTATGCAATCAGACACAAGTATGAAGGTTTGCTTTACATTGGCAAAACTAAAAGTTTAAGGAGTCGTTTTAAAGGTGGGCATAAAGCTTTTCTGTGGGCATGGCTTGATAAATACAAAGATGAAGATGTGCGTATTGCTGTACAAATAATCCCATATTCCCAGAATCCTGCGTTACTATTGGAGCTAGAGGCAATAATTCTTCGAGCTACTGAGCCACCCTACAATGTCCAAATCCCAATGGAGTAGTAAATTTATGCAAGTAGAAATGGTAGAGCGAATCTCATCTAAAGATGCAGAAGTTATTTTAAAACTTCTACCTGAGAGAATTAGATCAGCAATTATTGCTCGTGCCAAAGAAATAGATTATCCAATTGAAGCAACCATTGAAATGGCGATCGCTAGTTTTTTGGATACAGAAGCAATAAGTTTTTCCGACTGTAAACCCAATCGTGGATATTAACCCAGAAAACAGGCGATCGCTAGTTAATTTTGATTAGTGGCGATCCCTTTTGTGTTGAGGAGATGAAAAGGTGATCGCTGTTTGTTGATTTTGGGTTGGGGGCTATCGCGAATTAGAATATATGTAGTCTTTTAATAATGTCTTATGCCAAAAGCTGTTCAGGAAATCTATACACAGATTATTTCAAGCCTTCCACCAACTGAGAGACTACAGTTAGCGACACTGATTCTCAATGGCTTAGTCAAACAAGACGTTGCTGTTATTGATAATAGCGACACTTGGACAGAGCAGGATCAACTAGACTTAGCTGCTTTTTCTATGCAATATGCGGTGACTGCTTTGTTTGAAGAAGAGGAGATAACTGAGTGAAAGTTCAATCTGGCGATATAGTGACCGTTGATTTTCCTGCTGTTACTGGTATCAAATGTCGCCCCGCAGTCGTCTTATCTTCACGTATATGAATCAGAACTTTGAGATTGAGATGGAAGATGATTTACTTCCTGAATATGATTTTACTCAAATGACCGTTGTTGCTTGTGGTCAGGGAAGAAAGAAAAGCGCTGTCACCGTCACCCTAGATCCTGATGTTGCTAAATTATTTCCAAATTCGGAATCAGTCAATGAAGGACTAAGATTGCTAATGCGATTAATTAAGCAAAACTCATCACAATTAGACGACCAGTTATCAATGAAATCTGAAAATCCGTAAATCTCGATTATCTAATCAAACGTACAAAGCTCTGTAGATCAAAAGTGCATAAATGTTATGTGATTGAGATGATTCGTGTGATAGCTACATCGCTTAGACTTTTTCCTTTGCTTTAAAAATGATGCGATTGCTTTGTAAAAGATTGTTAATTTGATTGAGAACTGTAAAATCCTCTTCGGGTAGACTAGAAGTAGTCTTAAATTGAGAATCCTTTTCTAAAAAGCTAAAGGCTTGACGAAAATCATTGGGTGTAGCGGCGATCGCATTGTCAAAATGACAAGGAATAATGCGCTTAAAGTTCCAACTTGCTACTTTATTAGCCCATTGAATCACCGATTGAGGATCACGATTGAGAATTAGGGTTTGGAGAATGGGAGCAACAAAAATTCTGCCATTACCGCGCAACACTTCAAAGGATTGATACCAATCTTCTCTCCATCGAAAGGGAAATAGCCCAAAGAATGCTTTGCGCGATCGCTCTGGAGCCTTGGTAATATCGAGTAATGACTGGACTAAAGAGACAGTTTCCAAAACTCGCGGACGGAAATAGAAGAGAAATAGACAGGTTCTTTGCCAACCACGAATGCGATTAACGGGCGTATCGGCGATCGGCTCGGCGGCGCTGTCTCTAGCGTGAAACAGCAAAGGATAGGGATCGATTTGGAGGATTTCGGGAGGATATTCGGTAATGGATACGATTGTATCGGTGACTAGCAAAGTTTGCGATCGCTTATCTAAAAGGGCAACTTCGGCAAACTTCCCTAAGCCTAACTCAATGGAACCCAGAATTGCATAGTCAAACTGATCCGCAAAGGGAGCGTGAGAGGAATCGGACGGCAAAAGATGGGTGCGCCCCCAAGGCAGTCCCAACCAACTTAGAGGCAAATTGAACGGAAAACTCCATTGATGGGGAGAGACATAAACCTGAGCTTGAGGAAACTGTCGCGCAAATGGCCCCACAAATACTTTATGCTCAATGCCTGAGACCGTCGGCAAGATGATGTATTTAACATCGCCATGCTCCGCAACTAGCTCGTTAACAAGGCGAATACATTCGGGCGTTGGTGCAACAGGAGCGTATACCAGCAGTCCTCCTGCTTCCAATTTCACCACCGTCATCCGAATGGGTACAACTACATAAAAAATTCCTTGAAGTTGCTCAAATGTCCAAATTTGATCTTTGACGATTTCTTGTCGAATTGTGCGTCTTTGTCCATAGGGATAAAGTGGCACTACTTGCCAAAATTTCCATGACCAGTCCTTTGGGCTACTTGGCTCATGCTCAGACTTGCTATGTATTGCTTCGGCAGTCATTAATCTCGATCTCTCTATCGAATTCTTGCTGTGGTGCTGTTCTTAGTATCATAAGGCGAGCGTTAACACTAATCAAATTTTCTAAGATGCGAAGCGCTGTAATACAGCGCTTTGCGCTTACTTAAAACCCAGAAATATTTTTGAAAGCGGCGCAAAGCGCCGCTTTCAAAAATATTTCTGGGTTTTAAGTAAGCAGAAAATGGCGTAGCCATTTTCTGCTTTTTAGCGATGCGCTAAGCCGATCGCTTGTTGGATATTTTCTAAACCGTGAGCTTCGAGCTTAGCGACTAAACCTTGCAGAATTTGCTTAATGACTAAAGGTCCCTCATAGATTAAGCCTGTATAAACCTGCACGATCGCCGCACCAGCCGTAATCTTTTGCCAAGCATCCTCGGCGGTGAAAATGCCGCCCACGCCGATAATTGGTAAGCTGCCATTGGTGGCTTGCCAAATCAAGTTAATCGCCGCTAAGGAGCGATCGCGTACAGGCTGACCACTGATACCGCCCGCCTCTTCTGTCACAGGTTTACCCGTCATCGATAAATGCGTAGTCGTGAGATTTTGGCGCGAAATCGTTGTATTCGTGGCGATGATTCCTGCGACACCGTAGGACTGACTAGCTTTAACCACCTCGATAATATCCGCATCATTCAAGTCAGGGGCAATTTTAACCAGAATGGGTTTGTTGGCGGTATTAATGGGTTTTAGCTCCGCCAGAATGCCGCATAACTGCTCAGTGGCTTGCAAATCACGTAAATTAGGGGTATTCGGTGAACTCACATTAACGACAAAGTAATCACCAAACTCATAGAGCGATCGCAGGCTTTCGGCATAGTCAAATTTTGCGTCGGCAAGTTCCGTTACTTTTGATTTGCCAAGATTAATCCCAAGGGGAATATTCAGCCGATGATTTGCTAAATAATTTTGCAGATCGATCGCAGTTGTTGCCGCGCCCCGATTGTTAAAGCCCATGCGATTTAAGACGGCGCGATCGCTTGGTAAGCGAAATAAGCGGGGTTGGGGGTTGCCTGACTGTCCCTTGGCGGTAATAGTCCCCACTTCCGCAAAACCAAAACCTAAATTTTCCCATGCCCCGATCGCTTCCGCATTTTTATCAAACCCGGCCGCTAAGCCCACAGGATTGTCAAATTTTAAGTTCCATAAAGTTTGTTCTAGCCGAGAATCGCTATAGTAAAAGATAGACTTCGCGATCGATTGGAGTATTGATGATTCACTAATTTGCCGACAAGTAGCGATCGCTAAATGATGAGCTGCTTCGGGATCAAGTGAAAATAAAAGGGGACGTACCCCGTATTGATAGGCAAGGTTTAGCATAAGGTTACGAGTTTCATATTTTAGGATGCCTAATTCACAAAACATCCTAAATTTCACAATTATAGCAATGCAAGAATTAGCTAAGACAAATCAAAATCCCCAAGATGTAAGTTGTGGCACAAAGCGCCGCAACTTAGCTTACTGGTATAAATTTCATAACTGAGAGTATATTTTCCTATGGTATGGCAACTACTGACAGCACCTCTCGACGGTTTAGTCTGGATTGCAGAACAAATCGAAGAACGGGCTACCACCGAATTAGAAAAACAAGAAAATCTGCAAAAGCGGCTCACCACATTACAATTACGCTTCGATCTTGGAGATATTAGTGAAGAGGATTTTGTAGCTCAAGAGCAGGAGATTTTAGAGGCAATGGAAGCAGAATTGGATGAACAAGAGAAATAAAGATACACAGCATCTTTATTTCTCTTGTTCAATTATCGATCTCAAAACTCATGGAAATTAGTGAACTAATCAATAGCTACTACGCAGGTCGGCGGAACTTTGCGGGAATTAATCTCTGTAAAACCGATATGAATGGCATTGATCTAAGCAATGCTGATCTAAGTGGCGCAAATCTCAGTGAAGCAAGTCTTTATGGTGCAAATCTAAGTAATGCCAAGCTCAACGGCTCCGATCTGAATGGCACTAAGCTCTATCGCGCCACCCTCATTGGCACAAATTTTAGTGGCGCAGATCTAGGAGAGGCGGATCTGAGTGAAGCAAATCTGAGTGAAGCAAAGCTGTATGGCGTAAATTTGTATAAAGCTATATTGAGTAAAGCGAAATTGCCTCGCGCTAAGTTAAATGGGGCTAACTTAGGCAAAGCAAAGTTAAATCGGGCGGATCTTAGTGAAGCGGTGCTAAGAGATGCCAGATTATTTGGCGCAAATCTCAATGAAAGTATTTTGCAACGAGCCGATCTAAGCCGCTCGAGTCTAAATGGGGCAAATCTTTGTAAAGCAACATTATCGGAGGCGGATTTAACCTTTGCGAGTTTGTATGGGGCAAGTCTTTGTGATGCAGATTTTAGCGAGTGTGACTTAACTAGCGCCAATCTCCAAGGCTCCGACCTCAGCCGTGTCAATTTTTATAAGGCTAATTTGAGTAAGTCCAAGCTGGCGGATGCGGTTACTGATGGTATGCAGACTCAAGAGGCAAATTTATCAGGAATTATCTGGTCTTGATATTGCGCTTTGCGCTCAAAAGCGAGTTGCGGCACTTCGCGCCGCAACTCGCTTTGGGGCTTTGGATTATTTATTGCCGTAGGCTTGCCACGACAAATTGATTAAGGAATTAAATATGGCGGCGGCAGCGATCGCATTGCCCTTACGACCATCCACGCGAATATGGGGAATCAGCGAATCATTTAAACGCGACTTAATCACATCCGTATCAATAAAACCCGCAGGCGTACCAATTACCAAGGCGGGCTTTACATCCTCCAATTCAATCAAATCCACCAGAGTCGCCAGAGCCGTCTGAGACTCGCCTATTACAAAAATTGCTTCAGGATAGCGCTTTGCCAAGGTTTCGATCCCCCAAGCTGCTTGAGTTTTACCCTTTTGGGGACGAGTAATCGCTTCTACCGCGCAGTAAATAGGATTAACAAAGGTATCACTGATATTCGGAAAAATCGCTGCTTGCACCGTTGGCACATCGACAATAATCGTGGCTCGGTTGGCTAGGGCGGTAGCTCCTGCTTGTAATGCTTGCTCCGAAAATCTGACCAGACTTTTATACTCAAAGTCAGCAGTTGCATAGATTACCTGACGCACTATTTCATATTCAGCAGGTGTGAGGGAATGTTCGCCAATTTCGTTATCGATGATTGCTAAGCTCTGTGCGTCCGTAATGTGCCATTCCATAGGATTATGCAAAATATTTAACTTGAGTTTGACTATTTGAGTTATAGATGTAGAAGCCCTTAAATAGAGTTGTGGCGCGAAGCTCGACAACTCTATGAATACCAGTTCACGAAAGTATAATCACACTTTTATGAATTAAAAACCAAACCCAGTAAGGTTTTTTAACTAAAAATGGCTACGCTATTTTTAATTTTGGTATTACATTGCTGACTTATAGATATACATCAAAATATTTTTGTGAAAGGGTTTCTTTGCAATACTTTCAGAAAATGATAGCAATCAGGTATGACCGTACCATAAGTTGCCAAGAAAGTTATCGCGGTTTTCCCTTGCTGTAATTACCAAACAACCAAACCACAGGAAATTTTTAAAAAGCTTGCAAGCAAGCCTTTTAAAAATTTCCTGATTGGGAGTTGAGCGCAAAGTGCCCGTGCTTTTAATCGCCAATCACATCAGTTTGCCTAACGCAATTTCTCCCCTCACCTTTAGCGGTATATAAAGCGCGATCGGCGGCTTTTAACAAATGGTTAGCTTGAGCTAGCAAATTTTGCCAAGGGGTAAGCGTGGCAACCCCACAGCTAATCGTTACAAAATCCGAAACTTTAGAATGCTCATGGATTAACTGGAGCGATCGCACGATTTCTGTGGCTCTTAAAGCCACATTCATTCCCCCTTCTTCATCCGTATTTGGTAAGACGATCGCAAATTCTTCTCCCCCATAACGAGCTACTAGATCCGCAGGACGATTCGTGGCTCTGCTGATGGCTTGCGCTACTTCTTGCAAACAGCGATCGCCTTCTTGGTGACCGTAGTTATCGTTATAGTTTTTAAAAAAGTCGATATCGCATAACACCAAAGAAATCGGAATCTGCTCCCTCAGCGATCGCCGACATTCTTGATCGAGATATTCATCCAGACAGCGACGATTAGCTACCTGAGTTAGCCCATCAATAGAAACTAATCTTTGCAATTCCTTGACCACAAAAGCTAGTTGTTGATTTGCGGCTTCTAGTTGTTGGCGCAAATTGGCTTGTTCTAGCAAGCGGCGCACCCTTTGACGTAATACCGCCCAGTGGATCGGCTTAGTCACATAATCCGAAGCGCCCACCTCATAGGCGCGATCCACCGATTCGCGATCTTCGAGAGCCGTAATAATCAAAACAGGCGTATGGTCACCATTAGGTAATTTCTGCAATCTCGAACAGCACTCAAAACCATCCAGCACAGGCATCAACGCATCTAACAAAATCATATCTGGCTCTAGATCTTGATAAAGCTTTAACGCCTCCATCCCGTTAGCCGCCTCAACTACACGATAGTTTTCCCGTTCTAAATAGCGCACCAAAATTTTACGCATGAACAAATCGTCATCAACCACGAGAATCAAAGGAGACTTTGTAAATGTTACGTCTGGGGGTGAGATATTTAGTTCAGAGATTGGATGCTTATTGCGATCGCTGGTATCGTCGGTTGTCATTACATAACTAGACAGGACTGGACAGGATTAGAGTTGGGAGGAAATCAAAAGAGAGCAAATGAGGATTTAACCATATTTTTGATGCTCTAACTCAGTTTTTACAGTTGCATATTCATCAGCAATTTTATTAATTTTTATATCTAAATCCTCACGATGATTATTTCTTAGATACGCTTCCAACTCTCGACACAAACTTGCGAGATCGTCAGCGCCGATTACGCTACTACTAGATTTTAAGGAGTGAGCTGTCCGAAGCAGTCGCTCGAAGTCAGGCTCAGCAAGGCTAGTATATAACTCTTGGAGGAGTGATTGCGTATTATCAAGATAACTATCAATAAGTTCAGATAAGAACTCTGGATCTTCACCGCCAATATCGTTAACAACTTCATGCAAAGTGTTGATATTAATTGATGATATTTTCACAGATATATTTGAAGCAATTGGCTGACATTCCCATAATACCCTGACAAGCTCGGCTGGACGAATGGGTTTACTCAAATAATCATCCATACCTGAGGATAAACAAATTTCGCGATCGCCTTGCATGGCATTTGCGGTCATCGCCACTATTCTTGGTTTATTAGTCAGCGTCCCATTGAGCCAATTTTGATGAATTTGTCGGGTGGCAACCAGCCCATCCATTTCAGGCATTTGCATATCCATAAATATGAGATCGTAGGTTTGCTGGGAGAGTGCGGTTAGTACCTCTAGTCCATTAGCAGCAATGTCCGCCCGATAGCCCATGCGTTGCAAAATATGAATGGCAACTTTTTGATTAACCACATTATCTTCAGCCAGCAAAATCCTTAAAGGATGATTTCTCGCCATGCGGGGATCGAAGGCATATCCTTGCTGCTCCAAGCTGCGATCGATGGAAATCCGACTAATTTGGCTAGCTTGGGTGTATTGCAATGGGCGCGATAAATTTGCATTATTGCCAGCATGGGTAAGTTCCTCGGTATCCCATTTATTGATAGGAACAGTGATTGTGAAATAAAAAGTAGAGCCTTGGTTAACATTGCTATGCACCCACATCGATCCCCCCATCAACTCGCACAGACGCTTGCTAATCGCTAACCCCAGCCCCGTGCCTCCATATTGCCTAGTTGTAGAAGCATCGACTTGGCTAAAGGGTTGAAATAAACGATAGAGGCGATCGCTAGGGATGCCTACTCCCGTATCTTTGACCGCAAACTGTAAGATTCGCAATAAATTATCTTCTTGATGATGATTATAAAGATCGCAATGGGCATAGCAGAGATCTTGTAACTGCGTAACCGAAATATTCACCGAGCCACGGCTGGTAAATTTGACCGCATTACCGATTAAGTTAGCTAAGACTTGGCGCAAACGAGTCATATCCCCGACGATCAATACATCAACATTGGGATGAATTAAATAACCTAGATCAATTTTTTTCTCAATCGCTTTTGCTGAAAGTAACTCGATTGTATCCTCGAGGCAGGTTCTCAAATCAAAGGTTTGTTCTTCTAGCTCTAAATGTCCTGATTCAATTTTAGAAAAATCCAAAATATCATTAATGATCGTTAGCAGAGTATCACCAGCATTACGCGCGATTTCGACAAATTCACGTTGCTCTTTGGTTAGTTTGGTATCTAGTAAAACTCCCGTCATGCCAATTACCGCATTCATCGGGGTGCGAATCTCATGACTCATCGTTGCCAAAAAGTCACTCTTAGAGCGATTAGCCGCTTCCGCAATAATTTTGGCTTCTTCTAATTCAGCATTTTGCTTAATTAACTGTTCTCTTTGGCGCTTTTCTTGAATCAATAAATGCGCTTGAGATAGAGCAATACTTACCTGTTTTGCAACGGATTCCAGTAATTCTTTCTCTTCGATTGTCCATTCATGGAAAGTATTGCAGTGATGTAATAGAATAATACCATTGGTTAATCCGTGGGATGAAGTGCGAATTGCTAACATAGAGCGCAATTGCATCCGATAGAATAAATCACTAAACTGCTCTAACTCAGTCTCTACATAGACATTTTTAATGGCTATAGCTTGATCTTGCGAAGAAATCCTCTGACCAAAAGTACTATTTAGTAATGGCAATTCAATCTCTTTAACTGAGAAAATCTTTTCAGCTAATTGTTCGGACATTAGCGAGATATGGATCTGATTAGAAATATTTTTGGTTGTAGGAGTAGTTTTGGGAGCAGCATCTTTGATATATTCCAGTTTATAAATCAAACAGCGACTAGCATGAAAAGCCAATTGAATTTGTCGAGCCGCAGTCTGAAAAATACTATCCACATCAAGGCTTTGACGGATTTCGTCGGTAATGCGATTGAGCAGAACCGTCAGACGCATCTGTCTTTTTAAGTCTTTTTCCGCTTCTTTTCGTTCGGTAATATCCGTTTGAATCCCAATAAAATGGCTTACTAAACCATCATCGGAAAATATGGGCGAGATATTCAATTCATTCCAAAACAAAGTGCCATCTTTGCGATAGTTACGCATAACTACAGTGCAAGATGTTCCTGACTGAATGGCCGTACGGATGATTTCTTTTTCGGGTTGAAAAATATCGTTTCCTTGCAAGAATCGGCAATTTTTTCCGACGACATCAATCTCGGAATAGCCAGTGATTTTTTCAAAGGCGGGATTAACAAACACAATGGGATTATTGAGAAGACGATGATCGGTAATCACAATTCCATTGTGACTGGCGGCGATCGCTCTTTCTTGTAAAAGTAGAGTCTCTTCAACCTTTTTGCGATCGCTAATATCAAAGCGAATTGCTAAATACTTAGTTGGCAAGCCATCCTCGCCGACAAGGGGAATAATAGTGCTATCAGTCCAATAAAACTTGCCATCCTTAGTCTTATTCCGAATTTCTCCTCGCCAGACCTTTCCACTAGAAATAGTTTCCCAAAGATTATCAAAAAATTCTGGAGCATGAAATGCAGAATTAAGCATTCGATGATCTTTGCCTAATATTTCCTCTTGGCTGTATCCAGATATTTCACAAAACTTACTATTGGCATAGGTAATATAGCCATTTAAATCAGTCACCGCTACGATCGCGGCTTGATCGAGAGCAAATTTCTGAAAAGCTAACTCCCGTAAGGTGTTATGTAATTCGGCTTCAGATTGTTTACGCTTAGTAATATCATTAGCGATGCCTAAAAAACCTGAGATCCGATTGTCCGTATCTCGCAGTGCCGAAATAGAAAGCATGACAGGAAATCTCGATCCATCTTTCCGAATATAATTCCACTCCTGCTCTTCTAAATCTCCTCTTTTGGCTTTTGCTACAAATACTTCAAAACCAACATCTATGGGTATTCCTAGCTCTTCAGTCAAAGCGATCGCCTTTTGCTGTATTTCTAGGGGATCGTGAAAACAAGCGGGGGTCTGTTTATCAATCATTTCGGAGGCAGAATAGCCTAACCAGCGCTCCGCAGTTGCATTAAAAGCACAGATTACGCCATCAACTGTAGTGGCAATAATTGAACAATTAGCACTATCTAAAATAGCTTGATGTAGCCTTAAAGATGCCTTGTTGGTATTTGCCGATGCTTTTTGATTAACTCTTTTCTTTTTGCTAGGAGTCAAAGAGGAGTGGATGCGAGAGTTCTTTGTACCCTGATCTGGGTAAGTGGGCAAATCACCATTATTAAATGTTCGCATAGCGTGAAAGACCCAATTTCAAAACTGTTCTAAAAAATTGACAAAGAACTAATAAATTAAAAGTGAGTCTAAAAACTGAAAGAATCCCCCAAACAGATAAAATCATTACGCAAGGAATACTGATTTTTTTAAACTTTTAGTCTATTAATTAGCTATATCAAACTTCATTATACTTTGATTCTATTGTAAATCTTATTAGCTAAGCTTTAGCAAAAAATTTACCAAAGTTAGCCTTGTGTAGAGAGTAATCCTCTATGGTTTGTAGAGTCACAGCCCGATGAGGGTAAGTTTCCACAAACCCCAAAATTTATAAATGATTAAGACTTACACCTCTAATCGAAACCCAGTACTGGTAATTCACGAAAATGTGACAACACTTTCTTGAATTAAAAACCAAACCTAGCAAGGTTTTCAAATCAAGAAATGGCGTAGCCATTTCTTGATTTGCTATAAATTTCGTTGCCATTGCTTAAGTCCTAATCATTTAGGACTGCTATAATGTTTTCTCAATCTTAATCCATTCCAATTTTATAAATATTACGAATGAGTCTATCTGACACGATCGCGGCGATCGCTACGGCGATTTCCCCACAACAGGGCAGTGTGGGCATTGTGCGATTATCAGGCGATCGCGCAGAGGCGATCGCTAAGCAAATCTTCCATGCAGGGGGCAAACAGGAATGGGCAAGCCACCGCATTCTCTATGGTTTTGTGCGAAATCCCTCAAGTAGGGAAATAGTAGATGAAAGCCTATTGCTATTAATGAAAGCGCCACGGTCTTTTACCCGTGAGGATGTGGTGGAATTTCACTGTCACGGGGGGATTATGGCAGTCCAACAGGTACTAAATCTATGTTTAGAAAATGGCGCAAGGCTAGCGGAGGCTGGCGAATTTAGTTTACGCGCTTTTCTCAATGGTCGTATTGACCTCACACAGGCGGAAAGTATTAATGATTTAGTAGGAGCAAAGTCAGCACAGGCGGTGCAATTGGCGATCGCTTCTTTGCGTGGTAAGCTTGCCCATTCCCTCAAGTATCTACGCGGCAAATGCTTAAATCTGCTCACGGAAATCGAAGCAAGGATTGATTTTGAAGATGATTTGCCACCCCTTGATGTGGAATGGGTAAAATCAGAAATTAGTTTTGTCGCGCAGGAATCGCAGCAAATTTTAGCAACAGCTGATCGGGGTGAGCTATTGCGGACAGGCTTAAAAGTGGCGATTGTTGGTCGTCCTAATGTGGGGAAATCAAGCTTGTTAAATGCTTGGAGCCGAAGTGATCGCGCGATCGTTACGGATTTGCCGGGGACAACTCGCGATGTGGTCGATTCCCAATTAGTAGTTGGTGGGATTCCCATTCAAGTTCTCGATACGGCTGGTATTCGTGAAACGGAAGATGTCGTGGAGAAAATCGGTGTAGAGCGATCGCGCCAAGCGGCTCAGTCGGCGGATTTAGTCCTGATGGTGATTGATGCCAGTATTGGCTGGATTGAGAAGGATACGGAGATTTATGAGATTGTTAACGATCGCCCTGTGATTTTGGTGATGAATAAGATCGATCTTGCCCTCACCCCCAGCCCCTCTCCCAAAGGGCAAGGGGAACAAATTCTGACTCCCCCTCTCCTGCGGGAGAGGGGGCTGGGGGGTGAGGGAATTCCCATTGTAAAAACCGCAGCTTCTCAAAATCAGGGTATTGAGGATTTAGAAGCCGCAATACTTAAATGTATCCAGCAAGATGCGATCGCTGCCGCCAATCTGGATGTGGCGATTAATCAGCGCCAAAAGGCTTGTCTATTAAGGGTTGTGCAATCTTTAGATAATGTCAAAATCGCAATTACCGATCAATTGCCCCTTGATTTTTGGACAATTGATTTACGGGCTGCCATCAGTGCGATCGGTGAAATCACAGGCGAAGAAGTGACAGAATCAGTTCTTGATCAAATCTTCAGTCGCTTCTGTATTGGGAAGTAATTGCTTATGACATTAGACGATTATGCTATTTAAAGCCCAAAATAGAGTTGCGACGCTTCGCGTCGCAACTCTATTTTGGGCTTTAAATAGCCTTGTCTGAAAACCGCTATGTTAAAATCATTAAGAATCACAACTAACTGGATTAACTATGACTATTACGGTTAGCGCACAGGTAAACGATCCCAAAGAAATTGTAGAAGTCAAGCCAGAAATCATCTCTGATGTTTGGGTAAGAGCCTCTTGGGAGGAGTTTCTAGCTCTTGCGGAAGAACCAAGCTTAGACAAGGCTAAATTTTATTATGACCAGCATTTAATGAGGATTGAGATGTCACCCGTTGGACCAATTCACGCTCACGAAAATGGAGTTGTTTACAAAGTAATTAGCGTATTTGCCGCTTTTGCTGATATTTGCATTTATGAATACCTTAATTGTAGTTTCAGAAAAACAGGTAATGCAGAATTTCAACCTGATATGGTGTTTTATGTAGGGGCTGACTTAAAAATTCCTCCTAGAAATAATGCGCCAGTCGATTTAAATGAGTTTGATTTACCAACTTTGGTTGTAGAAATTTCCGCAACGACAATTCAAGAGGATCTAGGTTATAAAAGATTGCTCTACGAGCGTTTAGGAATTCAAGAATATTGGGCTGTTAATGCTAGTAGTTTAGAGATATTTGCCTTTGCGATCGCTAATGGTCACAGTGGAAGGATTACACAATCACACGTTCTGAAAGGTTTAGATATATCTAAAGTCGAAGAAGCATTACATTTAAGTTATGCTCAAAATGACGGTGAAATCACCAAATGGATATTTCAGACTTTCGCGAAATCTCCGACAGAATCCTAATTTATGACAAGCAATTCTTTACCGCAAGCACTGAAACAATACTTTGGCTATGACTCCTTTCGGGCTGGACAGCGCGAGATTATCGAAGCACATCTTGCGGGGCGCGATACCTTGGCAATTATGCCCACGGGGGGCGGAAAATCTATTTGTTTTCAATTGCCAGCCTTATTAAAAACAGGCGTAACCATCGTTGTATCGCCTTTAATCGCCCTAATGCAGGATCAAGTTACGGCGCTTAAAGAGAATGGGATTGGCGCAACTTTTTTAAATAGCACTTTATCAGGTCGCGAAACTAATCAGCGATCGCAAGCAATTTTAAATGGAGCGATTAAATTAATCTATGTCGCGCCCGAACGCTTATTTGCAGAGCAGTTTATTGAATTTCTAAATATTGTTAAAAATAAGATTGGCATTGCAGGATTTGCGATCGATGAAGCCCATTGCGTCTCAGAATGGGGTCATGATTTTCGTCCTGAATATCGCCAACTTAGCCGCTTGCGCCAGTTCTATCCCGATGTGCCTGTCATTGGCTTGACGGCTACAGCGACAGAGCGAGTACGCGAAGATATCATTCAACAATTGCAGTTGCAACAGCCTTATGTGCATGTTGCTAGCTTCAATCGTAATAATCTCTATTATGAAGTTGTTCCTAAACAAGGAACTGAGCAATCCTATGTGGATTTATTAAGGCAAATCAAGAGAATGCAAGGCTCAGGCATTGTCTATTGCCTGAGTCGAAAGCGCGTCAATGAAATCGCCGAACGCTTGCGAGAGGATGGTGTCGATGCAATTCCCTATCATGCGGGTTTAAGTGCTAAGGAACGGGAGGAAAATCAGACCCGATGGATTCGTGATGATGTGCAGGTGATGGTAGCGACGATCGCTTTCGGGATGGGGATCAATAAGCCTGATGTGCGGTTTGTAATGCATTATGATTTACCCAAAAATATTGAAGGTTATTATCAAGAGTCAGGTCGGGCGGGGCGAGATGGCGAAGATTCTCACTGTACTTTGTTTTTAGGCTATGGGGATTTAGAAACGATCAAATATCTCATTGCTCAAAAGGTCGATCCGCATACCAATGAGCCGTTGGAAGCGGAACAGAGAATTGCTCAACAGCAATTGCGCCAAGTCGTTGACTATGCCGAAGGTTTAGCCTGTCGCCGCACGATTCTCTTACGCTATTTTGGCGAACATTTTCAAGGTGATTGCGCCAATTGTGATAACTGCCTCACACCAAAGCCAATGGAAGATTGGACAGTGGAGGCGCAAAAATTCTTGTCCTGTGTGGCAAGGGCAAAGGAGCGATTTGGGGCAGGGCATATTATTGATATTTTGCGGGGTTCTCTGAATAAAAAGATCTTGCAGCATGGGCATGAAAATCTTTCTACTCACGGCATTGGTAAAGATCGTAGTTTGGATGAATGGCGACAACTTTCGCGATCGCTAATTCATCAAGGCTATTTAACCCAAACTGCCGATGGTTATGCCATTCTCAAGCTGAATGATCGCAGTTGGGAAGTGATGCGTAATCAGCGTAATGTGTTATTACCAATAGAACGCGATACGGAACCTACAATAGTTGCAGAACGCGAAACGAGCGAAAGATCAGTTGATGTGGAAATTCTCTTTGAGAGATTGCGTCTACTGCGTAAAAATCTCGCGGATGAGCAGGAAGTTCCGCCCTACGTGATTTTTAGCAATGCTACGCTTAATCAAATGGCCGAACAGCAACCCACAAGCCGCAAAGAGTTTGCCAAATTATCGGGTGTTGGCGCAAAAAAATTAGAGCAGTATGCCGATGATTTTATCGCAATTATTCTCGAACATCATCTCAAATACCCGCCTGCGGAACCTGAAGAATCAACAACTTCGAGGGTTAAGCAAGAATCCGTCACGTCCAAATCGAAATTATCTAAAGCAAGCACACAGCGCGAAACCTTAGCGATGTATGAGAATGGTTTAGATATTGATGAGATTGCTCGCGATCGCGGGCTTAAACCTGCGACAGTTTGGACGCATCTGGTGCAACTAATTGAAGCGGGCTATGCGATTAATTGCGATCGCCTTGTTAGTCCAGAACGCCAAAATGTAATTTATGCAGCCCTCGAAGCGATCGGTGGCGACTCTCTCCGCAATCTCTTTGATCATCTGCGCGAAGAATATACTTACGATGAAATCAAAATCGTTCGCGCCATCTGGCAAAATGAAAAAGAACCTTTATAAACTTTGAGAAATTATAAGTAGTTGGATATACTTCCTTCTCACCTAAGAATTAGCTGTGCGGCGCGAAGCCCCGCACAGCTATAGCAATGTAAGTTTTGCTTAAGACATAAAACCAAAAAAGCGAGTTGCGGCGCTTCGCGCCGCAACTCGCTTTTTTGGTTTTGGTTTGTACTGGCTAACTCTTGCTTCGCTATAATTCTTGGGTCTTAATGTCTATTTCTAGATAATGGCTCCTTTCCTTAGAGAAAGGAACCACGATGATTACTCGTCATGGGCAAAGCGGTTATATAGAAAGTCTAGAGCAGTATTACGAAGATCATAATATAAAGGATCTTCCATAATTTGAGCGCGATCGCGGGGACGGGGAAAAGGAATTTTCATGATTTCGCCAATATTCGCGGCAGGCCCATTAGTCATCATTACAAGGCGATCGGCTAAAAATAAAGCTTCATCGATATCGTGAGTAATCATCAACACCGTACAGCGATGCTCTGTCCAAATTTGTAATAGTTCCTCTTGGAGTTCCTCTTTGGTAATTGCATCCAATGCGCCAAAGGGTTCATCAAGGATCAATACTTCGGGACGGATTGCTAAGGCACGAGCGATCGAGACACGCTGTTTCATCCCCCCTGAAATTTGGGTTGGCTTTTTCTCTGCAGCCTCACTTAGTCCCACCATCGCGAGGTGATGGCGGACGATATCATTTTTTTCGCCTTTCGACATATTAGGGTTAACGGAATCAACAGCAAGCATCACGTTTTCATAGACAGTTAGCCAAGGTAAGAGCGCATAGCCTTGAAATACCACCATGCGATCGGGTCCTGGTTTGGTAATTAGTTTGCCATTAACCGTAACTTCACCGATGGAGGGCTTGGAGAAGCCACCTACCATGTTTAAAAGTGTTGATTTACCACAGCCTGAATGACCGATTAAGCAAATAAACTCACCTTCTTGAATATGCAGATTAACATCTTTAAGAACGACATATTCACCTTTTGGTGTGGGATAAATTTTAGAGACGTTTTCAATGCGAAGGAAAGATTCTTGAGGGGGGATGGTGGCAACAGGCTTGTGATTAAGGGTGGTTTGTGTCATTTTCTTTTTAATTTTGTTCTTAAAGTTTGATATCTAGATCCCCCTCAATCTCCCTTTTTAAGGGGGGAGAATTAATCTTTTCTTCTTCCCCCTTAAAAAGGGAGATTGAGGGGGATCGTATTTAAGCAACCATTCGCATAGAGTCCATGCCAATCTCAGCCATCGTGATATTGCGCTTAATGTCTAGCTGGTTAAGATAGGCGATCGGATCTTCGGCATTAAAGGGAATGTCATCAAAGAGTTGAATCGCATTGCGGCTATAGGTGATATCCGTTAGACCGAGTTCACGGGCTGCCGTGCTGAATACACCAACGCGACAGGTTTTCTCTAATACTTCCACCCAGTTACGTGGGAAGGGAACATCGCCCCAACGCGCCATCTGGGTAATGTGCCAGAGATGCTCAGAACGGCTAGGACGATTGACACCAGCACCGTAGAACTGGTGGTGAGCAGGTTCGCGCATGGGAGAGTCGATCGCACAGGTAACATCATCGGGATTACCCAAGTGGATATAGTTAACATTGGTGCTGACGTAGGCGCGACGCGACAGAATCTGGCGAATCTCTTCGGCATTATTGGGATCGGCGCAATAGATACAAGCTTCTAGCAATGCCTTGACGAGGGCAATGTGAGTATTAGGATAGGCATTAGCCCAATCTTCGCGAACGCCGAGAACTTTGCCCGGGTGTCCTTGCCAGATCTCTAAATCCGTGGCAACCGTGAAGCCGATGTTTTCCATGGCGGCGCGGAAGTTCCAAGGTTCACCGACGCAGAAACCATCGATACTTCCTGCTTTGAGGTCAACTACCATTTGGGCGGGAGGAATGGTTTTGAGTTCTACATCGAGATCGGGGTCGATACCACCAGCCGCTAACCAGTAACGGAGCAGCAGATTATGCATTGAGGACGGATGAACTACACCCATGCGGTGAGTGCGATCGCGAGTATTTTGCAGCATCGCTTTGAAGTCGGCGAGGCTATGAACGCCGCGATCGTAAAAATGCTTATCGAGGGTAATCGCGTTCCCATTACGGGTCATGGTTAAAGCCGTAACAATGGGCTTACAAGCACCATTACCGCCCAATGTCATCCACATCGGTAAACCCGAAGGCATTTGCGCCGCATCAAGATAGCCGCCTGCAATACCATCGACAATACCGCGCCAACTGGTTTCACGAACGAGAGATACTTCATCAAGACCGTGCTTCTCAAAGAAGCCTTTCTCTTTAGCAACTGCGATCGGCGCACAAGCGGTTAAGGGAACGAAGCCAATCTCTAAATTGACTTTTTCTAATCCGTGACGGGCAACAGTTGTCACCTTGCGAGCGTTTAATTTCTTGACGCGCTTTTGCTGATTCAAGAAGTAAATAATTTCACTGCGAAGGCTGTAGTAACTGGGATGATTTACCGCTTCCATCCGTTGACGGGGACGGGGAATATCCACTTCCAAAATGTTACCGATTTTCGAGGCGGGACCATTGGTCAACATCACAATGCGATCGCTTAGCAATACCGCTTCATCGACATCATGGGTAACCATGACAGCAGTAATTTGGTCTTCATTACAGATCTGCATTAACTTCTCTTGCAAATTACCGCGAGTCAACGCATCCAAAGCACCAAAGGGTTCATCGAGTAACAAAAGTTTGGGACGTACTGCTAAAGCACGGGCGATCGCAACCCGTTGACGCATCCCACCTGATAACTGAGTAGGTGGTTTGTCGATCGCATGGGCAAGCCCGACCATTTTTACATAGCGTTCTACTAATTCATGACGCTCACCCTTGGGCAAATGAGAAAGCACTTCATCAACAGCAAGAGCCACATTCTCGCGTACCGATAGCCAAGGCAACAGCGAATAGTTTTGAAATACCACCATGCGATCGGGTCCGGGGCGAGTGACGCGCTCATCTTCGAGCATGACCACGCCGCCACTGGGTAAGTCCAAACCTGCGATCATATTGAGCAAGGTGGATTTGCCACAACCAGAGTGACCGATGAGAGAAATAAATTCGCCTTTTTTTATTTGGAGGTCAATTCCTTTAAGGGCTATATATTCTTTGCCGCCGCCCAAGGGAAATGTCCTTTCTACCTGATCAACTAAAACAAAATCCTGCATTTTAAAATTCTCCTTCGTTTTATAAAACTTTTTAACCCCTCCCTAACCCTCCCCTTGAAAGGGGAGGGAACAAGATTTCTTGTTTATTCCTCTTTCAAGGGAAGGGAATTCAACTTCTTATCTCCCCCCTTGAAAGGGGGGACTAAGGGGGGTATTACTTCTGTTCTTCAGGCAAGATCACATTCTGGAGCCATGCCACAGCGCGATCGAGAATCAAGCCGACAGCACCGATGTAAACTAGAGCCAAAATTACTTCACCCACTTTGTCATTGGTGTAGGAGTTCCAGATAAAGAAACCGATACCGACAATACCTGACATGATGATTTCAGCAGCGATAATCGCTAGCCATGCTAGACCGATGGAAATGCGTAAACCAGTAAAGATATAGGGCAGTGCTGAGGGAATCAAAATCTTGAAGAAATACTTTTGGCGAGAAAGTTGCAGCACTCGCGAAACGTTGCGATAGTCTTGAGGAATTTGCTTCACACCAACCGCAGTATTTAACAAGATCGGCCATACAGAAGTGATGAAGATAACGAATAGAGCTGCTGGTTCATTTTGTCGGAGAGCGGCGAGAGCGATCGGAACCCATGCAAGGGGCGGCACTGTTCGCAAAAACTGAAAGAGAGGATCGAGGGCTTTGTCAACGACGGGTGTAGTTCCAATCAAAATACCCATACCGATACCGACGATCGCCGCTAGTGAGTAACCCTTAGCCACACGCTCGAAACTAGCGAGAGTCTGCCAGAATAGCCCTTTGTCTGTACCACCGCGATCAAAGAATGGATAGAGCAGTAGGTTGCGAGTGGACTTTTCTGAAAGAATATTGATCGGACTTGGCAACTTCAGTAAGCCTGTACCAGAGAGAATTTGCCAAATTAGCAAAAAGCCAAAAAGTCCGATGATTGGCAAAGCCCAGTTTTGAGCATTTTTTTGCCAAAACTTATTTAGCGAATGCCCTAAACTGCCATTACGATTACCAACACTTGCTGCCATAAACTTTTTACTCCTGCGAAATTCAATTAAAATTTAATTTGTCTTAGTTTTTAGAAGGTGAATGTTGTGCGTAGTACCCCAACGGTTGCGGTAGGCGCATTATTGATGCCTTCGGGATTAAATACAAAGAACACCCCGGGGGTAACGCTGATATTTTTAGAAAGCTTAAAATTGAAATATCCTTCCAACTGATAGGGCGTAGCCGTAAACCCATTAGGAATTGAGGCAATTCCACCCACAGCATTACGCGCTAGAGGTTGTCCAAAGATAAGCCCAACGGTGTTACCTTCTTTGAAGACATCGCTGAATTGGAAGCCTGTCATCCAACTAGTAAAGGTTGTGGAAGCATCCTTATTAGTAAGATTGGCAAAGATCCAAGCACCAGATAGATTGAAAGCAATCTTTGGAGTAATCCGCCATGTCAAAGTTGAACCAATAGAATTCAATTTAATTGGGTCGGTTAGTGCTGTCCCTGCGCCACTAATTGCATTAATGTCTGCGGAAGCTAAGCCAGTTCCCAAGATATTGATCTGGTGATAGCTATTAGCATAGTTGAGTCCGATATCAAGATTGGAAGTGGGTTTGAGAGTTAATTGAGCCGCCGCAATTGTACTGCCACCAAAGAAGCCTGCACCAAGCAAAGTAGTGGAGCTACTAGTAGCGATCGCAGGGTTAACACTTCCGTATAAAGCACGAAAATCAACCTGATCGGAAGGATTCCAAATGAAACCCACCGCCGCCGCTAGCCCAGTCCCCGATGTACCTCCCGATACACGGGTCGCAGCATTTAAACCTTGACCAAAACGGGAGATAGAGCCTTGACCTTCACTCGCAAATGGGCTGATCGCGGGGAAGGCATCGGAAACTTCTGCACTAGAACCTGCAAACAGTGTCAGCTTGTCAGCAACTGGAAAAATGTAGAGTAACTTATAAAGATTAACTGAGTTTGCGGCTGTTGTATTAGAGTTAGATGGATTGAAATTGAGGAATTGATTCTCAAATCCCAATCGGACATTACTGGAACTACCAAGGGGATCGGTATAGCCTAAAGGTGCGGCTAGACTGCTGATATTTGTGGCTTGCAATCCTGTAATCAATAAGTCCTTACCAGAAAAACTGGTCAGTAAATTCAGGCGTACACGGTTATTGAAAACAATGTTAGTGTTTGTGCCACCGTTGTTAGGATTTGCTCCTGTTGCTCCTGAAACGCTGAAAATTGCTTCGCCACTCAGTTTGGTGGTAGTAGAGAACTGTTGCGCTTCCAGTTTGGCAGTTTTCGCATCAAGAGCATCAACTCGACCGCGCAGGGTTGCGAGTTCGGAGGCAAATTCTTCTTGAAGCTTTTGCAAAGTTGCGAGGTCTTCTTTGCTAACCTTGTCCGCTAATCCCGCCGAAATAATCTCATTGATTTTGTCGAGACAAGCATTTAAGCCAGCCGCAAATTCATAGCGCGAGGTCGCTTGTTTGCCGCGAAATGTGCGATCGGGATAACCCGCAATGCAGCCGTAGCGCTCAACTAATGATTGTAAGGCGGTAAAAGCCCAATCCGTAGGACGCACATCTGATAACTGGGAAACAGAAGTTACATTCTGTGCAATTGGATCTGTAGCGATCGCCTTAAGTTGATTTTCACTAGAAATTTCTGTTATAGAAGCTGGGTTTTCAGTGAATGGAACGGCTGAAGAATTAGTAGGATTAGCCTCCGCCGATACAGATATTGCTCCCAAAGATAAAGGAAAGCTGAGTAGAAGTAATCCGAGTTTACTAGTATTAA
The DNA here is from genome assembly GCF_014696355.1 of Pseudanabaena sp. FACHB-1998. GTDB lineage: Bacteria > Cyanobacteriota > Cyanobacteriia > Pseudanabaenales > Pseudanabaenaceae > Pseudanabaena. Next base: position 175,653 of record NZ_JACJQA010000003.1, on the reverse strand, counting down.
TTTTCAAGATGATTCACACACACACAAGATTTTTAATTTATTTGTAGATCTATTGAAGCTTCGGAAGGAAGCCTTGGAAGACTATGCCTTCTTGATTTTTAGGCTATCCAGATAAGCCTGTGGATTTTCAGGATCAAACTTTGTGCCGTCAAAGAACTCTTCAATGCCGCGAGAGGTGCTAGAGGGAATATCAGGGAAACCTGCTTCCTTAGCAGCTTCCCGCCAAAGATCTTCACGATTGACCTTCTTAATCCAATCCTTGGCTGTGGCTAGTGATGATTTGGGTAAAAAGCCCCAACGCACGCTTTCAGTTAAGAACCAGAGGTCATGGCTTTGGTAAGGATAGGAAACATTGCCCTTAGCATCCTTCCAATAAAGAGGAGCCATACTCTTGTCATCAATGATGCGCCCATCACCCATGTCATACTTGCCCATCATTGGGTCTGCAAGAATTTCAGGAGCAACGCCAAAATAGTTTTGAGTGGCTAGGATCTGCACTAATTCTTTGCGATTGTCGAAGTTGTCGCACCATTGCTGCGCTTCCATGATTGCCTTCAGCAAGGACTTAGTTGCTTTAGGATATTTATCGACCCAATCCGCACGTAGCGCTAGATATTCTTCAGGATGTCCTTTCCAAATTTCCGCAGTCAGCGCAGGAATGAAACCGATCTTCTCTTTGACGATGCGATAGGGCCAAGGGTCGCCTGTGCTAAAAGCATCCATTGAGCCAGTTTTCATATTGGCGACAGTTTGCGCCGCAGGTACGGTCAATAATTCGATATCAGCATCAGGATCGACTCCATTGGCTGCTAACCAATAACGAATCCAAAATTCTTGATTGGCTTTAGGGAAAGTGTAAGCAGCCTTGAATTTTGCGCCTTCAGATTTAGTCTTCTCAAAGAAATCCTTGGCTTTATCGATTTTGAGGGTTAAACCCTTATCTTTGTGCTTGCCTGCGATCGCAATGCCATTGCCATGGGTATTTAGTTGCAACAGCACATACATCGGAATTTTTTGATTGTCAGTAATGATGCCTTCGGAAATTAAATAGGGCATCGGCATTTGCCACTGACCGCCATCAATGCCACCTGCGGAGGAACCGATTTTGACGTTATCTCTGGCTGCACCCCAGTTGGCTTGCTTGGAAATCTCTACACCAGTCATGCCATATTTTGCAAAGAATCCTTTCTCTTTGGCAATAATCAGAGGTGCTGCTTCGATAATGGGCAAGTAACCGAGTCTGACTTTGGTAGTTTCAGGGACTTGTTCAGGGGGAATATTTATTTTAGTGGCATTAGCAGAACTTATGGTTGGGGTGTCTTCAGGAGGATTGCCAAGACATCCTTTGAGAAGGACTGAGCTAAGAGCTGTTGCTCCTGCTGTCGCAATAAAGCGCCGCCGTGAAATGTTGTTTTTAAGACTGGACATGACTTTTTAGGTGTTTTGTAAAAACGATTGATTTATCTCTATTGATATCTTAGAGTGAAGCGCTAATAGAGTAAAGTCTATTATTCTTATAATAAACATAGGTTTTAATCTATGTAGTTTTTGCTAAGCTCCTCTCAAAGTTGATCTATCTGCTTTTCACGCTAATTCAGACATTCCGATGTCTCTATGCTTGCTAGGTCTGGATTTTAGAAATAAAGCCCATAAATCAATTAGATAAATAAATCTAATCTATCTTTTGATTGATTTTCTCCTATAAATCCAGAGATAAAAATTCGATTTCTCCATTAATTAGGACTTCCAGCAGAGGGAATGAAATAGATATCTAGGACAAATTAAAACCCAAAAGAATAAGTTGCGACGCGAAGCGTCGCAACTTATTCTTTTGGGTTTTATGTCTTAAGCACCGCTTAAATGGCTACATCACAAAATTCGACGTTAAATCTCTTATTGTTGGGGATTAAATTACTTTCCCGATTAACGATCGCCCGATGTAACTACTATTTTTTGATTGGGAGGCGATCGCTTTTGCATCAACTAGCCATTCTAAGTTTGCATCGAAGAGAGTTGCGAGTTGAGGTTGAGCGACTCCAAGAATTTTGGCAGGATTAATGCTTAGAGCTTTCCATAATTCGCTAGCAGTTAATAAGCCCGTGGTAACTAGACTTTGCCAAAGTACAGGTATCGCAAATTCCAAACCGATCGCCCCGACGGGAGCTACCTCAAAGGGAACTACTTTTTCCTCATAGGCGCAGGGCGTATGGTCGATCGCGATCGCGTCGATTGCGCCTGACTTAATACCAGCTATTAGCGCGAGGCGATCGCCTTCGCTACCCAGAGGAGGCATCAAGCGTAAATTGGGATCGTAACTTTCTAAATCGCGATCGCAATGACAGAGATGTAGCCAAGTTGTACTGGCGGTTATGGGCAAGCCATCGTTTTTGGCTTGGGCGATTAGTTCCACACTTTGGACTGTGGAAATTCGCATGAAATGGGTGGGGGCTTTGGTGAGGCGGACTAATTCAATGAGAGCCGCAAGGGCTGAGGTTTCGGCGGCGGCGGGATAGCCTGTCATGCCATATTGCAAAGACCATCTCCCCTCGCGGATGACACCACTGCCAGCGAGGTCAGGATTTTGCGGAAATAAAGCGATTAGCTTGCCTAGTGGTTTGATATATTCCATCGCTCGGCGTACTAACAAGAGATTGGCGACAGGTTTGCTATCGGTAAAGCCAATGACGGATTCGGCAAGTTCCGCCATGTCTGTGAATTGTTTTCCCTCTAAGCCTTTAGTAATTGCGCCCCAAGGTTGCAGGCGATCGCCATATTTTTGCTGAACATTCCGCCAAAATTCTAGCGCCGCAATGTCATCGATCGCAGGTTGGGTATTGGGCAAAATTCCCACGGTGCTAAAACCACCATTTTTTGCGGCTTGGACTAATTCGGTAATGGTTTCTCGCGATTCATGCCCCGGTTCACCGCTAGTACTGTAGAGATCGATCGCCCCAGTTCCTAAAATTAATCCCGATCGCTCATCTATATTGATATCTTCAGGAATCTGGTTAACATCCACATGTAGATGAATTTGGCGATCGCGATCAATCAATACATCGCTTAATAGGGGGGAATTAGTTGAGATTGAAGCCGCATCAAGAATGCATACCTGTTTGAGAAGGAGGGGATACGCAAGGGAATTTTCTAAAGGCATAACAAAACGATTTTTTCTTTACTGTATAGCGCGATGGGACTCAAAGCCAAAAAAAGTGTGGTGATGCGAAGCATCACCACACTTTTTTATACCAATTCACAAAAATGTGACAACACTTTTGTGAATTAAAAACCAAACCCAGTAATACCAAAGGGGTGCGACCTCCATCTGATTTCATTGGGGAGAATCTGAAAGTGTATGCTGACCAAGTTTTTGTATGTCTAATCTCATGAAATCATATCGGTAATTACGGTGGCTAAGCCTTACAGGAGCTAACGTCATCAGGTCGAGGTCGCACCCTACCAAAGCACTAAATGGCTATGCCATTTAGTGCTTTGGTATTACTGGACAATATTTAGGGATTTTTGATTTTGATAATAACTGCGCCATTGCCAGTTGCCAGTTGGATCTACGTTCGGAGTAAATACCCGCACATCCACGGAGTTTAAGCCAATTTCTTTAACTACTATTTCAGGGTAGCGATCGCCATTAATCTCTTGAATGCCAAAGAGGGCATAGCTGCTAACACTATCATTAATGTAAGAAAGCGCTCTGGTATGGGTCAAAATTGGCTCCGCAGTCCAATCATTACCCGATTTTCGCAACATCACTAATAGGCTGTACTCTTGACGCTCTAGGGCGGGGCGCGATAAAAACTCTTTCCATAGTTGCGGGTCAAAGCCCACAGGACGAATCGGGTTATCAAGGCGTAAACCTGCAATGATTTCAGGCTGATTGTCTCCGTCAATATCGATGCAGGATAAGGAAGCGATCGCTACCTGTGAAATTGCACCTTGATTTGCACCCAGTTTTAAAAATAAATTGCGGGATTTTTCTAGTACGAGAGGCTGGATTTTGTTGGGACAGTTAAAAAAGTAGGTGCGATCGCTGCTGGTATTAAGGCGATCGCTTGCCACAATCGTTAAATTTGGTTGTTTGAGAATGGTCGGATCGAAGGCTTTTGCCGATGGACTTTTTGAGCCATCGCTCGGAGCTTGGACTTTAAAACTAGCGATCGCGCCAAAGGCTTCGGAACCTCGGACTGCACTAACTTGAAACATGCCTAAGGGTTTACCAAACTGCATTACCGCAAACTGACTGCCGACGGGGATAGATTGAATCACCCGATCTAAGCTCCCCAATTGCTCCACTAAGTCCGAGGGGACGATCCCCTCAATGGTCTTACCGTCGGGTGACGCTTGAATAAATAGAAAAATCGGAACAGGCGATTTCGTTGCTTCAAGGCTTTTATCATTACTGGGACTAACGCAAGCATTGATACCAAGAGCAATTCCTAAAGTTACAAAAAGTAAAAACGTAGCGTAGAAAGTTTTTTTTCTGAATTCTCTAAAGGGCATGATATGCAAGCAGTCTAGAAATGACGTTTCGAGGAATAATTGCGTGGTTTCTGAATACGCACCTAACATTCTATTTGGAATCCATCACTTCTGCTAAACGTTCCACCGCTAAAGTTAAACGTTCTTGGGGATCTGGTTTGACCTCAACAGTCGCTTCAGTTCGTTTTTCTTTCCGCTTCATGGACTCAAAGAAGCGAATGATCAAAAAGATGACAAAGGCAATCACCATAAAGTTAATAACCGATGCTAAAAATACCCCATATTTCACACCACTAATTTGGAGTTTAGCCAAATCCTCAACATTCGCCGCCTTAAGTGCAGGATTTAGCAAGATGGGAGTAATGATGTCTTCGATCAAAGATGTCACAATTTTGCCGAATGCACCGCCAATGATCACCGCCACCGCTAAATCAATTACATTACCTTTCATGATAAATGCATGAAAGTCTTTCAAAAAGCCCCCAGCAAGGCGTTTACCATTTTGTAAAGCCATAGAATATTTCTCCTAAATTGTTTTTATCTTTGTGAGTCGGACATCTTGTCTGACATAACTTTTGGCTCTTTATGGTCGGAGATACCTTTTAGCCAAGGCAAGGCGATCGCTTGATGGCGATATAACCGATACATCAAATACATACAAGCAGCAAAATATCCTGAGCTTACAGTTGCTTTGAATAATTCCGTTGTTACTTGAATTGATTGCCCCTCAATGGGTACGCCACCCATCGCACTATAGACGATCGCCCAAGTAACCATTAAAGCGATCGCTACTTGGCTAACATCGCGTACTTTCCGACTGCTTCTTTGCCGCACCAAGGCGATCGCCGATGGGATCAGTCCAAATACAGGCATCAAGCAAAAAAACATCTCAATTCGCTCCTTTGTCGAATCACGGGAGATATTTTCTGGCGGCTTAACTTGGCGATCGGGCTTAGGATAACGGCTCATAGATTTACCTTGTTATACCGAGTTGTAAAGCCCAAAAATGACATAGCCATTTTTGGGCTTTACAACCCTTACTGAGTTTAGTTTTTCCTTCACACAAGTATCTTCATACGTTGGCGAATTGGTATTACTACTTTTTGAGGAAATATGGCGTGATGTAAGTAGCTGAGGTAAGCACCACTAAATATTCACTCAAAAGGTATTATCCACATCTTACTCCCTCCCCATCAAAGATATAGCTGTTGCCATTCTTGTTAGCCCACAAAACCAGAAGCTAGTTGCGGCGCTTCTCGCCGCAACTAGCTTCTGGTTTTGGTCAAAGATAATTGGCGGCGCTTCGCACCGCCAATTATCTTTGGGGCTTTGTTTTGCCTTAGCTAAACCCCAAATGAGTCATGAGAAACTGAAGCTTATAAAAAGGAGCTTAAGCCCCTTGCCGTTCTCATAAATGCAAGAGGATTGCTAGATATCTGGAAATTATTAAAAAGTAAAACCAGAGCCTGTAGCGCACGCGCAGCGTGCGCTACAGGCTCTAGAGTTTTACTTTTAACTGCCCCTAGCCCCTTACAAAAGAAAATATTAATAAACTAAAAAACTCCTTAGGGTTTTTGCAAGCATAAATCAAAATCTATAAATGTCATTGTAAACTGTCTTTATGATTTCATAATTACACCTTCAACGGATGTAATATGTAATTCTTCATTCTGCCAATACCTTAATTAAGGAGGAAAACTTTACCACAATGGATGCTACAACAATTCAAAATGTTCTTTCGGCTAACTTAAACCTGCTTACAGGTGCAGCATTTAAGATTATTGCTGCAATTATCCTTTGGTTTATTGGACGTAAACTCATTGATATTTCGATTAATATCACCTCACGCGCTCTCAAAAATCAGCGTATTGACCCTACTTTAATTAGCTACCTGATTTCTAGCCTTGCTGTTTTATTAAATATCATCCTTGTAGTTGCTATTCTGGGCTACTTTGGTGTTGAGACCACCTCCTTTGCCGCACTCTTAGCGGCGGCTGGTATAGCGATCGGGGCTGCATGGAGTGGTTTACTAGCCAACTTTGCCGCAGGTGCATTTTTAATTATTCTGCGCCCCTTCCAAGTTGGAGATTTTATCTCTGCCGCAGGTATTACAGGCACTGTCGTAGAAATTGGCTTATTTGTTACTACAGTTAACACCCCCGATAACGTGCGTACCATTATCGGTAACAATAAACTGTTTTCCGAAAATATCCAGAATTTTTCTGCTAATGCCTACCGCCGTGTTGACATTCAAGTGGTCTTAAATCACTCCGTCAATCCCAATGAAGCAGTGCGAGTTCTACAGGATCGCATTGCTAATATTCCTAATGTTGTCAGTAACCCTGCTCCCGTGATTGAAATTCTGCAATTCACTCCTATGGGAACTGAATTAGTAGTACGACCCTTTACAAATACTGCTCACTACTGGCAAGTTTACTTTGATACCAATCGCGTAATTCGTGAATGTTTCAGTGAGTCAGGATTCCCTGTTCCCCAACAGCATGTTCAAATTCATCAATCTTAAGTGGTTGTGCAAAATAAATTACCAAAACCCATAAAGTAGCGCCTCTAATGGGCGCTACTTTATGGGTTTTGGTTTGTAATTTCCAATAAATAATACCCAATTAAAAAATGGCTTTGCCATTTTGGGTTTTGGTGTAAGAGATGCGTGGCAAAGCCACGCATCTCTTAATTTATGGGGAATAGCGGCAGCTATATCTGTGGGACTGTAGTATAGACAGAAAGTACTTGCCGATCGCTTAAGCGCATGAATCGTAAATTTTGGATTATTGCTCTCATTTCTTTCATCAACTCCCTGAGTTTTACGATTCTTATCCCTGTTTTATATCAATATGGTAGACAATTTAATTTAGATGATTTTCAGACCAGTTTATTATTTGCCATCTTTGCGATTTCGCAATTTTTCTCAACCCCAGTTATTGGCAAACTTAGCGATCGCTTTGGACGCAAGCCTCTACTAATTATCAGCTTAGCGGGAACCGTCGTCGCGAACCTCATGGCGGGAGCTGCCACCACTGCTGCCGTTCTGTTTTTTGCAAGATTTTTAGATGGGATTACAGGCGGCAATGCTTCCGTCGCCCAAGCAGTTATTTCCGATGTCACTGCTCCCGAACACCGTGCTAAAGCCTTTGGTATTAATGGAGCTGCCTTTGGACTGGGTTTTGTGCTGGGCCCCGCCATCAGTTTAGTAGCGCAAAAAGCCGCCCTCAATACACCGCTCGGAACTTCCTTCGGGGCTTCCTTTTTAGTTTCAGGAGTGATTGCCACGATCGCCTTATTCTTGACTATCTTCTTTTTACCCGAGACACTGCAAACTAAAGCTCAGAAAGCCCAAAATATTTTTGATATCGGCTTAGAAAATCTAATTAAGGGCTTATTCATGCCCAAAATTGGCATTCTCTTAATTATTAACTTCCTTACAGGTGTAACCTTTACCCTCTTTACCTTTGCTTTTCAGCCTTACTTCCTCAAAGTTCTCCATCAAAATAGCGATGGACTAGCGCTGATGTTTTTATTATTCGGTGTGCTAGCCGTAATCATGCAAACCATCGGCATTGCTCAAATGACGAAACGTTTGCAGTTAGTCCAGATTCTCTTTATGGGATTATTTATCCGCAGTCTTTCCTTTGTATTAATGCCCATTTGGGAAAACATCTATTACTTTATTGTGGTTTGTGTTCTCTTCTCCTTGCTAAATTCGGTGGTACAGCCGATGATTAGCGCCTTGATTTCCCTCAACGCCAAACCCGAAGAACAGGGAACCATATTAGGTATAAATTCCTCCTATCTCAGTGTTTCCAATGCCTTTGGTCCCGTCATTGCAGGATTAATGGTCAATCAAGAATATCCAACTTCCTATGGCTATCCCCTCTATTTAGCGGGAATTTGTACATTCCTTGTCTTAGGCTTAGCCTTTGTCAAACGGAAAGATTACGCAATTAAAGTAAGTAAAACCTGATAGAAATAAAGGCGGCTTAGAGCGCCGCCTTTATTTCTATGGAAATGGTGCGGTGAACCCTAATAACAAAAGTTCGGTTCTCCTGCTCGTCATACCTTTGAGGTTATCCCATAATAATTCTGTGAACAAAAGAGAAGTCCACAAGAGCAATCTATAGGAGAAGTCCAAAATATCAGCTCCATCTTGCATCTACTTCTTAATGTTCATTGTGTTAGCAGCTTTTATTTGCCTACAGCACAATAAAAGCTCAAACTTTAGTTGTTGTTTTGAAATAGATTAAAGGTGATATTTATGTTAGTACGTTGGCAACCTTTTCAAGAAATCGAAGAAGTTCGTCGTCAGTTCGATCGCTTGTTCCGCGATATTTCCACCATTGATCAAGAGACTGCTAAAGGCGCATGGGTTCCTGCGAGTGAATTGCGAGACGATGGCGATCATCTCACCCTCAGACTCGCTATTCCTGATGTCGATGCTAAGGATCTCGATATCCAAGTAACTAAAGATTCTCTTGCTGTATCTGGCGAACGTCGTCTTGAACGCAAAGAAGAGAATGAAAAGGGCTATTACTGGAGTGAAATCAGCTATGGTCAATTCCGTCGTGTGTTTGCCTTGCCTGTAGCGATCGAAAATGAACAGGTCAAAGCCGACTATACCAATGGCATTCTTACTCTAACCTTGCCCAAAGCTAATGAAGTCAAAGCTTTTAAGGTTAATGTTGCTACCGAGTTACCTGCTTCATAATTAGTAAAAAAGCTGGGATATTCCCAGCTTTTTTCCATTTCTACTTCTTTCATAGAAAAGTTTCTAAAAGTGTTGCAAAGCAATACTTTTAGAATTTACGCATCGGGTAGATGTGGTCGCGCCACATCTACCCAAAACTCTATAAATTCGTTAGCTTTGCGTAAGTCAGAACTTTTAGAAACTTTTCTGTGATCCAGAGAAAGGCGGCGCATTGCGCCCCCTTTCTCTGGATTTGTTTCTTCTTGTTGAGCTAGGGAAAAGCCTTGATGTGCTGTGTTAGGCTGACTATCAATATAAATTTATCAAGGTTTTACGAGTTTTGATTTCAACTACATCATCAAGCTTTGTCGCCTCTGATTTTCCTGCTATTTGTGGCAATGAAGAAGCCATTTATTATGCCATTCAAGAAGATGCTCCCGTATTTCTCCATCACAACAATCTCAAATTAGAAGAGATTACTTCTGCCTTTGCCTGTGCCTTACATATGCATCAACCGACGATTCCCGCAGGGGCAAATGGAGCTTTGATTTGCAACCTTCAGAACATGTTTGAGCATCAAGGCGAAGGCGATAATCACAATGCGTCGGTATTTGCGTGGTGCTACAGTCGCATGGGTGATTTTATCCCTCAACTAGTGGCACAGGGCAGCAATCCTCGGATTATGTTGGATTATTCAGGAAATCTACTTTGGGGTTTGCAGCAGATGCAACGCCATGACATTTTGGATAATCTGAAGCGTATTACCTGCGATCGCCAATATCAGCCCTATGTCGAATGGCTCGGCACAATGTGGAGTCATGCCGTCATTCCTTCCACACCGATTCCTGATATTAAGCTCCATATTCAAGCATGGCAAAGTCATTTTGCTTCTATTTTTGGAATTGAAGCTCTCAAGCGCGTTAAAGGTTTTTCGCCGCCAGAGATGCATCTTCCCAACCATCCTGATACGCTCTATGAATATATTAAAGCCCTGAAAGAATGTGGCTATCGTTGGCTACTGGTACAAGAACATTCCGTCGAATCTCTTGATGGTTCAGGCTTAAGCCAAGATCAGAAATATTTGCCTAATCGTCTAGTCGCCCAAAATTCTCAAGGCGATTCAATTAGCATCACGGCTCTAATTAAGACTCAAGGCTCGGATACAAAGCTAGTCGCGCAAATGCAGCCCTACCATGAGGCAAAAGGTCGGGGCAGACAGCATTTAGGGAATGTAGCTATTCCTTCGCTCGTTTCCCAAATTGCCGATGGTGAGAATGGCGGCGTGATGATGAATGAATTTCCTCGTGATTATCCTTTGGTATGGGATCAGCTTAAAACTAATGGTCGTGGGAGTTCTGGGGTAGTTGGTTTGAATGGAACTGAATATCTAGAAATGATTGAGGCTGCGGGTGTAAGTCCCCTTGATTATCTCCAAATCCAAGCGGTGCAACAGCATAAGGTCTGGCAAAAGGTCGAACAGATCGGCGATCGCCAAAAGCTAAATCTCAATAGCGAGATTGTGGAATTAGCAATTAAAGAACTTAAGACAAGCGATCATCAATTTCACATGGATGGTGCGTCTTGGACAAATAGTATGAGTTGGGTCAATGGGTACGAAAATGTATTAGAGCCTATGAATCAACTAAGTGCTAAGTTCCATGAGAAGTATGATGCGCTTGTTGCGGGTGATCCTGCGATAACTAAGCGATCGGATTATCAGGAAGCGTTGCTTTATAATCTCCTCGTGCAAACTAGTTGCTTTAGATATTGGGGACAAGGCACATGGACAGACTACGCCCGCGAGTTATATCGTCGCGGAGCTAGCCTTTTATAAATAAAAAAGCAGCGTAACACGCTGCTTTTTTATTTGTTTATACAGAGACAGTTTGCCATTCTAGGCGCTCTAGGGTGTGTGAACGCTCTAACGCACGCTCAAAGCTGTCTAGCTTAGGCTCAATTAGGAAAGGTTCGCCCACATAGCCTTGAATTGCTTCTTGAGTCTTCAAGCCATTACCAGTGATGTAGACAACGGTGGTTTCTTCAGGATCGATCTTGCCAGCTTCAACGAGCTTCTTCAGAACTGCGATCGTGGTTCCGCCCGCAGTTTCCGTAAAGATACCTTCGGTTTCCGCAAGTAACTTCATCGCTTGGATGATTTCATCATCATTAACCGATTCGATATTGCCATTGGTTTTGTGAGCGATATCGATCGCATAGATGCCATCCGCAGGATTACCGATCGCAATGCTCTTAGCAATAGTCTTCGGCTTAACAGGCGTAATGAAATCACGACCTTCCTTAAAAGCAGCAGCGATCGGCGAACAACCTTCCGCTTGTGCGCCACTGAAGCGAACAGGCTTATCTTCAACTAAGCCCACCTTCACAAACTCATTGAAACCCTTGTAGATCTTGGTAAATAAAGAACCAGAGGCAAGAGGGGCAACGATGTGATCGGGAAGTTTCCAGCCCAGTTGCTCGATGACTTCATAGCCGAGGGTCTTAGAACCTTCGGAATAGTAGGGACGAAGGTTAATATTCACAAAGCCCCAACCGTGGGTATTCGCTACTTCCGAGCAGAGACGGTTTACTTGGTCGTAGTTGCCATGTACCGCAAATACTTTGGGATTGTAAATGGTCGTGCCGAGGACTTTTCCTGATTCGAGGTCAGAGGGAATGAAGACACAACACTCTAGACCTGCATGGGCGGCGATCGCGGCGGTGGAGTTGGCAAGGTTACCAGTACTGGCACAGGCTACGGTGGTAAAGCCAAGTTCACGGGCGCGGCTGAGAGCTACCGAAACTACACGATCCTTGAAGCTCAAGGTAGGCATATTTACAGCATCGTTTTTGATGTAGAGATTTTTGATGCCGAGACGCTTGGCAAGGCGATTAGCCTTAATCAAGGGAGTCATGCCAGTGGATACGTCAATGTAGTCGTCAGTCTTGACAGGGAGAAAATCGCGATAGCGCCAAATGGAGAGTGGACCAGCTTGAATGGTTTCACGGCTGACTCTAGCGGCGATCACATCGTAGTTGTAGGCAACTTCTAGAGGACCAAAGCACAGTTCACAAACGTGCATTGCCTTGGCTTCGTACTCAGCACCGCACTCTTTACATTTGAGATTACTGAAGGTGTCTACACGCTCGCTGGTGTAAGGAGAAGCAATGGTTGCAGTCATGTTCTTGGTCGCCCTTTTAGTCGCTAAAAGTTTTTGTTTGATTTCTTAATTGATATGCACCTTAACATAGGGTTCAATGGTCGTCAAATATACCAGACTATTTTAGTCGGGTATATTTGCTAAGACGCGAATATAAAGTGATCTCGCTCCAACCATAGTGATATCAAAACTAAAAATGGCGTAGCCATTTTTAGTTTTAAAAACCCTTACTGGGTTTTCTTTAATTCACTAAAGTGTGCCAACACTTTAGTGAATTGGGATAACGTTGCTTAGTTCGTCAAAATTTAGGTTTGGCAGGTTTGGTATGATCAGAATTGATAATTTTTGTCACCTTCTCCTTCAGTCCTAACCTCATGGCAATATTTGATATCCGTACTCCTTGGCAACCCACCGCCGATCAACCTAAAGCGATCGCCCAATTAGTTGATGGTTTACAAAAAGGACTGCATTATCAAACTCTCTTGGGTGCGACAGGTACAGGTAAAACGATGACTGTGGCTAATGCGATCGCCCAATATCAAAAGCCCACCTTAGTCTTAGCCCATAACAAAACCTTAGCGGCGCAGCTATGCAATGAATTGCGCGAATTCTTTCCCAATAACGCCGTTGAATATTTCATTAGCTATTACGATTACTATCAGCCAGAAGCCTATATTCCCGTTACCGATACCTATATCGAGAAGACCGCTTCGATTAATGATGAAATCGATATGTTACGCCACTCCGCCACGCGATCGCTTTTCGAGCGTAAAGATGTAATTGTGGTTGCCTCCGTAAGCTGCATCTATGGTTTGGGGATTCCAGAGGAATATCTCAAGGCTTCGATTCCCTTAGCGGTCGGTGTGGAATATGACCAAAGAGAACTATTAAAAGCCTTAACCAATGTCCAGTACGAGCGCAATGATATCGAAATGGGACGCGGGAAATTTCGAGTCAAAGGCGACATTTTAGAAATTGGTCCCGCCTACGAAGATCGCACCATTCGCGTAGAATTTTTTGGCGATGAAATCGAAGCAATTCGCTATGTCGATCCCGTGACGGGTGAGATTTTGCAAAGTATGGAAGCTTTGAATATCTATCCTGCAAGGCACTTTGTCACCCCTGCTGATCGCCTTGAAATTGCCTGTGCGGAAATTAGAGAAGAAATGGAAGCACGGCTGGAAGAGTTAACCAATGCAGGGAAATTACTAGAAGCTCAGCGTCTAGAACAGCGCACTAAATATGATTTGGAGCTATTGCAGGAAGTAGGTTTCTGTAATGGTGTCGAAAACTATTCACGGCATTTAGCAGGACGGCAAGCAGGAGAATCCCCAGCCTGTTTAGTGGATTATTTCCCTAAAGACGATTGGTTATTGATTGTTGATGAATCTCACGTTTCGATACCGCAAATCAGGGGTATGTATAACGGCGATCGCGCCCGAAAAATGACGTTAATTGATCACGGATTCCGTTTGCCCAGCGCAGCCGACAATCGACCTCTCAAGGCTGACGAATTTTGGGGAATGGTCAAGCAATGTATTTTTGTTTCGGCGACCCCCGGAGATTGGGAAATGGAAGTCTCTGAGCAAGTAGTAGAGCAAATCATCAGACCTACAGGCGTAGTTGATCCAGAGATCTTTGTGCGCCCGACTGAAGGGCAAGTTGATGATCTCTACCATGAAATTCAATTGCGGATTAAGCGCAAAGAACGGGTCTTAATTACAACCCTGACTAAAAAAATGGCGGAGGATTTGACTACTTATTTTCAAGAACGGAATCTCTTAGTGCGTTATCTCCATTCCGACATTAAATCGATTGAACGGATTGAAATCCTCCAAGATTTGCGGCGGGGTACGTTTGATGTATTGATTGGTGTAAATTTATTGAGAGAAGGTTTAGATTTGCCTGAAGTGTCACTTGTGGCGATTTTAGATGCTGATAAGGAAGGATTTTTAAGAGCCGAGCGATCGCTTATTCAAACCATCGGTAGAGCCGCCCGAAATATTGCGGGACAGGTGATTATGTATGCTGATCGCATGACCAATAGCATGGAAAAAGCAATTTCGGAAACGGAACGCCGCCGCCACATTCAGATCAAATATAATGAGGATAATAAGATTACGCCAAGGTCAATTGTGAAGTCGATTGAAGGTAATGCGATTCTTGATTTTCTCTCAGTTTCGCGCCGCCTCAACGAACGTCAACTTGAGTATGTTGTGAACAATGCCAAAGAGATTCCCCTTGATGATATTCCCGCTTTAATTGGAGAGTTGGAATCCCAAATGAAAGATGCTGCTAAGAAACAAGAGTTTGAGCAAGCTGCTGCCTTTCGCGACAAGATTAAATTACTACGCGATCGGTTACTTGGTAAGGCGTAAATTTTGGAAAACAAGATATATTTTAGGAAAAGTAAATGAGACTAGAGACAATGCAACAGTAAAGGCGATCGCTAATGTAGAAAATTCTGGCACAATTAATTTAAATCAATAAAAGTATCAGGTGGAGTGTTTTAAAATGGTTACACTTGCATCAGCAATTGAGGTTGTTGAACAGTTATCTACAGAACAACAAGATATCTTGTTACAAATTATTCGTAATCGTCAAATTGAGCGGCGGCGTGATGAGATTTATCAAAATTATCTGGCTAGTGTGGCTGAGGAAAAAAGTGGCAACCTCACATTTACTACTGATATTGAAGAGATCCAAAAATTGCAAGCTGAATTAGAGTCTTCTGATCGGTATGAAGTTTCGATAACAACCAATGAGATCATCTTCAAAAGAATTGGTTCAAACATCTTGACTTGGGAAGAATTGTCTCAAAAGATTGAGGTAGCAGGGGAAGATCCAGAACAACCTTCGTTGCAAGAAATTAGTGAAATTGTTAAAGAGGTGAGACAGTCTCGTAGGGCTAAAATTGCATGAGGCTAGTTTTAGATGTTAATGTCTGGATCTCTGGTTTGTTATGGCAAGGTGTTCCCAGACAAATTATTGATTTAGCTAGATCTGGAGCGGTAAATATAATTACTTCAGAGCCAATTTTGAGCGAATTAGAAGAGGTACTTGCGCGTACAAAATTTAAATCAAAAATGCGATCGCTTGGCATAACTTCTCAAGACTTAATCTATCTCGTGCGTCATCTTTGTGAAGTCTGTGTACCCATCTTGGTTGATGTTCCCAATTTGCGAGACCCTGATGATGCAGTGATTTTAAGAACAGCGATCGCTGCTAAAGCTTTATTGGTTGTTTCAGGCGATCTTGATTTGCTAGTACTTGAAGAATTTGCTGGTATTCCGATCCTTACCCCTGCTGATTTTTTGGATGTTTTTTGTCTAAGTACATCTAGTGGAAAAGAAATATGATGGAAGATGTCGAACACAAGGTTGAGACGGCGAGGCAAATTCATGTCAATGCGATCGCTGATACAAATGAAAGATGCATTAAAGAAGCAAGAGGTTGAGTGATTTTCTGCTTTTTGCGACAAGATTAAATTGCTGCGCGATCGCCTCATCGGTAAAGCCTTAATCTTGAAAACAAGTTAATATTTAGGCAAATGTAAAGTAATGAATTAATTCTATGGCGACAACTAATTCTGTTAGGTTAATTATCTATGCTTGTCCTGTGGGAATTCTGGAGAATGAGTTAAATATTTTTTTTGAATCGTCAGAAGCTAAATTTGGACTTAATAAAGTCCATGAATATATTCCCCATGTGACGCTTACAAGTTTTTTTGATTTGCGATCACGACGAGATATTCCCATTTTAATAGAGGAGTTACATTCAATCTCCTCTCAGTCTAATCCACCTTCTGAATTAATGAATAACGTTAGACTCAGAGGTTCTCTAGGTAATACCATCAAAATTGCGATGAATTGTGATTATTTAGAAAGTTGTTTAACGAAGTTCAAGAAGAAAGTTAAGAATATTGTATCTATTAATGTTAAATCTTCTAATTCTTATCATCTTAGTCTAGCCTATGGCTATAGCGACAATCATTTTGAAGAATTGATGAATCTTGTCTATGAAAACCTATCATCATTTCAAAATTCAAATCTAATTTCTGAAGATTCTAAAAAACTATGGCAGGCATCTAAATGGGAGATTCGATTATACGAACCACCTACTGAAGAAGTAAAAAATCAAGTTGTAGCTTACTCTTCTACCAAGATATGGAGTCAAATTTGTGAGAAATGGATAGAACATTTTCGGCTGCCACTAGGGGGAATTATACCTAGCTTTGTTAGTTGTATCTTGCCTTCCGAACTATATGTTGGTTGTGCTCCTTCAGGTGAAAAATTAGAGCATTTAAAAAGAATTGGCATAAATGCAATTTTAGATTTGACGGAAGACACCGATAACTACAATCCTGTAAAAGGCATAGATAAATCTTTTGCCTATGTTAACTATTCTCTTGTTGATGTTTATAAATTCTCTCCGTTAGTAGGCAAAGGATATCCACTGAGCCAGAATCAGCTTTACGATATTTATAAAATATTGTCTCAGTGGTATCAAGATCGTAAGGCTATCTATATCCATTGTCGGGCGGGAGCGAATCGTTCACCATTAATATGTATGCTTTATCTGGTTGCCATTAAAAGAATGAAAATTAATACGGCGATCGCGGAGGTCAGCATAAAACATCAAGATGCAAAACCTAACGCATATCAACTACAAGCATTATGTGAATACGTCAAAATAGATGCAAGATGAGTCGCCCATAGACCCATACCTAGCCCAAATCATTGAAGGACATACCGATACCGAAGTAGCTGAATTACTCAACTATCTCAAGGAATGGGAAGCAGGAACCTACAGCAGCATCGCGCAAAGTGTCTTAGATCATGCTCAAAGAAAAGGATTTACCATACTTCGATATCTACGCAAAGCACATAACTTTAACAAAAAAGGCTCAATAAGAGTTCCACGCTCAGGTTATCGACAAGATGATTCAGCCGTTTACCGCAAAGGTACAGAATTTCTAATCGTGCCACCAGATCAATATGGCATTGAGAAAATAGTCACCTATGGAACTAACGAGGAATAAACAAATGACACAAACTCAAAATCAATTAACATCTCAGCGAAACTATATTGCTCAACTCCTAGAACAGTTAAACGTGAACTATCAAAACACCAAGCCAGAAAGAAAACAAATTGCCCAAAACTTCCCCCACTCCGAAGCAGAATTTACCCCATTAGAAGAAATTGAATTGCTGACAGTAAGTATTCGAGGTTACGCCAGCCAAATCGCTGCGTCAGGAAGTTTAAAAAACGATCGCCAAGCGATCGTCGAACTACAAAAACTAAGCGTATTTAACAACCACCTAATCGTTCAACTTTACAGCGAAGCGCGATCGCATTATCCCCAGATGCAGTCATATATCTGTATGCTAGACTATCTTAGACTCTTGGTCTTAGAGTATCTACAAAATCAACAAACCCTTCAACTGATTTCAGCTTAGCTTTTCTCGCGTTCAGCCGCAAAACTCAGACAAGCCTTAATGTCCTGCAAAGTAAGCTCAGAAAAATCTTCCAGAATTTCAGTCTCTGTCATGCCCCCAGCTAGATATTCTAAAATATCGTAAACAGTAATTCGCATTCCTCTTATGTAAGGCTTACCACTGCGCTTTCCAGATTCAATCGTGATGATGTTGTGATAGTCCATATGGCAACATTTACCATAAACATTTGCTTACAGTCATTGTAGCAATTAATTTTCCTATAGTTATCAAGATTTTGACAAGTAAAAATGGCATAGAAAAATAGTCACCTATTGAACTAACGAGGAATAAACAAATTTAAAAAACGATCGCCAAGCGATCGCTGAACTACAAAAACTAAGCGTATTTAATAATCCTCTCATCGTTCAACTTTATAGCGCTTGTTGCTCGATCCATAGACGCATTTCATTATCAGTTTCGGCATAGACAGACTGACCTGTTAAAGGATTGTAGGCATACCACCACTGATTGCCAGCCCGATCGCAAACTTGCTTAACCTTAATTTCGGCTTTGGGTAATAGAACATTCCTTAGCGATTGCCATGCCGATGCGAAATTGTTAACAGGAGTCGCGATTGTCTTTACTTGATAAGGAGCGATCGCACTTTTTTCTAGTTCTAATAGCGCTAAAAGCTCGGCGTTGTGGTTAGTACGAGCAATCTCAATCCGACGCTCTAGGGTATCCCACATACTTGCCAGATGTTTCTTGTAACTATCAGAAACTGTCGAGCCGCCGTAAAGAAAGGCAGAATTGGTAACTTGGTTCATAACATTACTCCTAGTCTTAATGGCTCGATCTCGCGCCACTATATTTTTTGCGTTGATTATATTACTTAGTATATTTTGCTACAAAAATAGTTGATGCGTATTTTTCTGTATTAAAAATTACAAAATATAAAGAAAAGCTGTAGCTACTCAAAACCAAAAAAGATAAGTGGCGCGAAGTACCGTCACTTATCTTTGGGTTAATGAAAGCTTTGCGCTTGTTTAAAGTGGATAAATTTTAATTGGTAAAAGACGCATGAGTGCTTGTCCTAAGCGATGGGCTTGAGTGTCATACATCGGTAACTCGATCGCCGCAGGGAGACTTTGCATAAACCTACGGGCAAGCTCCAAGTCGCAACCAGAGATGTTTTTGAGCTTATTTCCCGCATCAAGTAACACACTCGAATTAAGGGGCGGCTTAGCCCGCAGTTGCCATTGCTTGGGCGCACGGAGATTGCCTAGCTCAATGCGACGCAACCCAGAAATAGAAGCTAAAACCGTCAAGCGATCGCCTATCTTCATCACCTCATCATCGGATGGCATAAAGAAGTCGCGATGACCACCCGCTTTAGGCTCACGGGTTTTTAAATAGACTGGCACAACGGTATAGCCGTAGGCAATTTGCGATAGATTCTTCCCAATGAGAGTATCGTTCTCCGTAATTAGATATTCCGCCACTAGCACTGTGCGCTGATTTAATCGAAATAAGCTGAGCATATTTTCGCCAAAAGCTGCTCCTGCAAACGCTTCTGCCGATAGAGCATAGGCGCAAAAGGATTGAGATTTCGGTAATAATTCCGCGAGATTTTCGCTGAAGTAGCGATCGTAGGTACGAATGGCGAGATTCATCTCTCTGTTAGCTTTTTTTGCCGCATCACGAGCCAATAAAGCCGCTTCGAGATTGAGCATTTGATCGTCGGTGACCGTGAGAATGCTCCTTGCCATTGCAAGATTGGTTTTAGAGAGTTCCTCAATAGTGCTGCCTGTTAGCCAAGGAACCTTAGCAGCAAGGTCACAATCATGGGGATTTTCGCTGACGATAATAAATGGAATCTGTAACTTAAAGAGAAGATCAGCGATCCTTTGTCCTAATCTGCCAAATCCAATCAGGATAATGTGATCGCGTTCTGGTAAAGGGAGCGATCGCTTAAAAAATTCAAATTTAGCGCTGAGGATTTTATCTGCAATTAACCCGACTACTCCTAAGACAAATAGCAAACTAATGAGGGTAATGGCTATGCAAAAAATCATTAGCCAAAAGGGAACGCGATCCTCTCCACCTAAGCCGCCAAAAACATCGCCATAGCCTCCCAAAAGCAAAATCGTACTCGTAGAGATGGCACTTTGCCACGACATATTCGGCACGTTGTAGTACAAAACTACGGAACTGATCGACAAAAGTCCGATCGCTGTAATTACGCCAAAAAGTACTAAACTGCGCGATCGCTCTGCTTTAAACCAAGTAACTATTTGTTTCCATTTATAGTTGCCCAAATAGTTGCCCAAATAGCTGCCCAAATAGCCCCCTAAGCTTTGATGGGAGATTTGTTGCTTGATGGTGTCAAGGCTCTGTAAATCTCCCCAGTTAGATAATTGAGAATGTTCTTGATTTCCTACTAATTCACTTTTCTTACGTCCGTAACTATTCCTATAATTATTCTTATTATTAATTAGAGATGTATCGTTATCCAAACATTCTATGAAGGCGATTGTGTTGTTAATTTGCAGGAATTGATCAGGTTGCCATTGAAAAAACAGGCGATCGCTCTGAGTATCATCAATACTTAACAGGCGCAAATATTTTTTATGGAGCAAATAGGCAGGCGTATTTATAAATTGATAATCGTCTGCTTCTAAATTACGTTCCACAATCCGCAATTTGCGATCGCCTATTTGAAATAAGCCCAAAGTCCCCTCACCCAAACCTGCTACGGCAAAAGCCGCCGCAGGTAAATCTACAGGATCAAGGGCTACAAAGTTCCCTAACTGATCCTTCAGTAATTGATTGAGATTTTGCCGCGAAGAGCGAACCACAAGATGGACATTCGGATTAAGTCGCCTTGCTGAGATGGCAGTCTCAATGTTGATATTCTCATTACTCGTTACCAACAAAACTGCTCGACAGTCATAGATTCCCGCCTTAATTAAAGCCTCTGAGCGCCGACAATCGCCAATGATTAAAGGCTCATCTAGCAATTCATTAAAGTTATCAAATTCCATTATCTCTGGCTGCATCTTATCGATCGCGCAGATTTTGACTTCATATTCCCCATAGGCAAACTTCTTTAAATTAAATACCGAATGTTGCCCTAAACTCCCTAAGCCGCAAATAATAAAGCGATCGCATACAGCCACCTTCTCCGATTCTTTTTCAGGTTCTTTCTCAAAAATTCTGGCAATAAATTCTTCTTTAGCTTTGCCAGTACTTTCGGGAGGTTGATCGAGATCGATTATTTCGATCCATTGTGGTAAAGGTTGTCCAAACTGAAAAGCATAAATTCTGGCTATTTTTAAATGATCATCAACATCTTGCAAACACTTGTCAATTGTCTCGAGCAGCCTTTGGCGATCGCCAAAAAAGGTAGACTCTAACAAAATATGCAGTTCTTTGCGCTTTTGTCGAATGGTGACATTTACTTTGATCTCTAAATCAAGTAAACAATTTTTAATGAGTAGGGCAAGTGATCTCATTCTTTATTGATCGATATTCATCGATCCGATCGTGACAAAATTAATAGCCTACAGTGCTTTGTGCTTAAACCCGAACCCAGAAATTTTTTGAAAGTGTGGCGAAGCAACACTTTCAAAAAATCTTTTTGTAGCTCGTTTGCTCGGCAATTACTGTAAGTAGTTGGACATAATCAAATAGTTACTGATGCTACGTGGAATGAATATCGCCCTCACCCCCCAGCCCCCTCTCCCATTAAGGGAGAGGGGGAGCAAGACTAGTAGTTTCTTGTTCCCCTCTCCCCTTTTGGGAGAGGGGCTAGGGGTGAGGGTCTTGTAAGCTTCCACGGAACATCAGTTAGTTAAAGCTTTAAGCATAAACCACAAACATTAATGGGAGATTATGGTCAATGTCGGCGTTGTTTATTCGCCGAAGGCGGATAAACAAACTCCCTACCTTGCTTGAAAAGTGCTATATGAAGGATAATCGGATTTTATAACGTTTACAAATTCATGTCTGTTCGAGTTCGTATTGCACCAAGCCCAACGGGTAACCTACATATAGGCACGGCCCGTACAGCCGTATTTAACTGGCTATATGCCCGTAACCAACAAGGGACATTTATCCTGAGAGTCGAAGACACCGATCGCGAAAGATCTAAGGATGAATATACTCAGAATATTTTAGAAGGCTTGGCTTGGCTGGGAATTAATTTTGATGAGGGTCCCTTTTTCCAAACCCAACGCAGCGATCGCTATATCGCCACTGTTCAAAAGTTGCTAGCTGACAAAAAAGCTTACTTTTGCTACAGCACTGAGGCGGAGCTAGACGCAATGCGCGAAGCCCAAAAAGCTAATAAACAAGCCCCCCGTTATGACAATCGCCATCGCAACCTCACCGATGAGCAACGTCAAGCCTTTGAAGCCGAAGGTCGTCGTCCCGTTGTCCGCTTTATCATTGAGGAACCCCGCACCGTTGCATGGAATGACCTAGTACGCGGTAATGTGTCATGGAGCAGCAGCGACCTTGGCGGCGATATGGTGATTGCCCGTGTCGATGAGCAAGGCAATATTGGCTTACCTCTATATAACTTTGCGGTAGTCGTAGACGATATTGATATGCAAATTACCCAAGTAATTCGTGGAGAAGATCATATTGCGAATACCGCTAAACAAATTTTGATTTATGAAGCTCTTGGTGCAACTCCACCTCAGTTTGGACATACGCCGCTAATTCTCAATCAGCAAGGCGCAAAAATCTCCAAACGTGATGGCGCAACTTCGGTTTGGGAATTTCGGAATATGGGTTATATTCCCGAAGCCTTTAATAACTACATGGCTTTGTTGGGTTGGTCTCCAAGCGATGGCAAGGAACTTTTCACCCTCCAAGAAGCCTCTCAAATTTTTAGCTTTGATCGCGTAAATAAGGCAGGCGCAAAATTTGATTGGGATAAGTTGAATTGGATTAATAGCCAATATTTACATTCTTTACCCACCGAGGATGTATGCGATCGCCTAATTCCCTTTCTCAAAGATGCTGGCTATGATTTAGAAACAGTAGATCGGCAGTGGTTGCTCGATCTGACTAAGCTCATTGCGCCTAGCTTAACGCTCTTGACCGATGCGGCGACGATTAGCAAGTTTTTCTTCACTGAGTTTGAGGACTACACCGAAGAAGCAAAGACTACGCTGCAAGGTGAACCTGTTTTTGGCATTATCACCGCCCTGATTGAGGCTCTTAAGGAAGTTGCTGACCTTGATGCTGAGAGTGCTGGTGAAATCATTAAGACCGTCACAAAGTCCCAAGGGGTGAAAAAAGGTGCAGTGATGAAACCCCTACGCGCCGCCCTCACAGGCGATCTGCATGGGCCAGAGATCTTACCTACTTTGGTATTACTTCACCGCAAAGGCTTAGCTTTAAGCCGTCTCCAAAGAGCGTTAAACCAATAGACTTAAAGGCGGCGCAAAGCGCCGCCTTTAAGTGGGTAGACATGATTAACTGATGTTACGTGGAACCCTCACCCCCCAGTCCCCTCTCCCATCAAGGGAGAAGGGGAGTAAGACAATTTCTTGTTCCCCTCTCCCCTTTTGGGAGAGGGGCTAGGGGTGAGGGTCTTGGAAACTTCCACGCAACATCAGTAAATAATTGTCTGATTCGTCCGCGAAGCGGACGAATCAGCTTATCTGGTCTCTACGAGGTACTTAGAACTGATAGCTAGTGCTGAAATAAACAGCAGCATCTTGGAGATTGTTACCGCGCTGTTGCAGATTTACAAAGGGAATGGCTGCATCAAGGCGTAAAATAAGTCGCTCGATGGGTTCGATAATTAAGCCTAGCCCACTTGCGGCTAAAAAACTTTGAGATTGAGAAGGTGTGGGATTATTGCCATTATTCCAAACCGCACCGAGATCGATAAATGGCGCAATTTGGACAAGCGATCGCCTGCTCTTTTCTTCACGCATCGCAGTGATGCGAGTTTCCAGACTCAACCTGATGCCATTGTCGCCTGATCGCGCATTTTGGCGAAAGCCTCGCAATGACTGACCACCACCAATCACAAATTGTTGAGATGGTAATAGAGCATTGGCAGATAATTGGGAATCAAGGGACGCAATCAAAAGGGCATCACTGCCTAATACTTGCACCCGTTGCGCTTGTCCGATCCAACTGAAGAACCCAGCATTAGGGGTAGTGACAAAGGTGGCGTTAAATAATCCTGTACCCAGATTGAATTGCGATCGCAAAGCCCAAGTACCCTCGGTATCGCGAAGAGTGTAGTCTTGTCCAAAGCGAAAAACACTGGTGGTACTGACTCCATTAGCATCGGGACCAATGCCAAAAGGAACGGCAAGGTTCTCAAATAGGAAGGTTTGACCAGTTTGATAATTAAATCCTAAGGAGAGCGCAAATTCTTCTCTAGGCGAACGAATGAGGGGTTGCCGATAAACGATGTCATAGACACTATTGGAACCACGGATGTTTAAATCTGAGAAGGGAGAAATGGTAATGCGATAGTTATTTGGAGCGTAGCGGATTGCTACAGTACCATTCATGGGATTAACGGGTATGCTATAGCTCAAGTCGTAAAGATTGGAACCGCCTGTAGTGCTGCGATAGTAAGAGGTAGTGAGTAAATCACCAAACCTTGTGAGGTTCCGATAGTTTAGCGTCCCACCAATGCGCTCGGAACCAACGGAAACTGGAGAGTAATTGTCAAAGCTGACGGAACCAGTTAACTGATTTACCTCTTCTATTTGGACAACTAGCAAACTTTTCCCTTCGGTATTGCTAGGCTTGAGACTAGAGGTAACACTCCGAAATAGTGGATCGCTCCTTAACAGTCTTAATTGATCTTCAATTTGGTTGGCATTAAATGGATTTGTGATCCCTAAATTTAGGCGCGATCGCACATAATCAGGATTAGTATGGGATAGCCCTACAATATCAATTCGTTCAATTTGTCCTTCGATCGCTCTAATTTGAGCAACTCCATTAATAATGCTATTGGGATCTTGTGGGTCAAATTTGACGAGAGAAGTAACGTAGCCTTTACTGATATAAATTTGGGTGAGTGCTTCAGCGATCGCTTCAACTGTTTCAGGAGTGATGGTTTGATTGCTTAGAGATTGGAGGATGGGATTTACTTCTGCTGTTGTGAGAATAGTATTTCCAATTAGCTGAACTTTTTGGATAGTCTTGGCTTGCGCGATTTTGGAATCTCTAGTTTTTTCAGATACTAATTTTACCTCTGGCAAATTCTTTTGCTTGTTCAGTTCTGCATCGCTAGGTTGAGGCATTACGAAATAACCTAAAGCGATCGCCAATCCAAGCAGTAAATTGAAATTGTCAAAAGCATATCTTGTTGTTCTATTCATTGGGTTTCTCACACCATTTGATTGATTTTCTGTATATATATCAGAGAAATTTGGGAAAGCGTCGCGGAGCGCCGCCTCCCCAAATTTCTCTGGCTATGACAAGTAAGGGCTATTCATGAATTGCCCTTACTTGTCATAGCCAACTACCAACGAGCATAAAAGAAGACCAAAAATAGGGATGGATAATGTTAGTTGGACTGTTTTCAGGTAATGAAACTGATGGCAAAGAGGGAATGCCAATTATCTTATCTTTATCTATTTTCACTTCACCTTTGATGATGGCTAACTGCGCCTTTTGTAAGGCGATCGCTTTGCTGGGTGCATCAGAAAAGCGGCTGTAAAAGCCCAGCATTAAAGGAACAGTGCCAGCATCACTCACTGTCCAAAGGGAGGCTAAGACGCTGCGAACTCCTGAGGTTACTGCCAGTCCGCCAAGTCCCAGATTGTTACCCACTGCGGTTTGGCAAGCACTCAAGGTCAACATTTCTACTTGAGGGTTATCCAGACTGAGTTGCGGAATCTGTCTGAGATTAAGGCGATCATTATAGAATTGGATAAAAGCACCATCGGCGCTATTGCTCAAAAACTGAGCGTGAGTCGCAAGGTGAATGATGCCGTAGTTTTTCTTTTGTCTTTGTGTCTGCAAATTATCGACAGTAAACTGTTTGTTAAGAAAAGAATCTCCGTTTAGCAATGAAGGTGCGTTATTCCTACCCACGATGTTATTGATTTCGACATCTACCGATGGCAAGGCGGAAAATCCTTGAACTGATTCGGTTAAGCCCATCGCTAATACTTGGCTATTGCGGCGATCGCGTTCTTCTAATTTGGCTAAGCGGAGACTCGGTACACTAGCTACGGCATATTTCTCAATGAGAAATTTTTTGCCATCATGGAGCGCCGCAGGTGGTATTGATCTCAGCACTCCGTCCATTACAAAAACAATCGTACCAATTTTTTCTGCATCTAGCCCTGCTTCCACTGGCTTAATGAGCCAGCTATGAAGTTTTTGGGCCTCATTGAGATAATCGTTAGATCCCGCATCCAGCAGGTTGGCGCGAAAGTCTGAAATTAAGGCTTGAATAGCTTCTCTAGGAACATCATTTACAGTTTTTTGTAATATATTTCCACTGGGGAAGAATACCAAAATCTCTAGGCGATCGCTAAGAATAAGTGGATAAAATAAAGCTGTGGAACTACCTGTAATTTCTGAAACTCGACTTAGCTCTTCGCGAGTGAGTGATGGATCTGGTCTAACGTTCAACAATGAAGTGAGTATGGGTCTGCCTATAAAAGCCTCTATTTCAGAGATGCGACTTAATTCCAGATTGGCGATCGCTTCTTGCAATTTGCCACCTCTAATAAATTGAGTAGCTTGGTCACGTTGAGATGTAGATAAAGCTACTTTTGCGATAGAAAATGCTTGATTGAGATTTTGAGTTGAAAATTTCCCACTAATCAGGCTTGGCAGTATTTGTGACGGTGATATAGTCGCAATTATTTGTTTTTGGTTTTGATTAATGTCTTTATTGGAATAAAAAATATTCAGAATCGTTGAAGCGAATTCTTTACTGATACTCACCCTTGAATTCGGCAAATTCGGGATAGCCGAGTTAATTATGCCATTCCTAGCCGCCACATCCAGCCCATTCTGGATCACAGCATTAGCTCCAAGATTGACCGTAGTTGCCGTTCCAGATAACACACCTCCTGTTCTCAGAGCGATCGGTGCATTCAAATTTGCGATCGGAGCATTCAGTGTCAAATTACGCGCATTAGCATTCCCCCGAGCATCGATCACCGCATTAACAGAAATTGAATTAGTTGCTGTCAGATTAACATTTGTAATATTCAACGCTGCCACAATTGTAGAGTTATTGATCGTGCTATCCGCAACACTATTAGTTCCATCCACAATTGGGCTAGTTCCACCAAAATTCACCACCACTAAATTAACGGGATCGAGCAACCAAGTTCCCGTTAAACCATTCAAAGCCGAAGTGTCAACTTGAGCATTACTGCCAATCGAGAGATTTACCTTCCCAGAAGTCTCAACCAATCCACCATCGCCACTTAAAGCCCCAGCCTTGGCTGAAATATTGCCATCAAAGACCGTAGACCCATCTGACCAAACAATTACCTGACCACCATTCCCACTCACCAAAGCATCAGCATTAATCTTGCTATTTGCATCAACACTCGTAAACAAAGATTTAGGCGTAGTACCAACACCCTGCAAATCTCCACCAATTAAGACCTTACCGCCGCCATTGATGCCCGATGCATTGATATTCGCGCTAACCAAGCTAACATCATTTCCTAAAACTTGGACATTACCGCCCTTATCTCCTGACACATCCAAATTGCCAGAAATAACCGTAGTTCCTGCATTTTTACCAGTCAACAAGCTTGGCAAATCCACACCTCGCAATACGGTTGCATTCCCTAAGGCTTGCCGATCGCTAATTGGTAATTCATAACTAAGGACATTGCCCTCATTGGTGATTTTGATGAATTTATTGTCAGAAGTCGTAGCGATCGTAATGTTTCCCGAAGGTGTGGCGATCGTGCCAGTATTAACAACTTTTCCACCCACTAAAGTGACACTTTGACCAGCATTAGTACTAAGGTTACCTTGATTGAGGATTACTCCCGAATTATTGTTATCTAAACTTGGTGAAGGCGTAGTAAACCCATAGCCCGTAATATTGCCAGTGAGTTGGCGAACCTCATCTACGCTGCTATTAACCCCAAACCAGCCATTCCCAACTTGAATCCCTGTCGCCGTAGTCGCGGAGAAATTAGCAGGTAAATTCAAACTCGCATTTGCGCCAAATACGATTCCTGCGGGATTGAGAATAAATAGATTGGAATTTCCGCCTGTAACTTGTATCAATCCATTGATTAAGGAAGATTCTCCACCTGTGACGCGAGTGAGAATGTTCTGCACATTGGGATTGCTAATAAAATTGGCGATTTCTCCTGTCGTTAAGCCAAGCTTTTGTAAGCTATAAAATAGATTTGCTCCTGCCTGTGTGCCGCCCGTGATGTTATATTGTCTGTCTATTTGATTGACATTTGTATTCAATCCATCATTTGCGGGGATGATACTTTGGGCGTAAATGCTGTTAGCTGGATATATTACTAAAGATAAAAGAAAAAGCCTTAAACATTGCTTAAAAATACCCATGTAATCTCCTCGTTATAATTGGGCTTAAGCCCCTTGCTTTCTTACAAAATATAAGCGATCGCTTAGGCAAGTTTATCTAAAGACAACTAATTTTTGGGATCGTTAGGAGAAACCCATCCCAACAGATTAGATAACCAACCTCGTTTTTCTGGCTCAGGAATGTTGGCTTTTTTAGCACTTTTCTCAGTATTTTCCTTAGCATCAACTTTCTTAGTCTGAGCGCTGGACTTTTGGATTTTGGTTGTAGAAATAGGCTGAGAGGAACTGGAATTATTAAGATCTTGAATATGCTTAAGGGCTAATGGTTCTTGAGGATTAAGTTGAAGCGATCGCTTCAAACTAACCTTTGCCATTTGAGGCTGATTGATATTTTTGTAAACCACGCCTAGCATGGCATGAGCTTTACTATTGTCTTTATCAATTAATAGAATATCGCGCAGTTCCTTAAGTGCCGATTTCCAATCACCCTGACTCATATAGATTTCGCAAACTCTGAGGCGATCGCTAACTCCACTCACATTCCCTACATCAATTTTGGACTGAATTACAGTTTCATCAGCATCTGGTTTTGACGATGACTGACGAGATTGAGAAGGTTGATAGGTATTAGGTTGAGGATTTTGATAATTTTGGTAATTATGACTGGTTTTAGGAGTGGTCGGATAGCTAGTAGTATTAGCTCTCGTCACGGAGGGCTGGGGGATGACGATGTTTTGATTGAGATTGTAATTAGTACGGTTAGAGCTAACCTTGATTTTGGGATCGAGGACTGGAGAAATAGTATCTGAAGCGTAGTTATATCCTTCTTTGCACAAAATATAAACGAGATTGAGTTCGCTAATCTGAGCAGTATATTCCAGAATATTGTCGAGGGATGAGTATTGCAACTTAGCGATCGCGGAGACTGAGCGCTCGTAAGTGCCATCATTAGGATTCATCAATAACTCACAAGCTGCGGCGGAATAAATAGGAATATTGCGCGATTTTTGCATGAGCCGCTTCGCGAGCAGCTTAAAAATTGCTTGATAGGTATGCCTCTCTTGATCCTTCATCAAGACGTTATAGGCAGGATTAACTAGCTTGGCTAAATACTGGGTAGCCATTTCCTTTTGCTCAGGAGAAAACCCATACACATCCGGGTGCAAAATCCGCACAATGCTCAAATAGACATAGCGAATATAATTGGGACTGGTAATAATCGGCAATCCCAAAGCCGCATAATAATCATTGTTAAACTGACTAATGCCGCGATCAATGCGGATATATTGGAGTTTTTGCTCCGATGGCGGTTGATTCATATTTCGCTTTGACCATGAATATGCAATGGTGGCGATCGTTTACGACAAAAGTCGTATTGCTACAATTATAAAACTAAAGTTTTGCTAAAAGCTATAAATTGTGCCAAATCCTTAGATTGTAACGCTATATCTTAAAATAAAGAGAAATATAGCTGTGATCACTTGCATTGGGAAAAATCAAAACCCCAGAAGACTAGGTGCGGCGCGAAGCGCCGCACCTAGTCTTCTGGGGTTTGTGTTCTAACCAGAATGGCAACAGCTATCTAAAACCCAAAAAGCGAGTTGCGGCGCGAAGCGCCGCAACTCGCTTTTTGGATTTTATGCCCTAATCAAAACTTATATTGCTATACAAGTAATTTCTGAACCAAGAAAATTTTTTAAAAGTGTTGCTTTGCAACACTTTTAAAAAATTTTCTTGATTTGTTTGCTGGAAATGAGATTTAAGAAAGGGAAAAAAGCTGTATATTTTCGTGAAAGGGTAAGAGGGTTAAAGGCAAAAGTGACAAACTGAGCCAAAAGAAGGAAAGCAACGACAATTGGGGCAGTGGTTCTGGTTCAGCTAGCAAAAAGTTAATCCGTTCCTCAAGGCGATCGCTATTATTGCTAGAGCCAAAAGCAGCCGTAAAAACTTCTGTCGGTTGCATATTGCTACTGACTAGAGCTAGCAATGATTCCGCCAGTAAAAGCCCATCTAAGTGCTGAGCCGCCCAGCGATCGGCGCGAAGTTCGCGCAGTAATAGCAACTCTTCCCAAAGGGCTTGGGTATGGGGTAGCCAAGGCATAATTTGTCTGAGGCAACCTAGCCAGAAAAACCAGAAGGTATCTCGATAATGGGCGTGGGCGCGTTCATGCAGTAATACGGCTTCTAGATGGGGCGCATCCAGATGTTCGAGCAAACTTTGGCTCACGAATAAATGCGATCGCCAAAAGCCAATTTGCGCCGCAAAAAACATTGGTAGATTTAACAGCTTTACAGGCTCCGAAATGGGAAGCCCTATCCCTACCGACTCGGCATCTTGATCTATAACTAGATTTTCTAACCTTCGCAGAGATTGCCAACCCTGCAAGGCAAGTTGTCCAATCCGCACACCGCTATAAACTAAAAATAGGCAAGCGATCGCATAGCTCATGCGCCCAGCCTGTAAGCCGATCATTTGTCCATCGGCTCCCATACATAACACCGCGATTGCCGTCATGATGACCAGTAGCGGTGGCAGGACATAGCAAATGAGAGCTTTCTGCCAACGGGAAGCCCAATCTCCGCGTAGATTTTGCCAACCATAACGCAATCCCCAAGCAAGTCCTAGGGAACCAATTATCATCACAAAATGCATGGCATTAACCTTCCTGTGATTGGGTGCGGGATTGACGCATATTTTTGAGGCGATCGGCGATCGCGGCAAGTTTGTCCATGCTGGCGCAGTCTAAGTCATCAGCAAAGGCTGCCACAATATCCGCATCACCCACCTCTAAAAAGCGGTTAAGTTGGTGATAGGCTTTCAGGGCTTGAGCCTCTTCACGGGAAATGCGGGCTTGCCAACAGAGAGTCCGCCCCTCTTTTTCATAATCAATCCACCCCTTCTGCTCTAAGCGGCGCAAGACGGTCATTACCGAACCGTAGGCAAGTTCGCGATCGGGATCAGCCAAAATGCGATCGTGAATCTCTGTGGCACTTAGTCGAGGACAATCCCAAATCACATTTAGGAGTTCCGATTCTAAGGGACCTAGAGATAATTGTTTAGGTCGATATTTCGGCAACTGAGTCATAGCGGCGGAGACTGGATTATTTAGATATCAATAATACCGCGCTTTATGTTGTTCCACAAAAAACAAGAAGAGAAAAACAAGAAGATAAAGGATACTTTTCTCTTCTTGTTTTTTTTAAGTATTCTATGCTGAAAAAAACAAAATTGGATTCATAATTAAATCTACTGTCCAAAAAAATAACTTATGAGTCTTACAGAAGGGCAATTAGTCGGCGGGCATTACAAAGTTATGGCTCGTTTGGGGGGTGGTGGATTTGGAGAAACCTATCTCTCAGAAGACTTACACTTGCCCGATCATCCATTACGAGTAATTAAAAGACTCAGTCCGCGTATTCAAGAAGAAAATGTATTACAGCTTTCCCGACGACTTTTTGAAACTGAGGCTCAAGTTCTCTATCGATTAGGCACACATCCCCAAATCCCTCAGCTATTTGCTCACTTTGAAGAATTATCTGAATTTTATCTGGTTCAAGAATATATAGATGGAAATGATCTTAGTCATGAACTTTTACGGGGCAAAATATGGGAGCAGTTTATCGTTGTTAGTTTATTACAAAATCTCTTAACTGTTCTTAGCTTTGTCCACAAAAATAATGTCATCCATCGGGATATTAAACCTGAAAATATTATTCGTCGTCGTGATGGACAGCTTTTTTTAATTGATTTTGGCGTGGTTAAACAAATCGCCTCCCCCACGATGATTGCTTCTGGCAATACCTCGGAAAATTATACGGTGGGAATTGGAACCCCCGGTTATATGCCTAGCGAGCAGGCTCATGGGGAACCCAAGTTTGCAAGCGATCTCTATGCGATCGGCATGATTGGTATCCAAGCTTTAACAGGGATGCCGCCAAATCATCTCAACAAGGACGATCAACTAGAAATAATATGGCGAGAATATGCGCCTAAGGTCTATCCAGAGTTGGCGGAAATCCTATCAAAAATGGTGAAATTTGATTTTCGCCAACGTTATCAATCTGCGGAAGCTGCCTATGATGCGATTAGAGAATTTGCCGATCGCTACCCTATCTCCAGCATTAATCACAGTCTCCCAACTATCCCAATTACCTTTGAAACCAGCCTAATTAGTAATACCAGTGATCGCCCAGTTGATCAAAAATTCGCATCATCGCGATCGTCCCAAATTGGGATTTGGCAATATATTCAGCCTTGGCATATTGGCTTATTTATCATCACTTTCGGGGCGATCGCCATTACCACAATTGTCGTTCTATTTGGTAATTCTTCTAAAACGACTCGTAGTATTTCCGAACCATTAACCACCGAAAATCCATCTCTTCCCTCTGATTCAAGTAACCCATTACCCAATAATTCTACAATTTCGACTAATGCTAATCCCGCCTTATTTAAGGAATTCTCTGTCGATAGTAACGATGCATTTTATGGAGCCAGTATTAGTCCAGATATGTCCATTGTGGCGGGGGGGACATCCGATCGCAATATTGAACTATGGAATCTCCAAACTGGTCAAAAAATTCAAACCCTCAAAGGACATATCGGAAGGGTTTACGATATTTACTTTAGTCCCGACGGTAAGCGGCTAGTAAGTGGCGGTGACGATCGCAAAGTGATAATTTGGGATGTCAAAACAGGCAAGATTTTAAATACCTTAGAAGGTCATCAGGAACGAGTATATACAGCGATTTTTAGTCCCGATGCCAAGATTGTCGCTAGTTCTAGTTCCGATCGCACAATTCGACTATGGAACGCAGATACAGGAAAATCAATCCACATTCTTCAAGATAAATCATGGATTTATGACGTATCTTTTACGCCCGATGGCAAAATTTTAGCCAGTGGCAGTAAGGATGGAGCGATCCGTCTATGGGATGTCGCCACAGGTAAAGTCATCAAAACTTTGATTGCTAGTGGTAGCTCTGTGCGATCGCTTGCCTATAGTAATGATGGCAAGATTATTGCTACTGCAATGGAAGATAATACGGTGCGTCTATGGGATAGTAAATCGGGGCAACTTAAGGAAGTTCTGACGGGGCATAGTGGCGAAGTTCATACCTTAGCTTTTACCAATGACGATCGCTTGCTAGCTACGGGCAGTGCTGATAAAACCATCAGAATTTGGAGTTTGAAAGACAAACGAACAGTTCAAATCATATCCGAACATGAACGTGGAGTCTCGTCTGTCGATTTCAGCAACGATCAAAAGTTACTGGTCAGTGGCAGTCTAGATGGCAAAATAAAAGTCTGGAAAATAAAATAATGTTCTCCTTCCAATCACTTGACTGACAGAGAATCGCGATCACCTCCACCTAAAATCAAATAGCGATCGCCCTACTTCCTATTTTTCCAATATCCAACTTCTCGACTGCAATGCATCACGGCTAAGATCAGAATATAATCTTCCTCAATCGTATAGAGGATTCCGTAAGGGAACTTCCCTGTCATGCATCGTCGAATATCTTCATCAATTGTGGCGTAACGATTAGGAGATTCTTTAATCCGAAAAATTGCATCTTCAATTGTATTGATAAAAGCTTGGGCGATTTCCGTTCTCTGTTCAGCATAATATTGAACTGCCTCAGAATATTCGGCAAGTGCTTCAGAATGAAATACATACTTCATTATGCAAGTAACCGTCTTACCTGAGCTAGAGCATCTTCTCCCTCGATTGTTTGAACAGAACCATCACGGACTGCATCACGTCTTTTTTTTGCTTCGGCTATCCATGTTGCCTGAACATTTGGATCGGTATCAAATTCTAGGCTTTCGACTAGTTTTTCTGCTAATAGCGCTCTAGAAATGCTAGGGAGAGATAATAATTCTTTCGTTAGTAGCTCTATTGATCTCATAAATAACCTCAAAGTAATGAGTATTTGGTATGTAGTCTAGCAAAAAACAAATTTAATGGGTGTAATAGCGTCTCAACCAAAAATCAAACAGCGATCGCTTTAGCTAAAAACTGCTACTTCCATTTTTAGTTTTTCTCCAACTTCATCTTCAGCTATATCTAAATCGTAATCCATTTGTAATCCAAGCCAAAATCTGGGGGACATATTGAAATAGAATGCTAAGCGAATTGCCGTATCTGTGGTGATTCGTCGCTTACCGTGAATGATTTCGTTAATACGTCGGGCGGGAACTCGAAGAGCTAACGCTAGTTGGTTTTGACTCAAGTTCATTGGCTTAAGAAATTCTTCTAAAAGAACTTCCCCAGGATGAATTGGATTAAGTTTATCTTCGTTCATTTTGATTCCTCAATGATAATCAACAATTTTCACAATATTATTTACTGTGTCCAATCTTCTATTTGTAAGTTAGCAATTTGCCCAAAATCAGAAGTATTACGAGTCAATACGATCGCATTGTTAATGATCGCGATCGCTGCAATTTTTAAGTCCATTGTGCCGAGGCGAGGATATAACTTTCTGAGGCGTTGGAATTCATTCGCGGCTTCTATATCAAAATCAATAATTGGGATAGCGCAGTAATTGTTGATTTGCCTTTTAAGTTGTTTGTAAATTTCAACTTGTGCTTCAAGATTGCGTGCTTTGGAAATGTGGCTTAACCACCCTCTTGTCTGTTCTTCATAGCTGATGATGGTTGCTGAGACTTGATTAGGATTGACTTTTGCTAAGTGAGTAAGAAGACGCTGAGCGTTAATCCCCCCACGATCCAATACGCTGAGATGGTCTGTATCGAGGATGTACATCTATTTTTTGCGGGACTTTGTTGATGTCTTACGCAATGACTCACGGTATTTTTTGCCTAGTTGCATGGCTTTGTCATAGTCTGGGCTATCAGCAAATGTTCCTGTGATTTGCTCCCACCAAGGTTTTACTGTAGTTGTGGAACTTTCCACTTTATTCTTAATCAAGTTGATTTCAGCTTCTAGGATTGCTACTCTTTCTTCTAGGGTTATTGACATTAGGGTTAGAACTCATTCATGTTGTAAAAATGATTATAACAATTGAGTCGCTTTGTTAATACAGACTGATCGCCCCCTCAACACCCAAAATTGCGATCGCTACTTCAAAAAAATCACCCAGCGATCGCCTTTCTTAAAGCCTCAAATTTTTCCATACTTAGTCTTCATCTTCTTCGGATTCAAGTCCCAACCATACTAGCAATACATCTTCTAAGTCTTGCATTTGCTCTAATGTTAGCTCTCCCAATTTACGTAAAAGTTTGGCGTGAGGAATTGTGATGAGATTTTGTACGTCAAATGCGCCTTCTCTAAGAAATTTAGCTTTAAGTTGTACTTCAAATCTGGAATCGCGCAAACTTGTTGTATGTGGAACTAGGGTTACTAAGGCGCGATCGCTTTCTAGGGCTGGAATGCTGATAACTAAGCATGGTCTGACTTTCGCGACATAGCCAAGATCAACTAACCAAACTTCTCCACGTTCGGGACTAATCATAGGTTAACTCTTCTTCGTCTAATGCTAGAAAAATATCTTCGGCATTTAGTGTTAGTTCTTCGTCAGATAATGGTTCAAATTCTAGATCAACTGTACGCCTCAAAATTTCTGACAACAAATCTAGTCTTTCTGAGTATGTCAGATTGTCAAAGGTATTTAGAAGCTCTTGTACTACAGCAGTCATCGCTTTATTCCCTAATTTCTATCTACAGGTTAACATGACCCTCACAACAAAAAATTTAAACAGCGATCGCCTCCTCAAAACTCAAAATCGCGATCGCTACTTCAAAAAAATCAACCAGCGATCGCCTGTTCAAAATCAACTTTCATCAATTAATCTCTCGTATTTGTCATGTAAACCGATCCAGAACCAATAGTAATCATCTCCTTCTTTTAAGGCTAAAGCTCGATATTCTCTATTGATGCGAATAGACCATAGATTTTGATTGACTTTTTTAAAGTGTAAGGATGGATAGAAGCGATCGCTTATCCAGATTTGATAAGTTTTTTGGGCTTGGGCTTTGATGGCTGGTGGCAAGGCTGCGCAAGATTCCCAAAAATCAGGAGTTGTTAAGGACTTCATCCAGTTTCTTTACGCGATTGGCGGCGATATGAGCTTTTGTTCGTTGAAGGACTTTGTTTAATTTACCTTGCTCTGAGTCTTTCTTTATTTGCTTGTCCCAGTCATCTTCTGAGCGTTCTTGTAGCCACGACAATAATGTTGATGCTTCGTCATCAGATAATCTAGTGATCGCTGTTTTAATCTCTACTAGGGTGTTCATAAGAGAATTAATTTGTGAGTATCAGTATATTTACATTGACAAATCCTAACATGAGGTCAAGAGATCGCCCCCCCAACACCCAAAATCGCAATCGCCACTTCAAAAATCAAAAATCGATCACGCATTGTTTAAGCTGTTTGGGCAACTAGGGCTAATTTAATAAGTCTATGACTGGAATTTGTTCAATTCTTTGTGGCAATTTAGTTCCTGTAGCAACGTCATGAACCAAATGAAGAAGCTGTGCTGAATAATATCTACTTCCGCAGCTACCGCAGACTCCAACATAGGTATTTTCAATAATTACAATTCTCACTTTATGCTTAAATACTTCTTGTTTGACATAGTGCTGATAAATAGTTCCTTGGCAATATTCACAATTATTATCCATTTTCATAAATATTAATATTTCGCTACCATACATTTATTGTGTAAACTGAAAAAATCATATATTTGCCAGCGAATGAAAATCTACCCTCAACAATAATTAGACCATCTTCACCCACGATTTCATATTTTTCTCCTTTAGAGTCTTCTTCAATATTGATGATCTCACCATTTAAAATAGCTACTTCAATATCCAAGATTGTTAGACCGCATTGAGCCGCAGACTCCATTGCAAAACGTGAAATATCATAATAACGCCGTTGAATTTTATCTTTAATAAGATTGATCGTATTATCATTTTGATTGTTTCTCGACATATTTATCATAGATTTCAGAAACATTTACTTGGAGACAAAGTAGCAATAATTGAAATCTATTGCATTTTTATAGGCAATCTGAACAAAATAAGTGCTTTTTGATAATCTCTTGAAATATCGAATTTGGATATATCAAAATATTTTTACAAAACTTATGCACTATCAACTGGTTGAGGTTTTCAAGTTTTACAGTACTTGTCTTTGAAATCTGATTATAACTTCACTTATTCCCAGAGTCTGTTAACTGGATAAGCATCAAGTTTTTTATCTGCGCTAACTAGAGTCAACGATCGCCTCATAGCTTGGGAGACAATCATCCGATCAAAGGGATCTTTATGTTCTTTTAGGATTGGCAAACCAATATAGGCAAGGCTATCATCAAATTCAATCGGCAACTCTTGAATGTTCAGAGCATTCATATTCTCTTTGATTGCTTCAAAAGAAGTCAGGATGTTTAGTTTGCCAATATTGATTTTGATTGCAATCTCCCAAAGAGAAACAGCACTAACAAATATAAGCTCAGTTTCTTCAATTTTTTGTCTGACATTTACTGGCAAGCGTAAATCATTATTGAGAAACCAAAGTAGAGTATGCGTATCTAAAAGCATAGGACTTAATACATATACTCTTGCATTTCTGCCAATGGCTCATCAAAATCCTCTGCCATCACAATCAGCCCTGTCATCGTTCCTGCTTGCCTGTACTTTTTCTTGGGTATGCCATCACTTGCGATCGCCGAACCCGATGATTTTTCAATTCCCTTATTCAATAGATATTCCGCATAGTGCAGAACCTCGATCTTGAGAGCGTCTGGCATTTTCGCAAAGATTTTTAGCACCTCATCATCTAAGGAAATATTGGTGCTAAGTTCTTGATCTTTAGTAATAGTTTGTTGCATTGACTTTCACTCTGGCGTAGTTGCAGATAGAAATATTAACAATTATGACCTATACACTCTCAACAGGTTCAGGCTTCCAAGTTTCGCCGTACTTGACCTTGAGAGCAGTCCATGCTTCGACCTGACCTTCAGCATATTCCCCCGGTTTACCCCATTGCAAGAAAGCACTCATTTGCGCCTTGTCATCAGCATCGAGGAAGCGGATGGCGTAGGTGGTGAAATTGCCGCGTTTGGCTTCGGCGGTTTCAAAACGGACATCGGTGATTTTGTCCATGTTTAGATGAAACTCGATATGCTCAGAATGCATATTCGCATACTTGCCCTTGGGGAGTTCCGCATAAAAAAGCTTCTCGATATTTACCCTAGCTTCCAACACACCCGCATCACTGGTAACGATCAGACGGACTAAGCCGAGAGTGTGACATTCTTCTAAAAAATCTTTTAAAGTAGCAGCCATAGGAGTTTATTTAATATTAATTAATAAGTTTGTGATGATGTTGTGAAATTTTTTTGCGATCGCCACATCCCCATTAAAGCCGAAAAAGGTTAGTGTGTGTAGCTTTTGGGGGAGAAAAGTAGCGATCGCGGGATTTGTCTAAAAGCTCCAAGCCCTCAAAAATGCTCTAAAGTTGACTACAAGCTCATTTACCCGCAATCATCTAAGCTTTTATCTATGAAAATCGCCAATAACATAACTGAATTAGTCGGTCGTACTCCCCTTGTCGAATTGCAGCGTATTCCCAAGGCTGAAGGCTGTGTAGCAAGAATTATCGTCAAACTAGAGGGCATGAATCCCGCCGCCTCAGTCAAGGATCGGATTGGGGTGAATATGATTCAAGAAGCCGAGGAACAGGGCTTAATTTCACCCAATAAGACCGTTTTAGTAGAGCCAACTTCGGGCAATACAGGCATTGCCCTAGCCATGGTAGCGGCGGCGAAGGGATATAAATTGATCTTGACCATGCCTGAAACTATGAGTATGGAAAGGCGATCAATGTTACGTGCTTACGGAGCCACTCTCGAACTTACCCCCGGAACAGAAGGAATGGGCGGCGCAATCCGTCGCGCTAAGGAAATCAGCGAAACCACTCCCGATGCTTATATGTTGCAGCAGTTCCGCAATCCTTCCAATCCTGCAATCCATCGCAAAACTACGGCGGAAGAGATTTGGGAAGATACCGATGGCGGAATTGATTTCTTGATTTCTGGAGTTGGTACTGGCGGAACGATTACAGGGATTGCGGAAGTAATTAAGTCCCGTAAGCCATCGTTTAAAGCGATCGCCGTTGAGCCAGCCAATAGTCAAGTTTTAGCAGGAAGTCGCCCCGGCCCTCATAAGATTCAAGGCATCGGCGCAGGATTT
Source organism: Pseudanabaena sp. FACHB-1998 (assembly GCF_014696355.1). Lineage (GTDB taxonomy): Bacteria > Cyanobacteriota > Cyanobacteriia > Pseudanabaenales > Pseudanabaenaceae > Pseudanabaena. The sequence continues at coordinate 136,105 of NZ_JACJQA010000003.1, read as the reverse complement.
ATCCCAGAGGTTTTGAAAACCGAACTGATTGATGAGATTATTCCTGTATCGGATGATCAAGCGATCGCCTTTGGACGCAGATTAGCCAGAGAAGAGGGACTTCTATCGGGTATTTCTAGTGGTGCGGCGCTTTATGCCGCAGTTCAAATTGCAAAACGTCCTGAGAATGCTGGCAAGATGGTAGTGATGATTCAGCCTAGTTTTGGTGAGCGCTACTTAAGTACGCCTCTATTCCAAGATCCTGAATTGATGGCACTAAGTTAGAACCCCTCCTTAGTCCTCCCCTTTGGAAGGGGAGGAAACTAGATTTATGGTCTTCCCCCTTTCCAAGGGGGAACCAAAGGGGGTTAGTTAGCAGACTTCACAATTACATTTTTATAGGTTCCATCTAGAACTGATAGAGCCGCAATATATTGCGAATCTTCGTTTGTGCCTAATTGCTTACGAGTAATTGGCTCACTGAGGGAAACTTCCACATCAGGAATAATGCCGCGTTTATGGATATTGTGATGTAAGGGAGTTTCATATTTAGCGATCGTCACGGCTAAACCTGCGCCATCTTCTAATTCATAGAGAGATTGAATTAAGCCCTTGCCAAAGGTTTTTGTACCTACTAATTGGGCGCGATGGTTTTCCTGTAAAGCACCCGCGAGAATCTCACTAGCGCTTGCCGTGCCGCCATCGGTCAGAACAACTAAAGGCTCATTGATAATTGCGTCCCCTTTAGTTTCAAAGCTTTCTTGCACTCCATGCCGATCTACGGTGTAGACAACAGTTCCTTCAGAAATGAGCATCCGCGCAATTTGTAAGCCCGCATCAAACAGCCCCCCCGGATTTCCGCGTAGATCTAAGACATAGCGATCGGCTCCTTCCGCTTTAAACTTCTTCAGGGTTTTTTCCATGTCCGCCGAGGCATTGCCATTAAATTGATTGAGACGAACATAGCCAACTTTATGATCGCCCTCTTGATTGAGTTTGGCGATAATTGGTGTTACAGCAATGCGATCGCGTTTAATCAATAGGTCTAATTTTTCAACGCCTTTACCATCAGCGAGAGGGCGTTCTAGGGTGAGCTTGACCTCAGAGCCGATCGCTCCACGCATTCTGTTAGCGCATTCATCCAGCGTTAAGCCCTTAGTGGGGATATTATCAATGCCAACAATGCGATCGCGCGATCGCACCCCCGCTAGATCCGCAGGCGAACCCTCAATCGGCGCAATTACGGTCACTCGCTCATCAAATTCATCAACCGCAATCTGCAAACCCACCCCAGTTAACTCTCCCGCCGTACTGGTTTGCATACTTTTAAACTTTTCTGGCTCGAGAAACCTTGTAAATGGTTCATCTAAAGTTGCCAACATTTCTTTAATCGCCGCATAGGTTTCTTCTCGACTATTAAACTTGCGATTGATGAATTGGCGGCGAACTTTATACCAATTTTGATTATTAAATTCAGGATCGAAATAGGAACGATTAACGATTTGCCAAACATTAGTTAAAAATTTTTGTTCTTGTAAATAGTCGGTAACCGCAGCATTTGCGCCACTAATCGCCAAAAACTGGATCGCGATCGCCATTACACCAATTAATAACCAAGACCAAATACGACGCTGCTTTATCATGCTCTCTATGCAAACTCTTGATGCAAAAAATATTCTCTCTATCCTAACCAATCTAACTTCATTTGGCGCTATTTAGGCGGCGCTGCGGGCTGTCTAAATAGCGCCAAATGGAGATAATCTAGCTTTACTTTAGCTTTACTTAAAATGCAATATTGGCGAAAATTTCAAGCAGCTTTGATTTTTTATACTTGTTTGCCCTTAAATCCCCAAGGAACCCTAGATTTTCGGGGAATTGCCCTTTATGCTCCCCTGATTGGGGCTTTGATTGGGGGGGCGATCGCCTGTTTGGACTTCGGGCTAGGACTGCTCAAGCCCACACCTGACTTTATCTACCTGCGATCGCTACTCACGATTTTATTAGGGCTATTAATCACAGGTGGCTTACATCTTGACGGGGCTATGGATACCGCCGATGGGTTAGCAGTCACCGATCCTCAGCGTCGCCTTGAGGTGATGGCGGATAGCAATACGGGAGCTTTCGGGGCAATGGCAGCGATCGCCATTTTGTTATTAAAAGTTTTCGCCCTTGCCAGTATCAGCAATCATCGCCTTTGGATTTTAGCGAGTATTTGGGCTTGGGCAAGGTGGGGACAGTTACGCGCAATCATGGCTTATCCCTATCTCAAAGCGACAGGTAAAGGCAAGTTCCATCAAGAGGATTTGCATCACTGGCAAGTGTGGCTAGTGGCGATTTTGTTAACGATCTCTAATTTAGCGATCGGCTATGTTTACAATTCATTTGCTTTCGCAATTAATTTAACAGCGATATGTTTTGGGTTGGCTTGGTTGATGGGTGCATGGTTTCATCGCCAACTTGGTGGGCATACAGGCGATACTTACGGGGCGATCGTCGAGTGGACGGAGGCTTTGAGTTTAGTAGCGATCGCTTTCTTATAAAACCTATAATTTCAAAAGAACTAATTTTTGTGGTGCAGCTTTGCCGCGCCACAAAAATTAGTTCTTCATTCAATTGCGGGACTATTACTATAGTTAAAAGCTAAACCTTTAATGCCATGAAGATATTAGAACAGACACCCAAGAGACTTGTGTTCTATAGCAGACCGATGGGATTGTGGCTATTTATGGCAATATTTCCTACGATTGGTCTGTTAATTGGTGCTTTTTTCATAGACATCAAATCCTTTAGCTGTAAAAGACAAGGCACGGGAAATGACCTATGCCAAAAATCAACTGTCAGTGTGCTAGGAACTCGCACGACCCAAATTCCACTCAACCAGTTGCTAAGTGCTGAGGTTAAGCGAAAATATGATCGGGAAGGAATACTGCATCGCATCGAAATTAATACGAAACAAGGAAGTATTCCATTAAGTGAGGTATGGGAAAGCGGAGGCAATACTCTAAAGCAAGATGAAATGGCTTATCAAATCAATAATTTCTTGAGAAATAGTCAGCAAAAATCATTTTCCGTAAATCTGTATCCCAGTGCAATTTTACTAATTTGGTTTTGCCTATGGATGCCCCTTAGTACATTATTTTTCTTGGCAGTTGCTCAGATTAGAATTTGCACCTTTGACAAGAATCTCTATAAATTTAAGATAGAAAGTAAAGGCTTAATAAGTCAAAAAAGCTCTGAATATTCTTTAGAGGAAATCTCAGATGTTATTATCAGTCCAGAAGCATTAGCAACCAACGGTGTTCCCGTAAATCCAGTTTATGTAGTTCTAAATTCAGGTCAAAAGATATCCGTTTATTTAGCTTTAGATTTGTTCTCTAATAACGGCAATTGGCAACAAAAAGCCCAAGAAAATATCAAGTTAATCAAAACCTTTCTAGGCTTGCCTGTTTAATGACTTATTGCTCAATCAATATTGGTGTTTTTTGCTATATGATTGCAGAAGTACTTATCTGCTGATTATGGAATTACTCGCTGGGTTACTCACATCAGTTTTAGGATTAGCAGGCGCTCCCGGTCTTGCAATTGATCGGATTGCAACGGATTTTTTGCGGGGGCAAATCGTTAGAGCCGATTCCCTAGAAGTACGTGTGGACAATGCACCTAACTATCAAATCCTTTTAGGAAATGTCGATCGCATTCGGGTAGCGGGTCGAGGAGTCTACGTTTTAGATTTTTTGCGAATCGATCAGATTGATTTAGAAACCGATCCTATTAGTATCGACCCAAATGCCTTGCAATCGGGTCAGATCGTGCTGCGTCGTCCGCTTCAAGCCGCAGCAAGAGTGGTCTTAAAATCTGAAGACGTTAATATGGCTCTGCGATCGCCAACTATTCAATCCTCCTTCAAAAGCCTCAGCATTGACATTACAGGAACCAATAAGAATCCCGAAATATTAGATTTAGTGAATCCCGAAGTTACTTTTTTAGAAGGCGATCGCCTGCGCTTATCCGCAAGCTTGCAGTCTCAACCCACAGCTATTAAACCCAAGCCTACAAAACTTAACGTCTCGGTGAATGCAGAATTAAAAACCATAGGCGGTACGAAGCTCCAAATAGTTAATCCTAGAATTGAACTAGAAGGAACACCTGTTCCCGATAAGATTGCTAATGCTTTTGCTCAAGGATTGAATAAAGTCTTAGATTTGCGACAATTGGAAAGCAAGGGCATTTTTGCGAGGGTTCTCAAATTGGAATTAACGGAAGGCAAAATGCAAGTAATTGGTTTTGCCAAAATGGATTCTATTCCCACTCAGTAGTTGCGATTATGAGTCAATGCCTCAACCCTAGCTGCAATCATCTCAATTTTGAACCATCGCTTAGTTTTTGTCAGCAATGTGGAGCGAAACTCAAAATTGGCGATCGCTATCGAGCGCTGCAAATTCTTGGACAAGGAGGTTTTGGTAGAACATTTATTGGTATTGACCAAGCTCTCCCTTCACAACCAAAATGTGTGATTAAGCAGTTTTTTCCTGCGGATCTGGGGAGTGCCGATAAAGCCGCCGAACTTTTTCAACAGGAGGCGATTAGACTTGATGATTTGGGTAAATATCCGCAAATACCAACTTTGTATGCTCATTTAGAACTGGACGGCAAACAATATCTCATTCAAGAGTTTATCGATGGACAGGATTTATTAAAGGAATTGCAGGAGCAAGGAGCCTTTAGCGAAGCCAAAATTCGGCTACTATTGGTGGATTTACTGCCTATCCTTCAATTCATTCACGATCGCCAAGTAATCCATCGAGATATTAAACCCGAAAATATTATTCGGCGACGCTTGCCAAGTGTTTCAGGCTCAGTGGCGGCGGGCAGTCATGTGTTAGTGGATTTTGGCGCAGCGAAATTTGTATCTACGGCAGCCATGATGCAGACAGGTACAAGGATTGGTAGTGCCGTCTATGTAGCTCCTGAACAGATGCGCGGTAAGGCGATATTTGCAAGCGATCTCTATAGTTTGGGGGTGACCTGCATCCATTTATTAACAGATGTTTCTCCCTTTGAATTAATGGATATGGATGGAACATGGATTTGGCGAAATTTTTTAAGGGATAATGCCATTAGTTCTGTGCTTGGACAAATTCTTGATCGCTTGATTTGTGTGGCTCCCAGTCAGCGCTATCAGACGGCTCAAGCTGTCATTAATGATCTCCAAAACCTGAGTTCACCATCCCATCAAGCCTATGTTCCTCGCTTTGTCAGACCCAGTAGTTATAAGGCAAGCGCCAAAACTAACATTACGCCGATTGCCGCACCAGTAAATCCATCTATTAAGGCGATCGCTCCGCAACTCACCCAATTTACCTTTGAGACAGCGACAGTCAAGATCAAACGGATTGGAGTTGGGAAACTTACCAAAACTCAATTACAAATCGAAACTAAAACCAAGTCGGGACGTTCCTATTTTGAGACTTTAGGTCATATTCAAGGAAAATCTATCAACTTAGAAATGGTATATATTCCCTCTGGCAAGTTCCACATTGGCTCACCAAATACGGAAATGGAACATAGTGAAGATGAATCTCCTCGCCACATGGTGAATGTTCCCACATTTTTTATCTCAAGGTTTCCCATTACCCAAAGACAATGGAAAGTAATTATGGATAATAACCCTGCTATTTTTATTGGCAATGGCGATCGCCCAGTGGAAACGGTATCTTGGAATGACACTCAGATTTTTTGTCAGAAGCTAATTGAGCGCACTGGCAAACCCTATCGCCTCCCCAGTGAATCGGAATGGGAATATGCCTGTCGGGGCGGGGGGATGACTGCTTTTGCTTTTGGCGAAACGCTCACCGCTAATTTAGCCAGTTACAATGCCACAGTTCCTTATAAATATGCTCCGCAGGGAATTAGTAATTCTGGTACGACTGAGGTGGGCAGCTATCCCGCGAATGCTTTTGGACTACATGATATGCATGGCAATGTGTGGGAATGGTGTCAGGACAATTGGCATGATGATTATGACCTATTGCCGAAGGATGGATCGGCTTGGACTCAAGGGGGCGACTCTAGTTGTCGGGTAGTTCGTGGTGGCTCGTGGCGCGATCCTGCCCATTACTGCCGCTCTGCCAAGCGCTTTAAAAATGCCGTTAATCAAGGCGATCGCTGTACAGGGTTTCGCCTTGCCGTTACCTTGGTAATTTAAGTTTTTGGTGAGTAGCTTTGCTACTCACCAAAAACTTAAATTACACTTTATCTGTCCATGTTTTGAGAAAAGGAATAGCTGGGGCTAGGGTTAGGTCGTATTTAAGCGGCGTAATTGTAATGTAGTTATCTCTAATGGCTTGAATATCAGTATCCGCTTCTGCTTCCTCTTCCACCACTACGCCTGATAACCAATAGTAAGTCTTGCCACGGGGATCGATGCGCTTCTCAAAGAGATCTTTATAACGGCGGATTCCCAAACGGGTAATCACCGTACCGCAGATATCTTCTTCCGCGATCGCGGGGACATTAACATTTAGTAAGATTGCTTCTTCTAACGGATAAGCGGCGATCGCCTTCACCATTTTCTTGGCAAAATTCGCCGCCGCACTAAAATCTAGATGAGCAAAACTAGCAAGGCTAAAAGCGATACTTGGTAAACCTTCCATCACACCTTCCATTGCGGCGGAAACAGTGCCAGAGTATAAAACATCAGTTCCTAAGTTTGCGCCCCGATTAATTCCTGACAATACTAAATCGGGAGGTTCCACTAACAAGGCATCAAGGGCTAATTTCACTGTATCCGATGGTGTACCCGAACAAGCCCAAGCTTCGATGCTGTCTGGATAAATTCCTGTTATTTGATCTACTCGCAAAGGCTCTTGCAGGGTTAATGCGTGACCCGTTGCCGATCTTTCGCGATCGGGACAAACCACGGTAATTCGATGTTCTGTCTCGCTAAGAGCTTCGGCTAATGCTCTTACCCCCGGTGCATAAATGCCATCATCATTACTAATCAGAATATTCATATTTACAGATATAAAAATAATTTCCAGAATTTTGTTGCTAAAAAAATAGCTGAGCGCTATTAAATATAAAACCCCAAAACCTGTGGCGCAGTAAGCGCCACAGGTTTTGACTTTTTTTAATTTGCCTAGCTACTTACATACTGTTGTTACGTGGAAGTTTCCAAGACCCTCACCCCTAGCCCCTCTCCCAAAGGGGGAGAGGGGAACAAGAAATTAGTCTTACTCCCCCTCGCCCTTGATGGGAGAGGGGGCTGGGGGGTGAGGGTTGCACGTAACATCAGTTACCTGCAACGCTTTACGCTCAAAACCGACTCAAAGAAAACCTTTAAAAGCGTTGCAAAGCAACGCTTTTAAAGGTTTTCTTGTGATTTCAATTTGATTAAAAAATAAAGGGGGCAAATCGCCCCCTTTATTTTTTAATCAAGGGTAATTACCCAAGAACCGATGTAGACGGGCACAGGTATATCCGCACGCAACACCCTGCCATCAAATTGATAGAAACCACTATAGTCAGGGTTTCGCACATTAGATAACACCACTCTCAAAGCAGTTTTGGAAGGAATCGCTTCCTTCGGTATAACGGTAACGCGGCGAGTTTCTTTATCCCAAGTAGCAGAGGCAACTTCCAAATCCTTACCACCACGACATTGATCCGTTATGCGTAGCTTTATGTCCGACGTATCAAAACTGCCTGTGAAATGATCTGGATAGGTAATGATAATTTCGGAAACTTTAAATTTTTGCGGTTTGACTTCTAGATAGTAGCGATCTGTTCGACTGCTGCCACCATTATCAAGACAGTAATCGAGTGCGCTATCTTTAACCCCGCCAAATAAAATAAATCCCGCATTCGATTGGGCGCGAACTACCGAGGGAGAAATCACCGCGCAAGCTACAGCCAGACAAGAAACAATACCTAGTTTTTTGATCATTTGGATCTTCATAAATCTCACGAGACTTTATTATTATGCTACGCACTCATCATTCTGACGAAATTGGTTAGTAAATGTATCCCATGGGTTGAGGATTTTTCGGGGTGAAATTGGACTGCCATCACATTATCTTTGGCGATCGCGACGGTGACAGTTTGGCTTCCGTGAGTAGTTTTTGCGGCTGAAACAGTGTCATCAATGGGGGAAGTGTAATAGGAATGCACAAAATACATCCAAGGATGATCACCTAAGTCTTGCCATAGTTGGCATTTCTCTTGGGTTATTTCTAGCTGGTTCCAGCCCATGTGCGGAATTGTCAGATTTGGCTCAGGGCTGAACCGTTTGACCTTACCCTTGATAAGACCTAAGCCTTTTTCTTGACCTTCTTCACTGCTTTCAAACAAAATTTGCATTCCAAGACAGATCCCTAGAAATGGTTTACCCGAAGCGATCGCCTCATGAATTGGCTGTTCGAGTTGATTGGCTCGTAGTTTATGCATTGCAGGATCAAAGGAACCGACCCCGGGTAAAACAATGCCATCGGCGGCGGCTAATTCCTGTGGGTTGTTGGTGACAATTGGGGTAGCACCTGCTAGCTCTAAGCCTTTACAAGCTGAGTGCAGATTGCCCATATCGTAGTCAATCACTGCCACAACTGGCATGATATTACTCCTATGTATTAATCATTAAACCTGTGGAGAATACTTTGTATTCTCCACAGGTTTAAAATTCTCTATACAAAGAATTATAGCTGTCACAGCACAAGGTAATTTACCTTGCTATATCAATCAAAGGGGTGCTCCACCCAGAAGAGAGTTGCGGCGCTTCGCGCCGCAACTCTCTTCTGGGTTCTTATTTGGCTATAGCAAGATACAAAGTGGCGGCGCTTTGCGCCGCCACTTTGTATCTTGCTATATATAATATAAGCGTTTAGCAAAAACACATTCAGAGGTTAGGATGACTAACAAACTAGCAATAACCCCTTTGCTATTGGTCGCTTGTACCACAGCGATCGCCCCCTTTAGCCTTACCAATTCAGCGATCGCTGAAGAGACTATTAACATCCCGCAACAGTTAGTCGAGCCAAGCCTCTGGTGGAAATCGCAAAGACTAGAGGAGGGCTGGGTCGAGGGCATTAATATTGAGCCTGAAACTAGAAAGGCGATCATCACGGTCAATACAACTAGATGGGGCGCTTCTGATTATTTAAAGCGGTTCAGCTTTTTGTTTAAGTTAGGAACTGAAGCCCAAAAGCAAAATTTTAATGTAGTTCTACATAATCGGCGATCGCAGAAGTTAGCCGAATATAGCTCCCTAGCAGAGGCTTGGCATATAGAACCTAAGTCCCTTGGTGCAGAACCTTTTCGCGTAGTTGCCCCACAAACTTTTCAGCAGCAGTTTTGATTTTAATAGAATTAGCTGTGCGGCGCGAAGCGCCGCACAGCTAATTCTTGGGAGTAAGACACAAACCCCAGATAAAAGTGACGGCGCGAAAGCTAGACATTTTTGCCAAGGTTAATGCCAAATAAGACATTGAGGCGATCGCGCACCCATGACAAAGCCGCATGTTGCGATCGCTGCAATTCTTCTTCGTTAAGTAAACCTAGACTAATGAGAACCTGTTGACGCTCGGACAGCTTTAAAGCAATTTGTTCGCCTAACTCCTTATGCTCACTCAATAGCTTTTGCAACTGGAGTCGCTCCACCACAAATAAAACTGTATCGGGAGCGAGAGCGCGAACGGTAGCAGTTCGCGGCGTACCAGTTAATAAGGATATTTCTCCAAAAAACTCTCCTTCGCCTAAAGTCGCGATCGGCTGATTGTTTTTCTCCGAAAAGACTTCGACAACTCCCGACAAAATAATATAAAACTCGTCACTAGGGTCGTTTTCTTGGCAAATTACTTGGGCAATATCAAAATGTCTTCGATAGCCTCTTGCAATTAGCGCAAAAAGCTCTACTTCTGTACATCTTTCAAAATAAGAGATTTTTCGTAATAAATCTCGTAAATTTTTGCTGTTAATTTCCTTGGGAACCGAAGAAGAGGTTTCTATTAGTTGAGGCTTAATTTTGGTCTGTGGAATTTGGTCACTGTAATTTCCCGAAGTTAATGCTGTGAGAGTAGGAGTCAAAGCTTGAGGATTACGCAATATGATTTCTCGCGTAGGGAACGGAACGATGATACCTCTTTCGCGAATTTCATAGGCAATCCGAAAGTTTAGTGAACTGCGAATGGGTTCATTGACATCAGGTTCATCAATCCAAACTAGTAACTCAAAATCTAAGGAATCACCACCAAATTTTTTGAACCAAACTTCGGGAGGGGGATTGGATAAGACTCTGGGTTCATGTCTTGCGGCGGTGAGCAAGGCTTCTGTGAGGATGAGGAGATCGGTATCTTGAGCCACACTAATGGGAATATGGATGCGGCAAGTATGCCCTGCATAGCTCCAGTTAACCGTGTTATTTTCCAAAAAACGTTGGTTCGGCACAATCACAAATACATCGTCATCAGTTCGTAAAATCGTGGAGCGAATAGAAATTTTTTCGATTGTGCCTTTGAGTTCGCCAATTTCGATATAGTCGCCTACTTTAAGAGTCTGCTCAAAAAGTAGGACTAATCCACTGATAAAGTTACTAGCAATATTTTGTAAACCGAAACCAATACCAATACCAATAACCCCAGCAATCACCGCTAAGGAACTTAGATTAAATCCTGCGGTTTGCAAAATAATCGTACTGCTCAATACGATCAATAGATATTTAATAAATACTGTAATTGCTTCTTGTAAACCGCGATTGATTCGGAGGCGGGTTAACAGCGATCGCCGAATTAGTTCGCTAATAAGTCTGGAAATAAAAAGAGATAAGACGATTAGCGATAGCAAAGAAGCAAAGGTGGCGATCGAGAATTTAGTACCCCCGATGTCTAGTATTTGTGCTGTGAAGATTTCGTGCAGTTTGGTGGCTACCACTTCCATTGTTTGTCTATTTCTCCAACACAAATATGTCGCTTTTAAATAAGTAGCTACTCCTTTCCCACTCAAGAATTAGCTATGCGGTGCTTCGCGCCGCATAGCTAATTCTTGGGTTTTAATGTCCATTTTTTAGACTCGGAAGGGATTAGCTGTTGCCATTTTTGTTAGAACACAACTCCAGAAGACGAGTTGGGACGGGAAGTACCACAACTTGCTTCTTGGATTTTGATTTGTCCTAATGCAAGTGACCACCGCTATAATACCAATTTCTGAAAAAAGCTTGATCATGCAGAAAGCCTAAAAAAGCTCTTTTCCAACCCCGCCATGCCCGCCAAGAATTAAAGGTGAGGGGCAAAGCCCCTCACCTTTAATTCTTGGCGGGTTCGGTATTAGTCTACTTCTGTACTTTATAAACTACGGTAGCAGTTGCGTTGGGTATTTCTGATTCTTTTAGGGTGGTATTAATCTTACTCAATCCCCCCTCTGTCCCAATCCACAATTGCCGATCGCGGATTAAGAGATTACTAATCGTACTGTTAGGCAAATTATTCACCAGTGAGGTAATTTCGCCATTGTAAGTATTAGCTAAAACCAGTCCATCACGCATTCCAATCCATAGTTCTCCCTTCTTATTACTAGCTAAAGCCACAATATCTCGACCTGTCACGGGATTAATGCGAGCGATCGCTTTGTTGGTTTTAGGATTAATTTCAATAACATTGCGAGGGGTTCCCGCCCAGACTGTACCCGATGGATCGATCGCGATCGTTTGCACGATCTGCCCTGAAACAAAGGCTATCCGAGTGATAATTTTGGCAGTTCCCGGATTGAGTTTAAATAAACCCTCTAAAGTGCCAACCCAAATATTTCCATCCTTATCAAGCTGCATCACATTAGCGGCAGTTCCGGGAATATTTGGTAATCTGGCATAGGTTTCCGCGTTGTAGGGACTGATGCGAGTTATGCCCAAATCAGTTCCTACCCAGATAAACCCTGCGCGATCCATGGCGAGACTTAAAATGCGGCTAGATGATAGCTGGATCGCAATATTTTCGATTTTGCCTGAGTCGGGATCAATTTGATATAGTCCCGAAGTTGTGCCAACCCAGAAATATCCCCGTTGATCTTCTAATAGAGCCGTAACTGTAGAATTTGGCAAAGATATGGAAGTAACTGCTCCGCCCGTGCGGCGATCGATTTGGATTAAGCCCCGCCAAGTCCCAATCCATAACTTATTTTGACTATCAATTAAAGTGGCGCTAATACGGCGATCAATCGATAACGGTTTGGCGGCAAATAAAAAATTCGGGGATAAAGAATGGGGCGATAAGGATTTTAAGTCGGCTCTTTCATTAGCCTGAAGTTGACTATCAACGATTACGGCTTCCGCCTTATTTATGTTTACCGAACCTACAGCCCATAGACCGATTAGGTTAACTGTTAGGGCTAATAGGGCTTTGGGGAACTTTGTAGCGATCGCTCCTTTTGCCTTAGCAATGTTTTTTGATGTGTTTGGGGCTACAACCATTTTATCCACCATCACTTGATGCTCTTTAAACGCTTTTAAGCGTCAGATGTTAACACAAGAGTTTGCGATCGCCATACAAAAAAATGTTTTTTCATACACAATTTGTTCGTATCGAAAAACTAGAAATAAAAAAGCACCGCTTTGCGGCGCTTTTTTATTTCTAGTTTTTGGGCTTAGTGCTAGGTAGTGGCTCTGGGGCAGGTATTTCGGGCTGAACGGGTTGAGGAGGTGGCTCGAGGGGGACTGGTTGCGGAGCCACAGGTTCAATAGGTTTGGGAGGAGTATTGGTGGTAACAGGACTTGGCTCTGAGGGTGGTGGCGTTGTCGGCGATTTAGGATCTACTGGTGTAGGCTCAGCTGGTTTTGCCGAAGGTGCAGGTTCCGTATTTTTAGCCGCCGCTTGTTCCTCACGTCTGGGGCTACTTTGCTCTTCGCGGCGATCGTTATTTGCCGATCCTGAGGTGTAAGTAACCTTGGGCTTATTGGCATCATTAGCAGGCTTAGTAGGCAAGTCAGATCGGCGGAACTGGATCGTGCTGGCTTCCTTGACCGTTGCGGTCACTCCAAATTCAGAAGTGATTTGGGGCAAGCTGGCTAATTGATTATTAAAGCCAAAAATCAGCGAATTATTAGCGATCCGTTTATCAATGCTTTCTTTGTCGATGCGTTTAGGTGCAGTTGCCTTACCGTCGGCTTTGATCTTGATTTCTTCGCCTTTGCCGATGGTCACAATTTCCGATGTGCTTTTTAGTAAAACGGTAACTGTGCCATCAAGAGCCATAATGCGCCGATCTTCTGCGGCCTTTTCAGGAATTTCTAGATACAGCGTGCCATCATTGCTAGAAATTTCGCCAAAGGTCGTTTTGATCTGGGCGGGAGCTTTGCGATCGCTGGCTGCCCATGCGACTAAACGCCCCGAGGCAAATTCCACTTGGTTTTGAGGTTTGAGGGTCAATTTCGCATTACCACCGATGCGAATAATTGTGCCACTGCGTAAGGTTACTTGAGCCGTTGATTGATCTTCAGTGCTAACACTTTCATTTACCTTGAGGGGTACGCCAACGGTTGCGGGTCTTGCGGATGAGGAGTTAATGTACTTAACCCGCACTGGATAGCTGCGAATTTCACTAATTTCGGCGATCGCTTCGGTGGGTAAAGCTTCAGAGCTAAAGGGTTTAGGAGGTTGGTTGATCGTACAGCTCGGTAGGGATAGGGCTGTTAGCGATAAGCCCAACAGAAGCAAAATTCGCCCAGAGATTTTCCCAGAGATTTGCCCCAAAGTTCGCCCAAAGATTTTAGATAACTGCCAACGCTGCATCGTAAATTTTTTGTAGAGTCTACAAAGCCAGTTTTTTTCGCTATACTAGGGAGTCTGGTTAAAACCGTAAATCCTAATGTATCTATATTAGGTCTAACATTGTTGTTTGACCATAGGTAGCTCCAATTCTACTTCCTAGCTTTACAAAATTTGGCTATAAGCTAACTTTTGTAAACATCAAATTTATCTTTAAACGAACAAGAGTCAAAAGCACATGGCAAAGAGTAATTTGCAGGTCATGCTGACCAAAAATGTCACAAAATTAGGTAAACTCGGCGATTTAGTATCCGTAGCGCCCGGTTATGCTCAAAATTTCCTCATACCTCAAGGTTTAGCAATCCGTGCAACCACAGGTGTTGTTAAAGAAGTCGAAAGACGTAAAGAAGTTGAGCGTCAACGCTTGATTGCTATTCGTCAAGAGGCTGAAAGCCGTAAGGTAGCGCTTTCAACTATTGGCGGCTTTATTATCAAGAAAAAGGTTGGCGAAGGCAACTCTATTTTCGGGACTGTGACCGATCGCGAAGTAGCTCTGTTGATTACAGCTAAGTCTATGCTCGAAATCGATCACCGCGACATCACAATTCCTGAAATTAATCAAACAGGTACTTACGATGTATCGATTAAGCTTCATGCTGAAGTCACTGCTAACATTAAAATCCAAGTTATTCCTGAATAATTTCCTAAAAAAGAGGCGGCGCAATGCGCCGCCTCTTTTTTTTGCTAATGGTATTAAAGTTGACATCTTTGCTTTTATTGATCGCTTATCCCTGCGGTCTGGGGATTGTTGATGAATGTTGGAGGTTTAGGGCAGAGCATTCCCAATTTGAGGCGTTCTGAAAAATCATAAATTTCTGCGGAAATGCTCTGCCCCTAAGGGAATTATGGAAATAAAAACGTTATTTCGATTTATTCGGTCTTGCGATCTGTCCAATTAGCTGGATTATTCTCGATATATTCACGCAGATTTTTTAATTCCTGTTCAGACCTGACAATCTTTTCATAATAGTTGCGTTGCCAAATTGATACGCCGTAGTTTTTGTTAATACGGTTGATTTTGCGAGAGGAAATAGATTTAAAATTCTGGACAATATTGGCTAATGAGGATTTTTCTGTTGATTCTGAGATTAGGATAATTTCATGAAGGTGATCGGGCATCAGAACGAATCTATCAAGTTCTACATTAGGGAAATGCTGAGGAATTTTTTGCCATAGATTAGAAATAATTTGACCGATCGCATTTATTTTCATCTCTCCATTATCTATTTCTCCAAACAAATGCTGTCTTTGATTGCAACAGATAGTTAAAAAATAGATTCCTGTGTTTGTGTAGTCATATCCTTGCAAACGGATAGAGCGCCGATGATGAATTTCAGGATTGTAAGACATAAAACAAATGTGGCAAATACGATAAATGTAGGGGTAGAGCATTTGCGGCAATATCTGCAAATTATCACCGAAATCTTTATACGCAAATGCTCTACCCTCTTGGCGGTTACCGATAATTTATCCCAGCGGTTTGAGATTTTCGGTAGATGTTGGAGGTTAAGGGCAGAGCATTCCCAATTTGAGATGATTGTAGAATTTATAGATTGTGGCGGGAATGCTCTGCCTCTAAGGGAATCGTGAAATCAATCGCTGTAGGGGTAGAGCATTTGCGGCAATATCTGCAAATTATCACCGAAATCTTTATACGCAAATGCTCTACCCTCTTGGCGGTTACCGATAATTTATCCCAGCGGTTTGAGATTTTCGGTGAATGTTGGAGGTTAAGGGAAGTTTGGGGATTTTCGATAAATGTTGGAGGTTAAGGGCAGAGCATTCCCAATTTGAGATAATTGCAGAATTTATAGATTGTGGTGGGAATGCTTTGCCCCTACAGGATGATGGGTCTGGTGACAGGTAACGAAACGCTAGGATGCTGATTATGCTGTAAGAAATTGTCGGCTTACAAATCTTAATAGAGGTGTGAAAGCTTTACGGTTTAGACTTCACAAGTCTCGATGCGAGAAAAGAAGTAAATACCCACCCACCCCCCCATTCTATTAATTTCACCCACAAAATGGAAACCATAAAAATCCAGACCCTTCGCATTCCCACAACCCCTATAAAATGGGAGGTGTCCCTTAACACACATAAAATTTTCCTTGAAAAATGGTTGGTGATATTCCACCCACCTACCCTCGCTTTTCCATGCTGTGCGATCGCAAAATCTTTTCCAAGGCTCAGAATTGAAAATCGGATTACTAAAATTTAGCTTACCACCACACTCAACATATATTTTTTTCTGGACGCTAAAGCCATAAAGTCCATTGCTGTAATGCACCCATAGGCGATCAATCGTCTGTAAATCTTCGCAGGGAAAGTTTTTAATACTATCAAGATCGATCCATCTTTCTTTCTCCCGTCCTGAAGCCTTAAGCATCAAGCGATCGGTCAATTTATCCGCCTCATACCATTGCTTATTCTTCAGCAAATTTTCTAGCTCGCAATAGTCGATCCCTTTAGTACTCAGCAAGTTCACAAGATTATTAGTCACCTCTGGCTCTAACGACATTTGCAGCGTTGTTCTGGAAATATCTCTCTGCAATTCTTTAGGAACAGCAGGTGGTGAAATAGACGACACTGAAGGAGTTTTACTACCCTGATCGCTAATTCTTTCTTGTGTTTGCGAATTAGGCGCAGATTGCTTATTAGCCAAACGCTGAAAAGCTTTAATAGCCTTTATATCCGTACCACCAGCCGCGACATTTACCCGCAGCCATAACTGAAAAGCTAAAGCAAAATCCCCTTCAAGTTCGGCATCACCCGCCTCTTCTCGCAGTAAGCCAATATCGGTGAGGTTGGCAAATTTCGGCAACAAAATATAATGTAACTTCGTAGCTGGCTCGATCGCAGCATAGGGTGTTTGCACATAGTTCTTATAGCGTTGCGTCAGACGTGGTACTTGAGTTCTCAAAAATTGATAAAAACGCTCCACTGTCGCGCAATTTCCTTCACCCTGAATCCGCAACGCCTCCAACAACACATTCGTAAACGCCCCTTGTCCAATCTCATCAATCTCATAGGAAACCTGTGACGGACTGCAAGAAAAGAACGTAATTACACCCTGCTGCTTCTCCTCACCGATGCCCATACCCGCATTCTTCGCACCATCACTGCGACAAGCATCGATCAACATCACCACATTATCCGCACCACTCCGCCGCAAGCGTTCCGTCACATAACCAATCGGAATCGCCAGATCGGGAATAGAACGCGGATTACCATCGCTAGGCAAAAGATAATCGCGCCCCTCACAGGGCATCCCATGACCACTAAAGTAAAACCACAGTGTATCCCCTGCGGATAGAAAAGGGTTGGCAAAGCGATCGCCTAAAAAAGACTTGAGCGTGCCATAGGTCGGCTGTGTCTTGCGCCCCTGAGCATTGCGCGGCGAGTCATCGGTAAAAAAGTACAGATCGTCCTGACTAACGCCCAAATCCTGCATGAAAAAATCACGCATTCTCTCCGCATCGCTTTTGGCATACTTCAGAGGCGAAATCTCATCATAGTCATTGATTCCGACAATTACCGCGCAATTTCTCGCCATAGCTGACTGCAAACTCTTTCTAAAAATGTGATTTAAGGAATAATACTTTCCAACTCATCCGCAATCAGATCCTGTAAATCGTCGTCACAATGAGACTGTAAATGAATTATAGAAGCATTTAACTCTGCCAATACATCAACTTTTTGGCGATCGCTAATATTTGGTAATTGCAGTTGATGTACCAGCATGATCACCCTCTGACATTCAACCCCTAGCTCAGCAATCAAAGTATTAAGAGTCGGATTGGCGATCGTCTTTGGTCTATAGGAATTCACTAGAGAATTTATCGGGAACTCTGTAACCTGCATATTTATCTCCTTAATCTTTTTTGTGCTTTTTCAATACCAAGTTCAAAGGCGCGAATCTCTTTTTGCCAATGACGAATTAATCCCAAGTCGGGATAATCTTTCAGTAGCTCTACGTCAATTTTTTGCTGATGCTCAATAATTCGTTGTTTAAGCGAATTAATTGATTTCTCATGATTCTTTTTACCCATTACTTATTTAGATGGATCAATCCTTTTAAATTTTAACTCGATCGCCCCTTTGCCAGATGTCTCGATACCAGTACCCAGCAACTTAATTTCACCCTTACCTGAAATCTCAACGGCAAGCTTAATCTCATCCAGTTGCAGCCCCGCGAGAGGATCGATTTGTTGTTGAGCAGTAGCAAAGACTCGACCAATAATCCTAACAAACTGAGACATTTGGACAGCCAAAGTTTCTGCCTTGACGCGACTCGCTTGCACTTCCTCACCTGATACCGTTGCCTTAGAAGGATTGTTATAGGGATTGAAATCACGAGTTGGACTTTTTTGACCAGTGGTCGATGCTTGTGGGACATTTGCCGAACTAGCGGTCACGATCCATAACTCCTCATCACCCCAATTTTGATCCTGCATAGGTTTGCCTTAAAGCTAAATTTCTGCTAATAATTATGCTCCATTTTGCTGCCTGAGTCATAGGGTTTGGGGCGATTAATAGAAAACCACTATAATTATCAAAGATTAATTCAAGGTGTAGTCATGGTCGTTACAGTCGATCGCCTTAAGCCAACATCACCCGAAAGTGATCCAAATATTGCCGATCAAGAGGCTAATCTAAATAACCAAACTTTTGTAACTCTGGATGAATATCGATCGCTTTCTGAAACTGCCGAAGAGCGTCTCGAATACTGTAATGGAGAAGTTTTTACGATGTCTGGAGGAACCGCAAATCATAGTGCGATCGCTGTTAATTTGATCATTTATCTGGGGTTTTTACTAAGAGATACCGATTTGCGTATATACAACGGCGATATGCGGATCTGGATTCCAGAATTCAATTGTGGTACTTATGCCGATGTGCTGGTGATTGATGGTGAACCAGAGTTTAATGAGAACCGCACTGACGAAATTCTCAATCCTTTGCTGATTGTGGAAGTATTATCTCCATCAACAGAGGGCTATGATCGCGGTGAGAAGTTCCGTAAATATCGTTCCATTCCCCACCTCGCTGAATATCTACTCATCAGTCAATCAGAGCCATATATCGAGCATTACTCTAATACCAATTTTAAGGCTGAGAATAGAAATATCTGGCAGTTGCAAATAAGCGATCGCTTAGATCAGAAAGTCATCTTGCCCAGCCTCAATATCGAAATTCCCCTTTCAGAAATTTATCGCCGCATCACAGGGATTGAGTAGATACAGTTTCTTTCCTGATTTTGGCAAGCTCGATCGCTAATTTAATGGACTCGACCATACTGGCGGGATCGGCACAGCCTTTGCCTGCAATATCAAAGGCTGTGCCGTGATCGGGAGATGTTCGCACAAAGGGCAACCCAATAGTTGTATTTACTGCACGATCAAAGGCTAACAGCTTGACGGGGATCAAGCCCTGATCGTGATACATGGCAAGATAAGCGTCATAACCAAGATGTACCCGATCGCGATCGCGCCAAGCTTTAGCGGGGTTAATCCACATGGTATCGGGCGGAATCGGATTAGTAATGGTGACATGGGGATGTTTGAGGCGATAGCGATCTATGAGTGGCTGTAACCAATCACATTCTTCGCGCCCCAGTTGTCCCATCTCACCACTATGGGGATTGATCCCCGATAGGGCTATGCGAGGATTAGAAATCCCGAAATCCTGTAGGAGCGATCGGCTCAATAGGTCTAGCTTCTGTTCGATTAACTCAGGAGTTAAGCGCTGAGATACTTCACTCAAAGGAATATGCACGGTCGCAAGCAAAGTTTTAAAGATCCAATCCGTATAGGGCGATTTGCCGACAAATAACATCCCAAAATCCTTGATTTGGCTACGTTCCGCTAGTAACTCAGTTTGTCCCGCATAGTTATGTTCCGCTTGTTTCCATGCAGATTTGGCAATGGGAGCAGTGACGATCGCCTCAAATTTTCCTGCTAGAGTTTGGGCGATCGCTGTATCAAGATATGCAAAACTTGCTGCCCCACTAGCGCGATTGCCTAGCCCTAAAACAATATCCTTGCTATCTACCCCATCTACTGCGATATCGACAATTTTTATATGCTCAGGCAAGCGATCGGGATCGACCATTGATGCATCGGTCTGATTTTTTAACAAATGATAACTTTGGGTCAGATATTGGCGATCGCCAAAGATTGTAAAAATTGCATCTAGATCCAGCAAAGTAGGATTATTTAGAGCCTTCAGAATGATTTCCATGCCGATACCTGCGGGATCGCCTATAGTGAGAGCTATTCGCGGTTGTTTTTGGCGGTGAGAAGTCCGCAGCACATTCATTTCCATAAATTATTTTAAATTTCCTGTAAAGTGCGTCTAGATTGACTATAGCTGGGGTCACTTGCCTAAGGACAAATCAAAACCCAAGAAGCGAGTTGCGGCGCGAAGCGCCACAACTCGTCTTCTGGTTTTGTGTCCTTCCAAGAATGACCACGGCTATAAATGGTTTGGCGATCGCTCTACTCCCTCAGCAATTGCCATTATGAAACCAATTTTGGTGATTCCAGTGCCTTTGGCACTGGAATCACCAAAATTGGTTTCTGAAAAGCTAATTTTTATAATGAGAATTACTATTACTCTGCAAAATAACTCCCCAAATTTTAGTACACAGGATAAGATCGTAATTCTTCGCCATTAGCCCTCCCGATCGCAACCAACAATGTCTGTTGATATTTCCTTAGAAACACTC
The DNA here is from genome assembly GCF_014696355.1 of Pseudanabaena sp. FACHB-1998. GTDB lineage: Bacteria > Cyanobacteriota > Cyanobacteriia > Pseudanabaenales > Pseudanabaenaceae > Pseudanabaena. Next base: position 115,594 of record NZ_JACJQA010000003.1, on the reverse strand, counting down.
TGGAATCAAGTCCTTGAACTACTTGAAAGCCAACTAAGTCGCCCAACCTACGAAGGATGGATCAAGACAGTTGTGGCTGATGAGCTAACGGCCGATCGCTTGACTATTCGCACGCCATCCACCTTTGCGAAAAATTGGCTCCATAAATATTATTTTCAAAATATTACAGATGCGGTAAGCGAAATTTTAGGCTATCCCGTTGAGGTGCATATTGTTTCCGCGCCCAGTGCCGAGCCGCCCAGTGGGCAACCCGAAGAACTTAATGAAGATGAAGCGGAAATTAATCAAGATGGGATGCTAGAAACTGCGATCGCTGCCGAAGCCGTGCAAGCAATGGCATCGGCAATCCCTAGCGCCAATAATCAAGCCAATCCCCAATCTGAAACTAACGGCTCTGCGCCCCGTCCCAGTAATCTCAACCCCAAATATAATTTCAATCGGTTTGTGGTCGGCTCTACCAATCGCATGGCTCATGCGGCGGCGCTTGCGGTGTCCGAGCTTCCGGGGCGCGAATTTAATCCTTTATTTTTATGCGGTGGTGTGGGCTTAGGCAAGACGCACTTAATGCAGGCGATCGCCCATTACCGCCTCGAAATTGAGCCGAAGGCAAGAATTGCCTATGTCTCCACGGAGCAGTTCACCAATGATCTAATCTCGGCAATTCGCAAAGATAGTATGCAGAGATTTCGGGAGCTATATCGCGAAATCGATATGCTGATCATTGATGATATTCAGTTCATTGAGGGCAAGGAATACACCCAAGAAGAATTTTTCCATACCTTTAATACCCTGTACGAGACTGGCAAACAGATTGTCTTAGCAAGCGATCGCCCACCTGCTCAGATTCCTCGTTTACAAGAACGCCTTTGCTCACGCTTCTCCATGGGATTAATTGCCGATATTCAAGTCCCTGATCTCGAAACTCGCATGGCAATTTTGCAAAAGAAAGCCGAATATGACAACCTCAAAATTCCTACCGATGTTCTGCACTACATCGCCGCCAGCTATACCTCAAACATTCGCGAACTTGAAGGCGCATTAGTGCGAACCGTAGCCTATATCTCGATTTCAGGTTTGCCGATGACCGTGGAAAATGTCGCGCCTGTGCTGAATCCCCCCAAGGAGCCTGTAGAAGTCTCTGCGGAAATGGTATTGAGTGTAGTTACCGAAATGCTCAATATCGAGCTTTCGGATTTATTAGGTAATTCGCGCCGCCGCGAAATCAGCCAAGCTCGCCAAATCGTGATGTACCTAATGCGCCAACATACTAATCTAAGCCTGCCCAAAATTGGTGAAGCGGTGGGCGGTAAAGACCATACAACAGTCATGTATAGCTGCGAAAAAGTAGCCCAGTTACAATCTACCGATGGCGATATCGCTCAATTGCTCAGACAATTAAGCGATCGCATCTATCTCGTAGCTCAAACCAAAAATTAGTACAACCCAAAGGATATCTGCTCCGCACATATCCTTTAGGCTCATGAGGCTTTATGAAACTTTCCCATATTCTCGTTATTATCGGGGCGATCGCCCTTCCCTTTGCCTTTATTGCTGTAAAAAAAGCTATGTCCGCCCCTCTACCCGTCGGCTTTCCCACCCCCACGTCCCACGACCAAATCGAAATCAAGCAATATCCCGCCTATCGCTCAGGAACCTATACCTATGAAGGGAATCTCAGCGACGCGACTAGCTCTTCCTTTAATCCTCTCTTTCAGCACATCAGCAACAATAACATTGCGATGACTACTCCCGTAGAGGCGCGTTATCCCAGCGAAACCATCAATCAGCCTCTTCAAAAAGGTAAGGCAAAAGTCTCATTTCTCTACAACAATAGCGGCATTAATCCGCAACAGGTAGCACGAGATATCCAAGTGGAAGATCATCCCCCGATGCTGGTTGTCAGCTTAGGTGTGCAGGGAGCCTATGGTTATCAAAGCTATCTAGGGCATATTGCTAAGCTCAAGCAATGGCTAGCCGAGCATCCCGAATATGAAATCGCTGGCGAACCCAGAGAATTTCTCTATGATTCTCCCTATACGCCCAACCCATTAAAGCGTCGTGAAGTGCAAATTCCTATTCGCAAAATCCAATAATAGTCAGAGTTTTGATGATGCGGCGAAGCCGCATCATCAAAACTCTGACTATTATTTTAGAGTGAAGCCCTAACTGCCCCAAACATAAATAGAACCATTTTCCATCTTGAAGATTCTCGACCTCTCACCATTTGCATCTTCATCGCCTCGTTGTTGGTAAACAAGTCCACCTCGCTCATCGGTATAAACAAAAGCGCGATCGGGAATAGGTCGAAAATAATCGCTCACTCCATCTTGCCAAGTAATCGTAACCGCCCCTTGACGCATCGAAAATATACAAGCCATCGAAACCTTCGCTTGCCTAGCACCATTTTCAAAATATTCACAATAGGCTTTGCGGCTGTCCGCCTGTGCCGACAAAGGAATAGATAAGGGGGCGATCGCTGAAATCACAGCAATCAAAGCTAATTTCATTTTCATGATTTGGCTCCTAATAATTCTCGACTGGCAAGAGAATAAAAATCTCACCCTAAGAGCGTGTTTGAGAAGTTCTTTACCCCCTCTAACTCCCCCTTGAAAGGGGGAGGATTCAAGTTTCCCCCCTTTCAAAGGGGGGATTAAGGGGGGTAAAAGCAGAAATTTATGCTAGATAGGAGACTTCTCAAACACGCTCTAAAGGTGAGATTCTTACTTAAGCAGCTTGTTCTTGTAACTGATCCTTATGGAGCCAAATTACAGGAGTTGGTACTTTACCAAACTTGACTTGGACATAATCGCCACGAAATTCTAATACTTCGCCCCATGTCTCAAAAATGTAAGAAGACCAGCGTGTATCATTTGCCGTAGCTTCAGGGCTGTTTTCTAGCTTCTCGCGAATTGCGCGAACAAGTGTGCCTTTCTTTAGTGCCATAGGTTTTGAATCGGTTTTTTGATTATGCTTAGCTACTTAGGTATTGTATAGCAAAGCTTTTTGTTTGGGAAAAAGCAAGAGATAATTGCAGCACAATTATCTCTTGCTTTTTTGTTAGGATAGCCCCATGAATTAGGTATAAATGCCATGTGTATTTGCATCAATTGCACCTATGTCGATCGCTGTCTAACTTATCACTCCGTTGAATCTTTGCATTTGCAACCCCATTTAACCGATCATCCAGACTTTGAGGCTATCTCACCAACAGTTAATGTCAATATCCGTACTGAGTCTGATGATATTGAAATGGAATGGGATGTGGTGGGTTGTGAAAGTTTTAAACAAGATATGGGTAAATGGGTAAGATTGCGTCCGGGGGAATTGGTTCCCACGTAAAGAATAAAGGCGACACAAAGCGTCGCCTTTATTCTTTACGTGGTGATTGCTATACTAACTGCTGCCGCTATATAAGATTTTCATGGGAAAAATTTTCAAGCCATTTTTACTAGGCGCTTTGATGGGAATATCCATTAGCGATTATTTTATTCCCAATGTAAAAAGTATTGAACAACAAGATCGAGTTTTGGTAACCGCGAAAGATAAACTGCCCATAACTCAGGATGTTGAACAAGATCCTTTGCAGAAAGTATCCAGCATAGATAGCTCGGCAACTAAACTTGAGTATCAACGCTTAATGCAGTCGTTAAGCGATCGCCAGTTATCTAACCCATTATCTAAATTAACAACGGATCAGATTTTACAAACGGTATCTTCTAAATTCTTAGGTGCTAAATATCGCGAAGGATTATTGGAAAAGAGCAAATCAGAACAGTTATTTATTTCTCTGACAGAATTTGATTGTGTGCTATTTGTAGAAACGGTTCTGGCTTTCTCTCGCAATTTATTAAGCACGAATCCTTCCTATGAGAATTTTGGACAAAATGTCGAGACAGTGCGTTATCAAGATGGCAAACTTGATGGATATTGCAGTCGCTTGCATTATTTTTCAGAATGGATAGTTGATAATCAAAAGCGAAATCTCGTTCAAGACTTAACATCGGAACTAGGGGGGATTCAGCTTAAGAAGAAGTTAAACTTTATGAGTAGTAATTGGCAAAAATATCCACGCCTTAGGAATAGTGAAGCTAATTATCAATGTATTTTGGCGATGGAGCGAAAACTAGAGCAGGATACGCGATCGCAGATTTATTACATTCCTTCCCGCAAAATTAGTTCTATTTATCCATCCCTCAAATCTGGCGATATTATTGGCGTGGTTACGGATATTCAAGGTTTGGATACCACGCATACGGGCTTAGTTTATTTAACTAGCAAGGGGACTGGCTTAATTCATGCGTCTCCATCGGGGATGGTCAAAGTTTCGTCCGACCTCCAGCGTTATGTGGAAGGAGTTGATCGCGCGATCGGTATTATGGTAGCACGACCACAATTGCCCTAGAACCTATGCCCAATTTGCCTCCCATGCCCTCTCTTCCCGCTTGGGAATGGATGCAGAAGTATCAATCTCAATATTTACTGGGCGACATTACCGCAGGAATTGTGGTTACGAGTCTGCTGATTCCCCAAAGTATGGCGTATGCTTTGCTAGCAGGATTACCGCCACAGGTGGGACTCTATGCCAGTATTGTCCCTGCGATCGCCTATCCCTTATTTGGAACTAGCAAAGTCCTTGCGGTGGGCCCTGTGGCGGTGAGTTCGCTGATGGTGGCGGCGGCGATCGCGAAGTTAGCTCCCCAAGGAACTGAGGCATATTTGACTTTAGCCTTGACGATCGCCTTTCTAGTCGGGGCGATCGCGGTGGTGATGGGAATCTTGCGAATGGGATTTTTGGTGAACTTCCTCAGTCGTGCGGTGATTTCGGGCTTTATCAGTGGCGCTTTGATCATTGTGATTGTCAGCCAACTTGATCATCTGCTCGGCTTGGGAGTCCCTACAACCACATCCTTTATCGAAACTCTGATCAAGACCCTAAGTTTGATAACGCATATTAATCGCACCACTGCCATTCTGGGACTTGGGAGCGTTGCCATTCTGCTCTATTTCAATCAGCCGCTAGTTAACCAATTAAAGCAACTAGACTGGAGCGAAGCGCAGATTTTGCCGATTTCCAAGGGCGCACCCTTGTTAGTAGTGATTTTGGGAACCTTAATCACCTTCAGTTTGCAGCTTGACCAAACTCAAGCAGTTGAGATTGTGGGCGCTATTCCTGCGGGCTTGTCAGGTTTAACCATGCCAATATTTGACCAAGAAACTTGGTTATCGCTGCTTTCGGCGGCTTTAGCGATCGCGATCGTGGGTTATATGGAAGGATTTGCGGGAGGACAAGCGATCGCCACTAAGAGGATGGAAAAGATCGATCCTAATCAAGAGTTGATTGCCTTTGGTATCGCCAATATTAGCGCTGCGTTCTCAGGTGGATATCCTGTCACGGGAGCCGTGAGCCGATCTATGGTTAGCTTTTCCGCAGGAGCAAATACGGGGCTAGCTTCGATGATTACGGGTGTATTTGCCATCATTACGCTGCTGTTTTTTACCTCATGGTTTTACTTTTTGCCCCAGACTTGCCTCGCCGCCATCATCATCATGGCTGTCTATAAATTGATTGATTTCGCCACCTTAAAGCGGATGTGGAACTATGACAAAGCCGACGCGATCGCTTGGATAGCGACCTTTGTCGCAGTTCTGCTATGGGATGTACAAGCTGGAATTATCTTGGGTGCAATGATCGCGATCGCCTTGCATCTCTATCGCACTAGTCAGCCCCATATCGCGATCGTTGGACGCATGGGAGATTCTGCTGATTTTCGCGATATTTTGCGCCATGAGGTCAAGACTAATCCTCAAATTTTGGCAATACGCATCGATGCAAATCTCTACTTTGCTAATGCCCAGTATGTGCAGAACTTTATCAATCAAGCGATCAGCGATCGCCCAGATGATCAGCCAGAGGTGACTTCTATTTTGCTAGTGTGTAGCGCGATTAATTTTATTGATACGAGCGCCCTAGAGATGCTGGAAAGTCTCATTGCTACCTTCAAATCCTTAAATATTAACTTCTATTTCTCTGAAGTAAAAAGTTCTGTTATGGACAAGTTGGAGCCTATTGGTTTTGTGGATTTAGTGGGACGCGATCGCTTCTTTCTCTCCACTGACCTTGCCATGCGCGAACTAAGCAAATAACCAAAATTGTTGTATCGCTTGCTAAGCGATACAACATATGTAAACCAAGAAGTGAGTGGCGGCGCTTTGCGCCGCCACTCACTTCTTGGTTTGGAGCCAAAATGTTGAAATTGTTGGTTTGCGACAATTTCAACATTTTGACTGGTTTTTATTGCTAAACTGGCAAGATATCTGACCCTATAGCGTTTATCTATGACTTGCCCAGTTCCTAAAGACCAACAACCACTTAATGAGTATGTCGAGCTAAAGGAAGCTTTTTTCTATCGATGGGCAAAGCTAGAGCGATCGCAATATTTGCGAGCTGTATTATTAATGTGGCTAGGCTTTACGGTGGTATTTTCCCCTGTTGCCATGAGCATTGAGTCACCGAGTCGGCATTTATGGGAATTTATAGGGGTTGCGAGTATCGGTGGAGCCTTAGGTTTGGTTTTGCCTATGCTGTTGATGCTATCGGGGTGGAGTCATGTTAGACAACGCCTTGATAGTGCCAAGATTTTTTATGAAGAGTCGGGCTGGTATGACGGGCAGACTTGGGAAAAGCCAGAGGCTGATTTAGCCAAGGATCGTTTGTTAGTAACCTATGAAATTAAACCCGTCCTCAATAGGCTATACAAAACGCTTTTAGGAATTGTCGTTTTTCTAGCCATAATTTTTGGCGCTTTACAAATTACTTAAAAAAAAGGTGCGGCACTCTGTGCCGCACCTTTTTTTAATACTCTGATCGCCTAATTGTTAGACAAGCCCATTCCTGACGCTTCCAGAAAGTCGCAACGACCCATTTATGCAAATCTAGGGCATCGGCAACCTTGGGTACTTGCTCAATTAAAATACCACTTAAAATTCCCCAGCCATGATCGCCTACCAACTTATCGAAATGGGGAACCATGTCTACAATAATGTCCGCGAGAATATTACAGGTAAACCCATTGGCAGGAGCAGGCATATTCGCAATTAAGTCCTGAATACTGCCTTCCTGCACCCAAATTTTTTCCTCGGGAATGTCATTGAGTTGGCGATTGTGATTAGTTGCCTTAATAGCCAAAATGTCATTGTCGATCGCATAGGTTTGGCTTGCACCGATTAACAAAGCGCCAATACTAAGAATGCCTGAGCCACAGCCCACATCCGCCACCACAATATTATCTTCAGGCTTTGCTCCCCAGAGGCGCATCTCTAAGGCTTCTAGACAAAGCTGTGTTGTGGCATGAGCGCCAGTCCCAAAGGCGCTACCGGGGTCGAGACGCAGAATTTTGCGATCGCCGTCGGTGGGTGGGTCGATCCACGCAGGATAAATCACCAACATATCGCCAATTTCCTGTGGATTCCAATGTTGTTTCCAGCTAGATGACCAGTCCTCATCATTGATGACTGCCCATTGTGTAGCAGGAGCTTCGTAACCACTAGCGATCGCATCCTGTTTTAGCCACAGAGCCAGAGCCGCCAAATCCAAGACCTTTGCCTTTTCCACGGGTAGATAGCTACTTACGCGAATCCGTCCATCTTTTTTTTGAGTTGCCATACCTTGGCAGCCAAAATTTTGTAATCGCCAAAAAATCTGTTCTTCCAAAGATTGTTCGGCGAGAACTTGGATTTCCCACCAATTATTGACTGAGGAAAGGATCGAAGGTGACATCTGGCTTTTGATTAGGGGTATTGATAATTATATTCAGGGCTTACATTGAAAAGCGAAAACCGCCTTTCAACGTAATTATCGTAATTCTTTAGTCTTGGATATATTCTTGTTGCTGCAATAATGCTAACTCTGCGCGTTGGGCTTCACGTCCTAGATAAGCAGCATGGTCAAATAGTGTAACAGGACAGGGTTGTGTTTTTTCAAAGATTTCTACGCAGAGTTCTTTAGCAGTTCTACCTGTAAATAGTTGTACCGCTTGACGATTAACCTTGCCTTTCGCGGGAATGACTTTTCCCGTTTCGGGATCAACCGCTAAGCCTTGTTCATTGATGATATTGCTATAGTGTTTCGCACAAATTAGATTTAATTGACGGTCAACATAAATAATAAAGTAACCACTGGGATCGAGGGCTAGCGATCGCTTAGATAACTCATCGTCAATATCATGGAGTTGTTTAGTAAGTCCGTCCGTTTCCACAGTCAAATTCATTCAATTTGAGTCTTCAAAATATTTACTTAGAATTCCATGATACGACTTTCTAGATCGGTTTCAAAAGAGAGTTGCCACGCAACTCTCTTTTGAAACCGATCTAGATAAAGGTAGCGGTGCTTTGTGCCGTCACCTTTATCTTGGATTTTGCGTTGTATATCAGATGCTCAAACATATCAATCAAACCTATAATTATCAGATGTCAGCATATTCTTAGCTCATAATTCTAGAGAGGCGATCGCCATGCCAGCCAAAGTACTTGATGGACGCTATAAACTGATCAAAAAAATCGGCGCAGGTGGATTTGGGCATACATTCATTGCTAGGGATATGCGTCGTCCGGGTTCGCCTCCCTGTGTAGTTAAGCAACTCAAGCCCGCCAGTGACGATCCGACTTTTATCCGTGAGGCAAGGCGTTTATTTAATACCGAGGCGGAAACCCTCGAAAAGCTAGGCAGGCATGATCAGATTCCTCAATTACTCGCCTATTTTGAAGAAGATAAGCAGTTTTTTTTAGTGCAAGAATTTATTGAAGGGCGATCGCTCCATGATGAAATGAAAGCGCGATTGCCTGAAGTTTCAGATTTAGATAATGAGCCTCAAGATCGGATTTTGGAGCAGCTTAGCAATCTGGAAGCTCCTATAAGAGACAAACAACTAAGCGAAATCGAAGTACTTAAAATTTTGGCAGATGTCCTTGATGTTCTAGATTTTGTGCATTCCGAAGGCGTAATTCATCGCGATATTAAACCCGACAACTTAATTCGCCGCAAAAAAGATCAAAAGATTGTTCTCATTGATTTTGGTGCAGTGCGAGCCATGCAAGATGCCAATACGCAGTTAACTGCCGACGAGAAGGGAGAATCACGATTTACAGTCACGATTGGCACACCGGGGTATATGCCAAGTGAACAATGTGCAGGTAGACCGAATTACAGCAGTGATATCTACGCGCTGGGAATGGTGGCGATTAAGGCGCTTACGGGCTATGCACCTACGGACTTACCTAATGATCCTGCTACGGGTGAGGTGGTTTGGCGCGATAAAGCAAAGGTGAGTAATGGATTGGCAATGGTACTAACTCGGATGGTGCGTTATCACTATACTCAGCGTTATCAGTCAGTACGTGAAGTCAAGCAAGGGATCACCACCTTTGCCACGATGACGGAAGTAGAGCGTCAGGCTACGACGAGTAAAATCATGCGGTCAACGACTCTAACTGAATCAGAACAATCAACCAGTATGAGATCTAATTCTGGTTCTCGATCTAGTCTTTCTACATCTACCCGTCGAGTATCATCTTCTTCTAATGCTTCAGCAAGTTCTAATGCAGGAGTTCTCTTTTTATTTGGTGGTCTATTGGCAGTAGTGGCAGTAGTAGCCGCTTTTGCCTTGCCATCAATGATGCGGAATAAATCGCAACCTATAGTTGTTAACAATCCACCAATTACTTCAGCTATTAATCCTGAGGTGAATCCCACGGCTGCACCCAATGCGCCTCTTTCCAATGAGCCTGTCAATCAAAATCTTAGTCTAGAAGCCAATCGAGAATCCCTAGTTATTCCTAGCAAAATGGGAGGGAATGGAACCCATTCCTATACCTTGCAAGCGAGATCTGGACAGATACTCAATGTCGGGCTGACTGGTACTGGCATGGTGATGAATGTTTTGGATTCTCAGGGAATTGCCTTACCTAATGGCGCGAATATCGTTAATGGTGATGTGGCGATCGCTGCGGATGGTATCTATACAGTGCAGTTACGCGGAATCACAAATGCTAATGAACTTCCCTATCAATTAAGGCTTGCTCTTAAAGATAAAAATGCGATCGCCTCTCCCAACCCTATTGCTACACCTCTTCCCTTTAATTCTCCCTTACCCAATAATCCACCTGTTAATCCATCCGTAAATCCATCCGTAAATCCCAATCCAGTCCCCAATGCCACAACGCCGCCACCAGTAGCACCTACTCCAGCCGCTACGCCCACACCTACAACTCCCGTCCCCCAAATCGAAATCAAGGTTAGAAATAGATAGCCTTAAAAAGGATAGGTAGCACTTCGCGCCACCTATCCTTTTTAAGAAATTTGAATTACAGCAAGAAATTTTTTCAAAGTGTTGCTTCGCAACACTTTGAAAAAATCTATTCCCAAAAATCAACATTAAGCATGGTGTCGATATCGCGTCCGAATTGCCATGTATCAGGAATTTGATAGCCTTTTTTTGCATACTCTTTTTTAACATTTCGTAATGCAGTGCGAAATGCAATGTCAAAAGTATCATTCCACAAAGTTTTTAAACTAGGTGAATCAGCAAAGGCAAACTCGATCTCAGTTCGTTGCTCGACAATTGTATTTTCCCAACCATTAAAACAGTCAGGCATATCGATATATATACGCTTGAGTAAATGCGCGAGCAACGTTGTGAGGCGACTTTTTATCTCCTTTTTGTCTGATCTACCCAAACTGTCGATCTCCTCTATTAAGTTCTCTAAATCCACATGATCAAAATCCCTAGCTTTGAGCTTAGCTACAGTGTCTTGAGTCCATAGCAAGAAGTCAGACTCATATAGAGATTTACGAGCGATCGCTTGGGTCATGAAAATGTCCTTGTCCTAGCTTTATCAAAATTTTAGCCTATTTCTTTCCCACTCCCAGAATAGGCATTATAAAGTGAATAAGGGATGCGTGACTTTGCCGCGCATCCCTTATTCACTGGGAAGTAGCCATGAAAATATATGGAATTGATTTTACAAGCGCACCGTCAAAAACTAAGCCGATCACCTGTGCCGAAGCTTTGCTAGATAAAGATATTTTGCAGATTGAGAAGTTCCATTACTTCATCGACTTCGATGGATTTATGACCTTTTTGCGGCGATCGCCAAATTGGCTTGCAGGGGTGGACTTTCCCCTTGGACAACCACGTAAGCTCGTGGAAAACCTTGGATGGGGTAGCACTTGGGCAGAATATGTCGAACTTGTAGGGCAAATGTCTAAACAGGAATTTGTGACTGTCCTCAATCAATACCGTCAAGATCGGGCGGCAGGCGATCGCGAACATTTACGACAAACAGATCGGCTCACAGGCGCAATTAGCCCAATGAAAGTCTATGGGGTACCAGTGGGGAAAATGTTTTTTGAAGGCGCACCTAGAATGCTCAAGGCAGGATTTAGCATTCAGCCCTGTCATCCCACTGCCGATTCTCGAACTGTTCTAGAAATTTATCCAGCCTTAATCGCTAAAGCTCTAATTGGTAAACATAGTTACAAGTCCGACACGAAAAGTAAACAAACTCAGGAAATGCAGCTTTTGCGCCAAGAAATAATCATCCAAATGCGATCGCCTGTATTTCTCACAAAATATGGACTGAGGTTAGAAATTAGTGAAAACCTTATCCTTTTAGCGCTCCAAGATGCGTCGGGCGATACTCTCGATGCCATACTCGCCGCCATCCAAGCCGCAATTGCCTTTCGTCAACCCCACTACGGCATTCCTGAAACCTGCGATCGCCTAGAGGGCTGGATTTGTGGGTAAGTAATGGATTGGCAGCGTAGCCGCCAATCCATTACTACAAAGTCGCAATTACTTTACTCATTAAATCCTTAATAAAAGGAATATCATTTTGGGTCAATTCCCAGAGAGTTTTAAGATCAATTTCTAAATAGCCAAACATCAAGATATCGCCAATGCCGCTTAAACGTCGCCAATTAATCTGGGGATAGCGATCCATAAAGCTAATAGGCAAACGCTTAGCCGTTGCTCCAATAATTCCGATGGCTCGTTCCACTGCAAAAATAGTTTTTTGATCGCGACTAAATTCCATAAAATCTATTCCTGCAATAAATGACTCCGTAGCCGCGATCGCCTCTAAAATGTCTTGAATCTGAACCTCAAGACGATGGTTATTATTTTCAATATCCGCAGGAATACTCACTTCATTAGTTTCCATTAGCTTTTTTCCCTACAAAAGACTAGTTTAACCCATTCGTGGAGTGGCGGCGCTTCGCGCCGTCACTCTCTTTTAGGTTTTATAATTTATTGCGAAAATTGATAATATTCATACTTCATTAAAATAGGATCTCATAGATATGCCAGCAAAAGATTTGTATCACGACAATGTAAAAAATTCACTCATCAAGGATAACTGGAAAATCACCCACGATCCTTTACGAATTCGTTTAGCGCGAGGCAAAAATTTATTCGTTGACTTAGGAGCCGAAAGATTATTAGCCGCAGAACGTGGAACTGAGAAAATAGCGGTTGAGATAAAAAGCTTTACCAGTCCTTCTGACATGAAAAATTTAGAAGAAGCGGTGGGGCAATTTGTTTTGTACGCTCACTTATTAGTGCGTTATTATCCTGAATATAAATTATTTCTTGCTGTCACAGAAAATGTTTGTAAAACAGTTTTTGAAGAAGAAGCAGGGCAAACCTTAATTGAGGACGGCATTATTCGCTTGTTTAGTTTTGATCCCAATCAGGAGGTAATTGTGCGATGGATTCCTTAACGCATCAATATCGTCAAGTTATCGAAAAAATTCTCCAAGAATATGCCAAATTTCTCGACACCGATCGCTACGTTCAAGTTGAACTAGTATTAGATGAAAAACGCGATCGCTATCTGCTAGTAGAAACAGGATGGCAAAACGGTTATCGTATTTATGGAACACTGCTACATATTGATCTAGTTGATCATAAACTCTGGATTCAACACGATGGGACAGAAGATGGTATTGCCGATGAATTAGTAGCGGCAGGAATACCCAAAAGTCATATTGTCTTAGCATTCAAGTCGCCAGAGATTCGACAACACACTGAATTTGCTATTGCCTAATGAAGAAGATTGATATTGCAGCCTCGTCACAGCATCAATCTTTTTCATTTAACCCTGTTTGCGAAAATTGACGATATTGCCTATAACGGCGATCGCAGGGGGGGCAAACTGATTTGTTTGTACTAAATCGACAATATTACTCAAGCATCCAATTAACTCCGACTGATCGGCGCGAGTTCCCTGACGGATTAACGCCACAGGGGTCTCTGCCGCTAAACCTGCTAACTGAAGTTTAGTCACAATTTCACCTAAATTATGTAAACCCATATAAACCACAATTGTCTCCGCCCCTTGCGCGATCGCTTTCCACTCCACTTGAGGGCGATATTTCCCCGCCGACTCATGCCCCGTCACAAAAATTACTGACGAACTAAAATCGCGATGGGTCAAGGGAATTCCCGCATAGGCAGGAGCCGCAATCCCTGAAGTAATTCCGGGGACAACTTCCACCTCAATCCCTGCGGCTCGCAGATCCGCTAATTCTTCGCCACCACGCCCAAAGATAAATGGATCGCCCCCCTTCAGACGTACCACGATCGCCTGTTCTTTCGCCTTCTCGATCAATAGCTGGGTTGTTTCCTCTTGCAGAAGCGAATGGTTGCCGCGTCTTTTGCCTGCATGGATTTTCTCAGCGATCGGATTAATCATGGCAAGGATTTCATCACTCACCAAGGCGTCATAAAGCACCACATCACAGGTTTCGAGCAAAGCCTTACCCTTTAGCGTCATCAAACCTGCATCTCCGGGCCCCGCCCCAACTAGGTACACCTTACCTAATTTGCTCCGTGGAGACGCGATCGCCATTTCAGGAATTGGATCTGTACTTGGATCTGTACTTGGATTTGGACTGAGATCGGGATTTTTATCTGGATTTATATTGGACATTCGTTTATGGATTTACAACTTTAGTATCTAAGCCAAATATTGCAAGGCGATCGCATCATCATTTTCCTCATGTATTGTATTGATATAGCTGTTTGTGAACGAGCATAAGCAAATTTACAAACTAAAAAATCAAACTCCGTAAAAACTTGAAGGTTTATCTTTTGCTTTAGTCATAATGTGAACTGCCATAGTTCTGATAAAGCAAGATGCTGTGCATCTTAACTTTATATAACTTTATAGCTGTTTTCCAATGAGTGTGTACTCATTTAAAAGCAAAAAAGCTTTTTCAGTAAGGGTTTTGAGTATTAATCTTGCCCTAGGCAAAATTAATACTCAAAATTTGTAGAAGCTAGAAAGAAAAACGCTTTGCGTAATACTTTCTCAATATTGAGACGCAGCCATTTTGTCAAGCCAAATCAAGGAAAACTAAGGAACATTTATATGTTTAAAAAGCTTCTTTAGATGTAACGAGTACAACGAATCAAAATGAGGCAGGCGTGAATCTTACAGACTTTAATAAAGCAAATCTTACCAAATCCAGCCTAGAAAGAATTAACCTTAAGGGGGCAGATCTCAAGCGCGTTAATCTTAGTAACGCGAAACTTGCTGATTCTATCCTCTCCAAAGCAAATCTCACAGGGGCTTTTCTTCATGGTGCTGATTTAAATCGAGCTAATCTGATCGAAGCAAATTTATCGGAAGCAAATCTTACCTCCGCTTATCTGATCAAAGCGGATCTCCAACGAGCTTGCCTCAACGAAGCCTATCTAGTTGCAGCAAACTTAAATACAGCAAATCTAACCAGCGCGACTTTGATCAACGCTGATCTTAGCCTTGCTACTTTGACGGGAGCCTGCCTCAATGGCGCAAATCTTAGCAACGCTAAGCTAAACGGGACATTTTTTATTGAAGCAAATTTGATAGGAGCCGATCTAAGCGGAACAGACTTTACAGGCGCACTGATGATTAAAGCTAATCTCAGTGGTGCAAATTTGAGCCAAGCCTGCTTGATGAATGTGGATTTGACCGAAGCTAACCTCACGGGTGCAGAGTTGCATGGGGTGGAGCTAAGTGGCGCGATTCTCAATGAAGCCAATCTCAATGCGGTCGATCTTGTCCATGCCAATTTAAGTGGTGGTTCCTTGAGCCGCGCCAACTTGGGCTGGGCAAACTTGCTAGGCACAAATCTCGAAAAAGCTAACTTGGTTGGCTCTGATCTAAGTTGGGCAAATCTCAATGAAGCCAATCTCGTAGAGGCGGATTTGAGTTGGACTAATCTGACGGGGGCTTTTTTGATGAAATCCAACCTCAGTGGCGCAAATCTTAATGGCGTTAATCTTTCTAATGCCAATCTCAGTGGCGCGAATTTAAGTGGCGCAAACTTGATGGGTGCTAACTTAAGCGGAGCCGATTTGAGTAATGTTGATTTGCGAGGTGCTTATTTGATTCGTACTAATTTACACAATGCCATTTTAAATGAGGCTAATTTAACGGGAGCTAATCTCGATGAAGCGGTTCTTAATGGCGCTAGCCTCAATCGCGCTAACCTCAATCGTGCCAATTTAACCAGAGCCAGCTTGACGGGCGCGAATTTAAAAGGTGCTTTTATGTTGTGGACAAACTTAAAAGGCGCTTTTATGTTGTGGACAAATTTAGATGGCGCAAATATGACAGGCGCAATTTTACCTACGGACAAGTAATTATAATTTTTAGGTCTGTGCTGTCACGTTTCTAAAAAATGTCGAAATAACAAAAAATATGGTGTTTAAGAGTGATGAAAGCTGGAGAACTCCTCGAACGTTATAACAAAGGGTTTCGAGATTTTAGTGACATAGATATTAGTCGAGAAAATCTCAGTGGTGCAGGCTTGACGGCGATCGATTTGGCTAATGCCAATCTAAGTGAAACAAATCTCTCTTGCACCACATTAAATGAAGCCAATTTATATAATGCCAACCTTAATACTGCTGTCTTATATAGGGCGAGTCTTAGTGATGCAAATCTCTGTGAGGCGGATCTAAATGGTGCTAGTCTGATTAAGGCTGATTTGCATGGAGCTAGGTTGGAGAGAGCAAAACTAAAGGATGCTGATTTAACAGGTGCTAACCTCAACGCTGTGAGTCTCGCCAATTCCGACTTGACTGGAGCAAACTTAAGTTGTGTCTCCCTTGTGGGAGCTAACCTAGAAGGAGCAAATCTTACAGAAGCATTTTTAAAAGGAGCAAACTTAGATGGCGCAAAATTAAATGGTGCAATTCTGGAAGGTGCTAATTTAAGTGGGGCTAGCTTCAGTGATGCTAATTTGAGTCATGCTAATCTCAGTGCTTCTGATCTTTCTCATGCGAATTTGTATGGAGCGAATCTTAGTGATGCTTTGTTGTCCAAAGCCGATCTGAGTGGGGCAAATTTAAGTAATGCTAATCTCAATGATGCTGATCTAAAGGAAGCGGATCTTAATGGGGCTTTTCTGGTGGATGCTCAGCTAGGTCGAGCCTGTCTAGATGGAGCAAATCTTAGTAAAACCAATTGCTATAAAGCTGATTTTAATGGTGCACTTTTACTAAGAACAAATCTCAATGGAGCAAATTTAAATTGTACGAATTTCTCGAATGCTTCTCTGCAACCAGTCGATTATGAGATCGATCGCAATACCCAGTATGCAAGGGATTAAAAGAGCTAGCAAGTTAAGCTATTTGCCGTAGAAACCGCAAGAGCCTCTTTATACGTCTTATTTAGAGAGAGATAACTATAAAAGCGATCGCTCAGGAATGCATTGGAAATTAATTCAGTAGGAATGAAACATGGACGCGACTATGACTACAGCAAAGCTTGAACAACCAAAATACAAACGCATTTTATTAAAACTTAGTGGCGAGTCGCTCATGGGCGATCGCAGTTTCGGGATTGATCCTGAAATCGTCCAAGATATTGCTTTGCAGATTGCCGAAATTGTCCGCGATGGTATCGAAGTGGCGATCGTCGTAGGTGGTGGCAATATTTTTCGCGGGATTAATGGTGCTGCAAAGGGGATGGATCGCGCTACGGCGGATTATATTGGCATGATTGCGACGGTGATGAATGCCTTAACTTTACAAGATGCACTCGAGCATTTGGATGATCCCATTCCCACAAGAGTAATGTCGGCGATCGCCATGCAAGAGATCGCCGAACCCTATATCCGCCGTAGAGCCATTCGCCACCTTGAAAATAATCGGGTGGTTATTTTTGGCGCTGGTTCAGGAAATCCCTATTTCACAACGGATACGACTGCGGCTTTGCGTGGGGCGGAGATTAATGCGGAGGTGATCCTCAAGGCAACTCGCGTTGATGGGATCTATGATAGCGATCCGAAGAAAAATGCTGGAGCAAAGCGTTTTCAAAATGTCACCTTTGACTATGCCTTGATCCACGACTTGCGAGTGATGGATGCTACGGCTTTTGCCCTGTGCAAAGAAAATGGCATCCCAATTATTGTGTTTGATCTGGGTGTCACAGGTAACATTCGTCGCGTCGTCATGGGAGAATCGATGGGTACTTATGTTGGAGGTTCCTGTGAAGTTAACTGATGTTGAGGCGCGAATGCAGAAAGCTGTAGAAGCGACCCAGCACAATTTTAATACTGTGCGAACGGGGCGTGCAAATGCGTCGTTGTTGGATCGGATTACGGTGGAATATTATGGGGCAGAGACTTCGCTGAAGGCTTTGGCAAATATTTCTTCGCCTGATGCATCTACCTTGATGATTCAGCCGTTTGATCGCTCGACGATGAGGTCAATCGAAAAAGCGATTTCTGAGTCTGATATTGGTTTAACCCCCAATAATGATGGAACTAGCATTCGCCTGAATATTCCGCCTTTGACCACCGATCGCCGTAAAGAGTTGGTGAAGATGGTTTCTAAATTAGCTGAAGAAGGCAAGGTCGCAGTTCGTAATGTAAGACGTGATGCGATTGATTCACTTCGCAAGCTAGAAAAGGCTAAAGAAATTTCTGAAGATGAATCTAAAAGCCAACAAGAACAGGTAGATAAGTTAACGGAAAAGTTCGTTAAGAATATCGATAAAGTTACTGCTGAAAAAGAAAAAGAAATTTCAACAATTTAAAGCTCTGAGAATACAAAAAAGAAAAGCGCCGCTAGCGGCGCTTTTCTTTTTTGTATTCCATTGGTATGGCTATAGCCACTCTTGTTAGGACACAACCCCAAGAAGTGAGTTGCGGCGCGAAGCGCCGCAACTCACTTCTTGGGGTTAAAAATAGACATTAAAACCCAAGGATTAGCTGTGCGGCGCACAGCTAATCCTTGGGTAGGAAGTGATTAAGTAACTAGGCTGCCATAATCTGCTCGACGGTGAGATTTAATTCGGGGAAAGTCTGAGAAATAAGGCGATCGCTATTTTGAAATCTTGTTATTTGATATTTGCCTTCCGTATCTAAAGTAAATATCAGTACCGAAGGAAGTTTGGGATCTCCTAAATAATTACGCGACCCGATCGCTAAATAATCCACAATCCAATATTCAGGGATACCTAAGCGCTCGTATTCATCAAGTTTGTCAATATAATCATCTTCCCAATTGGTGGACACTACCTCCACCGCAAGCTGAATTGGTTGGCGAATACCCCGATGATTTAGGCGATCGCTACGCCACAGATCGCGATTAATTACGCTGACATCTGGATGTCTGCCTTGTTCTTTACCTTTCTTATTTATGGTTAAAACTGCCGCTACGTCATTAACCACGTAGTTTAAATTTAAGCGCTCAACCTCTCGATCAAAGCTTTTTAAAATTAGCCAAGCAACATCGTAATGAATTCGGGTTGCTAAGATTTTTACCATTTTGCCATCCACTAGTTCATAGCGACCATCTTCAGGACATTGCGCCAAAAACTGGTCAAAATTTAGCTCTAGATTCGTCTCTTGAAATATCTCTGAATCTGATCTTGGCGGTGTGAGTGTAATCATAGATTTCCTCAAAATGCTTAGCCTAAATTATATACTCCCTTCCCACCCAAGATTAGCTATGCGTCGCTTTGCGCTACCTACCTAATTCTTGGGTTTTAATGTCTATTTTTTAGACTGGGAAGGGAGTATTTAGGTTATGTCAGAAAAAGTCAGAAAACTTCTAGAAAAAATTGCTTTTATGTCGCTACAATATGTCCACCTTTTTGGTGAGGATGTAGGGAAATGTATAAAAAGCGTCAAAAAATGTCCGTAGCTAATATTGGAGCGACGATTTTAGCTGCCTTTGTGGGGGCGATCGTTGTTCCAATGCCAACCCAGTCGCAAACTACGATCAAGCTTGAAAATCGGGCTGTGCGGGATGAAGCCGATCGCTTATTAGATCTTGGCTACAATCAGTTCAAGGAAGGCAAACCCCGCGAGGCGATTAAAACTTGGCTCTACGCGATTGGCTATTACCGCCGCGTCAACGATCAAGCCGCAATTTCCTACACTCTGGCGCGAGTGAGTGATGCCTATGAAGTTTTAGGCGCAAGTAATGCGGCTCAAGATTCCACGATTCAACGCATTGGCTACGCTAATACTTTGAAAGACAGTGGCGCAAAGCTAGAAAGCTCTAATAATTTGGTCAGCTTCAAAATTGCTGAAAATAAATTAGAATCTGCGGCAAAACTCAACAAAGAGACTCTAGATCTAGCGATCGCCAAAGAACAGCGACTAAATACGGCGATCGCTCTAAATAGCAAAGGCTTAATCGCAGGACGCTATGGTAATCATGTAGAGGCTCTCAAGCAATATTACGCATCGATCAAGATACATCCGCTTCGGGAAGCCATTGGTGAGGGGTATACCTACGTTAATAGTGGCGATAGTTTAATGGCTTTGGATAATTACAAGTCAGCTATCAAAGACTATGGAATGGCTCTGACGATCGCGCGTCAATATCGCAATTATCCGTTGATGTCGGTGGCTAGCGATCGCCTGATTGCCGCCTATCTCGAAGTTCCTAACTTTTATCGCATTGAAGACTTATTGCAAAATCGCTCTAGCTTAGCTCTGGTGATGGGCGATCAAGAAACGGCGGCGATCGTGCAGCGATATTTGGGAGATTTATACCTGTCCTTTGGCAATCTTCCTAAAGCCCGCGTCGCTTATCAAGAGTCCTATGACTTTGCGGCTAATTTAGAGGAAGGAGCTAGTAGCCTTGCCCTGCGCGAAGCTTATTACAAATTGCGAGCATTGGATCAAATGTAGGTTTCAAGTTTTATTTTCTTGTTCCCCTCGCTTACGGGAGAGGGCTTTACAAGTTTCCACGTAGCACAACCTTAGATGAGGGGCGGCGCTTTGCGCCGCCCCTCATCTGAGGTTGTGCGAGACAGAAAATGGCAGCGCTATTTTCTTTGATTGGGTTAATGCAGTAGGAGAAAGCTAAAATTGCAAGAAATTTAAATATTTCCCCCAATTTACCTAAAATAAAGGTTAAGTTATATTCAAGACTGAAATATCTAGAACTAAAGCTCCTTTTTGCTTTATGGCAACCGCAATTTGACCAAGTGTTAATTAGTCAGGTGGAGCAGATAAAAAAGATCCCTTTGTTCGTATTTTGAGCCTTTGAATTTATATAATAAAAACAAAAAATTTTATTTATATTTTCTTCCTTCTATTTTTCTTTCTCATTTTTTAGCAAACCCTTTAGCAAAAGTTTATATTGCCATGCCAGCGATCGTCATTCCGCGTCGGTTAGATGTAGCTGAGACTGATCATGCTCTCCATGATCTAGCTACTAGAGCGCAAGTATCTGCGCCCACTCAACATATTTTGCCAAACGGAATTAAGATTATTGCCGAACAGGTTCCTGTGGACGCAGTTAACCTTAGCATTTGGGTTAATGTTGGCTCTGCGGCGGAAACCGATGACATTAACGGCATGGCACATTTCTTGGAACATATGGTTTTCAAGGGTAGCGATCGCCTTGCTTTGGGAGAATTTGAACAGGCGATCGAGTCCCACGGTGGTAATACCAATGCGGCAACCAGTCAGGACTACACGCATTTTTATATCAATGTCGCGCCCAAGGATTTCGCCACGCTTGCGCCTTTACAACTGGATATAGTGTTAAAGGCAAGCATTCCCGATGAAGAGTTTCAGCGCGAACGTCATGTGGTGTTAGAGGAAATCCGCCGCAGTGAAGACAATCCCGATCGCCGCATTTATCGCCATATTTCGGAATTAGTCTATGAAACTTTACCCTATCGCCGTGCGGTGCTGGGCCCTGTCGAAGTGATTGAAAATGTCACCTCGGAGCAGATGCAAGCCTTTCACCGCAAATGGTATGCGCCGCAAAATATGACGATCGCCGTAGTTGGCAATCTGCCCGTAAGCGAAATGATTAGCGTAATTGCCGATTACTTTGAAACTCGCAATGACGATCAGGCGATCGCGGATAAACCAGAGCCTAAGACTTTTACCCCCGAAAAGCCTTTTACCGAAATTGTGCGGCGCGAAGTGACCGATACCAGCCTGAAGCAAGCCAGATTGAGCATGACATGGCGCGTTGCTGGTTTGACTGAACTATCGGAAACCTATCCCTTAAGTATTCTTGCCAATATTCTCGGTAGCGGACGCACTTCGCGGATGGTGCAGGATTTGCGCGAAAATCGCCGCATCGTCGATCGCATTTCCGTTAGTAATTCAGCGATGCGTTGGCAAGGAGCTTTCCAAGTGTTCGCGAAGTTAAATGTGGAGGATGTGGCGATCGTCGAAGAAGCGATTCGCGAGCATATTCGCCAACTGCATGAAGTGCCTGTCACCGATGAGGAACTAGCCAAAATTCGCACTCAAGTCAGCAATCGCTTTATCTTCGGTAATGAGTCACCCAAGGAACGCGCGGGCATCTACGGCTATTACGATCGCATTGTTGGTTCTCTAGAACCAGCCTTAAACTATCCCGATTTAATCAAATCCATCACCAAAGAGGACATCCAAGCCGCCGTTCGCAAATATCTCAATCCTGATGCCTACGGTATTTTGATTGTCAAACCTTAAATGGTACTAACTTCATAAAAAATACTCATCCAAATGACAATTTAGGAGATTTTTTCTCCTGAATTGTCATTTGGATGAACCATATAAACTATAATCAAACAAAATTCTCAATATGTTTGATTAAAAAATGCTAATTCAATTCACCATAGAAAACTTTTTGTCCTTCAGAGATGAAGTGACATTTAGTATGGTGGCGGTTAATAGTGATAGTCAGCATAGCGAGCATCTTGCTCAGCATGAAGCAGGAGAAGGTCGTTCTGTATTACCAATTGCTGCTATCTATGGAGCTAATGCCTCAGGTAAATCAAATCTTATTAAAGCTATAGCTTTTGCTCAAAATCTAGTGCTGGAAGGAACTAGAAGCAATCAATCTATTGCTATACATCCATTTAAGTTAGGAGATTGCAGCAAAAATCCTAGTAAGTTCGAGTTTATTTTTACCTACAAAGGTTCTCAATATTCTTACGGATTTACTCTAAATAGAGAACAAATTTTAGAAGAATGGCTATATGGAATTCCTCAAGGTAAGAAGAAAGAGATAATGTACTTTGAGAGATTTACTTCTATTCAAGACTCAAATCCAACAAAAACAACTATAAAATTTGGCTCTATTATTAAAGGTAAAACTCGCAAAGACGAACAAAATTTAAACTTTATTGCGTTAGGCACTCGCCCTAATCAACTTTTTCTAACAGAATCAATTGATCGCAATCTTAATGCCCTAATGCCAGTCTACAACTGGTTTAGTAATGCATTAACTGTTATCCCAGCAGATGTAGATTGTACAGGCTTAGAAGTTAGTGTACAGAGAAATAAAAATTTTAGAAATTTTCTTGATGGATTTCTTCAAGTTACTGGAACAGGCATAAATTCAGTTGTTGACGAAAAAATAGAAGTTGATTTCGATCAGCATCTTGCAACTATGCATAAATCGACAAGAGAAAAACTTTTGCAAGAATTGGATAATAGACCTGAAGTAACTGTTGAAAAGTCCCAAGGAGGGAGAGAAATATTTTCTAAAGATGATATGGGGAACGTAACCCTGACCAGATTGAAAACAATACATCTTGCGGAGAATGGAGACTTTATCAATTTTTCTATAGAAGAAGAATCAGAAGGAACACAGCGATTAATTCATCTGATCCCTGCTCTTTTTTTGTTGCAGCAAGAACCAGAAAAGATTATTTTTTTAGATGAACTAGATCGGCGATTACATCCTTTACTTTCTCGATATTTTGTTGAGACTGCTATAAATTGTAGGGCAACAAGTAATCAACTTATTTTTACAACCCATGATACTAATTTGCTAGATCTAGATTTATTGAGGCGTGATGAGATATGGTTTGTTGAAAAAAATAAAAATGGTATATCTGATTGCTACTCGTTAGCTGAATTTAAGATCAGACCCGATCTTAAGATTGAAAAAGGTTACTTGAATGCTCGTTTTGGAGCTATTCCTTTTTTTGGAAACCCAAAAGATTTGGGGTGGTTTGAATGTGAAGATTCTCTATCTGAAAAGGCAAATTGATAAGAGAAATGAGAAAGATAAACCGCACTAAGCTTTTAGACCGTAAACATGATCGCCGAAGTGCAAAATTATTTGTGATCGCAACCGAAGGTAAAGACACAGAAAAGCAATATTTTGAAATGTTTGGAAGCCGTAAAGTCAAAGTAGAAATATTAGCTACTGGAGATGATAACAAGTCTGCACCCGAATATGTGTTGGAACGTCTAGATAAATTTAAGGATTTATATGATTTTAATGAAGAAGACGAGTTTTGGTTAGTAATTGATGTGGATCGCTGGAGAAAACAATTAATTACAGTCTGCCGTCAAGCTAATCAAAAAGGCTATCAACTAGCCATTAGTAATCCTTGTTTTGAAATTTGGCTATGTTTACACTTTAGGGATTTACACCCCACAGATAAAACTTGTAAGCATTTTGAAGCCAGACTTAAAGCAGATTTAGGGGGCTACAATAAGAGCAATTTAGATATTTTTGCATACCAACCCAATGTAGAAAGCGCGATTAAGCGATCGCGAAATCTTGATTTAAACCTAAAGGGATCTTGGACTTCAGAATTAGGTACTCGTGTTTATAAATTGGTTGAGAGTATTTTGCAAAGCCTCAATGATTAGTTCCAGAATGGTTAGAGCCTTTACAATGTAGCTGTCGCTTATTTAGTAATGCGATCGCCTATATGCCAAAATTAGAACATTGAAGATATTGATTTAGCCATGCAGCAGTTACTTTACATCGAGATTCCTACAACGCAGGTTGCAGCCGTGAAAACATGGCTCCAGACTGAGTACCAACCTCCCTTTGGGAAAAAATCCGTTGCTAAGCATGGCTTTATCCTCGATCGCCAAAATCGCTCAGGAGCGATCGCGCAATTATCAGTATTTATCTGGACATTACAGCGCACGGCTTATCTCAAAGTGTTTCGATGGTCGGATGAGGTCATGGATGGGGAAAAGGAATTTCTTGACCATTTGACAAAGGCGGCGCGTCAAGCTTTTCCCTATGAGTTTAAACAACCACCAGCGATCGCCCCGAATCAATCAATTTTTGCAGCCCTAGTTGAAGAATATCCGCTTACGGTCAAATTCTTTCAACGCATTCCCAATGGTGAATATGACCTTAATCGCGTCTATTGGTGGGAAAAGCGCTGGCGGGAAAGTGTCAAAAATCCTGAAACTCCTAAACAAGTGATTTTTGAAGATTCACAAGCTAATTCTGTGAAGTCAGATGTAATCTATGACATTGTGTATTTGGGAGGAGCATTAGGCGCGATCCATGCGGCGATGATGGCTAAGTTAGGTTATCGTGTGTGCTTAGTAGAGCGAATTCCCTTTGGACGGATGAATCGAGAATGGAATATTTCCCGTGCGGAATTCCAGAATCTCATCGACTTTGGGCTATTCACTAAAGAAGAATTTGAAGTGATGATTACGGCGGAATATGTTGATGGCTTTAATAAGTTTTTTGATAGCAATAATCCACCCCATCTCAAGGCTAAGGTGCTGCATACGCCTACGGTTTTAAATATTGCGATCGATACTAATCGTTTATTAGAGATTTGTAGCAAGAAATTACATCAGTATGGCGCAGTAATTTGCGATCGCACTGAATTTCAGAAAGTAGTAATTAATGATAACGGCGCGACCATTTTTGCTAAAAATTTGGAAACAGATGCGGAGGTAATTCTAAATTCGCGATTGGTGATCGATGCGATGGGATCGGCTTCAGCGATCGCGCAACAACTGAATGCAGGGCAAGCCTTTGATAGCGTTTGTCCCACTGTGGGCGCAGTTCTCGAAGGTTTTGATAAACAGGTTTGGGATTCCCAGTATGGTGATGTGCTGTTTAGTCATGGCGATATTTCGCGAGGACGACAATTAATTTGGGAACTCTTTCCTGCGGAAAAAGATGAACTAACGATTTATCTATTCCATTATCACCAAGTCCATCCAGAAAATGCAGGATCATTATTGGAGATGTATGAGGACTTCTTCACGATTTTGCCAGAATATCGCCGTTGTGATATGGAGAAACTGACTTGGAAGAAGGCAACCTTTGGCTACATCACGGGACATTACAGCTTGAATGAAGACTCCAAAAAATGTGCCTTTGATCGGATACTCGCGATCGGTGATGCTGCCTCGTTGCAATCACCCCTTGTGTTTACAGGGTTTGGTTCCCTCGTTCGCAACTTGCCACGTTTAGCGACATTGCTGGATACAGCCTTGAAACATGATTTGCTCAGAGCCGATGATCTCAGCCAGATTAATGCCTATCAGAGTAATATTGCGGTTACTTGGCTATTTTCAAAAGGAATGATGGTTCCCACGGGGATGTATTTGCCGCCAGAGCGAGTGAATTCGATGCTGAATACATTTTTTGGCTTGCTTGCCGATGAGCCGCAACCTGTCAGCGATCGCTTTATCAAAGATCGGCTGGGATGGCTGATGTTTAACCGCCTTGCTCTCATTGCTGCTTTTAAAAATCCTCAGTTAATTCTCTGGATTTTCCAAATGGCGGGGCTAAAGGATTTGCTGAAATGGCTATCTAGTTATGGAGCCTTTACCCGCAGTTCTTTAACTAATGCGCTTTTGGGCGGATGGTTGCCACCAATTTTACGCAATTGTCAACCATGGCTAGAACCTAATAATCCCCGCCTGTGGCTACGTTTACTCAGTTGGAGCTACGCTATTAATTATTCCGTTGGCAAAAACAAATAGAAAAGAAGCTTTTTATTTTGTTTTTTCAATAATGTGATTAATAGCAGGTTTTTGAGCTTCGATGCTTTCTAATAAACGGAATTGGACTAGCGATCGCAATAAATTATGTTCAGGATATTTCACTGCGAAGTAGACATTTCCTAATAGATAATCGGTAAAGAAGCGCAGACCTAACTCAAAGGTAATCACACGGATAGAATCGTAAATATAGGCATAGTCAGATTCCGTTAAAAAGGAACTTGCTTGCGATAAATAGCCTTGCAAAATCGCAAAACAGAGTTCGCTACTAAATTCCACATCTTCCCATTGCTCGCACTCTTCCCCAGAGGGATTGCAGCCCGATCTCAAACAGTCGCCGATATCGTAATGAATTAAACCAGCCTTAATCGTATCCAAATCAACCACACTTACGGCTAAGTGAGTATGCTTATCAAATAAAATATTATTTACTTTAGGATCACCATGCATGGTTCTCAAAAGTAGTTTGCCAGAGGCTTTCGCGGCTTCTAAGATATGCGCTAAATATTTGTGTGACTCTACAAAGTTCAGACAATAATTAACCTCTGGCGATCGCAAAATCAGGTGTTCGCTGGTTGCCAAGGCGGCGGTGTACTGCTCCAGATAAAGCGGTGTGATATGGAAGCCCACCAGAGTATCTGCTAGTTTTGCGGAGTCGAGATCACTCGTTAAATGATGGAAAGTTCCCAAAGCATAGCCCACTTCCCTCGCATGATCGACATTGAGCAACGCATCAAAGGAATGGGAATTCTCAATAAAGCTTAGCGATCGCCAAAATTCACCATTCGCTGTTTCGATATAGTCTTGTCCATCCCCAGTTTGCCGAACTTGTGGCACTTCCCAGCGACGTTGCAAGGGATTCTTTTGTAAGCGATCGCTTACATGATCGGCATAAATACGCATATTCTGCATTACCTGCTTCGGATTACGGAATACATTGGTATTGATGCGCTGCAAAATAAAGGGAGATGGGTTTAATCCCTGACCTGAAGCCAAAAAAGTTGCATTAATATTGCCACTACCAAAGGCTTGAATTTGTGTAATAGTTTCCTGTTGAGAAAATTGCGAACCGATATGAATAAGTTTTTGCAGTTCTTGATTTTGACTCATAGCAAGGGTTTTGCGTAGTTATAGCGTGATTGATTTTTGCCGTAGGCAAAAATCAATCACGCTATAACTATAGAGTAAAGGTAAAGTCTTTGACTAACATTCCAGGAACGAGAATTGCGCCGAGCGATCGCTTGCCATAGGTTCCAGTACTGGGAATAAAATCGCGAAAGCTGGTCAAATCCTCTAAATTATCACCTAAAAATTTATAGATACTATCATCAAAACGGAGATTCTCAATGGGAGCAATAAATTTACCATCTTCTACCCAAAAGCAAGCATAGCGAGTCATGCCTGTAATTCTGCCGCCAGTGCGATCGCTCCAATTGAGATAGTGCAAATTCGATAAATACAGCCCCGTATCTAGTCTGGATAAAATATCCGACTCGGCTAGACTCCCTGCGGCAATTTCAGGCGATCGCATGGATTCGCCTTCGTCGGCTCCATTTGTTTCTTTGTCATATTCTTTGGCACTGCGCGAACTCACCAAAGTATTAGTTAATTTACCCTGATCGATTACTACTAGTTGATCAGGAGCAACTTCCCCCAAACTATTAAAGCGTGGCACATTTCCATAACTAAAATTTTCCTTGAGACTGAGTAGCGGTGATAGAGATTTTTCTTGATTGCGGAGCTTTAAGAGCGCACTACTACCCTGCTGCATGGAGCCTTCGCCCACACTCCAAGCCAAAAAACCAAATAATTCGGAAGCCGCCGCAGGTGCAAAATAGGTGTGATACTGCCCCCTTTCAATCTTTTTACTTGGGCGTTGTAAAGCGATAAGTTGTTGTTGCGATCGCTGAATTTGGGAATGATAGGCTTGCTTATTCCAGTCTTTGCCTGCATAGATTCCTTTCACCGCCTTTTCGCCCGAATCGGTCTGCACAAACATCGAATAGTCTACAAAAAAAGAATCCGTCGCAAACCAATGGCGTTGCCCTGCGGAATTAGCATTAGCTCGCACGATGGAACCTGAAGCATAAAAGCCTGTAAAATCTACTTTTGCCACAGGCTCTAAAATCGTGGCGATCGCTTCCTCAGAAGACAATAACTTCCCTTGATATAACTCACGACTGGAGCCTTGATTTTCGGGTAGAACTAAGTAAGGATTTTCAGGTATTTGCGAAACCTCTTTCCGCAGATATTGCAAGCTCTCCATTGCCACGGGATCATCAATGCTGAGATCGCCCGTAAAGGGAAATTCTGCATAGGCTTCACGATGATTATAAATTAATGTCACTGTGACTGTCCCATCAGCGACTATCCCTGATTGTCGAACTTTAGCATGATTAAACCTTGTAAATTGACTGCGCTCACTGTCAAGATTAATCGTCAAATGTTCACCCACATGGAGGCTATTATTGAGGCGATCAACTAATTGATAGAATGAATGCTCTAGTTCTTGCTCTTCAAGATGTCTAATCATTAGAAATTTAAGTTCTTTAAGATTTTACTGAGTATCTAGGCATAAGAAAACTTAAAAAAATAGGTTAAGATCCTCAACTTTTTCTAGGCAAGTAAAGACAATTTGTAAATTCACCCAAAAAGTCGGGGATCGTTGCTTTTTAGAGGTTTCTTTTGCTAATCGACTTAGTGTCAATATAGCAATCCTTCTCCATTTATGGGTAATAAATCTTTCTACTCCTTTCCCCGTAGCTAAATAGGAGGTGTGCGGCGAAGCCGCACACCTCCTATTTATTCGTAAGTTGTGACGCAGAGTGCCGCAACTTTCTATGAGACTTAGCTGTAACGCAACACTAGCCAACTGAGTTTTATAGGCTTTGACGATAATGTAAACTTATCTTAACTAACATTAGTCAATACACCCGATCCTGCCGTAACCAAAGCCAATGCAACCAACCGATCCAAAAAAATTCACTGAAAAAGCATGGGAAGCGATTGTCAAATCGCAAGAAGTCGCAAGGCGATCGCAACATCAGCAACTCGAAGTTGAGCATTTAGTCATGGCGCTCTTGGAGCAGGAAGAAGGCTTAACTACGAACATCTTCACGGCGATGGCAGTGCCGATGGCTAGAGCAAGGCGACAGGTGGAGGAATTTTTGCGACGACAGCCCCGCGTGGCGAGTCCCGAGCAGTTGTACTTAGGGCGTAACCTAGAGGTATGGCTCGATCGCGCTGAGGAGAGTCGTAAGAGCTTTGGGGATGAGTTTATGGCGATCGAGCATATGCTGATCGGCTTAGCGGATGACGATCGCCTTGGTAAGCGGCTCTATCGCGATTTGAGCATTGATCGCAAAAAATTAGAGGAAACCATTAAAGCGGTCAGGGGTAGCCAGACCATTACCGATCAAAATCCTGAAGCGAAGTATGCGGCTTTGGAGAAGTATGGGCGCGATCTGACGGAGCAAGCTAAGGAGGGCAAGCTTGACCCTGTGATCGGTCGTGATGATGAAATTCGGCGGGTGATGCAGGTGCTATCGAGACGTACCAAAAATAATCCTGTGCTGATTGGTGAACCGGGAGTGGGTAAAACCGCGATCGCTGAAGGATTAGCCCAACGAATTATTCGTGGTGATGTTCCTGAATCCCTCAAAGACCGCACGATTATTAGCCTTGATATGGGTTCGCTGATTGCTGGCGCAAAATATCGTGGTGAATTTGAAGATCGCCTGAAAGCGGTACTAAAGGAAGTTCTCAACTCCGATGGCAAAATTGTATTATTCATTGATGAGTTGCATACGGTGGTCGGTGCGGGTGCAACGCAGCAAGGCGCAATGGATGCAGGGAACTTGCTCAAGCCGATGTTAGCGCGGGGTGAGTTGCGATGTATTGGCGCGACAACTTTGGATGAATATCGCCAATACATTGAAAAGGATGCGGCTTTAGAGCGTCGCTTTCAACAGGTGGTCGTTGATCAGCCCACGGTGGAAGACACGATCTCGATTTTGCGCGGACTGAAGGAACGCTATGAAGTGCATCATGGTGTAAGTATTTCGGATTCGGCATTAGTAGCTGCCGCCACCCTTTCCAATCGCTATATCACCGATCGCTTTCTGCCCGATAAGGCGATCGATCTCGTCGATGAGTCGGCAGCTAAATTAAAAATGGAAGTAGATTCGCGTCCATTGGAACTTGATGAAATTGATCGCCGCCTGATGCAATTAGAAATGGAAAGACTATCTTTACAACGCGAAGGTGATTCTACGCCCATCGAACGCACGGAAACAGAAGGGAAAGTTGTCTATAAAACCAAAAGCGGGAAGGCAGTCCAAGATCGTCTTGAACGCCTTGACAAAGAAATGAATGAACTGCGCGATCGGCAAGTAGCTCTAGATGATCGTTGGCAAAAGGAAAAAGATACGATTGATAATTTGCGGAATTTGAAAGAACAAATTGATCAAACGAAGTTGCAAATTGAACAAGCTGAGCGAGAGTTTAATCTCAATCGAGCTGCCGAACTCAAGTATGGCAAGCTAACGGAACTAGAGAAAAATCTCGATGAAGCCGAGTTAGAATTGAATCGCGCTAGGGCTGATGGTTCAATTTTATTCCGTGAACAGGTTACGGAAGATGACATTGCCGAAATTGTGGCGCGTTGGACAGGGATTCCTCTCAAGAAATTATTGCTATCAGAACGCCAGAAACTGCTGACCCTAGAAACCCATCTGCACGATCGCGTGATTGGTCAAGAGGAAGCCGTAAGCTCCGTAGCCTCAGCGATTCGTCGCGCCCGTGCAGGTATGAATGATCCCAATCGTCCTCTGGGTTCATTCCTGTTTTTGGGACCAACGGGTGTTGGTAAAACCGAACTCGCTCGCGCCCTTGCCGAATTTCTCTTTGATTCCGATGCCTCAATGGTTCGCATTGATATGTCGGAATATATGGAAAAACATTCCGTATCGCGCCTAATCGGTGCGCCCCCGGGGTATGTGGGCTATGAGGAAGGTGGACAATTCTCCGAAGCCGTGCGCCGCCATCCTTACTCTGTAGTTCTATTCGATGAAGTCGAGAAGGCTCATCCCGATGTATTTAATATTCTCTTGCAAGTCCTTGACGATGGGCGGATTACTGACAGTCAAGGTCGCTTAGTTGATTGCAAAAATACAGTCATTATTATGACCAGTAATATCGGTAGCGATCGCATTCTCGAAGTGTCAAAAGAAGCGCCTAAAAAGATCTCCGCAAAATTCAAAACTAAGCCTAAATCTAAATTTGATCAAACCCGAGAGCAGATGATTAAGATTATTAGTGGGCTCAAATATCAGGTTGCTGATGCGCCTGATAGTGTTGATTTTGCTGATTATATTATTAAGGAACTTAGTAAAAAAGATATTGACATTAATCTTCCTCTCCCTCTCGAAACTTCAGAATTATCCACAAACCAAGCGGATAATTCTGAAGAAGAATCTCTTTATGACGAAATGCGCGATCGCGTCCTCGATGTTCTGCGTACTCATTTCCGCCCTGAATTTCTCAATCGCATTGATGAGACGGTGATCTTCCATGCCCTGCGCCGTAACGAGATTCGCTCGATCGCTACCTTGCAGATTAAACGGATTGAAAATCGCCTCAGCGATCGTAAAATTTCCCTCAATCTCAGTGAAGAAGCTAAGGATTATATTGCAGCAGTTGGTTATGATCCGTCCTATGGGGCGCGTCCTCTGAAGCGAGCGATTCAAAGGGAAATCGAAAATCCGATCGCTACAAAAATCTTAGAAGGAAGCTTTGCTGAAGGTCACACGATTCACATTACTGTGGAAAACGATAGCCTTGTTTTCACCTAAAATCAGACGTTAAACAAAAGGGCTGTGCTTTGCACAGCCCTTTTGTTTAACGTCCAGTTTTTTGAGCCGTGGTCGTGGTGGGCATCACACCGTCATTATTAGGCGAAGCAATTTCTGAAGGATCAAGTAACTTGATGGTCATTTGATTATTTTTGATCCAGCCTTGCTTTCTCAATAGCATCTCTTGGGACTTTCCTGAGTTGAGGGTTTGGGGCAATTTATCACGCAACCCATTCACCCTTTGCTCTACAGAGGTTACTTCAGTAGTAATCTCATCAAGTCGATCTTTTTGCGATGACTGATAGGGAAGTAATTTCGTAATCGCCGCGATCGCTGCCAGCGACAAAGCCACATTCACCGCAATTACAATTATGGATTCAGTTGCCTTCGCTCGAAGATATTTGTCTCGCTTGTGCTGGACGCTTTGGGCTACCGTATCACCGTAACTGCTGGGTGGGTTAACGGCGGGATTAGCCGACATCGAAGTCAAGTTATGATTTGAGGCAGAACGGCTGCTACGGGAGTTAATGCCCACGACATCGTGCCGTTCGTACTGACCTTGCGAACGACGCATGGCTTTTTGGGGTACATCAGCAGAAAAACGGGGAGACAAGTCTCGTTTGGCAACCATTCTTAACCTCTAGGTCGTAAAAAATAGGGTAATGAGGACTAGGAATTAGAGAGAGCCGAACCCAACAAAGCTGCCAAAACTGCGGGGAACAGAGCAACTACAAGAGCGGTGAAAACTTGATAATCTGAAAGATTCATACAATATCTCCTATATATAAGTGTTTATTTTGATATAACAATACACTGTCCTATCAAAAATTGACTAGTCATTAACTTAAATTATGACAAAATTCAGTGGTTCGGCTCAACTAAAAAGTCTAGTGATGCCCTAAGAATTAGAAAAGTAAAAATTCTTTAAGCAAATAGCTAATTCCTAAAGCCATGATCTATCCCTCAGTTTTTGCAACTCTGTTCATTGCGATCGCCCCCATAGCTTCTACTGAGATTTTCGCTCAGGAGCTAGATTCGCCCAAGTTGATTGCTCAAAATAGTCCTGAACAACCGCCATCTAATCCGCTCACCAGTGACGGCGAACGGGGATTTCAATTAGTGATTAAGGCTAGGGAACAGCTTCAGCAAGGGAATACACAGGAAGCCTTGACCTTATTTCAGCAGGCGATTGCGATTTTTCAAAAACAAGGCGATCGCTATTCCGAGGCGCGGACTTTGAATTTTATTGGGAATGTCTATTTAGATTTAACTCAATTTGAGAAGGCGATCGCCACCTATCAAGTAGCTTTGGGGATTGTTAATCAGATCAAGCCGAGCAATCCCAAGGATGCTTTGAAAGTACGCAACGATGAAGTCCTGATCTTGCTAAATCTTGGTTATACGCTCAATCAAGCGAGCAAACAAGAGGAAGCGGTTTCTATTTACGAGCAAGCCTTAGTGGGAGCGCAAACGATTAAGGATCAAGAAAGGGAGGCGACTATTCTAAATAATCTTGGACAGATTTATGTACGGCTAGGCAAAATTAGTCAAGGTTTAGAGCGCCTCCAAAAAGCTCTAGCCATCCGCCAGAATAGTCCCGATCCCGCTCTCAAGAAAAATTTAGCAGGAGTTTTATTAAATATTGGGTTTACCTATCGACGATTAGGACAGTTTGATAAGGCTTTAGATTTTTATCAACAGTCTCTTGGCGTAGCGAAAAAGACAGGCGATCGCAAAGTGGAAACGAGTATTCTCAATAACATTGCAGGAATCTATCGCAGTCAAGGTAAATATTTAAAATCCCTTGAGCAATATCAAGCTTCTCTCGACTTAGCCCAAAAGCTATCTCTCTTCAGTCAAGAAGCGAGTACTCTCAGCAATATTGGCACAGTTTATAAGGAATTGGGACAATCGGCAAATGCCCTGAAATATTTTGAACAAGCCTTACAAAAAAATAAAAAGCTCAAGAATCGCCAATTTGAAAGCGTGCTTTTAAGCAATATTGGTTCTATTTACGATGATCAAGGGAAGACGCAGCAAGCCTTAAATTATTACCAGCAAGCCCTTGCAATTCATCAAGAAATCAATGACATTGCGGCTCAGGGGGTCACCCTCAATAATATTGGTGAAGCCTATCGCACCCTAAAGCAATATGACAATTCTTTAAGTAATTATCAACAAGCACTCAAAATTTTACGTGAACTTGGCGATCGC
This sequence comes from Pseudanabaena sp. FACHB-1998, assembly GCF_014696355.1. GTDB lineage: Bacteria > Cyanobacteriota > Cyanobacteriia > Pseudanabaenales > Pseudanabaenaceae > Pseudanabaena. The sequence continues at coordinate 81,280 of NZ_JACJQA010000003.1, read as the reverse complement.
TCGGCAGAAGCAGTAGCTCTGGCGAATATGGGATCAATTTATACGGAAACGAAACGTTATTCGGAATCTCTGACCGTCAATCAACAGGCTGTGGCAATCCATCGACAATTGGGAGAACGACGCGGCGAAAGTATCGATCTTAGTAATTTAGGCTATTTATTTTTAGATTGGAACAAGCCTGAGTTGGCAATTTTATTTTTTAAACAGTCGGTGAATGTGCGGGAGTCAATTCGGAAGGATTTGCGATCGCTATCGGTCGAGGCCCAAAAAGTCTATACAGGCACTGTAGAAAAGACCTATCGTGATTTAGCAAATCTCTTACTTAAGCAAAATAGACTTCTTGAAGCGCAGCAAGTTCTCGATCTGTTAAAAATCCAAGAACTGGATGACTATCTCAAAAATGTACGTGGGAATAGCGAAACAGCTAAAGGTATTGAGTTGTTGGCTCCTGAGCAGCGATTTTTAACTGACTATAGTGCAATTCAAAATCGCTCCATTCAAGCTGGTGAAAAGCTGCTGGATATTTTAAAAATTACTCCTATCAACCGTTCACCGCAACAAATCCAGAGATTAATGGAACTACAAGATATTCAAGAGCAAACCTCCCAGCAATTAAACACCTATGTTCAAAGTCCAGCCGTAACTACAATTCTCAAACAAATTAGTCAATCGGAAAGCTCTAATAGCGAAGCTACTCTTCAACAATTTGCATCTCTTCAAAAGAATCTTCAGCAGTTGTCCCAAAAAGCGGCGATTTTCTATCCTCTGATATTAGAAGATCGCTTAGAGCTAATTCTTGTAACCGCCAATGGTAAGCCCATTCGCCGCACTGTGCCTGTTAAGCAAATAGAATTTAATCAGGCGATCGTGGATTTTCGTTCTGAAGTCCGCGATCCTAGCTCCCTTGATATCCTTGATTCTGCTCAAAAGCTGCACTCATGGCTGATTCAACCGATCGCTTCGGATTTGCAACAGGCCGGAATCCAAACGATTATCTATGCTCCCGATGGACAGTTGCGCTATGTACCGATCGCAGCCCTCCATGATGGCAAGCAATGGCTAGTAGAGCGCTATGCGATTAATACGATTACGGCGGCGAGCTTAACGAATTTAAGCGATCGCCCTAGCAATAAACAGCCTCGCGTTCTGGCGGGAGCCTTTACGTCTGGGCGCTACACTTTTGAGGTGAATGGACAAACTTTTAGCTTTGCGGGATTGCCCTTTGCCGAGAAGGAAGTAGAAAATTTAGTATCAAAGTTGCCTAACTCCGCAAAGTTTATTGATCGCGATTTTAATGTTAATTCCACCGTTGCTAAATTCCAGCAGTTCAATATTATCCATCTGGCTACCCATGCCGCCTTTGTGATTGGCAAGCCTGAGGATTCCTTTGTGATGTTTGGCGATGGTAGTCGTGCTTCTCTGCGCGATGTCTCTACGTGGTCACTAAAAAATGTCGATTTAGTGATTTTGAGTGCCTGTGAGACGGGGCTAGGGGGCAAACTGGGCAATGGCACAGAGATTATGGGCTTTGGCTATCAAATGGAATATGCGGGCGCAAAAGCCGCGATCGCTTCGCTTTGGCAAGTGTCCGACGGCGGTACACAGGCTTTGATGGAAGCTTTTTATGGAGTTCTGAAGGATTCGCAATTGACTAAAGCCGAAGTGTTAGCCAAAGCTCAAAGAGCCATGATTCAACGCCAGAGTAATACTCAGGACTTTTCCCATCCCTACTTCTGGTCACCCTTTATCATCATAGGCAATGGTTTATAGGTCATTTTGCTTTAAAATCCAAAAGAGAAGGGGCTTAAGCCCCTTCTCTTTTGGATTTAATGTGCGTCTTTATAGACAAGGGGCTTAAGCCCCTTATCTGCGGAGATTTTGCCGCGAGTTGCCCCGATCACCCAATTGCCCAAGGCAGGAAAAGTCTCACAGAGCTTAATCCCAAAATCCGCCAAGGGTGGCTGAATCAAGCAATTATGCATAATTCGCCCCAATTGCAAGCGCGTTTGAAACTCCCTTTGCCATGAGATCGCATATTTTTGTTTAAAGGCGATCGCCGAAATCTCTCCGTCTAAAAATTGACTCACCAAGGGAACCGCCATTTCGGACGAACGCAAAGCCATCGCCATGCCGTCTCCACATAGCGGCGTAATCATCCCTGCGGTATCGCCAATCATGCAAATATCGCCATGAAAATTACCTTTCAGGGCAAAGGAAATCTGACTCAAACCTTGCAGTGAAGGCGAAGTTCTTTGCATATTACGGAAGCGATCGGCTAAGACAGGATTTTGGGCTAAGGAATGGGGAATCGCTAGTTCAGGATCTAAATCTTCTTTCGTTACTCTCTCATGGGCGATCCAGCAGACATTAATCTCGCCAGTTTCAATTTGGGATAAGCCACAATAACCATTGGGAAAACTATGTAACTCAATCACATCGCCTAGATCCACACCTGTGTAATGTCCCTTATAAGCAACCCAAGGCGATCGCTGGCGAATAAATTTACGATTGAGCGTGCGATCTAAAGGCGATCGCTTCCCAAAGGCTCCCAATACTAACCGACTTTTGAAATCACCTTTGCTAGTACTTACCGTAAATCCTGATGAAAAATCACCAACTACATCCAAAACTTTAGTGCTATCTAAGCAATCCACCTTTACCGCCTGCGCCCGTTGAAACAGCATCAGGTCGAGTTGATAACGACTCAATCCTAGCGCTGCACTCGGAAGTTTGCCGCGAAAGGATGCACCGCTAGCGGTAGTCAGATAGGCGCGATGAATGGGATGCGCTCCGATTTTGCGAACCTGTTCTAAAAGCCCTAACTTCTCAAAAGCATCGGTAACTTCGATGGAGAGAAATTCACCACAGAGTCGATGCATCGGATAATGGCTCTGCTCTAGTAATAACACCCGATAGCCCCGTTGAGCCAACTGAATCGCGGCGCTAGAACCCGCTAGCCCAGCACCGATCGCGATCGCATCATAATTCATATTTTTAGTCATGATTAACCTCAATCGTACTTAAAACCCAACGGAAGGCATAGCGCCAGTTAAGCGAGAAATTTTGGAGTTCTGCGGCTTGGGCGATTCGTTCTAGTTCCAAAAATTTAAAACCGCGCAACACCGAAAGCGGTCCATCATGGCGCACCATCGGCGCAGCAGAAAGCAACCTTGTCAGGGAATAGATCCCGTAATAGGCTAGGGGATGGCGATGCAAATCATTGACTAAAATTCCTTGCTTCGAGACTCGTTGCATTGATCGCACAATCTGCACGGCATTTTCATGGGCAAAGTGATGCAAAAACATCGCCGCGATCGCCAGATCGAACTCATCGTCAGCATAGGGTAGAGCAAGAGCATCGGCTACTTCCACGGTGATTTTTGATTGCAATTCCACAGGCAAGCGCTTTTGTAAAGTCGAACGCGCATAGTCCACCGTCACAGGATTAGCATCGATCGCCACAATTTCTACATCTAGTACAGGCGATTGCGCCGCCGCCCACCGCACAATATATTCAGGAAAATCACCAATACCTGTTCCTAAATCAAGGATTCTAGTTTTTTGATGGGGACGCGATCGCAGAAATGGCGCAATTACAGCCATGGTCGTCGCATAGCCACCGAGTAATTGATTAATCGGACGCAGTTGCTCTAAAGCCTCGGTGAGGCGTTCATCCTGAATTGAGAAATCATCCATCAATTCATCTTGATCGGTGCGAATTTTAAAAGAAGGCATAGATATTCCTGTAATAAAAAACAATTCTTTAAAGACTGTCTTTTCAGTGAAGAATTGCGCGGCGAAGCCGCGCAATTCTTCACTGAAAAGACAATAGACAGCCCTCTATGGATAGTCCCGGTCCAAAGGCTAAGGCAATTCCGTTATGGGAGAATGGTGCATTGCTTAGTTCCTTTGATCCACTTTTTTTATTTTCTAAAATTCGCTTGAGAATAAATAGAATTGTTGGTGAACTCATATTTCCATAATTCCGCAATACCTCATAGGAATCCGCTACCATGCGATCGCTAAGGGTAAAAATGGATTGAATTTTATCAATAATTTTCCTGCCTCCTGGGTGAATAGCCCAAAAGTCTAAATCCTGCTGCGTAAGCTGATGCCTAGCCAAAAAATCCTGTAAATAGGCTGGTAAATAACCCGCCACTACTTCAGGAACTTTGGGAGATAGATGCATTAAGAAGCCCGTATCGCCAATCGTCCAATTCATCAGATCGGTGGTCTCTTCGAGCAGTAGGCTAGATCCATCTCGATAAATAAGTTGACCTTGGGTAGGTAGCTGCGAAGCAGTAAGAATCGCTGCTGCCGCCCCATCTGCGAAAATAGCATTAATAATCGTATTTTCTAAGGTATCCGCTACTTGGAAATGGAGCGAACATAGCTCGACACAGACTAAGAGAACCTTAGCTTGGCGATCGCTTTGGCAAATAGCATGAGCCGTACTAAGTCCATTAAAAGCCGCATGACAGCCCATAAAGCCAATCATCGTTCGCGCGATCGTTAAGGGAAGTCCTAATTGCCTAATTAACTGAATATCAATGCCTGGAGCCGAAAAGCCCGTGCAGCTAACCACAATTAAATGGGTAATTTCCTTTGGGCGCAGTCCCGCATCCGTGATAACTTGCTGTGCTGCTTGGAGTGCTAATTTCGTCGCATAGGTTTGATATTTCTGATTGCGATCGCTAGTCGTTGGCGTAGGAATCAGTTCCCAATTAGGCGGATAAAGTTCAAACTCTGGTAGATATCCAGCATAATCAGGAATACAACTGTAGCGATAATCTATTCCTGAATTAGCATAAATTGAAGGAATTCTTTTTTTTATTGCCTCCGATAAGCTCTCCGTTTGTAACATGAAGTTGGAAGCTTCACTCTGAGTTAGTTTATAGGGGGGATTGGCAGTTGCGATCGCTTCTAAAACTGTATACATCTAAATTAAACTGCCTTGGATAGGATTTCTATTTTAATCTCTCTCCTAGGATTTAGTTAATCTTCAGCTTTTAGCATTGGGTTTACGCTATAGTACAGATCATTAGCTTCACCAAAATTCAAGATGCTGAATTTAAACGAAATTATGTCACTGGCTCGCCCGATCGCTTGGGGCGCAGGGGACATTCTGATGAAGTATTATCAAGCGCCACAGGATTTAAAGATTACGTTTAAGGGTGTGGAAGATGGTAATGTCACCTCCGCCGATTTAGCCGCCAATGATTTTATTTTGGGACAGTTAAAGCAAACCTTCGGCACAGAAAATTTTGCTTACCTCAGCGAAGAAACCGAAGACAGTACCGATCGCCTCGATCATGAATGGGTGTGGATCATCGATCCGATGGATGGCACAAGTGACTTTATCCGTCGGACTAACGAGTTTGCAGTACATATTGGTTTGAGCTATCGCCAGCGTCCTGTCCTCGGACTAGTGGCAACCCCTGCTCAAGATCGATTGTTTCAAGGTTCTCTGGGCAATGGCGCATTTGTGGAAACGCGAGATGGCGCACAGCAAAGCATCCATGTTTCTAACAAAGTTGACCTCGCCAAAATGGTGGTGGTCGCCAGTCGGAGCCATCGCAACTACCAATTAGAAAGTATTCTCCAACAATTGCCCAAGGCGGCGGAAATCGCTGTAGGTAGTATTGGCGGCAAATTTGCGGCGATCGCCTCAGGTACTGCTGATGTCTATATCTCCGTCTCAGGCAAATCTGCGCCTAAGGATTGGGACTATTGCGCTCCTGAAATCATCTTGACCGAAGCAGGGGGACAACTTACGCACGCCGACCTCTCGCCATTGTCTTACAACAATCTCGAATTGCGTCAATGGGGAACCATCGTGGCAAGCAATGGGCATTGTCATGATCAGATCTGTCAAATTAGCCAAGATGCGATCGCGCCAATCAAAAAGTGAAATAATTAGTGGTGTGCGGCTAAGCCGCGCACCACTAATTATTTCGTTAAAAAGGGCGTATGAAATTACAAGCAATTTTAATTGGTGCGGCTGTGGTTGTTGGGGTCATGGCGATCACCAATCCCAGCAAAGAACGCTATGTCACCTACGCCACGGAGCAGTTTGCGGAAACAGGTAAAACATCTATTTGTGCTGGTGATAATATTCCGATCGCGGCTCAGCAATCCTGTAAATTTGTGATTTCTCAAGGCAAAGGCGTAATCAAGTCAATTGTGGAAAATTCCACAAAACAGCAAAATTTTGTATTGTTCAGTCTTTACGAAACCGATCTACCCAATCAAAAAATAACTACGATCGCTGCCTTTGGTAATTTCTTTATGCTCAAATAAGTAAAGCGGTGCGATGCACCGCTTTACTTATGGGTTTTCGAGATCGAATTGCTCTAATTGCTTCCAGACCAACTGCAAAAGCTTATCTAGTCCTTTTTTCGAGGCAGCCGAAATTGAGAGGATCGGCATATCAAATTGGGCTGCGATTTCTTCCACATCTTCAGGCAACATCGCATCAATTTTATTTAACGCCAAAATCTGGGGCTTATCAGCTAAACCATGACCATAGGCGGCTAACTCTTCTTGAATTGTGTGATAGGCGGTGAGGGGATCATCTTGAGTTACATCGATGAGATGAATTAAGAGCTTAGTCCGTTCCACATGGCGTAAAAAGTCATGCCCTAAACCGATCCCATCGGATGCACCTTCGATAAGTCCAGGAATATCCGCAAAGACAATGCCATCACCCGATGGCTTGGATACGACCCCTAGATTTGGCACAAGGGTAGTAAAGGGATAATCAGCAATTTTAGGACGCGCCGCCGACACTACTGAAATCAAAGTCGATTTACCAGCATTGGGCATTCCAATGATCCCCACTTCCGCAATGAGTTTTAACTCTAAATAAAGCGTCAGTTCTTCCCCCGGTAATCCGGGTAAGGCGTAGTCAGGGGCGCGATTTTGATTGCTTAAAAAGTATTTATTACCTAAGCCGCCTTTACCGCCTCTTGCCACGATCAAAGTTTGGTCAACTTCCGTAAGATCTCCTAAAACCTCACCTGTTGTCTCATTCATGACCACCGTACCCAGTGGCACTTTGATAATGCGATCGCTGCCCTTTTTGCCTGTCATATTGCTAGGACCGCCACGTTCGCCATCTTCAGCCTTAAAAATATTCTCGAAGCGAAAGTCTAGAAGGGTTTGCAGATCGGTGGTAGCCTGTAAAATCACCGAGCCGCCATGACCACCATTCCCACCCGCAGGACCACCCGCAGGCACATATTTCTCACGGCGAAAGGCAACTAGCCCATCTCCACCATTTCCAGACTTTACTTGTATCGTAACGCGATCGATAAAATGCATTGCTAATCCGATTAATTGCTCTGAGGAGTTCAAGATAGTTTTGAAAGGCTTGCTTTGCAAGCCTTTCAAAACTATCTTGTTTTTTTAAGTAAGCGCCAAGCGCTACAGGAGATAACGCAATTTACTTGCAGCGTTATCTTTATTTAGTTTTATATCTATTATGCAATGCTAAAGGTATTCATAACAATATTAGGCGACGCTTCACGTCACCTAATATTTGTTGTTTTATGGAGCTTGGCATTTAGTTTCTAGCGAACAAGGATGATCGCGATCGCCTGTCTCAATTTGTAAAGTGCTATGGTCGATCGCAAAATGCTGATGTAACTCCCGACTGATTTGCGCGAGAAATTCATCGCTATTTCCTGTGGGCATCACCAAATGTGCAGTTAGAGCCGTTTCCACAGTACTCATATTCCAAATGTGCAAATCATGGACTCCTGTTACCCCCTCCAGTTCCGATAGATAAGTCCGCACCAATCGTTCATCAATTTCATTAGGCACACCATCGATCGCTAAATTAAAGGAATCCTTTAAAAGCTCCCAAGTACTAAAAATAATCAGAGCGCTAATAACTAAACTAAAAACGGGATCAAGCCAAAACCATTTTGTAAATATAATGGCGATCCCCGCTAAGACGACTCCAAGCGAAACTAAGGCATCGGCAGCCATATGCAGAAATACAGCCCTGATATTCATGTCGCCTTTACTTCCAGAGACAAACAATAGAGCCGTAGCCGCATTAATCACAATCCCGATCGCTGCCACCGCCATAATCACGCCGCCTTCAACCTTGCTTGAGGGTTGCAACAATCGCTGAATCGCTTCCCACACAATCCCTCCTGTGGTGACTAATAGAAAAATGGCATTGAGGAAAGTAGCCAAAATTGATGACTTGCGCCAGCCATAGGTATAGCGACTAGAGGGTTGCCGCCGAGATACCAAAATCGCTACCCATGAAATGACTAGCCCCAATACATCACTGAGATTATGAGCGGCATCGGCAATTAGGGATACAGAATTAGAGAAAAACCCAAAGCCAAACTCCACCATGACAAACCCAGCATTCAGAACAAAGCCAATGATGAAGGCTTGGCTATAGTTAGAAGGGGCGGAATGATTATGTCCGTGATGGGAGTGGTTATGCCCCGAATGATCATGGTGTTTGTGGGAATGCTGATGCGGCATTGAGGCTTATTCCTTAGTAATATTGCCAGTCCTGACCCAACCTTCTTCCTTTGTGTTTTCATTGCGAACATATACCCATTCGCGATCAGGAGCTTCTCTAAGCACAGAAACTTTGTTGTTGAAGTCAGCACCACCAACACTCTTAGAAGCTTGGCTTGGATCGGCACGAAACACTAAACCAATACTGGCGTTAACTTTACCTTGATATTTAGCATCGTTAGTTTTGGGCTTTGCCTTGACCGTGGGCTGGGGCATAGGTGCGACTTTAATAGCGGCGATCGGTGGTGCTGGTGCAGGAACTGACTTTAGATCATTAGAGAATATGGGTCTTTGGGGATGTTTCTGAAAGGGCAAAATGATGTAGTACCAGCCTGTCACGACGATCGCCGCAATTAGTCCTAGGCTAAAAGCTAAACTTGTACTCGATTTTGCAGTTTCTGGAAATCTCATTCAGTCACACCTATCTCTATCAAAAATCACTAGCAAAATGGGTTAGAGATTTCCTAAATAAATATCACCCAGTGATATTTATTTAGGAAATCTCTAACTACGCAAATTCGATGATTGGTTGAATAGATTACCTTAAGTTCTCCAAATTTGACCAGTATTTTTTAAATATAGCTGTCACCAGTCTTGTTAGGACACAAAACCAGAAAGGAGGTGGCGGCGCAAAGCGCCGCCACCTCCTTTCTGAAATAAAAAAGAGAGGTGCTGCTTAGCAGCACCTCTCTTTTTTATTTATTTAAGTAGCAATTGTTTCGGAAGCGATCGCCCCATCGCTACTTACCCATGCAATCTGCGGAATACCACGCGATCGCGCATGGTCACGCACAACATCAGCATCACGAAACTCAAGCTCTAGCTCGATCGCCTCTGTTTGCGGATCTTGACGCAACTTCGCGGCATGGGCAAAGGCGGCTTGCATCGCATCAGGAGTTTTAGCGACAACTAACCAGCTTGACGTGGTGAGAGTTTGGGGTAACTGCTTTTGCAGGGCCTGTTGCAAGTCTTCGAGATTAATGCAAAAGCCGATACTGGGATAGCTGACATTTTGAGGATGATAAACCCCAAGCAGGTGATCATAGCGTCCACCCTGAGCCACGACATAGTTATTGGAGGCAACCTCAAAGACGATCCCTGTGTAGTAGTCGAAGGTTTGCATAAAGCTAAGATCGAGAATTAGGCGATCGCTGGCACTTTGATTAGTACTTTCCCAGAGATCAATCAAGGACTTGAGGTAACTAATTTCGCCTGTCAGTCCCGATGTCCATTTGCTGGTCGAAAGACGACTCAATACATCCTTGGGCTTACCGCGCAGATCCACCAATTCAAGAGCATAGCCTTTGACATCTTCAGGTAAGTCCATTTCCGTAAGGGCAATGCGATCGAGCTTAGCGAGGCTTTGGCGTACCTTGGCGCGATATTGTTCTGGTAATAGATCTAGCAATGCGCCAGTCAGTCGAGCATCACCGAGGATGATTTGCCAATCTGGTAGTTCTACGCGATCAAGGCTCTCGGCTAAGAGTAATAAAATTTCGCCATCGGCTAATAGTCCTGATGCGCCCAGCAATTCTACGCCCGCTTGAAAGGATTCCTCTGAGGTGTTATTAGCTCTGCGGCGAAATACATTGGCATTGTAATAAAGTCGCTGCGGACAGGTTGCCACATGGCTACCCAAACGGGCAGCATAGGCACGGGCGATCGAGGCGGTAAATTCGGGACGTAATCCTAAAATATCGATGCTGTTGCTATGAAGTTGGATCACGGATTCAGGATCGACGGCTCCGCCTGCGGTCAGCGATCGCAAATGTTCAACAGTTGGGGTAATGATGCGTTGATAGCCCCATGACTGAAAAACTTGTTGAATGCGGCTCTCGATCCAACGCTTTTGAGCAACGTCTAGGGGAAGTAAGTCTTTTGCGCCAGTCGGCAGTTGATGCACCATACAGTTCTCTCAGTCTTCGTCTTTTATCCTATCGCGAATGCTTGCCGAAACAATTTATAAGTAGCTAATCCTTGGGTGGCAAGGGAGTAGCTACTTAGAGATTTTTACATCAGAATGATTTAGATAAATATCTTTTTTGCAATATAGAAATATAGGTTTTGCTTAGGACATAAAACCCCAAAAGCGAGTGGCGGCGCTTCGCGCCGCCACTCGCTTTTGGGGTTTTGATTTGTACTGGCTAACTCTTGCTTTGCAATAGCCTAATGTAACAAAATATTAAGTTATTGCTGTCATGTAGGCATAGTGGCTTGACAGCACAAAAATATGCCTGTAACGTTAGTTGCATACCCGGGTATTCACAGTTTTTAACCACTATGCAAGACAAGCAAAAGGTAACTTTCTATCTCCCCGAACGACTACATCAACAGCTTAAGATTCGTTCAGCTATTGATGGCGACTCCATGTCAGACTTAGCAGAAAAGGCGATTAGCTTTTATCTAGCTCACGCTGATATCGTCGAGTCCTCTGGTATCGGACATACCCACCAAACCTATAACTGTCCGAGCTGTTCTCAAACAGTTGTGATCCGTAATGGTGAACTACTAGCAATCGGGGGCAACCGCAATCTCACTTTACCTGTCACTGTTGGCAAAGCTGACAGCCCAGATGAAGAGCTAGTTTCCATTAACTAGGGAGTTAAGCCCAGCTAAGCTTCAAGATAATTCTCAAGATATTTTCCCGTAGACTTTCTGTAGACAAGGTGAGGATAGAGGATTAAACCTCTGTATTACTATATGCAAGAGCAACTTAGCATTTTAATTCAAGCCCAATATCCCTTGGTCTACCTCAACACCCCCGAGGAAGAAAGAGCAGAAAGGGCGATCGCTACCATCTCTCAACTTAAGCCAGTCCGTCGCCTGTTCACATGGACAGTGACGCAAGGAATTGTTGAATATGGTCAAACGACAGGTTCAGCACAGCACAACACTGAGTCCGCAGAGGCTGCTCTGAAATGGATTACTCGCGCTGATCAAAAAGATCCTGCTATTTACATATTTAAAGATGCTCACCCATTCTTTGATCACCCAGTAATCGTTCGTTGTTTGCGGGATGCGGTTGCTAACTTTAAAGGCACTCAAAAAACAATCATTTTGATGTCGCCGATCCAAGTTATTCCTGTTGAACTTGAAAAAGAAATCGTAGTTCTTGATTTTCCTCTGCCTGATATGAAGGCGATCGAGGAAGTCCTTGACCAACAACTCGGACAAGTTCGCACCAAGAAAATATCATCGGAAACTCGCGAAAAGCTTGTTCGAGCCACCTTGGGGCTAACCCAAGATGAAGCGGAAAAAGTCTATCGCAAAGCCCAAGTTACAAATGGCAAGCTCACCGAAGAAGAGGTCGATATTGTCCTCTCCGAAAAGCAGCAACTTATCCGTCGCAACGGCATCCTCGAATACATCGAAGAAGAAGAAGACTTAGATGCAGTAGGTGGTCTCGAAGAACTAAAGCATTGGTTACAACAGCGATCAAATGCCTTTAGTCAAAGAGCCAGAAATTATGGATTGCCTCAACCCAAAGGGATGCTCATTCTGGGTGTTCCAGGCTGTGGAAAATCCTTAATTGCCAAAACTACGGCTCGCCTTTGGTCATTACCACTGATCCGTCTGGATATGGGACGAGTCTACGATGGTTCTACCGTAGGCAAATCCGAAGCAAATCTTCGCAATGCCCTCAAGGTTGCTGAGTCAATTTCACCGATGATCTTGTTCATCGATGAGCTTGATAAGGCTTTTGCTGGGGGAGCAGGTTCGGCTGATTCTGATGGTGGTACATCTTCACGGATTTTTGGCACATTTCTCACATGGATGCAGGAGAAAAAATCACCTGTATTCGTAATGGCTACCGCAAACCGTATCGAAAAGTTACCAGGGGAGTTTTTACGCAAGGGGCGTTTTGATGAACTATTCTTTGTAGATTTGCCTAATGGTGAAGAACGCAGAGATATTTTTAAAATCCATCTGTGCAAGCGTCGTCCAGATGTCGAAAAATTAGACAGATTCGATTTTGAACAACTATCGAAAGTAAGCGATGGTTTTTCGGGGGCGGAAATCGAACAGGCGGTAATTGCCGCTATGTATGAAGCTTTTGCCCAAGATCGGGAGTTTACACAGCTAGATATCATTTCGGCTGTGAAGTCTACAACTCCCCTCTCGCGCACGATGACTGAGCAGGTTGCTGCTCTGCGTGACTGGGCAAGGATGCGGGCTAGACCCGCCGCTACTTCAGTCGCTGAATATCAGCGTATGGAGTTTTAAAAAGCTTATTTCTGCTGTTTTGCAGGCAGCAGAGTTAAGGCTAGATTCTAAAGAATCTCTTATCAAAAGATCTTTAGGCTAGCAGCTAACATAAGAGGTAAGAACTACCAGATCTCTTATGTCTCCCGTTTGAGTTAACAGTTGAGTTCACACCTGAATTAACAATTATTTACAGGAGCTACACTATTATGTCTCATTTCAGCACTCTTCGCACAAAAATTACTGATGCCGAAGTCCTCAAGTCGTCTTTGCGCGATCTGGGTATTACCGTTAATACTGAAGCTGATGTTCGTGGCTACAACAGCCAACGCATCCGTGCCGACATTGTAGCGAGTCTTGAAGGTGACTATGATCTAGGCTGGTCTCGTAACTCTGATGGTTCTTTTGATCTGATTGCCGATCTCTGGGGTGTTGCCAAAAAGCATAACCAGACCGAGCTAATCAACTCGATCAACCAAAAGTATGCTGTTAACAAGGCTCTGACTGAAGTTAAGCGTCCTGGGCTAGCCAATGCCAACGTTAAGCTTGTTGTGCAGTAGGGTATTCGATCTTGTTTAACTATGCAATTAACAGGCTAGTCATATCTTTGACTAGCCTGTTTTTTCATTTTAATACTGCGCTTAGCGCTTTCTTAAAACCCACAAATATGGCTGTGACTTGCATTAGGAGAAATCAAAACCCAAGAAGCGGGTTGCGAGGCAAAGCCCCGTAACTCGTTTTCTGGGTTTGTGTCTTTACAAGAATGGCAACAGAAATATTTTTGAAAGCGCCGCTTTCAAAAATATTTCTGTAATACCAAAACACCAAATGGCATTGCCAGTTTGTGTTTTTAAAACCTGTACTGGATTTGGATTTTAATTCATCGTAAAAGTGTGCCAACACTTTTATGCATTGATATAAGGACTTCGTCTTAGAATAAGAAACCGATCTATCAGCACGGCAAAGCCGTGCTGATAGAAATCGCAAAACCTTAACATGGAGGATTTAAATCATGATTGTGGCAATAAAACCTGAGCAGAAATGGCAGCTAGCCACTTGGGATGATTATGTGACATTGCGAGAGGACGATCGCGATCGCTACAAATTATTTTTTGACAACCAAAAATTGTGGGTGGAAATGGGCGCAGAAGGGATTAATCACTCTAAATTTGGCGATTTGGTTGCAATGATTTTGCTTGTATGTGCAACCAAGTTTCCTGATATCAAATTGAGTACATTTGGTGGTTGCCAGATGGAAAAAAATGGCAAGCGGGCTGTGGCTCCCGATATTGTGGTTTATGTTGGCGATGACGTGCCAACTTGGAAAGCTGGGCAATCGCGATTTATTGATTTGGAGCAGTGCCGATCGCCTGATCTCGTGGGTGAGATTTCCGATACGACTTTGGCGATCGATTTAGATGAAAAGAAAAGAATGTATGCGGAATTGGGTATCGCTGAATATTGGGTAATCGATGTTAAGGCTTCCCGATTATTCGCGTTTCGATTAGAAGAAGCGGGAGTTTATCAACAATGTGAAGTTTCTCAAGTTTTGCCTAATTTAGCGATCGCTTTATTAGAGCAAACGATGGAATTACTGAATACAAAAACTAATACGGAAGCCGCAATTTGGTTTTCTCAGCAGATCTGATATTTTTAGGTAATGAAATTCTTCACATTTATCGATTTTAAATGTAAGATAGTGATACATAATTTAAGAATTTGTCGCCCTAATGGAAATAGCGATCGCCCTCTTGCAGCACTACAGTTTTGATCTTGGTGGTTATACCATTAATGATTTAACACGGGCTTGGGGTCGATTTAAACCTGAATGGGTAAGACAAGCCGTAATCGAGTCGCTCTTTCAAGGAAGATATAAAGCCGTATCGGTCAGCCAGATTTTATATCTTTGGGAACGTAAGGGAGAAGCTAATTATCGTTATAACCGTGAATTTGAGCGTTTAGTATGCGGTGATGTAGCGGTAATTTATGAAGATCGAATTTTCTACACACCACCCCGTACCTCTGTTAGAGAAGCAGGTATTACGGAAATAGCTCCTTTTGTGCCTCCAGAAAAAGTAAGCTCACCTATCCCCTTCCCAAAACGATCAACTATTGCAGGGATGAAGATTAATCAAGAATCTCCCCCAAAAGCCCATAAATATCCCAGTCGCACAACTTCTATATCGGGAACCACCGAACCTGCTCAAACTTATCCAGAGCCAATTAAGACTCAATTTTCAGAAGCTTATCTTTCTGCTTATGAAAGTATGACCTTATTCGCCGAGACATCAATATTTGTGGATAAGCTACGCTCAATGTGTGGCGATCGCTTGGTTTTGCCAGTACCTGAATTTGAAGTAGAAAAAGATCAAGCAGAAGTGATGAACTAAACTAAGTGAATAGATAGGTGCGGGGCTTTGCGCTGCACCTATCTATTCACTTAGAAAGTGTGACAACACTTTCATCGATTAAAAACTAAATCTAGTAAGGATTTTTAAATTAATAAATGGTTCAGCCATTGATTAATTTGGTATAAATCAGATCATCATTGGATTTTTAAAGTATTTCAAGGATAAAACATGACTCAGTCCCCACAAGACGTTCTGCAAATGATCCAAGAGCAGAGCATTAAAATGATCGACCTGAAGTTCATCGATACTCCCG
Organism: Pseudanabaena sp. FACHB-1998; assembly: GCF_014696355.1. Classification (GTDB taxonomy): domain Bacteria; phylum Cyanobacteriota; class Cyanobacteriia; order Pseudanabaenales; family Pseudanabaenaceae; genus Pseudanabaena. The sequence continues at coordinate 65,866 of NZ_JACJQA010000003.1, read as the reverse complement.
GAATTTGGCAACACTGCTCTTTTTATTACAACCAAATCGATGAAAGTTCCTTTGTCGATGGCGTTCCTTTCGATGGCTCCAGTATTCGTGGTTGGAAGGCAATCAACGAATCAGACATGGCAATGGTTCCTGATCCTGCTACTGCATGGATTGATCCTTTTATGGAAGTGCCAACCCTCAGCATGATCTGTACGATCAAAGATCCTCGCACTGGTAATCTCTATAGCCGATGTCCCCGTGCGATCGCGCAAAAAGCTGTCGATTATCTGCAATCAACGGGTATCGGTGACACCGCTTTCTTTGGTCCCGAAGCTGAGTTTTTTATGTTTGATAGTGTTACCTATGGTCAGGAAATTAACACTGGCTATTATAAGGTGGACTCTAGCGAAGGTCATTGGAATACGGGGCGGGAAGAGTATGGCGGCAACCTTGGCTATAAGATTCGCGGTAAGCAGGGATATTTTCCTGTTTCACCTTCGGATTCATTCCAAGATATCCGTACAGAAATGTTGTTGACTATGGCAGATTGTGGTGTGCCTATCGAAAAACATCACCACGAAGTTGCTACTGGAGGACAGGCTGAGCTAGGTTTTCGATTTGATACTTTAATTCGTGCGGCTGACTATTTGATGACATATAAATATGTGATTAGAAATGTCGCCAATCGCTATGGTAAGACTGTTACCTTCATGCCTAAGCCTTTGTTTGGGGACAATGGGTCGGGTATGCATACTCACCAATCGATCTGGAAGGAAGGTCAGCCGCTATTTGCTGGCGATAAGTATGCAGGCTTGAGCGACATGGCGCTTTACTACATTGGTGGTTTGCTGAAGCACGCCCCTGCATTACTGGCTTTAACCAATCCATCCACCAACTCTTATAAGCGGCTTGTTCCCGGATTTGAAGCACCTGTAAACTTGGCTTATTCTCAAGGAAATCGTTCTGCTTCGATTCGGATTCCCCTTTCGGGTACTAATCCAAAAGCTAAGCGCCTAGAGTTCCGTTGTCCCGATGCGACCTGTAACCCATATCTCGCTTTTGCGGCGATGCTGATGGCTGGGCTTGATGGTATTAAGAATCAAATTCATCCAGGGGAATCTTGGGATGTGGATATCTATGAACTTTCTCCTGAAGAGCTTTCTAAGATTCCTTCCACTCCCGCTTCTTTGCGTGAAGCTTTGGCTAACCTGAAAGCTGACCATGCCTTCTTGACGGAGGGTGGTGTATTTACGGAAGACTTCATCAATACTTGGATTACCTACAAGTTGAATAATGAAGTTCTCCCTACTGAAATTCGTCCTCATCCCTACGAGTTCAGTCTCTATTACGATTGCTAAACTTAACAAATTAAAAAAATGGCTATGCCATTTTTTTAGAGTAGGGCGGTGCTTTGCGCCGCCCTACTCTTCCTTGGTTTCGATATTGCAAACTTTTTAGAATATGGCGGCGCTTTACGCCGTCATATTTTCCCTTGGTTTTGATATTGCAAGTTTTTTAGAATATGGCGGCGCTTTACGCCGTCATATTCTTCCTTTATTTTGATATTGCAAATAGAACAATAAAAAGAGCGCATTGCGCTCTTTTTATTGTTCTATTTCTGCTAAGGCTTTTCGGGCAATGCGGGTTACATAGATGGTTACAGCTAAAGTTGCTATAAATCCGATAATCCGAATTGTCCATTGAATTAGAGGATCAGAAGGTTGATTATTATTGCCAATTCGGGCTATATCTCCAGCAAGGGAACCGATATATACATACATTACAGTTCCCGGAAACATGCCTACGGAGGCTAGTGCATAATCTTTGAGGCTCACGCCTGTGATGCCAAACGCATAATTGAGAAGATTGAATGGAAAAATTGGCGATAGGCGCGTTAGTAAGACGATCTTGAAACCCTCATGGGCTACAGCGCGATCGATCGCTACAAATTTCTGATTACCTTCGATTTTTTTGCCAATCCAATCGCGAGCTAGATAGCGCCCAACTAGAAAGGCGGCGATCGCTCCTAGCGTAGCTCCAATAAATACATAAAATGAACCCCAAACTACGCCAAAAACGACACCAGATCCAAGGGTAAGGACAGATCCGGGAATGAAAGCCACTGTGGAAACAATATAAATCCCCACAAAGGCAAGTCCGCCGATATATCCGAGACTTTCAATCCATTTTAAGGCTTCTAATAGGATCTCTAACATCAGCAGCATCCGCCTCCGTTATAGTGCCAAGTGGAATCAGTAATTACTACTTCGTGAGGGAACTTAGTGGCAAGTTTAGCGGCGGTTTTGTCGCAAACGGAGGTCGGATTGCCTCGTTGCAAAATATGTCCTGCGCGATCGTCTAATTGGGATTCTGAGCCGTTGTAAATGGCGGTCTTACCTGTAAAGACACAAGCGCCATCATTAGGAATTGGAACTTTAAAAGCAACTGTGTCGAGGCTTTCTAGCATTAACGGGGTATCTAAAGCAAAGCTATGGGTATCTAAAAGACGATAGGGGCGACGGGCGCGAACTTCTACTTGTCCAAAGCCCGTATCAATGAGATGTTGAATATATTCATCGTAGGTCATCGCGCCCGAGAGACACATGGCGCGTAAACGTTCATCGGCTTGGAGATGGGCTGAAATCGGGCGAGCGGCTATGGGATCGCTCATTAGTAATCTGCCTCTCGGTTTTAGGACTCGATAGACTTCTTTTAGGGCTATTTGTAAATCCTGTGATTCAAAGATGTTGAATAGGCAATTTTGGGCGACGATATCGACGGAGGCATCGGCAACGGGTAAAGCAAAAGCGTCACCTGCGAGTATTTTTACAAATTCGCGATCGAACCAAGGATTTTCTTGTGTGGCTAGTTCTAAGTTTTGCTGAGCGACTTCTCTCATGGCTACTACGGGATCAATGGCGATGACACTCCCTTGGCGACGGGTGAAATAGGCAAATTGCAGAGCTTCTAGTCCTCCTCCCACACCGATGTATAAAACCGTAGGATTACCACGCAATTCTGTTGGCTGAATGGTTGTGCCGCAGCCGTAGTTCATCTGCTGCATGATTTCAGGGATTTTGAGATCGGGAAATTGCATCGGTGGTGTGCTGATGCAGCACAAGCCAACTTGTGGAGATTTGGCGGCTTCTGTATAAAATTCGGCAGTGGTTTGGAGGTAGCTCATGGAGTTAGGGGTAAGCGATGGAGATTTGTCTTTTTCTCATGGAAAGGACATTATAGCAATGTAAAAGAGCGTAAGGGCGGCGTTTCGCGCCGCCCTTACTGTGCAAACCAAGAGATTTAAAAAGGTTTCTTTGCAACCTTTTTAAATCTCTTGGTTTGCACTTTTATAGCTATAGCCAATTTTGTTAGGACACAAAACCCAAGAAGTGAGTTGCGGCGCGAAGCGCCGCAACTCACTTCTTGGGTTTTAGTTTGTCCTAATGCAAGAGACTACAGCTACAGCTATAACAATTCTGTGGAACGTTCGGCTAATTTGGAACGCTCGCCTTTGCTAAGCGTAATATGTCCTGCGAGAGGATCGTTTTTGAAACGCTCCACTACATAGGTGAGTCCGTTGCTGGCGGCATCAATGAAGGGATTATCAATTTGTTCAGGATCGCCAGTGAGGACGATCTTTGTACCTTCGCCTGCGCGGGTCAAAATAGTCTTGACTTCGTGGGGGGTAAGATTTTGGGCTTCGTCAACGATGAGGAATTGCTGGGGAATTGTGCGACCCCTTATGTAAGTCAAGGGTTCAATTTGGAGAAGTCCGCGCTCTAGTAAATCTTCGTGACCTCGGCGGGTGTGAGCGTGAATACTGCGTTTTTCTTTGGGAGCTTGCGTTCCAAAAATTAGGTCGAAATTATCGTAAATGGGCTGCATCCAAGGAGTGAGCTTTTCTTTGATGTCTCCTGGTAAGAAGCCGATGTCTTTGCCCATCGGAATGACGGGGCGGGAAATTAGGAGGCGCGTGTAAGTGCGCTCATCGCTTACTTTGTGGAGTCCAACCGCGATCGCTAATAAAGTCTTGCCTGTACCAGCTTTGCCCACCAGTGTAACTAATGGAATTTCGTCATTTAGCAAGAGATCGAGGGCAAATTTTTGTTCGCGATTGCGGGCGTTGATGCCTAAGATGCCAGAATTGACAATTTTATTGATGGCAATCAATTTGCTAGATTGACCGTTGCGGATACCATTGGTGATCGCTAAAGCTGTGTGCGATGGATTTGCTTGATCCACAAGCATCACCGCTTGATTGGGAGACAAGTTTGCCTCGACTTGAATCGCCTCATTTTTGAAAAGTTGGTTAATCCGATCGCCATCGACGCTTAGCTCGGCAATACCCGTATACAGATCGGAAACATCGACTTTATCGGTTTCATAATCTTGAGCCTCTAGTCCAAGGGCATCAGCCTTGATGCGTAAGTTGGTGTCTTTGCTGACCATGATCACGCGGCAATGACAATTATTTTTTAGCTCAAGGGCTACTGCCAAAATTGCATTGTCATTGCGATCGCCTTCAAGTTCGATTGGGAGAGTTTTGAGGGTGTCGCGATCGCATAGAGCTACTCGTAATAGTCCCTCATTTTCCAACGAAATCCCCTTGATAATATTGCCTTGAGTTCGTAAATTATCGAGGGTGCGCGAAACTTGCCGCGCATTCCGTCCGATCATTTCGGGCTGCTTTTTGAAGCGATCGAGTTCTTCGATGATGGTCATGGGCAGGACAACTTCATTATCCGCAAAGTGCATGATCGAAGTTGGGTCGTAGAGTAGGACGTTAGTATCAATTACAAAAATTTTTTTCATAGCATTCAGAATTCATGATTATGAATTCATATTTTTTGTAAAAAACTTGCTGGATATTGAATTTTCTAGAAATATCCTTAAGTATTCCAATCTTGACACCTTCCTGACTCTATTTGTAGCGATCGCTACAATGCTTAAGAAATCTGCACAAAAAGCATCAAAGGAACGCATTGCACTCATTTGATGCTTTTTGGATAGCTATGGTCACTTGCATGAGGACAAATCAAACCCTATTCTGGTTACAGCCTATTGAGGCTCTGAGTAGTACAGAAATATTTTTGAAAGCGCCGCTTCGCGGCGCTTTCAAAAATATTTCTGGGTTTCAAGTAAGCGCAAAGCGCTGTAACAAGAATGGCAACAGCTATATAGCCGTACGCCACTTTTATTTGCAGTGCCGTTCGTTACACGAACGGCACTGCGTTTTAGGATATGCGTATTAGAAAAAGGTGGAGATGTTACTGGGTTTCAAGTCTTTGAAATCAATGATCTTCCGAACCACATCAATGGTCGAATTGGAGTCATTGATCGGTAAAATCGGTGATAACTTCCCGGGAAGGACTTGCATTACAGGGGGCATGTCTCTTGTAAATACATCAATTGCGCGATTAATTAATGATTGCTCACCCTTGGCAAAAGCATTGGTGTAGCTACTTTGGCTGGGAGATTGGGGTAAACCTGCAACATTAAATAAATTCACGGGAATACCTTGGGAAGTAGTCAAGAAGCGAGCCACTGTTTGGCTGACAACATTAGTAGTTTGGATCTGAGTGTAATAGTCATAGAGTCTGACATTGCGATCAATTTGTCCAATGCGCTGTGAATCAATGCCCGAAACAGTTCTCAATGTGCCGTAGGCGGATGGATCGCTAGGCAGGATCAAGTTAACGGTCGCAAAATCCTTAAGCAACTGAACTTCGCTGTAGCCTAAGGGACGATTATTTAAGTCAAACAAACGCACGATCAGGCGATCGCCAGGATTCAAACCACGAATAAAAGTAGCCCGTTGGTTAATATTAAATCGATAGTCACCCACAAAGCGCTCTTTGATAAATCCTTTGGGACGCTTAGATTTGATGGAGACGCGAGCGATGACTTGAGACAAGCGAGGCTGAGACTGCAAAACTGCTAAGCTAAAATGTCCGCGATGGGGATTTTTTTTAGATAGCTCCACACCTTCCCGATCCTTGCGATCTTTACGATCTCTGTCTTCGGAACGACGGCTATCTTCGTAATCGTCATCTTCATCGTCATAGTCTTTTTTAGTGACGATGATGGGTTTCAGAGGCTTAACTTCTTGGGTGGTTCGGACAACGGTTGTTTGGGTCGTGTTGGTATTGTTGTTTTGAGATACGGTTTGCGAACCCGACGAAATCCCTAAGTCGCGATCAGAAAAGTCGCCATTATTGGAATTATTGCGGGAATTATTGTTATAGGTATTGCTGACCGTATTTGTGGAAGTGTTGACTGTAGTGTTGTTAGAAGATATTGAAGAAATACGTCCAGCAATTACTTCAGAAGCACTTACGGCAACAATCGAGCTAAAAGATTTAACTTCCTCAAGGACAAATCTGGCATCCTTTGCCCCATTGGGAATGTCATAGCGGACGCTAGTAATAGCCTTAAGGTCACCGTTGTAAATATCATCAAGAGAAATTTTTTCGCTGAGCTGGTTGAGGGGAATTACTTCAACGGGTACAAAATATCGACCTGCGTTCTTAGATAGGAGACGTGCGCCAGAGGTGGTATAGACTTCGCGCCATTCCCCAGAGCGCTTTACATAAAGTTGATAGACAACGTTAGCGTAGGAAGTGGCAGGCTTGTTAGCTAAGTCAAATAAAATACCAATACTAGAAAGATTGCCAGAATTGTCGAGTAAACGTAAAAGCTTCACCCCTGACTGCCAATCTTGAGGTAGCTGAGCAATTACCTGTGGGGCAGATGGGGCAGCGAGCGCTTCTAGGGTTGAGAGGAATGGTGCTGTCGCTAGGGTTGCTGCAAGGAGAGATATGGAAGTTTTATAAAAAGTATTCCCTAAGGTATTGCCCAGTGTATTGCCCAGAAGATTGCTAAGTTTTTTAGAAAGTTTTTGAGAAGATTTTTTAGAAGAAATAGGCATCATGATTTAGTCCTAGCTTAATTTACTGATTGATTTGCTAGAGGCAAAACTCTTAATAGCAGACTGTATTTAAAGCTTTAAGTTCCAGATTTCTTTAAGAAAATTTGTTACATAAAGCGCCACAAAAGCCTAAAGCCATTGGTGCACGCTGCGCGTGTGCCAATGGCTTTAGCTTTGTTTTTTATGATGACCAGCTACTTAAAGAAATCTGGATATTTGAATTTGCGCCCAAAAATTTTGCAAGCGATCGCTAAAGCTGGCGATCGGAAATCTCAAATCGTTTTGCCACCTATCTAATAAAAGATGTCCCATGGGCGTAAGGCGAAAGCTATCTGTGATGCCTTGACCATCCACTTCACGGCGCAAGACTCCAACTTGAATCAGCCATAGCAAAGCATTTTCAGTGATAATCAAACTGCTGGAGCTTGTTAGATATTGATTTTTTATGCCCTCATTGCCAGCGATCGCCCGTAGATTGACTCCTAGCTTTGCCATATCTGCGAATAGCTTCACCGTAAATGGCGCACATCGCAAGGCTATTTCGGCTCTTTGCAATATTTGGGCTTCATATTCAGCAAATTCGGGTTTTGGCGTATTTAATTGAGGATTAAGTATTTCTGTAGACATGGGCTTTTAAAGTTGTTATCAAAATTATCTAAGTAGCTAGGCAAAATTAAATATAAAACCCCAAAAACTGTGGCGCACGCTGCGCGTGCGTCACAGTTTTTGGTTTTGTTTTTTTAATTTTGCCCAGATACTTACTACTTCATATATTTTAACGTTAGGACAAAGAAATAAAGGCTCAGATTCTAAAAAGCTAAGATTGTAATGTTCTGCCCTAACCAAATGGAGCGATTAGTATGATGCGATCGCGGCTGAATCAGCCCAAATTTTGGCTAAAAGCAATATTTTTATTAATCGCTATTGTCCTTTTGGAAGCCGTTTTTCAGCAGCTTAATATCAATATCAGTCTGAGGAGCATCACCCAAAATACCTTGCTCTGGATTAAGACACTCGGTGCAGTGGGGGCGATCGCTTTTATCCTCATTTACAACTTAGCGACAGTTTTATTTATCCCCGGCTCGATCCTGACTTTAGGAGGAGGCGCTTTATATGGCGTGCTTTGGGGTTCCATCTATGTATTTATTGCGGCAACCTTGGGCGCAACCTTTGCCTTTCTCATTGGTCGCTATTTTGCGCGAGGTTGGTTTAGCGAAAAGATCAAAAATAGCCTCACCTTTCGGGCGATCGATGCGGCTGTAGCGATCGATGGTTTTAAGATTGTATTTCTAACTCGACTATCACCAATTTTTCCATTTAATATGCTTAATTATGCCTTTGGAGTGACTCGCGTTGCCCTCAGGGACTACATTCTTGGCTCGATAGGGATGATTCCCGCAACGATTATGTATGTTTATCTAGGAGCTTTAGTTGGGGATGTGGCGATTTTAGGTGCGCCACAGACGGATTATGTTAATAATCCCCAAGCTCTCATGGCTCAATGGAGTATTAAAATTACTGGTTTAATCGCCACGATCGCTGTCACTATCCAAGTTACTCGGATTGCTAACCGAATTCTGACGAAAACGCTAGATCCTTAATCAATCCCAATGCCTCTCTCATTCTAAAATTAAAAGTAAATCAATCCCTAACCATCCATCATGACTAATTCTTCAGAATATTCGTCTAGCTATGAAGATTTCATTCAGCCTGTGGATGATTACAATCGGGCTTTGATTGCGAATGTGCATCCCCTTGACTGGATAAATCCGCAGCCAGCTGATATCTATGACCTAGTCGTGATTGGCGCAGGAACGGCGGGTTTGGTGATCGCCGCAGGAGCCGCAGGGCTAAAAATTGGGTTAAAAGTCGCCTTAATTGAGAGAAATCTCATGGGTGGTGATTGTCTGAATGTGGGATGCGTTCCTTCTAAATGTGTAATTCGCTCCGCACGAGTAGCTGCTGATATTCGCAAGGCAGCGAATTTTGGCATTAATCCGCCCCATGAGGTGGATATTGATTTTGGGGCAGTAATGGAGAGAATGCGAAAAATTCGCGCTAGCATTAGTCACCACGACTCAGCCGCTAGATTTAAAGATTTAGGAGTGGATGTATTTTTAGGTTCGGCTCAATTTGTCAATGAAAAAGAAATTTCTGTCAGCTCTAATAATTCTAATAGTGCTAATAGAACTCTCAAATTAAAATTTAAAAAAGCAGCGATCGCCACAGGCGCAAGGGCGGCAACTCCCAAGATCTCAGGACTTGCAGAAGTCGGTTATTTGAATAACGAAACAGTCTTTTCTCTAGGCGATCGCCCCAAAAGATTAGCGGTAATCGGTGGTGGTGCAATTGGTTGCGAATTAGCACAAGCCTTTCATCGCTTGGGTTGTGAGGTGACTTTATTGCATAAAAATCCCCATTTACTCAATCGCGAAGATGTGGAGGCGGCGGAAATCCTCAAGCACAGATTTGAAGATGAAGGAATTAATTTAGCTTTGAATACGGCAATTATCAAGGTAGAAAAAACTAACAGTGGCAAAGCTATTCACTATCAACAAAATGGAACTAATCATCAAATTGAAGTTGATGAAATCTTAATCGGTGCGGGGCGATCGCCAAATGTCGAAGGCTTAAACCTAGAAGCGGTAGGTATAAACTATGATCTGCGTAAAGGGGTTTTAGTTAATGACTATTTGCAAACTTCCAATCCCCGTATTTTTGCCGCAGGGGATATTTGTATGGATTGGAAGTTTACCCATGCTGCTGATGCCGCCGCCCGCATTGTCATTAAAAATGCATTGTTCTCTCCTTTTGGCTTAGGCAAAAGCAAACTTAGTGATCTGGTCATGCCTTGGGTTACCTATACCGATCCTGAAGTTGCCCATGTGGGTTTATATGCCAAAGATGCTCAGGCTCAAGGTATCGAAACCAACGAAATTAAGATTCCATTTTCCTCTGTTGATCGCGCTATCTATGATGGCGAAACGGAAGGCTTTGTCAAAATTTTGCATCAACGGGGTAGCGATCGCATTCTAGGCGCGACCATTGTGGCAAGTCATGCTGGCGAAATGATTAGCGAAATTACTTTGGCGATCGCCTCTAAGTTGGGACTAAATAAATTATCTAGCGTGATCCATTCCTATCCGACGCAAGCCGATGCGATCAAAAAAGCCGCCGATGCATATCGTAAAACTTTACTAACTCCTAAGACGCAATCATTATTAAAGCTATTAACTAAACTTAGTTAAACAAGATAATGGCGGCGCTTCGCGCCGCCATTATCTTATTGCTCGCGATCTACATTTACAAAATTGTAGGGAGCAGTGAAATCGTTGTAGCGAATTCGGAGACGATTCTCAAATTGCTTGTCAAGCGCTTCAACGGTTGCAGCAAACTCAGGTTCCTTATTCCAATCAATGAGAAATGAACCGTTATAAATCATATTTTCCGTCAGTAGTTCACCTTCTGCATAGTCATAGGACAGAGGCTTTAAAGTTTCTAAAAAAGTCTTAACGATCACCTGCTGACGTTGCTCAATCGCGGCTTCTAAGTCCTGCCCAATGGAAATAGCTTCATCCATGCTTAGCATTTTGCCAACTAGAGCTTCGCGCCGCTTCTGCAAATCTTGATTTTCCAGTACTGCCAGATTTAACTCTTCCGTTTGATTCCAAAAGAGCTTGACACTTACTTCCCTTTTGCCAATTAAGTTATTAATCAATCCCTTAAGTTGGTCTTCGTAAGGAATGAGAAGATCCCGTTGCACCTCTTCCCATTCTTCGACAACTAGACCAAATTGCAAGGGCAATGGTACAGCCTGATAGGGATCGATCGCCTTCATAAGCGATTCTAAAACCGTCTCATGGGCAAGCAGATTGGCTCGACTAGCGAGATATCGTTCCTGTTGAGCTTCACTGTAGACGATCGCAAAAGGTGGAATTGCATGAAACTGAATGGGCTGACTATTCATCCCGTTGAGATCAATATTTTGAATCAGATCTAGATTTTCAGCTTGCAAAATTGCGTACAGATATAAGCTCATGGAGATTAACTGGTGAAGATAAATTTACTATAGGTTGTTTGATGATAAGCATCAAACGCCATAGTTACCAAGATATAAATTTGCCGTGCGAATTTATATCTTGGTAACTATGGCGCGATCAAATACTTTGCCATCGGTAGCGATCGCTTTGGTGATGATCTTATCTTGATAGACATCAAAGGTCATAAAGCTAAACTGCGAACTCACAAAAGCCGTTTGAGGTGATCCCGTAAATTTATACAAAGGTGCGCCGCCGCCGCCATTCACAATATAGGTAGTGCCATTTATGGGTTTAAATCGCTCATAACCATGATCATGTCCGCATAGGTACAAAGTAACTTTATGTTTAGAAAAAATTGGCTCAAGCATTGAGGCTAATTCAGGATCGCTTCCATGCCGACCTGATGAATAGAGTGGATGATGTCCATAGACAATTTTCCAAGGAGCCGTACTTTTGCCTAATTGCTGATCGAGCCACGCAAGTTGAGCCTCCCAAGGCGCATTACGATTTGTATCGATCGCAAAAAATTCCACAGTTCCTTCATTGACATCGCCTTTAGTGAAGGAATAGTAGCGATCGCTCATATTAAAGAGTGGATAATTTATCTGATCCAGACCATTATTCGATTTGATGATGTCGTGATTGCCTAGCACTGCATAAAATTTCACGTTCTCTTTGAGCAAAGGTGCATAGGGTTCCTCAAAATAAGCTTTGGCTAACTTGATCTCACCATAGGAATAAATGTTATCACCAGCCATCAAGACAAAGGCGTAGGGCTTTTGCTGATAAGTTTCCCACATTGACTTGGCAACTGCCATCTGGTCAGGACTACCAAAGCCATTATCTGCGATCGCTGCAAAGCGGAGTAAAGGTTCCTCGGTAGTTTCTAAAGTAATTTCTGTATTTGCATCAGCAAGGTTCTTGGGGTCTTGAGAATCTTTTGAAGACTTAGGAATATTTGGAGGAGATTGCGCTGCGGCTGGGTCGTATGAAGCTGGGGTTTTAGATTGAGCGATCGCTTTAATCAAGAATCCAAGGATGGGTAACCCAATTAAAGCGCTACCTAATGTAACTAAAAGCTGACGACGTTTCATAAGTTTCTTGCACTCAATTCTAGTGAAAATTGCGAGTTTTGCGATCTGTTAGAATCAATTATCAAACATTCTTAAACCATAATTTCCATAAACAAATAACTAAATAAAAAATATTATGTCTAATTCTTCTACCAACCGACCTAGACGTGATCGTTATATCAACCCACTTACAGACTTTGGCTTCAAGCGCCTATTTGGAACAGAGCCAAACAAAAACTTATTGATTGATTTTCTAAATGTAATATTACCACCCCAACATCGAGTCAGAAATCTAACCTACCGTAGCACAGAAAATCTTGGCAATACTCCAAGCGATCGCAAAGCAATTTTTGATCTTTATTGCGAAAGCGAAAAAGGAGAAAAGTTTATTGTAGAAATGCAAAAAGCCAAACATAATTACTTTAAAGATCGCAGCATTTACTACGCATCCTTTCCTATTCAAGAACAAGCAGAAAAAGGGGATTGGAACTACAAGTTAGAGCCAGTTTATACTATTGGCATTTTAGACTTTATTTTTGATGAAGATAAAAATAATGACGATTTCTTACATATCGTTGAATTAAGAGATCAAGTTTGCAAAGTTTTCTACGAAAAACTCAAATTTATTTATCTAGAATTACCAAAATTCAAAAAATCGCTTGATCAACTAAACAACCATTTTGATAAGTGGTTATATTTGCTAAAACATTTGCCTGAATTGGAAGAACCCCCCTTACCACTGCAAGAAAATGTATTTATGCAGTTGTTTGAAGTTGCTCAGATTACAAGTTTTTCTCAAGAGGAGAAAAATGCTTATGAAAATAGCTTAAAGTACTATCGAGACCTGAAAGGTGTCATAGAAACAGCTCGAGAAGAAGGCAGGGAAGAAGGCAGGGAAGAGGGTAAGAGATTAATTTTGCTAAAACAACTTTCTCGAAAAATAGGAACTATACCAGATGAAATTAAATTGCTAGTACTTCAGCTAGCACCAGAACTATTAGATGTATTAAGTGAAGCCTTGTTTGATTTAGATAGTTGGGAAGATCTACATAATTGGTTACGCAATATTAACGAAGGGTAATATGAACTTAAGGCGTAAGAATAGTTGTTGATTTGAGATTAAATCTTTGTCTCGAAATCATCGGGATCGTAGCCGATGTCGCCGACAAAGCAGAAGGAGAGCATGAGGTCAAAAACATCGCGATCGATCTTGAGTTTAGGAGGATGTTCTACATCATCAGGTTCGAGCATTCGTTTGATGTCGTTGGTAAATTTGCGCCATTCTCTTTGGGCATAGCGATCGCTTTGTGTTGCTATGGGCTTGATGAGTTTAAGTAGTTTATCTAGATAAATTTCAAGGGGATCGCAGTCTGCCTCTTCAAAGAGTACGTCAATTTCTTCAAAGAGGTTTCGCATATATTCGGGATATCTGCCTGAGAGGGCGAGAAATGACATAACGATGCGCTTGTCTAGATCTGTGGGTGGATCTTTTGGCAGTATTTTCTGACTGCGAGTTAACCATATAAATTGCAAGATTTTGTAGATATTAAGCAATCGCTTCGCGGTGCGGGGTGTGATGTCTACGTGTTTACAGCAGTTTAGCAACAGTTGAAACTCTTCTTCGTCAAATTCAATAGTTTTGGCGATGGCTTCGATTTTTGCGGCAGTATTGTCAGAAACTATGGGTTGAGAGGGTAATTTTTCATTTCTATCTGATGAAAGCTCTCTTTTTACTCTTGGTTCTGAGTCAGTTTTTGCAATTGATTGAGCGGTGGTTTGTTTATCAGTCACTTCTGTTACTGTTTCAGCATTAGGACGGCGAATTTTTAATTGTGGGCGCAGATATCCTTCAACTGTTGCTTTAGAAATTGGTCTCATTCGATAGGGAATCTGGATAATTTTTTCGAGGTAGTCTAGACCAGAGGGTTTAGCGCCACGCTTGAGTACGCCTTGGTAGACCTGTTCCAAAGCACGAGCAATATAGCGATCGTCGATGCCCAGCACGACAATGAAGAGTTGGGTGTTGAGCAGGAGTTGGACTGATTCTAGGACTTCGACAACGCGATTTGGTGGGCAACGATCTAGGTCATCTATATAGAGAAAGACTCTAATTGGTCCCCTTGGGAAGAATTTTTTTAATTCTTTTTTGTTATGTTCCCAATCGGTAAGGCGATCGGAAATAGATGCTAGATCTTTTCTAACCTGTTCCATCAATCCTAAGCGCTTACCATAGTCGTCAACTTGAAGTCTGTCGCTTACAAAGTCCATTACCGAAGAATATTTAGCGGTTAGTCCTACTCGCTGTCGTTGTTCTTCCACTTGCAGTTTCAATTCAGCAATTTCTTTCTCAAGGTTTTTATCTTTAGCTTTTTCTTGCTGCTTTTGTTTTATCAAGGAGTCACGTTCGCTTTGAATTTTTGCTTGTTCTGTCTGTACAGCCTTGAGGTAATTGCCTAACGCTTTTAAGGCGGGCAAGAGCGTGGTGACAGTCGCTGCGATAACAGTTAGCACCTGAAGACTTGCAGGAATTGCCTCTCTGAGTGATTGAATCCATGCTTGTTGAGTTGTCGAGATGATTGCAGACCTCACATCCTGTTCTAAAATTAAAACAATCAAAAAAGTCATAACAAAAAGAGCGATTAAGCCTTGCCAACTGGTCGCTACTTTCCGTATCAATGAAAACGTCTCTCTAGTCGCTTTACCAGTTTTGGCAAAATCAGCAACTACTTTTTCATATTTTTTGATGTCTTCGTCGGAAAAAAGAATCTGAACGATGGCAATAAAAATCGGTTTCCAGAAAGCATTTACCCGACGCTGAGCAAGTTGTTGATTTACCTCATTCTCGGCAATTTTGAATTGAAGTTGTAGATCTTCTTCTTTTTTTCGCAAGTTTTGCTCCGACTTTTCCAAGCTTTCTTTTTCTTGATCTTTGCTTTCATCTAGAACATTCCACAAATAGTTATTTGAGTCGGAGTCTTTCTGGTCTTTAAAATCCTTGAGGTTTGAATTAATAAAATCTCTGCGTTTATCTTCATTGGTTATGTAAAGAATTTCCCAAAAGCCAACTTCTTCAAGTAAGGCTTCTTCAGAATTTTCTTGTTTTTGGGAGTTTAGAAATTTGCCAATTTTTTGTTCTAAAGCAATCTGACGGTTTAACTCATAGAAAATCTCTTGCATTAGGCTTGCCCAAAGGTCGGATTTGGCATAAGTCCATGCATTAAAAGTGATTTGATAGATATGCCCTACAAAGGGAGATAGAGAAGAAGACGTGATTCGTTTCTTATCATTTGAAGAGTCAATATCGCCCCATGCTTTGGCACTATCGAGTTTTTGATTGCGGATTTTCACTACAGTTTGCTGAATTAGATTCATACCGAACGACTTGCCACTTCCCCATCCGCCCAAAATTCCCACAGCCACAGGCGCTTTTAGGCTGCGGAGCATGAGTACCGTTGCCAGCGCTTCGATTTCATCCTTAACGTTAAGGCAATCCTTCCCGTGAGATGAATCGTTTACAACGCTATCAGGAAACGTTGACTCAACCGTTTTCACACGAGCCGCCAAGTTAGGTAGCGCCTTGCCCTGCAAATCCCACAACCGCAGCGTATTATCCTCACTGCCCGAAACTATCACCTTGCCATCAGGGCTAAAGGCTACTGATATGACCCTATCCTCATGCCCTTGGAAAGGGAACCCAATCTGGTTGCCCTGCAAATTCCACAACCGCAGCGTATTGTCAGAACTACCCGAAATGATCGCCTTGCCATCAGGGCTAAAGGCTACTGAAAAGACACTATCCTTATGCCCTTGGAAAGGTAACCCAATTTGGTTGCCCTGCAAATCCCATAACCGCAGCGTCTTGTCCTCACTGCCCGAAACTATCGCCTTGCCATCAGGGCTAAAGGCTACTGACCAGACTCTATTCTCATGTCCTAAGAAAGAAGCGCCGATTGGAGCGCCCTGCAAATTCCACAACCGCAGTGTCTTGTCCTCACAGCCCGAAATGATCGCCTTGCCATCAGGGCTAAAGGCTACTGAAAAGACACTATCCTCATGCCCTCGGAAAGGAGTGCCGATTGGATTACCCTGCAAATCCCACAACCGCAGCGTCTTGTCCTGACTGCCCGAAACTATCGCCTTGCCATCAGGGCTAAAGGCTACTGACCAGACTCTATCCTCATGCCCTCGGAAAGGAGTGCCGATTGGATTACCCTGCAAATCCCACAACCGCAGCGTCTTGTCAACACTGCCCGAAACGATCGCTTTGCCATCAGGGCTAAAGGCTACTGACCAGACTCTATCCTCATGCCCTTGGAAAGGATCGTCGATCGGAGCGCCAGAAATTGTATCGAATAGTCGCAAAGTGCCATCGCGTAGCCCTGCGATGATCTTGCGCCCATCGGGTGAGAATGCAGTTGAGAATACTATGCTCTCAAGGCGAGCGAATATAGGACTGTCGATTATCGAGTCAGGTTTTTCTGCAACAGGGCTTTCAGCCTTAGAGCCTTCAGATTCGGTAGTTTCTTCAACAGCAATTTCAGCGCCTATGTTAAATATTTCAGAAATTTCCGCGTCTTGTACTGCGTTTTGCTGCATCAATTCCGCTAATGAGGATAGTTCGGGATTCATGATGGTTTTAATTTGGGAATGCTATGCCCTAACCTCACAACGCAGGGAAAATTTATCAATCAAAGCGAATGGGGGATATAACATTTGCGTATAGAAATTTTGGTAATAGTTTATAACTATTACCGCAAATGCTCTACCCCTAACATTTTTAATCTTCAATTTTGATTGAAATAATTCTGTTTGCTGTTGCATCTAGGGAAGCATAGGAAGTAAAGCTGAGCTATCAAAGTGTTGATCTCTCTAAGCTAGAATCAAGATAACTGAAAAACTTGCCAAGCCGCCATGACTGCCAATACTTTGCCAAATCCTGCTACTAAAGTCCTACCACTACTGGGGCGATCGCAAGCGGAGCTTACAGAATGGGTCGAATCCCAAGGACAACCCCGTTATCGTGGTAAACAGCTTTATGAATGGCTTTACGAAAAAGGGGCGCGGAGCTTGGCAGATATTACGGTTTTCCCGAAGGCATGGCGCGAACAGTTTGCGGCAAATCCGACCGTAGATTTTGGGCGATCGCAGATTCATCTACATAAGCAAACTCGCGACGGCACAGAGAAATTTTTGCTGAAGTTAGCCGATGGCGAAATTGTGGAAACTGTGGGCATCCCCACCAGCAAACGCCTAACCGTCTGTGTCTCCTCTCAAGTTGGCTGTCCGATGGCTTGCGACTTTTGCGCCACAGGCAAAGGCGGCTTTCAGCGTAATTTGGCAAAGCATGAAATTATCGACCAAGTCCTAACCGTTCAAGAAGTGATGCAGCAACGGGTTAGCCATATCGTGTTTATGGGCATGGGTGAGCCATTACTCAATTTTGAAAATCTAATGGGGGCGATCGCGGTACTCAACAAAGACATCGGCATCGGTCAGCGCAATATCACCGTTTCCACCGTTGGCATTCCCAATCAAATTCCACGATTCGCAAATGAGCATTTGCAAGTTACCCTTGCGGTCAGCCTCCATGCTCCTAGCCAACAGGTTCGCGCCCAAGTTATCCCTTCCGCCGATCGCTATCCCTTGATAGCTTTAATGGACGACTGCCGTGAATATGTGGAAATCACTGGTCGAAGAATTAGTTTTGAATATACACTTCTGGCGGGAGTAAATGATTCGGCTGAGCAAGCGCAAGAACTAGCCTATTTAATTCGTGGCTTTCAGAGTCATGTTAATTTGATTCCCTATAATCCTGTGACCGATGCCGATTATCAACGTCCTACCGAAAAAGCTATTCAGACCTTTGTGCGAGTGCTAGAGGACGCAAGGATTGCCGTAAGTGTGCGGCGCACTAGGGGCTTAGAGGCAGATGCTGCCTGTGGGCAATTACGAGGACAACACACCAAATAAATAAAGGCGGCGCTTCGCGCCGCCTTTGAGTTCTTAAACAAAAAAGGATGAGCAAAGCTCATCCTTTTTTGTTTAAGAACTCGATAGAGGCAAAATTAGGCGGCTGAGAATCCGATTATCTTCTAACTGATAGAGGGCTAACTCGCCCCCTGCCTCTACCATTAGATTTTGGCAAATAGCGAGATGTAACCCCGGAGGTTGATCTAATAAGGAAGGCGAAAGGGGATCGATCGCTCTACCTTGGTGTAATTCTTGGAGCAAATTCGCATCAACTACCCCGTAATCCGTAATCGATAATTCAAGGAGTTTCTCGTCAATTTGCCGACACCAGAGATCAATCCGTCCGCCCACTTCCGATCGCCCACAGGCAAATAGCAATAATTCATTGAGAATCATCTCCATTTTGGCAATATCACCACCCACGACCACATTGGCTTGATTATGTACCTGTGACCAAATTTGCCTTTGCTTAACCAGCGAATCCACTCGTTCTAAGGCGCGTTTGAGCATCCCTGCTAGCGGTGCGGTTTCGTAATTAGGACGCAAGCGCCACTGCTCCTTGCGGATAATCTGGGGTAATGGCGATAGCGAACCCTGTAATTGTTTGAGAGAACTTTGCAAGGTGACATTATTAATACCGCCAGTGCTACTAGCTCTAGCATCAGCATCTAGTAAACGCTGTACCCCTGTACTAACGGTTCGATAAATATCCTCAAGACGACGGTGCTTATACCAGTTGAGGCGTTCTAATTCTTGGCGATTGTGCTTGAGATGCTCGACTAGGAGTAAATGGCGGCGTGACCATGCCAACTGATTAGCCAGCATATTAAAAGCCTGTAAATGGCGATCGATCCAACGCCTACCGACGCGATCGGCTACCAAAATCATCCCCGTAGGCTGATGGTCGGGCGTGGTTCTGAGAGCCGTGACCATCATATGACCCAGAGCAGGGGCATTGAGCCAAGCCTTCGTGGATTCGGGTAAATCATGGACACTTAGGGGCAGAATCCCCTCGCTTTGAGTCGTCCATTGCACCAGTTGATCCTCTTCGATCGCAATTAAAGTCTCCGTAATCGAAAGTTGGTATTCATCACGACTCGCAAATACCGACGCAATCTGTCCCCCTTGGCGACCGGGCATCCACACCACCAATATGGCAAGGGGCGATTGAGTCACCTGTGCCATTAACTGCGTAGCCGTATGATGCAATTTTTCGAGGGTATTAGCCTGTTGGAGGGCTACTAAACCAAACTGCACGGCTTGATGGGATTTTTGACGCTCATCGGAAAGACGTTGCAATTCATTTTGGTGAACGATTAAGCCGATTTGTTGGGCTACCGCTTGCACCATTTCTTTCTCTGGGCGCGACCATGTGCGGGGTGCTTCGTGAGCTACCGCAAGAATCCCTTCTAGGGATTTGCCCACCGAGGTACTACTAATAATCATGGAACGCACATCTAAATCCATCAAGGAATTACGCCATGATAAAAACTTAAAATCACTATCTAAATTTTCAACCGTTGATGCATCGGGAGACTGCTCTAGCATTTGCATATCCACAGGGGCTAATCCCGCCAGCAGATTGGGAATAGGACGACGATTTTTAGGATGGTATTGGAAATCGATCTTAAACACGTCATTGTCTTGATCGTAGGAGGCAACCCAAAAACGTTCTAGCCCCAGTCTTTGACATAACTGTTCGGCAGCTTTATCTAAGGCAGTTTGCCAGTCACTATCTGAATAAATGGCTCTCGCAATACCTGCGGTCAGAATTTGATCGGAGGCAATGCGATCGAGAGTGACTTCCATTTCCTCGAAGGGAGCCGTAATCGCCGCAAGTTGCGCCGCACCACGCACAAAATTACGCTCATCATCTGTCCAAAGACGTGGCTCATCCCCCTCTACCGATAAAAAGCCTAAAAGCTCTGTTTGAAAGAAGATTGGAGCAATAATTACGGAGGTAGCGCCGAATTGTTCCATGACGCGATTGCTAATTTCGCCTTTAGTCATGGACTTCGCATCCACAACGACCACTAGCTGATCCTTAGACAAAGCTTGATATAGCCCCGGGGCATTTTGAACGGTGACCCCTGCGGTATTATCTACGGCTTGTTTACCCTTGGGCCCAGCTTGACGATTGGCGATGCGCCGCCAAAAGTATTGATGTTCGCGTTCAAACCAATAAATATTGGTGTGGTCGGGCATCACAAATCCATGGGTTTCCTGCACGATTTCTTCAAGGCGATCGTTGAGCGTCGGTATATTGCGAATTTTTGAGAGGATTTGCAATAGTGGCTCATCAGGACGTTTGGTATTGTGATAATGCCATTCGGCATCTAGCCGACTGAGGGTAGAGCCGAGGGTTCCCAGTACGACCGAAAGTCTGGCTCTTTCTTCGTTACGGGGAGTAACATTCCAGAGATTTGAGCCGAGTAAAGCTACGCCAAAACTGCGATCGCGATGGTAGATCGGCCAGAGCAAAGTGCCTTGGATATCAAATTTCTGAGCTAATTTTTGCCATTCGCCACTTCTTTTTTCTTGGCGGAGATCAGCGATCGGGACGGGCTTACGCTGCAAAATTACCTGATCGAGGAGATCACCAGCATTCAGGGCAAAACGTTCCTTTAAAAATTTAATCTCACCCGCAGGAGTCGTGCCACCTTTACCTGTAAGGCGATGATTCTCTTCATCATAAAGCCCGATCCAGATAAGTTTGTACTCAAAATTATCTCGAAGATAGTCGAGAGTAGCGGTTAATAAATTGTCGATACTATCTTCATCACGCAAGAACTGCATGATCCGCCCAAGGTTAACAAATTGGCGATCCCATGGGTTAGCTCCTGCTTGACTCATATTTTTGCCCTGACGATTTTGACTTAAGTATGGCTAGCGGCGTAGTGGATTCTTGATTAAACTAAAAGTTTATTAGAAAAGTTTATTGAAAAAGTTTATGAAATAAGGCAACAAACAATATTTCATCATAAGCGTACAATCTTTAGCTTAGAAAGTCAGCAACAGGTCATACTTTTATCGAAGTTTTATCTACATGTGTGACATGTATGATATGTCTACTCAATGATGATCTTAAATTTGTAATTATTTCTCAATCAACCATTCGAGCGATCGCTCACCAATTTGGAGAGGTATACTGACGGCTTTACCAAGTCGGGGGCGTTCTTTGGTGGTTTCGATAAACTTTTGCACCTGTTCGACTACGCCCCAATCACTAAGATAGCTAGCGATCGCATCGAGATGCTCTAAAAATTCTGCCTCGCTCATGGAAAACGACTGCTGTTCTTGATAGCGCCACATGACTTGCAAAAAGATTTTGCCCTGAGTTTTCCGTAGTTGGACATCATAGGAATAATCCCATTTATTAGCGATCGCCTGACGCAGTTCCGAGCCTGTCATAGTTCCTACATTTTTATTCTAAATCTTTAAAAAAATCTTCAGGAAGGTGCGGCGCTTCGCGCCGCACCTTCCTGATCTAGAGGGTTGCATATTCTGATTCGAGGCGATCGCTATTTCTTTCCATTTCTAGTTCTAGGGGAGAAGTCGATTGCTGAACTTCTTGGAAATAAATAATGTCCTTGCGGGGATCAACATCAGAGGTTTTGATCCGCAGATTATCACCTACTTGAATTTGGCGAGTAATTCGCATGGGCAGCTTCAAACCTAAGTCCTCGATCAGCACTAGGGCAAGCTTTTCATTTTCGCGCAGCCAATCAAGCATCAGCGCTTCCCACACCACATCCTTATTGCGGCGCAAATATTCCAAGCTCCAATAGCGCACCGACTGCCGCTCGACCTGATTTGCATCCCAGATCGCAGGATCGATCGCTTGCAATATTCCCGTCAGCATTTCGGCGGTGAAGGGTAATGGCTCCTCCCGCAAAAAAGCTTTAATTTGCCAATGGGCTAGCAGATCGCTATAGCGCCGAATCGGTGAAGTCACCTGTGCATAAGCATCTAGCCCCAACCCTGAATGGCGGGAAGCATACAGCCCTAACGAACCTTTAGTCATACAGCGACAGATCGCAAATTCTCGCACGGGACCCGATGGCAATTGCATCAAGGTATCGAGGGGGGGTAACTCAGGTTGCTCTTGGTAGCGATAGGGGATGGGGATACTATGGGTTTGGGCAAATTTGGCGGCAACTTCGCCTGCGAGGATCATCATCTCGGCAACCAGCTGGCGAGAGAAGGTATCCTCCATTAGATCTAGAGTAAGGCGATCGCCATTTTTAGAGTCAACTTTAATGCTGGTATCTGGCAAATGAATTTCGATCGCGCCTTGAGCAACGCGCCATTTTTTGCGTAGACGCGCATAGATGGCAAGGCGTTCGAGATCGTCTTCTACCCCTAGTTGCAGCATTTCTTCAACATCTTCATAGGTGAGTCGATAATTGGGCTTTACCAAGCTAGGCACAATTTCATAATAGGTAACTGCCCCGCCTTCATCGAGATCCACCGCAAAGGATAGCGCATAACAGACCTTGCTTTGAATTAAGCTCATTGGACCTGCCGCTAGCTCAATGGGAAACATTGGGATCACCCCTGTAGGCAGATACACACTCGTACCCCGCTTACGCGCATCCTTATCTAAGGGGCTTTCAGGATCAAGCCATCTGGTCGGATCAGCAATATGAATCCAAATTCTCTTGCTGCCATCAGCAAGAGTCTCAATGCTCAGCCCATCATCAATTTCGGTAGTGCTAATGTCATCGATTGTGTACACATGCAAATGTGTGAGATCCCGACGTATTTGCTCCATCTGATCGGGAATAGGATTGTTTAGACAATCTTGGGCGGCGGCCATCACTTCATTGGCAAAACGAATGGGGACTTGGCTGCGGAGCAAATTAAGATTTTCATGTTCGTCCCAAATCCCTAAATCAACGAGCATTTGAAAAGCAGCTTGTTCATTTTTAGAACGTTTCGCAAAGTTTAATAGCTCTTGGGCAGCAGCTTTATCGGTGGTTTCATCGCCATGAAGGGCATAGCGTTCCAAACAATCTAAGCGACTGCGATCGCTACTTGTCCATGCTACTTCACCGCCCGATAGCTTAGCCGTGAGCTTAGCCTGAAATTCTTCGATTAACTTAGCGCGTTGGGCGGCGGCTTCAGCTTGATGTTTTAGCTCGGCTACCTGTGAGTTGGAACGAGGTTCGTAGAGATCGCCCTTTTGCTTAAAGTAAATTTTGTCATTACTAAGCAAGCAGTAGGAAGCGTAAGCGGTAACTGCCGAATTTTCCGAAAATAAGAGCAGGGCAAGATCGTGGGGATTGGTAGATTGATTGTCTTCAATCAAAATTTCCCAAGCAACTTCAAGGCTCGAAGGATCGAGGAAGTTCTCAACTTTTTGTAAAAATGTCAAAATTTGACTATGGGTAAAGCTAGAATTTTCCCCACTAGATTTAATAATGAAATTAATTTCACGGGGGTGGATGGTGTGGCTATTCCCATTTTCATCGATCGCTTGAAAGTGTTTTTTCCCTTCAGGACGATCAATTACGACAAGGCGGCGATCGCCATGCAATTTCACTTCGACTAGCGTACCTTTTTCCAAAATAGCCCCTTGTCACCAAAGCCAAAAATTTTCTTTAGTATTCTACCTTTTTACCCGTAATTTGCAGTCAACTATAACAATGCAAGTGCTGCTTATCCAAAAGATTGAAGGCGGCGCAATGCGCCGCCTTCAATTCTTAAAAGTTTGGGAAAGTGTCGCTTTGCGGCACTTTCCCAAACTTTTAAGCAGATTAAACAACTTCGTACTGCATCGAACTAGCGATCGCGCCAACCGCCGAAGCCGCAATTTCTGGTTGGTAACTACTAAGTACCGCCAATGTTGATTTTGCTGGTTGTTTAGGCGCTGCAAGCATTGCAACTCCTAAAACTAGCAAGGCAATACTAGATTTAAGGCTAAATGTGCTGTTCATCTTCATATTCCTCCAACAATCTTGTCTCAACGACTCCAATGACTCAGGCTTAGATTTTTTTGTTTCCTGTATCTTGGTTAATATCCATCTAAAAATTTGTTTTACCCCAATAGATCTTAAGTTTATATACAAAAAATCTCTTCGGTGTGGTTGATAATACTCGGAAAATTCAAATAAAAATGTAATTTAAATATCCAGTTTGATGTGATCTCTATCACTTTTGGTTGATTTAAGATTACAAACAAGTAGTCAAATATACAAAAGTAAAGATTTTTAGACGAAATGTTCTTTTAACTTTATCGGTTGACTTTAATTGTGCAAAGCACTAATGGGGTGATTTATCGCAAAAAAGGAAAGGCGGCGCATCGCGCCGCCTTTCCTTTTTTGCCAATTTATAGCAAAGAAAGAGTTAGCCAGTACAAACCAAAACCCCAAAAAGCGAATTGCGGCGCTTCGCGCCGCAATTCGCTTTTTGGGGTTTATGTCCTAAGCAAAACTTACATTGCTATACAAAATGACCTAGTCATTTTGTGTGGGGATACTACAGCGCTTTGCATTGTTAGTTTAGAGGGAAAAGTCGTTTAATGTAGCGATTTATTTGGGCTTGAGCATAGGCTTTGGCTTGAGCCGAGTTTGCTGTACTTAAAGCCGTGACATCAGGACTGGTCGGCTCTTCGTTAACTGCTTCCAGAGATTCATTTCCTGTCATATCAGTCGCCCCATCAGCAGATTCCATAGATGGTTCCGAGATCGCTTCCGTCGGGATCTCCATTTGGGTCTCAGTGACAGTACGCTCAACTGAATTAGCAATCACACTTTCCGCAGTTGCCGTGACGCTAGTATGCACATAGGTTTCTGTAGTTGATCGCTCAACAATGTTCTCGGGATTTTCCAAATTACTAGAATTTATTTCATTCATCCCATTTGGGCTAAATCCAAAATTCCCAGTACTTTGATTATTTAAGGGTTTAGCAGGTGAGTAGGTATGGGTAAAGGAATAATTAGTTGGAGAACTATAACTTTTATGAATTTCTGCATTTTTTTCTAATTCCTGCGCGATCGCAGGACTCGCTTTCTTCTCAACTGCACTTTGATCTAAGCCACTAATCAAAGAGCAGGGAGGCACGATCGCCCCCTTTGCAATTACGGCGCGAACAATGGAGCTAGAAGCGCCAATACAAGCCCCTTCACCAATTTTACTGGAGCCATAAACTAGCACCCCCGCCCCTAAATTTGCACCAGCACCTATTTCTAAGAGTCCGCCTTGGGCATGAATCACTACCCCCATCCCAATGCAAACGCCAGCACCAATATTAATATGGCTCCCCTGATCCGCTTGGATTAAAACTCCCGAAGCGATCGCCGCCGTTTCATCAATCACTACATCCCCACACACGTAGGAGCGAAAATCTCCGATTGGTTCTAAAGGTGGTAAGTAGTTTGATTGCATGGCTTTTACACTTTCTAATTCTCAAAATCGTAGTCTGGACAAGCTCCTAGCTTGCAACTACTTAAAGTAGAGAACCTCGCAAAGCGAGGTTCTCTAAACACTTACTTAGCAGGACGTTGGATGATTCCTTCAAATACGCGACGCTTTGCCTTAGGGTCAATACCTAGCAAACGCACATACTCATCACCATGCTCCGCCAAACAAGCTTCTAAAGCACGAATAACTTCGGACTCATTAGCAGACTCAATGGGAGAACAGCTATACCAAGAGCTAGTACGGAAACGACGCTCATCTGCATGTTCAGTGCCAATGCGATAGCCTTGAGCTAAAAGTTGACGCACGCGAGATACGATATCTGCACTAATCTTGCCAATGCTGTTGCCACTATAGGAAGAGCCATTGCTAGGGCTGCTGACTTTTACAGCAGTGCGAGTTGCGGCTACAGGCTGACCATTGGGGCGATGTACGAGTAGCTCCACTACACGGCGCTTCACCTTGGTATCTACACCTACAAGACGCACATATTCATCGCTATATTCGGCAATGTAATTTTCCAAAGAGGCGATCGCGGCGGCTTCATTGGTAGCCGTAATCGCAGGAAGTGTCTGCCAAGAAGTAGTGCGGAAATGACGCTCATCAGCATGTTCCACACTAATGCGATGACCTTGAGACAGCAATTGACGTACAGCACCTGCTACATCGCTAGATGCACCCTTGCCATTGCTATTACTAGCAGCAGGAGGAGCGCTGTAGGCTGGCGCACCATTGGATTGACCAATGCTGACGGCTTTGCTGTCGGCACGTTGAATGATCGTTTCGAGGACTCGACGCTTTGCCTTAGGATCGACTCCGACTAAACGAACATACTCGCCTTCATGCTCAGCAAGAATGCTATTCAAGGCGGAAATGACACTGGCTTCGCTAGTGGCTTCGATCGCAGGACCTGTCATCCAAGCAGCCGAGCGGAAACGCCGAGCATCTGCATATTCGATGCTGATACGATAGCCTTGAGCTAATAGCTGACGCACTTGACCCGAAACATCAGCATTACCATTTGCACTACCGTTAGCAGTTGCTTTAGGAGCGCTATAGCTATTACTAGAGGTAGGTGCGCTATTGCTGATTACCGCCGCCTTGTCAGTGGGACGTTGGATAATAGTTTCAGAAACACGGCGCTTTACCTTGGGATCGACCGCAACTAAGCGGACATAATCGCCTTCATTTTCAACCAGAGCCGCCTGTACAGCATTAATAACTGTTGTTGCTTCAGATGTATTTGGAATTGCATGAGATTGCCAAGATCCGCTGCGGAAGCGACGCATATCTGCGTACTCCACCGCCACATGGTAGCCTTGACCTAAAAGTTGTCGTATTTGCTGCGCTAAATCCCCAGCCATAGATCCATTCCTCTCTGCGTTTATATCGGTAAGATTGTGATTAGTTTGATTAGAATTTTGCTTATTAATTTGCGTATTAAGCTGTTTATTAAAACCTGATGGAGAATTTCTGTTTAGTTGTGGTGATTTCTCTTGTTGCTGGCGAATCGGCGTAATGCAAGCAATATCAGCAGCACAGCGATAACCTTGTCTCAAGGACTCGTTGATACCGACAACATGAGCTGCAAAATTTTGATCCGATTCCCGCACATTCGGTAGCAGATCGGCTTGTTGCTGCGTTGTAATCACTGCACCAGAAGGAACATATTTACCCGCAGGAATTTCTACATCTTGGACAAGAGCATGAAGGGAAATAATGCATCCGTCTCCAACTCGCGCATTAAATACGGTCGAGCGGAACCCAACAAAACAATTGTTCCCAATATACGCTGGCCCATGAATTAGCGCCATGTGGGTGATTGAGGTGCTATTGCCAATCCAGACGGAATATTCTTTACCGTCATCGCCAATTACACGACCTTTCTCAAGCCCGTGAATAACAACACCATCTTGAACGTTTGTGCTATTGCCAATATGAAAAGGATTGCCCTCATCAGCACGTATGGATGTGCCAGGAGCAATCAAAACATTAGCGCCGATATGAACGTCGCCAATTAAATTGGAAAAAGAATGAACGTAGGCGGATGGATCGATTTTGGGTTCTGCCAGTTCCCTAGACCAAGGTGTAGGTGGGGCAGCAAAGCTACGAACTACCATAGTGAATCTGCGCTTTTAAGTTTCACTCATATCTTGATTATGAAAATCAAAGTTATTAAGTAACCGAAAAGCGCTCCTCCAAATAAAAACTTAAGCTACAACGTTGGAGAATTATTAATAACTAGCGCTATCTAATAAGTTGGCATTAATTTGTCATTAATTAAGCAAATTAATGTGCTTATTAATTTGCCGATCTATCAATAATTAACTTTTACTTAATTTAGAGAGCTACAGCATTCTCTCATTGTATTTTTTGCTGTAGAGAGTGCGATCGCTAAGACTGACCGTATCAATGATGGCAATCACAGCCGCATCAATTGGTCGGCTTGCACTATCTCGTACCTGTCTCGCGCCGCTACCACGGGTAAATAATACCCATTCATCTACGCCAGCACCCACTGTATCGGTTGCCACTTCATAGTCTGGAAGTAACTGCCCTTGGAGATCAACAAGTTGCAAAAGCAGAAACTTAGTTCCAGATAGGTTGGACTCTTTGTAGCTACTGACGACCGTACCGCAAACTTTAGCAATTTGCATATTGTAATTAGTACCTGTGCAGAATTAACTGCTGATGAATATGGAGTGGCTAAGGAATTCGAGGAGAGTACGAGATAAAGCCCCTGTAAATTAAGCTATTGATAGAGCTAATAGCAATTGTGTGAGCGAACTCTAGAGCTATTGCGCTAGTCAAGACCGAGCCTATGGACGGTTAATTGGACGGATGGAATTTACGTTGTCACGAAACTGCTCGACTTCTTCGGTGTAGCGAATTGGTAGAACGTATTCGAGGTTTTCGTGAGGACGAGCAATGATGTGGGTAGAAAGAACTTGTCCACCGTTTACGCGCTTTACAGAGTCAGTACCTGCGGCTACGGAAGCTTGCACTTCAGATACATCACCACGAACGATAACGGTTACGCGACCACTGCCGATCTTTTCGTAGCCAACTAAGGTTACGCGAGCTGCCTTCACCATAGCGTCGGCGGCTTCTACAACGGCAGGGAAGCCAAGAGTCTCAATCATTCCAACTGCGATCGCCATAATTCATGTTCTCCTAGAAAAATAAATAACGAAATAATGAAAATTTAGTCTTTTGATACTTTTTTGAAACTGTGGTTTTGGGAAAATTTAAATAGAGCAGAGTTAAAGCTTTGAATAAACAAAGAATAAACAAAACTTTAACGATGTCTAGACTTGACCAAAAGAGGAATCAAAAAAGCTAATTTAAAAAGCAAACTGTTCTACTTCTCGCGTATAGCGAATCGGTAGTACATACTCTAGGTTTTCGTGTGGTCGAGCAATGGTATGAGTCGAAACAACTTCGCCTCCATTAACTCGATTTGCACCTTCAACTCCAGCAGCGATGGATGCTTTCACCTCAGAGATATCACCTCTGATGATGACAGTGACCCGCCCACTACCGATTTTTTCGTAACCTACAAGGGTTACGCGAGCAGCTTTGACCATAGCATCAGCCGCTTCAACAATTGCGGGGAAGCCTCTGGTCTCGATCATTCCAATAGCGATCGGCATAATTTAAGCCAGTGTCCTTACGACTCTCTAAAAAACTGAAGTTCTCGCGGTTTATCTATAAATCATATGTAGATGCACGAGCGCAACTATTGATCTTAGCTACGATCGGTTCGCTTAAAACATCAAATTTCAAATTTTTAAAACAAAATAAAAATGAGATGAGGTTGGGCGCACTTTTGTAGCTGACTTAATGCAGCTAACTTCTCGCAGCTAATTAACAGATATTTTGTGGCTTTCTGTGCAATTGACTATCTATAAATTCATAAAAAATATTATAAATTTTAGTAGATAAGTATTTATTACTACGGAAATATCCATTCTAAATCTGAATAATCAGAGAAACTGAATAATAAGAATATATTCAATTCTATCTTTATATCTACGATAACGAGTGTCGGTACATTTGACAATATAAGCCGTCATCATAAATCTAAATAGTGCCTATAAAGTGGACTTATTTCCCTAGCGATCGCCTATGGAAATAGTTTCTACTTCGGCGATTTCGAGGTTAGGCAGTTGAATTAATTCTCTTTCTTGTTGTTGGAGCGCCGCCATGGGGATATTTACAGGAATCGGAGTCTCAATCCAATAATCGGAAGTTGGCAAGGTCTCCTCAAGATCCTCAAGAGGGCGAGGAATAATCATCAGGGTGTGAAACTCGCCAATTCTTTCTGCTTCATGCATACCTGCTTCGATCGCGATCGCAATATCGGCGACATTACCGCGCACGATCGCCGTGCATAAACCTGCACCAATGGTTTCATATCCCGCCAGATGCACATCTGCGGATTTAAGCATCATATCGGCTGCGCCAACCATGGCAGGAAAGCCGCGAGTTTCTAATAAGCCGATCGCCTGATTGCTCAGGCGACTATAACGCCCATCGGTTAGTTGGCTAAGACGATTACTGATAGGTAAAATTGCTTCTAGATTGGGATATGGTCGCGGAATTACAATGGTCGAAACTAATTGACCAAATTCCCGAGCTGTTTCAGCACCAGCTTCCACAGCCATCCGTACATCTGTAATTTGACCGCGCACAATTGCTGTGCAGAAGCCATTACCGACTTTTTCGTAGCCAACTAATCTTACTGTTGCTGATTTGAGCATCATGTCAGCAGTGCCGACGATTGCAGGAAAGCTAATAGTTGAGACCATCCCCAAAGCGCTTCCTGAGAGATCGATTCTTTGAGATGTACTACTGGACATTAGCTAACACGA
The DNA here is from genome assembly GCF_014696355.1 of Pseudanabaena sp. FACHB-1998. Lineage (GTDB taxonomy): Bacteria > Cyanobacteriota > Cyanobacteriia > Pseudanabaenales > Pseudanabaenaceae > Pseudanabaena. The sequence continues at coordinate 35,580 of NZ_JACJQA010000003.1, read as the reverse complement.
GGATAGAAAGACATAAAAAACTATGTAAATTAACTATGTAAATTTCATTTATAGCAGTACTCAAGCAAATTAAGTCATCAGCTTAATAGAGTAGTGATAATCGTTACCGCAACTATATTTGAAAGCTGGTATTCGTCTTACCTTATCTTGATTACAGCCCTGAAAATAGTCATTATTGCTGTTTATCTTAGCCTAAAGTTAGGTCAAGATGCATTCTGACCACTTGTCGCCAGAATGCAGCATAATCTGCATATAGTAGTCACATTTTATTTGTAAGATTAAATAATTTGAAGGAGTGCATTATTATCACCAGTGAAATAGGTAAGGGGCTTAAGCCTCTGGTTATAAGCTTCTATTTCTCATGACTCTTTAGGATTGCTATATATTAAAAAGTCTATCTCGTAAGTAGCTAGGCATAATTAAAAAACTATTGTCCTAAAAAATCCAGAATCCAAGTAAATTAATAAGAAAAATCTAGATATTCTTAATACAGTTTTAATGGGAAAATAGTTTAAAGTTTAGTTGCTGTGACAATAAAAGCAAGTATTAGATTTAATTGGGCATCAATTAATAATCGAATTTACTAACACTAAACCACATGATTTTAGAATGAGTAAATCCTAAAAAAATCCCATGAATTAGCAAATCTAAAAATTGCGTTTCTAAATTATGTTTTTAAATTACGTTTAAACTTTCAAGATGTTCTGATGATAGCCAAATGCAACTGCTCGAAGCCGTAACCAAAAAAGAGTACATCTTAGTTGTAGATGATACGCCGCCTAACTTGCAATTGCTGTTAACTATGCTGACGCGAAAGGGATATGAAGCGCGTGGTGTAAATGATGGTTCTAGTGCGTTATTGACCTTAGAAAAAGATCTACCTGAATTGGTTTTATTGGATATCAATATGCCTAATATGAATGGGTTTCAGGTATGCCAGCATCTTAAGTCAAATGAGCTTACTCGCGACATTCCCGTGATTTTTATTAGCGCCCGTGATGAAGTTTTAGATAAGGTACAGGCTTTTTCGGTCGGTGGTGTGGACTATATTACTAAGCCTTTTCAGATTGCTGAGGTATTAGCCAGAATCGAGAATCAATTGACTTTGCGGAGATTACAAAGACAGCTACAGGAACAAAACGAACTTCTCACTCAAGAAATTCGCAATCGCATTATTGCCGAAACCCTCTTACAAGAAGCTAATGAGAAGTTAGGACGTTTAGTTAATTTGGATGGCTTGACTCAATTGGCAAATCGTCGTTGCTTTGATGAATATTTGGCTCAGGAATGGCAGAGGTTATCAAGGGAACAGATGCCTTTGTCGTTGATCATGTGCGATATTGATTTCTTCAAAAACTACAATGATACCTATGGGCATATTGCTGGAGATGATTGCCTGCGAAAGGTTTCGATGATTATTAAGCAATCGGTGCGCCGACCTGCGGACTTGGCGGCTCGTTATGGTGGAGAGGAGTTTGTGTTGGTTTTGCCAAACACTGATATTGAAGGCGCTATGTCCATAGCTGATTTAATTCGCGACAAGCTGTGCGAGTTGGCTCTGCCCCATGAGGATTCGGCAGTTAGTGATTGTGTAACTTTGAGTATGGGCTTGACTTCTTTAATTCCTAAGACCGATTCTCAACCTGCGGTATTATTAACGGCGGCGGATTATGCTTTGTATCGAGCTAAGGAATTGGGAAGAAATCAAACCTACAGGATTGGGTAACTCTAGAATTAATCCCAGTCATCTTCTATTTCCGCGTTTTGACTTGAACTTGTATCGCGTCTCAATAAATTATCAATCTCTGACCAATTAGTGAGACTTGCCTCCGTATCTTGAACTAATTCCCCTTTATGCAGACAAATTAGGCGATCGCACCATGCTTGGAGTAAATCAAGTTGATGGTTAATCATGACTACGGTTACAGGCTTAGGTAATTGAGTTAGCTCGGTTAGGGTATCTAACAATAAATGCGCTAAGCCTCGATCTAATGCTGAAGTCGGTTCATCTAGTAAAAGTACCTCTGATTCCATAGTTAAAGCTCTGGCGATCGCCATCCATTGTCTCTGACCAAGAGACAGCTCTAGCTCGGAGCGGTTTAATAATTTGCGATCAATTTGTAATTTGTCGATCCATTTTTGCGATCGCGCCCCAATTTCGCTCTGGGGCAAATTTTGGAGCTTGAGCGGATAGGCGATCGCCTCATTAACAGTCATTCCTAATAAGCTCGGTTCCTGTGGAACCAGCATTACTCTTCGCCGCAAAGTTTGAATGGGGATTTCTTGAATATTTTTACCATTCAGTAAAATAGTCCCAACCGATGGATCGGTTAAACGATTGAGCAAGCGCAAAAAGGTTGTTTTTCCTGAACCCGTTGCGCCAATTAGTGCAGTTTTGCTACCTTGGGCGATCGCTACTGAAATATTTGTCAAAAGTGTGCGAAATTTAGTTTGATAACTAATTTGCTCTGTAGCGATCGCCACATTACTGGCGATCGCCTTGGATGTTGAAGAAACCTTTTGCATGATGGAGCTGTCTTGGCGATTAGCGATCGGAGTGAACTAAGAGGCTTTACGAGTCAGTGTTGCGAAAAACTCATTTGTACAATACTTGGGAGACCAATTAAACATGTTTTCATGGGACTTTTTAAAGAATTTTCTTAGAATGAGATTACCTCACCAACAAAAGCGACTTGCCTTTTTCTTTACAGGTTTATGCATTTTTGCTTTAGCAGCCCCACAAATTGCTCCTGTATCTGCCCAAGCCTCTCAAGCTACGGTGCAGGAAATCCTTGATGGTAATCAGGTATTTATCCAAAATAGACGAGCCTCGGTTAGCGATGTGGCTCGACAGTCACAGCAAGTCCGCACTGGTAACTCACGCACAGCCTTATTGTTTAACACGGGGGCTGTGGCAAGATTATCCGCTAATTCAGTGCTAAAAATTGGGCAATGTGCCAATCTACGGCGCGGAACGATTTTAATTAACGGTGCGGTTAATGCCTGTTCGTCGGGTATTACGACTGGAGTTAGAGGTACGACCTATTTACTAGAAGTTGATGAGTCAGGTAATCAACAGGTCAAGGTGTTAGAGGGAGAAGTTGTGGTTAAACGTAATGCTACTCCTCTAGTTGATAGTGATGATGAATCGGAGAAACCGACTCAAACTAAACCTACAGCTAAACCAACGCCACCGTCCACGAATTCCCCCACAAAGCCTAGTACTTCTATAACTTCCCCTAAGACTAAGCAATTTACTACTATCCCCAGTAATAATAATACGCAGATCAATTTGCCTCAAGATAATCCTCAAAAAGCTCGTCCCCTAGAGCCTCTCAATGCTTCACCTACAAGTGATAAACCTATTCTCAAGGTGGAGGATAGTTCTAAACCGACCCAACCTGACGAAGTAGTTTTAAAGGCTGGAGAAAAGGTAGAAGTTGATCCTAGAGGTGCTTTAGGAATTATCCAGCAACTGACACAAAATGAGTTTATTACCTTATTGCAAGGAGATTTATTCCAAGGATTCACTAATCAGATTCCTGGCTTAGATAAAGTCAGGTCAGTGTTTGAAGGACTTTTTCCTGGAGTAAATTTCCCTATTTCCATTCCCGGAATTCCTACACCGAACATTCCTATCCCAAGTTTACCTAGATTCCCGTTCTAGATCCTCAAAGAGACTCGCTAAGCGAGCCTCTTTGATATTTTTCAAAAGAAGAAATGGCGTAGCCATTTCTTCTTTTGAAAAATCTTGAGATGGTGCTAAGCAAAACTTGCATTGCTATATAACAATAAGAAAAGCGCCATCATGGCGCTTTTCTTATTGTTATATAGGACTTTTCTATGCGCCGAACTTGTTTGCTCTATCAAGGCGATCGCCCTATTCCCTATCTAACCGCATGGCAATGGCAAAAAGAGCTAGTAGGGGAGCGCAAACAAGCCAGACGGGAAGGCAAGGATTTAGCTGATGTGCTATTGCTGATGGAACATCCTGCGGTTTATACCCTTGGTCAAGGTTCAAGTTTAGAATTTCTTAAATTCAATCTCGATGATCCTCAGATTGAATGTCATCGCATTGAGAGAGGTGGTGAAGTTACGCACCATGCGATCGGGCAGCTTATCGCTTATCCTATTTTGAATTTGGATCACCATCAACGCGATCTGCATTGGTACTTGCGCCAATTAGAAGAAGTAATTATTCAAGTCTTAGCAAAATTTGGTGTGCCTTCGCAGCGTATTCAAGGCTTAACGGGTGTGTGGATTGATAATGCTGGTCAAGTACAAAAGATCGCGCAAGTTGGAATTAAAGTAAGTCAATGGATTACAATGCATGGCTTTGCGCTTAATATAAATATGGACTTAACAGGATTTAATCGCATTGTTCCCTGCGGAATCACCGATTGCCAAGTTTGTAATCTCAATCAATTTGTATCTAATGTGGATTTTGTAGAGGTAAAAAAGGCGATCGCCCAAACCTTCGCGGAAACATTTAATTTGGAAATGCAATTTATTACTTCTTTAACAACCCCTGACCTTTAATTCTTTGCCCAAAAAAGGGAGTTGCTTAGCAACTCCCTTTTTTGGGCAAAGAATTAATTTAGAGGCGTAATTCCTTTCGCCCATTTTGGACAATTTTGATCATGTCGATTAACTGGGATTCCAGATTACCTAGTACGCGATCGCTATATTCGTCAGCCCCACGTTGCATATCCTGCACCTCAGTAGTCACCCTCTGATGCAAATTATCAAGGTCTTTTTGAGCCTGTCTTCGCATCTGGTTAACTTCATTCAAGGTCTGCGATCGCATCTGATCACATTCCTCTTGGAGTTCCCGTCGAATTTGATCGGCTTCTTGCTCCGCCTGTCGAATGATTAAGGACTCTTCTAATAACTGGCTAGCCCGTAACTCCGCAGCCTTGATTAAATCTTCAGCATATTGCTGCGCCTCGGCAATGAGGTCTTGCTTATAGATCAAGATCTCTTCGGCTTTAGCGATCGACTCTGGCACAGAAAATCTTACGCGATCGATTTGCTGACATAACTTTTCTTCATCAATGACCGTATGTCCCATTACCCGAGGACCACTTTCGAGAACCATCTCTTCGAGGTGATCTAGCTCTTTGTGTAAGCTCATGTAATAGTCAGATTTTGGTAAAGGAGCTTGTGGGCTTCCATAACTACCATTATTAATAGATTTAGTACTAGCAGTGGAGTTGTCTGTCAGCATCGGATTTTTGTAGGGGAAAGTTCAATGCTTCGACATTCTAGGAAGACGAATTGAACGTGATTATGGTTCATTTGCTTTACATAACGTAACTAAAGTAAGTAATGGTTCGTTATGTAGACCTAGAAAGATTAGTAGATATTGTAAATGAATTTCTGTGAAAGCTGTAACCGAACTACCCATAAATTGTTGGGACGAGCGAAGTCCGTCCCAACAATTTATAGGTTTAATATAGCTGTGGTCACTTCCATTATGACAAATCAAAGCCCCAGAAGCGAGTGGCGGCGCATCGCGCCGCCACTCGCTTCTAGCTTTGTGTCCTAAAAAGAATGGCAACAGCTATAAATTTTCATTCCTAAGCAGGGATTTGAGATAAGACTGCGCGGGCTGCTTCTAAAGTTGCGGCAACATCCGCATCGGTGTGAGCTAACGAGGTAAACCCAGCCTCAAACTGTGAAGGCGCAAGATACACCCCATGCTCCAACATACCGCGATGGAATTTAGCAAACTTTTGAGTGTCGCTAGTTTTAGCATCTTCGTAGTCATAGACTTGCTGGCTGGTAAAAAACATCCCAAACATTGCGCCCACGAGATTACCTGTAGCCGCATGACCAGTTTCATGGGCGATCGCCAACATCCCATCAGCCAATTTCTTGGTGATCTGCTCTAGGTAATCATAGGAACCAGCACGCTTGAGGATTTCTAAAGTTTTAATTCCTGCGGTCATGGCTAAAGGATTACCCGATAAAGTGCCAGCCTGATACATCGGACCTGCGGGAGCCACCATCGACATAATATCTTTGCGTCCACCGTATGCACCCACGGGCAAGCCACCACCGATCACTTTACCCATGGTCGTCAAGTCAGGAGTGATCCCAAAGCGAGCCTGTGCGCCACCGTAGGACAAACGGAAACCTGTCATGACTTCATCAAATACCAGTAAAGCGCCATTGGCATGACAAAGATCCTTCAAACCTTGCAAAAAGCCATCCTTTGGCACGATGCAACCCGCATTACCGACCACAGGCTCAATGATTACGCCAGAAATTTGATCAGGATTTTCAGCAAATAGGGCTTTAACGGCTTCGAGATCGTTATAGGGAGCAGTAAGGGTATTGGCTGTAGTGGATTTAGGTACACCCGGAGAATCGGGTAAACCCAGAGTTGCCACACCTGATCCAGCTTTAACTAGAAACATATCCGCGTGACCGTGATAGCACCCTTCAAACTTGATGATTTTGTCACGTCCAGTGAAGGCTCTCATCAAGCGTAGTACTGACATACAGGCTTCAGTGCCAGAGTTAACAAAGCGCACCATTTCTACGCTAGGTACTGCTTCAATTACCATTTCGGCAAGTTGATTTTCTAGAACGCAGGGAGCACCAAAGCTGGTGCCTTTTTCTAGAGCCTTATGTAATGCTTCTATGACTTCTGGGTGAGAATGTCCAACGATCGCAGGTCCCCATGAGCCGATGTAATCGATGTATTTGTTGCCATCGATATCCCATGCATAAGCACCACTAACGCGATCGAATACGATTGGCTCACCACCCACTGACTTAAAAGCCCGTACTGGCGAGCTTACACCGCCCGGCATTAGGTCTTTGGCTTTGGCAAAAATTTCTTGGGAAGCGGTTGTTTTAAAGGTAGATAAATTGGCGATCATTTTTTAACAAAGATTTTTTAACTCTTTCCTGACCCAATTTAACTCAGCAACGATACCAGCGTCACCTAAATCAAGGAAATAACACGGAGCCCACCCAGAGATTAGTGGTGCGGTGCGAAGCGCCGCACCACTAATCTCTGGGTTTTAGGGAGTAGCTTCTTTGCTTAAAACTTTTGATACACGAAAAAATCTTCTATATTTTATATATAATTCAAGGAAACAGGCAAAAAAATATGTTGGCAAAGTTTGAAAAACTTATATTCTTCATAGACCTGAAACCACATCTGCTAACATAGTAATCACTTACCTGTCGAAGCTTAAAATAATTAAGACTTGTTCGATCCAATGAGAATTCTCCTTGTAGAAGATGATGCCAATTTAGCTGATACGTTAGCCGAAATTCTAACTGGTCAGCACTGTGTTGTAGATATCGCCAGAGATGGGGAGGAAGGCTGGGAGAAATCTCAAGCTGACGATTACAACCTCATTCTGCTAGATGTCATGTTGCCTAAGCTAGACGGCATTAACCTATGTCGTCGTTTACGCGCCCACGGTAACAATGTTCCGATTTTGATGGTGACTGCGCTCGATATGAGTTCTGACAAGGTTCAGGGCTTAGATGCGGGTGCTGATGATTATGTCGTTAAGCCCATCGATCCTCCTGAGTTGATGGCTCGAATTCGTGCTTTATCGCGTCGCGCCCAAATTGCCGAACCCACTGTTCTGCGTTGGGGGGAACTACAACTCGATCCCGGAATGCACGAGGTTTCCTATACAGGTCAATCAGTGCATTTGACTCCCAAGGAGTACAACATTTTAGAGTTGTTGCTCCATCACGGTCGTCAAGTCTTGAAGCGCATTACGATTGTCGAACATGTGTGGTCACTTACTGATCCACCTAGGGAAGATACGATTAATGCGACTATTAAGAGTCTGCGAAATAAGTTGAAGGGTGCTGGCGCTCCTCACAACTTGATTGAGACTATTCATGGTGTTGGCTATCGTCTAAGTCAACTCTCATAAGATCCCAAAAAATAAATAGAGGCGGTGCTTTGCACCGACTCTATTTATTTTTTGGGTTGTTAAAACACAAAACCTAAGAAGCGAGTGCGCCGTCCCTCGCTTCTGGAGTTAATAGAACCAAAAAGCTAAAAATGGCGTAGCCATTTTTAGCTTTTTGGTTCTATCTCAGATTAAATTCCTCTAAAGCAGGTAGAAAATTGTTGTTTTCGTGATTTGAGGTACTGAGCTTGATAAGGGCAAAGCGTTGAAGCGATGAGAGAGTTTGCCATTGGGATAGGGCGATCGCTAGATGTAATTCTTGAGCATGATCAGAGACTGACTGGGGAATAGAATTTATTTGCATCCATAGAGGTGCTGACTCGATGGGTAAATCAGGGGGATATGTCTGGAAATGATTAAAAACGAGCGATCGCAAATGTTCGCGATAATTTTTAATTTCCTCGGCGGTATTGCAGGGTCTCTCTACCAAATTTTTTCTCTCCTCAATGGAGAAACTATGCCAATGGTTCAGCTTGAGTTTGATGCCCACTGTATCTAGTTTGTAGCGTACCTGCATGGGGATACAACGCAAGGAGGCGACAAAATCGGCTTCAAACTGAAAAAATTGGGACATAGGGAGTTTTATTTAATAATTTCGATATCTGTGAGGCTGACGGAAAGCTTCATGTGACCTAAGCGCACTGAAAATTCTCCTGAACTATTGGGTGCGGTCAAAACCTGTGCGACTTTGCCGAATTTAGGAATTCTTACGCGATCGCCTACTTTTATCTGTACCTCAATTTTTTCTTCGGGGACAACGGGCATATGTCGCTTGGTTAACTCTTCAATGCGTTGTTCGGTGCGTTGGACATCGGTAGCCACCTGTTCGCCCTTTTGTTCGCCTTTTTGGAGTTTGCGGATGACGCGACCGACTTCTTTTTGGGCTTGGGCGATCGCGGCGGCGACTTCTTTTTCTTGGCGATCGCGCAATTCCTTAGCCTGCGATCGCATCTGCTCGGCACGTTGCAAAATTTCTTGATGCAAACGTTCGGTTTCAGTCAAAAGATGGGCGGTGGCTTGGGTTTTCTGGGTTTGTTCGCGGCGTTGGGCTTCTAGCTCGGCAATTACCTCATTCATCTCGGCAGAACCGATGCCCACCCGCACTTGGGCTGCTTCTAGAATATCTTGGGGTAATCCTAACCGCCCCGCGATCGCCAAGGCATTAGATCGCCCGGGGATTCCCCACAGTAGATGATAGGTCGGCGCAAGGGAGGCATCGTCAAATTCCACGGAAGCATTTTCAAATTTGGGATTTTGGTACTTCAGAGCCTTGAGTTCGCCAAAGTGGGTAGTGGCGATCGTCAGGCGCGTATGTTCGCCAAAATATTCCAATAAAGCGGTGGCGATCGCACTGCCCTCCGAGGGATCAGTGCCCGCACCCACTTCATCAAGCAGCACAAGAGATTGATCAGAAATTGCGTCAAGAATGCGCCCAATACGGCGAATATGTCCCGAAAATGTCGATAAATTTTGCTGTAGGGACTGCTCATCGCCAATATCAGCAAGCACCAAATCAAACCAAGGCAGTTCCACAGGCTCCCGCGCAGGAATATACATCCCCGCCTTTGCCATGAGTGCGGTTAAGCCAAAGGTTTTTAAGGTGGCAGTTTTGCCCCCCGTATTCGGCCCCGTAATCACGACTACGGAAATCTGGGGCGAAACTAACACATCCACAGGTACGACTTCTCGCCCTTCTTCGTTTTGCTGTTGCCACACTAGCAAGGGGTGTCGCAATTGCCGCAGGACGATCGCCTCATTTGTACCATGCTCGACAAAGTGGGGTGGATTTGCCTTGAGCCAATAGGCATACCTAGCCCTAGCCACGGCTAGGTCAATTTTGGTAACAATAATTAATAATCTTTGCAAATCTTCGGCGATATCGGAGACCTTAGAGCTTAGCGCCGCCAAAATAATCTCGATTTGGGTTTGCTCCATTTTGAGCAATTGCCGCAACCGATTGTTGGACTGTACTACAGAATTCGGCTCCACAAATAGGGTCATGCCCGTGCTAGAGGTATCATGTACTACCCCCGGAATGCGATCGCGTTGAGGCGATTTGACTGAGAGGACATAGCGATCGTTGCGCTGAGTAATAATCTGCTCCTGCAAAGAGCTAGCATTACGCTGCATGATATTTTGCAACTTTGTCAAAATCTGATCGCGGACTGAAGTTAATTCATCGCGAATTTCCCCTAAACGCGCCGAAGCTCGATCTAAAACATTGCCGCCTTCATCAACGCAGCGATAAATCTCCTGCTCAATATCAGGATAGGTGCGTAAATCGCTAGTTAATATCTGTAAATTGGGGCAGTAATCGGCATTATCTAACTGGCGGCGCAAATTTCTGGCTCCCGCTAAAGTCGTGGCGATCGCCCATAGCTCATTTGCCGACAATATCCCCTGTTTCTCGGCGCGTAATACTGCCTCGGTAATATTTTGAATCCCATCTAGTGCAAGCCCCGCATTGCGTTCTTCTAGGGCATAGGCTTCTTTTGTTTGCGATAACAGATTCAATGTTTCTTCATAGCGCTCAGGTATGGGCAAATGTACAGCCGCGATCGCCCCCAGCTTCGTCGTTGTGAATGTTGATAAATGCTGACATAAACGATTCCATTCCAACAGTTCTAACGTCTCAGCTTGCATGACACCTCAAAATACTTATAGACATAGGGCAGTTAGGCGGGCTAACTGCTGTGAAGCAATACTTTTCTATTGTGCCAAAAAATTTGCCAGACAAGAGGCTTAAGCCTCTTGTCTGGCGGTATAAATTACCAAAACCCATAGAGTCGCGCCCCGTACGAGCGAAACTTTATGGGTTTTGGTTTGTAATTAATTATGCCTAGCTACTTAAAAGCTTTAAATTTTACAAGCGAGAAGCTAATTTCTCAAAATCAGCCTGACTGCTTGAAAGCATTCTGCTGCGGCTATCTTGAGCGCGATCGCTACTCAAATTTGGAACGAGGTTGCGAGCTTGCAAAGCCATATGCAACTGTAAATGTGTTACATAGTCACTCAAATCGCCTTGTTGAAGAGTTACAGATTTATTGCTAGTCACCACGTTACCTCTCGTTTGATTATTTGAACTGAGTATATGAATTAAAATGTTGATTTTTAAACTTAAGTGTCGAAATTGAATTGACTTAAATCAAGTTCTTTCTATGACTTTCGGTATAGAACTTATCATACAGCCGTTATAGCAATATACCTTTAGTTAATAAGTGTAATCTTTTGAAGCAATACTTTACAAATCTGATATAAAACCAAAAGATAATTGCGTCAGCTTATGATGCAATTATCTTTTGGTTTTACAATCCCTTCGCGTTGCTTTTGACCAGAAATCTATCCAAAAATTGTTTGCGATGGTGCTGTATCCTATTAGGGGTAGACCGTCTAAAGCAGTTAAACTGTTAACTATCAACTGTTGTTTGATAAGATTTATTAAGACTTTTTATCAAAAAACCTTAATTATTCCCTTTACTTAATCTTCATTTTCTAAATTATGCTCAAACGTGCCGTCTCTACATTGCTTGTGGTTCTTGCCCTATTTCTTACCAGTTGTGCTAGTACTCCGACCAGTGGGCTAGTGCCATTTGCAGATAGTAAAGATGGCTACCGCTTTTTGTATCCCAATGGCTGGACTGAAACTAAAGGTAATTCAGCGATTGACATTTTATTTCATGACATCATTGAGCCTTCCGAAAACGTCTCTGTAGCAATTAGCAAACTTGAGACTGTTAAAAACTTAGAAGAAATCGGTGAGGTGGATGCGATCGGCTTGCGAGTTCAACAAAGAGTAGTTGCTCCCGATGGCTCTGGTCGCCAAGCCCAGTTGCTAAAAGCAGTCCAAAGAGAAGATGGCGATCGCAAATACTACACCTTTGAGTACGCGGTTAAGCGTCTTCAAGGCGAACCTCGCCACGATCTCGTAACCGTCACAACTAATCGTGGCAACCTTTACACCATGAATATTTCTAGCTCAGAAAAAAGATGGGATAAGGTCAAAGACTTATTTACAAGAGTTGCTAAGTCCTTCAGTATTGCGGAATAGCTACTTACATGAGTAAGCAAAGCAGTCTAGCTGTTTTGTCAGTTGCGTAAGAGAAGTAGAGTAAAATAAGGAACCAAATTTTTTATAGAGTAGCTATGCTGCCCTATAAAAAATTTGGTTCTTTATTAGCACCCTAAGTGGTGTATCAATCTAGAGAATCGAAGAATCTCATCACTTAACGGTGATTTATAATCTTGATAATTCAATATGCCTCAAATTCTCATCATTGATGACGATCCCACTATGAGAATGACTCTTCAGAGATTTCTCAAGAGTCAGGGTTATGATGTCATATTGGCAAAAGATGGACAGGAAGGTTTAGCTAAGGCTGAAGAAGTCAATCCATCCCTAATCATTTGTGATTGGATGATGCCGATTATGGATGGGCTAGAGGTATGTCGCCAGATCAAAAGCAATCTCAAACTGTCGAGCATCTATTTGATCTTGCTCACTGCTCGTGATCAAGAAGGGGATTTGGTTAAGGGATTAGAAATGGGGGCAGATGACTTTTTAAGCAAGCCACCACGCATTAATGAACTAAGAGCAAGGGTGAGAGCGGGGCTTAGGCTTTATCAAGCGACTCAAGAACTCCAACGCCAAAAGCAGGTAATTGAGCAGGAGTTATTTCAAGCTTCTCAATATGTGCGATCGCTTTTACCTGCACCAATCGAAGGCGAAATCTCCATTCAATCGAGCTTTTTGCCTTCCACTCAACTTGGAGGCGATAGCTTTGACTATTTTTGGCTAGATCAGGACCATTTAGCCCTTTACTTGCTAGATGTGTCGGGGCATGGGGTTGGCTCTGCTTTGCTATCGGTATCAGTCTTAAATATCATGCGTACCCGCAGTTTGAGAAATAGCATTACATCTCAGGAAAATACTAATTTCTCTAGCCCAAGCCAAGTACTCCGTGACTTGAATAATACATTTCAGATGTCAGTACATAACGAAATGTATTTCACTATTTGGTACGGGGTATATAACAAGCAAACCCACCAACTTGTCTATGCTAGCGGTGGTCATCCACCCGCAGTTTTAATTTCTAATGACGATATCCCTAAAATCAAGCTGCTCAAAACCTCTGGCTTACCGATTGGGATGATGCCTAATATTGATTACCACGATCAAACCTGCGAGATTGACACAGATAGTCGTCTATATCTATTTAGTGACGGTGTATACGAGATTCCGCAAGAAGATGATAGTATTTGGGGATTTAATGCTTTAATCGATGCTTTTATCCATACTCCTAGCGATCGCTTATCAAGGATCGAGCATATTTTAAGCTGTGTCAAAGCCGCCGCAAATAATCGTCCCTTTGAAGATGATTTATCTTTGCTCGAAGTAGAATTTCATGTCTAAAGTGAAAATTTTTAGATAATCTTTCTCAAGTAAATATAGCTATAGCCAGCCTTGTTAGGACACGAAACCTCAGAAGCCGCCACTCACTTCTAGTTTTGATTTGTCCTAATGCATGTGACCACAGCTATACTTTCAAAAAATATCTTGAGATTTGGTTGATTGAAAATTGCCTTAAAAATTTAGGCTAGAGTTGCCTTAAATTCTTCAGCAGATGGATAAATCTTAAAAATTTTAGTCATACTTGTCAGTTCAAAGAGCATTTGAACCTGATCGTTAGCCCCACAAATTACCATTTCCCCGTTACTGTTACGAATAGATTTTAAAGCCGAAACTAATGCTCCAAGCCCAGAACTGTCCATAAAAGTGATCTCTTGCAGATCTACTAATAAGTATTTAGGAGGAAGCGGAATAGAGGCAATATCGTTAACTTGGCGGCGAAAATCAGCCGCAGTTGTAACATCAAGCCTTCCCGAAGGTTGGATAATTTTTACTTCATTACTCATTTATTTATTTCCTGACCTAGAGAATTACTTACCAAAGATAACCAAAGATAACTAATAGACCCAGCATATTTAATCCATGCTGTAAGAGAATATCTCTACATAAGCATAAATCTTTATCGATAACTTTGGCTCTTATTTGGGCTTTAATGAAATCTTGACACTATAAGCAATTTTTTTAATTTTTAATTTTCTAAATCTATGGCTGATTTACACGACTTGCAAGCGATAAAGGACGTATTAACACCCATCATCGATCCCGATCGCCACAAAAGTATTATCGAATTGGATATGGTGCGCGATATAGCCATTAAGTCCAATGGGGTAGTCAGCTTTACGCTTTTGTTAAATGATCCCAATAGCCCCAAGCGCGATCCCTTAATCCAAGAATGTAAAACCGCGATTAAGGCGATCGCTACAGTTACCGATGTTTGGGTAAAGGTGATTGCCAATAGTTCCGCGATCGCAACTCCCGCAACTCCCACTAATGCCCTGCAAGGTATCGAAGGTGTAAAACATATTATTGCCATCTCCAGTGGTAAAGGCGGCGTAGGGAAAACCTCGATATCCGTAAATATTGCTGTAGCTCTTGCTGATATGGGCGCAAAGGTGGGTCTACTTGATGCGGATATTTATGGACCCAATGTACCCTTAATGCTCGGTGTCGAAGCTGCTCAGGTAAAGGTGGTAAAGGCTGAGAATGGCACTGATGTTGTGGAGCCAGCCTTTAATTATGGCGTAAAAACGATTTCGATGGCATTTTTGATTGCGAAGGATCAGCCTGTAGTCTGGCGGGGTCCAATGCTTAATGGTGTGATTCGGCAGTTTCTCTATCAAGCAAATTGGGGCGAACTGGATTATTTAATTGTGGATATGCCCCCCGGTACGGGTGATGCCCAACTAACCCTCACGCAATCTGTACCATTAGCGGGAGCCGTGATCGTGACTACACCGCAAACTGTATCGCTCTTAGATTCTCGTAAGGGTTTAAAAATGTTCCAAAATATGGGCATTCCCGTTTTAGGCATCATCGAAAATATGAGCTATTTTATTCCGCCTGATATGCCCGATAAACAGTACGACATTTTTGGCTCTGGTGGTGGTAAGAAGGCTTCCGATGAGCTTGGTGTGGAGTTGCTTGGTTGTGTTCCTCTAGAAATCAGTCTTCGCGAAGGTGGCGATCGCGGTGTGCCAATTGTGTTAGGTCATCCTGATTCGGCTTCGGCTAAGGCATTAAAAGAGATTGCTAAGGCGATCGCGGCTAAAGTCCAATCGTAAAATAATTTTTTTAGCGCAGTCTCGCAACTGATTTACGAGTTTGCAAGACTGTGGCTCAACTTAATATTTATAAAGAATGATGATCGAAGATAGCCACAATTCCAATCAAGATGATGATGAGGTAGGCAGAGTATTATTGATTGATTTAGAAAATTGTCCTGATCAAATTTCTCATCTGCAAGAAAAATTAGAACAATTCTCTCAAGTTGTAATTTGCTATGCACAAACAGGAGCAAAAATACCTCTTGATTGGCTTATTCCATTAAGTACAACAGTAATTTCAAACAAGCTCAAGATTTTCAAAATGACAAATGGCGGCAAAAATGCAGCAGACTTTGGCATTTGCTTTTTTGCTGGTGTTTTAATGCAACAGTTGCACAAGGAAACTCATTTTGTAATCATTTCAAATGATACTGATTTAGATCATGTTGTCAATTTACTTAAAAGTCAGGGTCGTTCGGCTGAGCGGATAAGTACCAAAAAAGAAGAAAATAAAACCACTACATCTACAAAAAATACAGATGAATCTACAGTTTTAGTTTCACCACTCAAAATATATTGCACCCATCTTCTTACCTATAGCCAAAATAGACCAGCAAGTATAGATACTCTGATGAATAACATTAGAAATAAGTTCAAAGATTCACCTCATTCACCAGCAGATATTTTTAGCTTACTAACTACACAGAGTGCTATAACAATTTCAGGTAACAAGGTGTCTTACAATGATCATAAAATAAAAGAAATACTAAAACAAATATGATATATTAAAGGTTCTTAAGAGCATATTTGATTTACACAGAAAATATTTAGATGAGATTTTCTAAATACATAGTTGTTCAGTGAATACTTTATTAAAATAATCTTGGAGAAGTGATTATGGTTGCGAAATACTTTAATCCTTATACGGATTTTGGATTTAAAAAACTTTTTGGCGAAGAAGGTAGCAAAGATTTACTCATTGATTTTCTCAATCAACTTTTACCAATACATCATCAAATCCAGCAGTTGGCATTTAAAAATCCTGAAAACTTAGCCGATACAGTCACAGAGCGTAAGGCGATTTTTGATATTTATTGCGAAAGCAAAACTGGCGATAAATTTATTGTCGAAATGCAAAAAGCAAAAATTAAATATTTTAAAGATCGGGCCTTATTTTATTCCACCTTTCCAATTAGAGAACAATCTGAAAAAGGTGATTGGAATTTTCATTTACTACCAATCTATTTCATAGCTATATTAGATTTTGAATACGATGAACATACAACGCCAAAATTTAGACGCGATGTATGTTTAAAAGACCAAGATGGTGATATTTTCTTTGATAAATTAAACTTTAAATTTTTGCAAATGCCGTTATTCAATAAACAAGAAAATGAATTGGTAACGCATTTCGATAAATGGTTATATTTTTTAAAAAACCTAGAAAGTTTTAATCATATACCCGCAATATTGAATGAACCAATCTTTCAGAAGGGTTTTGAAATTGCAGAAATATCACACTTAAATATAGAACAGTACGAACAATACAAAAAGAGCTTAGTCCAGTATCTCGAAGTAAAAAATGTTTTTGATACTGCTTTTGAAGAAGGAGAAAAAGTCGGTATTGAGAAAGGCATTGAAAAGGGTATTGAGAAAGTTGCTAAAGCATTGAAAGATCAGAATATAGCTATAGAAGTTATTGCTGAATCGACTGGTTTATCCTATGAAGCTATTAATAGGATTTAGGTGAATAAGGTATCCATCAATTACCTCGTGCTTGTTCTTAAAACCCTCCATAAACCTTAAAAAGCTTGATTTGCAAGCTTTTTAAGGTTTATGGATAATATGCCAAACCTTAATCGACGGTAGCAAAAGAGGCGATCGCCTCTTTTGCTATCTAGCCATATATGCGCTATCCTAGACAAGCTGTTAAAAAACACACGCTTGAGGTTTCGGGTGTTTAGAGTTACTTGTAACTACTAAATTCCATCTCAGGCGCAAGGACAAACCCGAACACAGGAGAAAATTTAAATGGGAGTCGTAACCCTAGCCCAATTGCTAGAGTCGGGCGTTCACTTCGGTCATCAAACCCGTCGTTGGAACCCCAAGATGGAGCCTTACATCTTCACCGAGCGTAATGGCGTTCATATTATTGACCTTGTGCAAACTGCACAATACCTCGAAGAAGCCTACGCTTATTTGCGCCAAGCTTCCGAGCAAGGCAAAAAAGTATTGTTCGTTGGAACCAAGCGTCAAGCTGCTGGTCTGATTGCTCAAGAAGCAGCCCGTTGCGGTAGCTATTACATCAACCAACGCTGGTTGGGTGGAATGCTCACCAACTGGACAACCATCAAAACCCGTGTTGATCGCCTCAAGGATCTCGAACGTCGCGATGAAAGTGGTGCATTGGATCGCTTACCTAAGAAGGAAGCATCTACCCTTCGCCGCGAAATGGAAAAGCTCCGCAAGTATCTTGGTGGCATCAAGTTGATGCGTAAGCCACCCGATATCGTGATCATCGTTGACCACAAGCGCGAATACAACGCGGTGCAAGAATGCCAAAAGTTGCGTATTCCCATCGTATCTTTGCTTGACACCAACTGCGATCCTGATAGCGTTGATATCGGGATTCCTGCAAACGATGACGCAATTCGCTCGATCAAGTTGATCGTTGGTAAGCTTGCAGACGCAATCTACGAAGGTCGTCATGGCGATATCGAAGAAATCGAGTATGAAATCTCGGCTGAAGAAGTAGAAGCCTATGTTGATGAAGAAATCATCACTGGTGATGAAGAAGGTGCAGAAGCTTAAAGCTTCTCATCCATAAAAAAAGTGGCGCGATGCGCCGCTTTTTTTATGGAAAAATTTTGCCTAGTAACACCGATCTCTTAGCACCTGTAACGCTAGGCAAATTGCCATAGCGCTCTTTAATTCGCAAATATCCTAATACTGCAAAGGCGATCGCCTCTTTACTATCACCACTCAAACCAAAGGCATCGGTACGCTGCACGATCGCAGGTTTGAGCAAATCCTGTAAACGCTCCATCAAATAGCCATTACGTCCACCGCCGCCACCGACTAGAACTTCCTCAGGAAATACAGGCAGGAAATCATGATAGCTTTTGGCGATCGCCCTTGCCGTAAATTCTGTTAGTGTCGCCAGAATATCGTAATTACTTAAACCTTGGAACTCACTTAAACATTTTTCTAAATAGGTTGGACTAAATAATTCACGCCCCGTTGATTTGGGGGGTGTGGTCGCAAAAAATTCCTGCTCTAGCCATTGATTGATTAAATCTAAATTGGGTTTACCTTGACGCGCGATCGCGCCATCGCGATCAAAGGGCTGACCAAATAATTTTTGGGTTGCCATATCCATGAGGACATTGCCTGCCCCATTATCAAAGCCAAATATTTGTTCTGGAATTGAACCTGCATTAGGTGGTAAATAGGTGACATTGCTGATACCGCCAATATTTTGACAAGCGCGATATTTATTAGGGTGAGATAACAACAAAGCATCCACCATCGGCACTAGCGGCGCACCTTGCCCCCCGACTTCAATATCCGCAACCCGAAAATCGCTGACAGTCTTAATCCCTGTTAACTCAGCTATTAACGCACCTCGCCCTAGTTGCATCGTATAACCCATTTTTTGATTTGCGGGTGGGCGATGAAATACAGTCTGTCCGTGGGATCCTATCAAATCGGGAAGGTGATCGCCTTTTTCCATAATCGCGATCGCTGCTTGAGCAAAACTCTCGGCAATGCGATCGTCTAGCTCACATATTTGTTGTAGCGATCGCGGTTCCCCCGCACAAACTGCAAGGATTTCTTTTCGCAGATCTGCGTCATATTCATAGGTGTGACCTGCGAGTAGGTTAGTGGTAAGGATACCTTGGCGATCGCTGATTTCCACCAACGCTGCATCAATCCCATCTACCGATGTCCCACTCATCAAGCCGATCGCTAATATTTTGCTTTTCAAAATATCAAACATTTTTACCCTGCTGCTGTTACTACCGCTATAATTATCTAAAAAATTTACTTTATGAACCTAAGTGATTTAGATAGAGAGCAATCTTCTTTTTTAGACTTGTTAAGGGGCTTAGCTTCTCTATTTGTGATGATTCATCACGTAAAAGATACCTTTTTTACTTCGTATGCTTCTTTAGACCCTTTCTACTCATCTAATTTTATCGTATCAACATTTTATTTTTTAACAGGATTTGGGAGGATTCCAGTTATTTTATTTTTTGTACTTAGTGGTTTTTTTATATCTAGAAGTATATTAAAAATGCTAAGCACAAAAAGATGGTCTTGGATAAAATATCTAACCGATAGAATCATAAGATTAGAAGTGGTATTAATTCCATCATTGTTTTTAACATTATTCTGGGATATCCTATCTGAAAAAATATCTAATAACTTTTCCATTCAAACTGTTAACTTTGGAAATATAGATTTGATATCTTTTTTAGGAAATACATTTTTTTTGCAAAATATTTTTGTTAATAATTTTGGTTCAAATTATCCTCTATGGTCTTTAAGTTATGAATTTTGGTACTACATAATTTTTCCACTTTTACTATTGCTTATTTACAATAATAAGCTCTATTCAAGAATAATTCTTTTAGGATTTACTATACCAATTTTAATTATTTTGTATTTCAAAAATCCTAGTATAATTAGATACTTTACTATATGGTTGCTAGGATTTATTCCAATTTTTATGCCAAGACCTAGGAATAAAAGAATTCTTAGTTTTATTACAAAGAATTATAAAAAAATATCATTAATTTTAATTGGTATAATTTTGATAGTTTTCAAAGAAAATGCAGGCAAACATTTCTGGACTGAATTATTAATTGGTTCTGTATTCTCTTTGATTATTTATTTTACTACTATATCTTCGATAGACACTTCTAAGGTTCGAGAAATAATAATTGATAGTTCTGATAACAGCTTCAAAGCAGATTTTATAAATAATTTTTCAAAAAAAATTGCTGGATTATCTTACACACTATATCTCGTCCATGCTCCTATTCTCAATTTTCTAATGAATGTATTCCTGTGTTTGGGATTGCATCTGAAGTGGAAACCCACTCCTGAAAATATTTTATACCATGTGCTAATTTCATTACTAATATTGAAATACGCAAGCATCATATCAAAATTTACAGAATTAAAAACTAACCAAGTAAGAAAATTTGTTAGTTCTGAAATTTTAAAAAGATTTAATTTAAATTATTAAACGTGATGTGTAACCAAGAAATTGCAAAAAAAACTCACAGCCAAAAGAGTTAGAAAATAGGAGTAACAACATTGGCGGCTGGCATTCCAATACCACTATGTTATTCCTGCCGTGCATCTCGTTGTCGTAGTTTTGCTGATATAGGTAAGGAATGAAAAATAAATAACTTGTGCAAATTAGGAGGGAGCATCTCTCTACTCGCCTTAATCGCAAAATTCTTGCTCATACTCTTTTTTTGGCTCAATCGTTATTCTCTTCATCTTTTACAGTTTAAAGATTTACTTGATTCCTGATTCTTTAGTTGCACATCGCGTATTTCATATTAAAATTCGATTATTAAACTCCGCTTCGATAAATGTGTGATTTCATCATTACTCAGAACTTTACGATTTATTTCTGCTCACCCTCTAGCTTCCCAAAATCTATCTTTAGCTATTAAACAATGGCTGAAGTGGCAAGTTGGAGCAAGAATTTTAAGAATGCCCGTAGTCATGCCCTTTATGGGCAACGCAAAGCTGATAGTTGAATTGGGAATGACTGGCGCAACAGGCAATATTTATACAGGACTTCATGAGTTTTGGGATATGGCGTTTTGTTTGCATGTATTAAGGCAAGACGATTTATTTGTGGATGTAGGTGCAAATATTGGTTCCTATACAGTTTTAGCTTCTAGAGTAGTTGGGGCAAAAAGTATAGCTTTTGAGCCAGTTCCCAAAACCTTTAATCATTTACTACAAAATGTAAATATTAATCAAATCAATTCTTTAGTTGATTCAGTTTGTTGTGCTGTGGGCAAAGAAAATGGCTCAGTGATATTTTCTTCAGACAACGATACGATGAACAAAGTGGTTGATGAAGCTTATTCAGGAAAATCAATAGAAGTACCTGTTAAATCTCTAGATGATCTCCTTAATACCCTACAACCCAGTGTGATTAAAATTGATGTTGAGGGATTTGAGGAAGAAGTAATTCAAGGAGCATTAAACATCTTAAAATGTGATTCTCTATTAGCTATTATGCTGGAAACAGTTAATCCTAAAATAGAATCATTACTTCAAATTTCTGGCTTTGTTCCTGCTAGCTATAATCCATTTACAAGAGAATTACTTACACCACCAAAACTTGATCATAAAAGTAATAATTATCTATGGATTAAGAATTATTCAAAAGCCGCAGAAAGATGTAAAACATCTCCCCCATATCAGGCTCTAGGGATATCATTCTAGTTAGCTTTAATTATGCCTATAGCAATCCTAAATGAGTCATGAGAAACAGAAGCAAAAAAGGGGATTAAGTCTCTTGTCTTTCTCACAAATGAAATAGGATTGCTATAGCTACTTACACTAATAATACATAGCGCCCAGTGCAAATTAAAACTTACACTGAGCACTTAGATCACTTATGGCAATTTAGAGAAAAGTAGAAATTTACTTCATCCACTCGGTGTGGAAAAATTCGCCTCTGGGCTTATCGGTGCGCTCGTAGGTATGAGCGCCGAAGTAATCGCGCTGAGCCTGTGTCAAGTTTTGAGGTAGGCGATCGCGTCGGTAGCTATCGAAATAATCGAGAGATGCACTGAAGGCGGGGATCGGGATACCCAATTGAGCCGCCGCAATCACAACCTTGCGCCATGCCGACTCCTTGGTAAGAATCGTTTGCTTGAAGTCCTCATCGACTAGCAAGTTCGGCAGATTGGGATTACGTTGAAAAGCCAATTTGATTTTGTCAAGGAATGCAGCACGGATGATGCAACCACCCTTCCAAATACGGGCAATTTCGCCCAGATTTAAATCATAGCCAAATTCCTTGGAAGCGGCTCCCAATAACGCCATCCCTTGAGCGTAAGAACAAATTTTGGAACAATAGAGGGCATCTCGAACTGCATCGATAAATTCTTGGCGATCGCCTTCATACTTACCAGAGGTGGAACTAGTTAGCACCTTTGAGGCTGCCACCCGTTCTTCTTTGTAGGAAGACATTACCCGCGCGGTCACAGCCGCAATCATCGTAGGAATAGGCACTCCCAGATCGAAAGCACTTTGTACTGTCCATTTACCCGTCCCTTTCTGTCCAGCCGCATCCAAAATCTTATTGACCAGTGCATCACCCGTCAGGTCATCAATCTTAGTGAAAATATCAGTCGTAATATCAATCAAATAAGAATCTAGCTCAGAACTACGCCAAGCCGTAAATGTTTCATGCAATTCACTTGCGGTTAAACCCAAACCAGTACTTAGGAGATCGTAAGCCTCGGCAATTAGCTGCATATCGCCATACTCAATGCCGTTATGCACCATCTTCACGTAATGCCCTGCGCTGCCCTTACCAATGTAAGTTACGCAAGGTCCATCATCGACTTGAGCCGCAATTTTAGTGACGATAGGCTCAATCTCAGCATAGGCAGACTTCTGACCACCAGGCATCATGCTTGGTCCATTGAGCGCACCTTCTTCGCCGCCACTTACTCCCATGCCGATGAATTTGAGATTGATCTTTTCTAGCTCCTCGGTACGGCGATCGGTATCGCCATAGAGGGAGTTTCCGCCATCAATAATAATGTCACCTTCTTCTAAAAATGGTTTTAGTTCTTCGATCACGGCATCCACAGGCCCTCCAGCCTTGACCATGATGATCATTTTGCGGGGACGCTCTAGGGAAGCGACAAAATCTGCGATCGTATAGGTAGCCTTGAAATTTTTACCAGCCGCACGAGTGGTAATGAATTTATCGGTTTTATCGCGGCTTCGATTATAAACACTCATCGAAAACCCATTACGCTCAATGTTTAGAGCGAGATTTTCACCCATCACAGCTAAACCGATCAATCCAAAACTTTGCTTGTCAGATGCCATAAAGTCCTCTCTATTCTGTGAAACATCGGCAGATATCATCCACACCTTCTGCTCTTCTAGCCATGCATAAATTGCAGGGATGTATTTACAGCACCTTCTACTCACTTCAAGACCAAAATATTTGAAACTGTTGCAGTACAGCACTTTCAAATATTTGTAGTGGTTTGGTTGATTAAAATCTGCTGTAAATTTTCAATTACAGTAAATATTTTCTGCATTGAATAACAAAAGTATCGTAAGCGCTGATTTAGCGGGGATCGCAAATCCTTTGTAAATCCTTAATATATAGAGATAGTAAGCAATATCAAGACAAAGCTAAAACCGAAAGGAGAATTACCGAACTTTGGGGCGTAATTCTCCTTAGCTATTTAGAGCTATCACAAAAGATATACAGTGCGAGGCACTTTTTTAAAACCCAGATAAATTTTGAGAAAGCTTGCTTTGCAAGCTTTCTCAAAATTTATCTGTAATACACGCAGCCTAAAAAGAGGGTGTAAATAACGAACAAATGATTGCAAAATTGCGAATGCGATCGCCTTGATCGCTAACTGATTACATTAAGTTAAGTTCTTATACGTGCCTAAATGATATATGCCTGAAACTTGGCAAACTATGTATAGCGCTGAGACAGAACAGTGTATGCTTAGGTGAGTTAAGATGTCTAAGTGTACATCCTAACTAAAGGCTGTATTAAATCAAAGTGCTAGTTAAGTTTGACCTAGTCAGACCAATTAGTAAGGGGATAAGTTAGACTACCTAATATTTCATTTTTTGCGGAACTTAATTTAGGTAGATTATAAAGTATGTCGCTATCTCAGCCTTAGCTGGGGTAATAACTCAATTCAAAATTTTTATACATCGCGTAAAATAATTTTGAACTTTATTGACATATTTTGTCTAACGATTTCCCAGTAAGGTCTAGTCCGCATTAGGCTCCTTAGTTTTCTGGAGGTTCTCATGAGTAAAATCAATCAGCCAATCCAATCCGATGACTCAAATAGTAAACCCTTAACGAGATCCGTTACACCTAAACCTCCGATTAAAGATTTGCCTAAATTAGAAGTTGTCAAAGTTATTGCTCCTAAATCTGCTGAGACTATTCAAGCTGAAGAGATGAAGGTTGCTAAGATTGATGAACAGGTTAAAACTGTTTCTAAATCCGTGTCTGTAACGGCAAAAGTCAAGACTCAAGTAGTTAATCGGGTCATTGAGTCAAAAGAAGCACCTGAGCCAGTTGAGGATGATAAGGACAAAGTCTGTCTGCAACCAATTCCACCAGCAACTGAACCTCTGCAATATAGAGCGATTGGTGTGATCTATGGGCGATATATAGCCAATGAGGATAATTTTGCTAAGGGACATATCCTGACAACAGATGGTTCTCAAGTAGATGCTGTATTGCTTGGAAAAATTATTTCTATTGTAAAAAAACGGCTCCAAAGCGATCGCGAATATTTGTGGGTAGTCTATCCCCGCACCAACGATAAAGCAGGTAAGTTACATGTGCAGATCGCTGGGGTATGGGCTCCTGTTGAATTGGGGAAAGCTGATATCCAAGTTGATCCTAATGTTCAAGATGGTTACTTCTCGGTTAGGGGAGAGATATCGAGTCAATCTGTTGAAGATAATTCAGTAATTGTCAAGGTTCGCCGTACTGAGCAGAAATTTGATAAGCAGAAAGATAAGGTGGCTAAAGAATATAGTAAGTTTAAGGTAAGGCTTACAGGGCTATTGCCTGATGATGCCATTGGTCAGTTCTGGAGTGTGAATGTCCAAAGACATGGGGATGTCTTAACAATTATTGATGGTGAGTTTATTGGGCATGTGCCTTATAAAGGTAAGCGTCGTCCTCAATCGAAGGGACGGGTAGGTGGTGGCGGCAAGTTTGCCCCCCGAAAGTATGGCGATCGCCCCTATAGCGATCGTCCTTACAAGCCCTCAATAGCTGGTGATATGAACGATGGTGGTATTTATCCGCCTCGTCCCAAGTTTTCTTCTACGGAAGATCGCCCACCAGTGCCGCGTCCATTGATTAAACGCAAAAATCCCACTGAATAAATGTAATAAAACCCCAAAAAATGGCTTCGCCATCTTTTGGGGTTTTATTAGGGGATTTGATTTTATAATTCCCCACTTTGGAAAATGTGTATATAGCTGCGGTCACTTGCATTAGGACAAATCAAAACCCAAGAAGCGAGTTGCGGCGCTTCGCGCCGCAACTCGTCTTCTGGTTTTGTGTCCTAACAAGAATGGCAACAGCTATAAAACAAAAAGAGAGAGGCAAAGCCTCTCTCTTTTTGTTTTAGGGTTGTAAAACCATGCTCCACTCTTTATTTGGATTGTCCCAAAATGGGGCATCGGTTTCACCGACTATGTTGGGTCCCCAATAGGTGCGGGAACCATCGGTCGCAAAGGCAAAAATTACATCACCTTTACCGATCGCGATTTTGTAATTAGGTAATGATAGTAATAAACCTTCTTTACCGCCCTCATTAGGCGCGAAATCCCAGTTCAGCGGCTCAATCGCTTGCCAGACATTCTGGGCAGTAACTCGTGAGAATAAGACAATCCGCACAGGGCGATCGGTTCGATTGCCCACTCTGAGGCTGCCAATGTTTGTCCCATCATTGAGAGTAGGGCGGGCAAAGGTGGTGGGTAAAGGAGCAATAACGACTTTTTGGACTTCAATGGTTTCGGAAGGTTCGCGGGAGGGTAGAGGGGCGATGCGATGCCACACGGATACCCCTGTCAATGCAATTAGCATTCCCAGAACCATGGAGTAAGCATATTTGAGATCAAGCGTTGGGATCACGGATTAGATTTTATTTTTCGTAAGTTTTATTTTATGGTTGGCGGTTTGGTAAGTTAAAAACTACTTCTAAATTTTTTAGGTTCTACTGTTTATTATAACAAATCTATAAATTGACGCTGATTTCCAAAAAAGAAGAGTGGTGCTTTGCGCCACTCTTCTTTTTGGAAATGAACCCAGTTTTACGAAAGTGCGACAACACTTTTGTATATCAAAAACCAGACCCAGCAAGGATTTTAAAAGCACAAAATAGCTCCGCCATTTTGTGCTTTGGTATAATATCAATTCCCAAAAGTGTTGACACACTTTTGGGAATTAAAAATCAAACTCAGTAAGGATTTTAAAAGCACAAAATGGCGGAGCCATTTTGTGATCTGGTACAAGGTGGCGGGCGACAGCTATATTAGTTTGAGTACTGCGCGAAAAACTGCTATAAAAACACGCGGGACATATTTTTATAGCTCAAAGTTATCGCTCCAAGATCCTCCTCACTAATGAAACCTCTTAACTTCCAAGAAGAATTGAGTCTGCTAATCCGTGCTAAATGTCCGATCATTTATGTCGTGACATGGGAAGAAGAGCGTGCCGAAAAGACGATTGCTCAAGTTGCACAGGAATGTACGCCGCCACGTCAGACACTTTATTACGACTTAGTCCGAGGGTTTGAACATAATCAGGAGGGGAAAAACAATTTGCTGCAAGCTTTGCAAATTGTGGAAAATAGCGATCGCCAAACAGCCACAATTTATATATTTCGTGATTTACATCGACGTTTAGCAACCCAACGTTTAGATGAAATTTTGGTGCGGCAACTTCGTAATCTTTACCGCAGTTTTCGGAATTCGCGAAAAACGCTAATTTTGCTGAGTCCATTGCTAGAAATGCCTTCGGAATTAGAAGAGCAAGTTTCGGTACTCTATTTCCCATTGCCTGAGACTACCGAGATTCGGCATATTATTGAGCAGATGATTCCACCTGAGCAGTTGCGAATGGAAGGGAATAGCCTTGGGCAGTTGGTCAAGGCTTGCATGGGGATGACTCGCGATCGCATTTGCCATACGCTTTCTAAGTCCATCGTCCAAAAGCATTTTCTCAATGAATCGGATATTG
The DNA here is from genome assembly GCF_014696355.1 of Pseudanabaena sp. FACHB-1998. GTDB lineage: Bacteria > Cyanobacteriota > Cyanobacteriia > Pseudanabaenales > Pseudanabaenaceae > Pseudanabaena. The sequence continues at coordinate 8,433 of NZ_JACJQA010000003.1, read as the reverse complement.
ATCGGGTTTTGTTGGAAAAGCAAAAAAGAATCAGGCAAACGGAATTTCTCGAATTTTTTACTCCCAATGAAACTTTGGATAGTATTGGAGGCTTAGATAATTTTAAATTATGGTTGATGCAGCGTCAGCAAGCCTTTTCCGATGAGGCTCGCGCCTTTGGCTTACCAAATCCGCGTGGTGTTTTATTATTAGGCATCCAAGGAACGGGGAAAAGCTTATGCGCTAAGGCGATCGCGAATTTATGGCGCTTACCGTTGCTTCGCTTAGATGTGGGGCGGTTATTTGGGAGTTTAGTTGGACAGTCCGAAAGCCGCACCCGTCAGACGATCCAGCTAGCCGAAGCTCTTGCACCTTGTATTCTCTGGATTGATGAAATTGATAAAGCCTTTGGCGGTATCGCTAATAGTATGGGTGATTCGGGAACGAGCCAGCGTGTGTTAGGTACATTGCTCACATGGATGCAGGAGAAATCTAGCCCTGTATTTGTAGTTGCTACGGCAAATAATATTAATGCCTTGCCTCCCGAACTATTGCGAAAAGGTCGATTTGATGAATTGTTTTTTATCAATTTGCCCACCTATGCAGAACGCAAGGAAATCTTTTTATTGCATCTCAAGCGCTTTCGACCAATGGAAATCCGCAATTTTGATATTGATAAAATGGCGGAAATCACCAAGGAATTTAGTGGCGCGGAGATCGAACAGGCGATCGTCGAAGGGATGTATCGCGCTTTTCATGAGCAACGGGATGTGATGACCAGTGACATTCTCGCCGCCATCAAAGATACCTATCCCCTCGCCAGTACCGCCAGAGAGCAAATTAGCTTTATGCAAGCATGGGCAACCCAAGGTAGGGCAAGAAGTGCATCACGGGGAGAATTTGCGGAGATTAGTGATGTTAATGTGGTGGAATCCGCAACTAAATCTGCACTGGAAAAGTCCAAGAACAAACATCGTCCTTTACCCTTACCGCCATTACCTCAGCTTAAATCCAACTCAGAATCATGACTTCTCATCCCGCAACTTCCTTCGATAATCCAGATTTGCCGCAATTGCAGGCGATTAAAGCGCATTTGGACTTAGTGTTGCTTGCCTTGGAAGCTTTGACGGGTATTGGCTCCGATGAAATGCTTGTCGTAGCCGAAAAGCTGGGATTAGAAGAAATCCTTAGCGATCGCATTACCTTATGGCGATTGCGGCAGGCTAGCCCCTTACGCAAGGGCAAAGGACGAAAAAAACTAGATGTCGATGAGGCGAGAGCGATGACTTTAATTAGTTGTACTCTAGCCTCACAGCAACAGTTTGCCATCCGAAATGCGGTTGCTCAGTTAGAAAAAAGTACTGCCCTAAAACGCCTTCCCTATCGTGAACCGATTCTCGGGGATTATCTCGATCGCTTTAATACTTTATATCAAGAACGCATGGCTGAGGAAGAACAGGCTAAACCCGACGCAATCCAGAAATTAGCGTTAAAATTATTAATAGATTTACTTTTTTATAGCTCTCAAATTGGCTCACGCCGCCTCTGGGTTGCCCTATTTGAGCGCAGTCAATAAAACCCATGACCTACTCAGCAGCAGAATCAAATATCTTGAATCGTCGCTATGAGCTACCCACCTGCTTGCTAGAGGTTTGGACTGAACGATCGCCTTTATCTGACTGGCAATCGCAGATCGTGGCTCAAAATTTGCGCTTTCGGTTGCAGTTAGCCAATGGCAATAAGGTGATTAAAGGCAACCAGCAACAAATTGCTAGCTTAATCGAAGTAATCACTCAATATTGCGATCGCTGGCTCGCGCAAGATGATTTTGGGAAGCTAGATCATGCCATTAATATTCCCAAACTATCCAAGCTCAAACTTTCTACCCTGCAATTATTCGATCTCTACGAAAGTTTAGAACTCTGTGCCAATGAGTTTGTGATTTTGCCCAATGTAGTCTTAGAAGTGCGCCGCCTCAGCCCAAATTGGCTAAAGTTAATCGCGGCAGCGATCGCCATCATGGGCGTTAGTATCGGCACAATTCGCTTAATTTCGCCTCGGTTTGGCGATCAACCAGCATTTCAAGTTGCCTCTACGCCTAACGCATTGCCCCCCGAAGCTGCTAATCCTCCCGCAGTAACCAACTCCAAGCCTGAAAGTACATCCAAAGATAGCGCCAAGGTAGCGGGATCGGCTAAGACTGGCGATGATGCCTTGCGATCGCCTACATCCCCTAATAATCAAAATAATTTACCAAGCATTACATCAAACCCAAATAGCGCGATCGCCCCCAATGAGCGATCGGCTCCAAGTCCATCTAGGTCTAGGAATGACATTCGAGAGGAGCGTAAAGTCGCCCAAGATCGAGTAGCGATCGCCCCAGAAGTCATAACTGGTAGTACTGATGGCAAAGTAAGCGATCAATTCCGCATTAACGGGGGAGTACCCTCTGGAATTACCCTAGAAAATAGCCCTGCCACCCAATCATCTAAGCCTTCTGAAATTCCTAACAAGGATCAGGCGGGAACTACCATCGCTGAGTCATCGCCAGTTTCCCCTGCTGCCTCATCTCCTAAAATCGTACCCCCTGCTGCCGCAAGAACAAACAACATAACCCCCACTAACATTAAAGTTCTGCAAATTCAATCAGAGCTATCCAACGAGATCACTAACGATTTGGTCAAATATCTGCAACAGGAGCCTATTAGCCTCGAATCTCAAGGAACTCTCATTGTCGAGTTAGAAATTAGCAATGGACAGGTCGTGAATATCTCTACAGATATCCCATCCTCAACGCTTAAAAATACTCAGGCGATCGCCTCAATTGAAAATCTAGTCAGAAAGTGGCGATCGGCTAATCCTGCATCAGGCAAAATTCGCCTAGTATTGCAAATCCAAAAATAACAAAAGCCTCGCGTCGCGAGGCTTTTGTTATTTTGCTCAAAACTAAATCAAGATATTTTTGAAAGCGTTGCTGGGCAACGTTTTCAAAAAATTTTAAGCGGTGACCAATTCAGGACGCTTGCTGTTGCGAATATCGGTAATAGCCTTCGCGTAATCAGGAGCATTAAATACTGCGGAACCAGCGACGATCGCATTTGCACCAGCTTCCAAAACTTGCCAAGTGTTATTTGCCTTCAGACCACCATCGACTTCGATCCAAGGATCAAGCCCGCGATCGTCACACATTTGACGCAACTTCGCAATCTTAGGAATTACGTTAGGAATAAAGCTTTGACCACCAAATCCGGGGTTAACGCTCATGATCAAGACCAAATCGCAAAGATCGAGAACATACTCAATAAAGCTCAAAGGTGTAGAAGGATTAAGGGAAACGCCAGCAAGTTTACCTAGTTCCTTAATTTGAGAAAGATTGCGATGCAAGTGAGGGCAAGCAGTATGCTCAGCATGGACAGTGATGATATCAGCACCAGCTTTAGCAAAATCAGCTACATATCTTTCTGGCTCAGTAATCATCAAATGCACATCTAAAATTTTAGTGGTGACAGGACGAATCGCCGAAACGATTAATGGCCCAATGGTGATATTGGGGACAAAGTGACCATCCATCACATCAACGTGAATCCAGTCTGCACCCGCCGCATCAACTGCACGAATGTCGTCACCCAAACGGCTAAAGTCAGCAGACAGGATCGAGGGGGAAATAACTGTGGACTTTTTAGGCATATGATTTACGGGGGCTTAGCTTAACAAAGATCTAAAAAACAGTAGGTAAAAGTAATTTTAAGTACAGTCTTACCTTAATTATTAGTTAAATTTAGCAGTTTTAAGCGCCAGAATTACAGTTTAAAGAACCAGATTTTTGATGACGCTACTTTGTCGAGTCATCAAAAATCTTTACAGCAAAACTATTAAACCAAAGGTAGAGGCGGCGCGAAGCGCCGCCTCTACCTTTGGTTTAATGATTGTTCGTGCTAGATTTATAAAGCGAAGTTTTTTAGGCAGTATGTCCCATCCAATTTATCTGACGAAATCCGATCTCAAGACTGCCCGCAGTTGCTCAACCAAACTCTATTACAAAAAGTTAGGTTATCCAACAGTTGATCGCGTCGATTCTTACACCAGAATCTTATCAGATGGGAACTTTATCATTAGTAAGATCGCTCACCTTCTTTATCCTGAAGGTATTTATATTTCGGCAAATTTTAGCTCCCAAGAGAATATTAATCACGCTGTTCAAGAAACAATCAATTATCTACAACAAGAAAATGTAGTTCTATTTGAGCCTGTTTTCTATTCTCAACATAAGTTGGCGCGTGCGGATATTCTCGTTAAGCAAGGCGATCGCCTTGAAATTATTGAAATCAAATCTAAGGCTTTTGATAGTAGCGCCCATGAGGATTTGATTAAATATCGTAATCTTTCGCTCTTTCGCAATAAGCGGACAGGCAAGGTCGGCGGCGAATGGAGACATATCATTGAAGATGTTTCCTATCAAGTTGGGATTTTGCAAGAAATGCTAGCAGAGCATCTTCCCAATCTGGAAGTGGTGATATCTCCTTATTTAATAGTTCCTGATAAAGCCAAAACTACAAGCATCGATAATCTTGCTTCCTATTTTCAAATTCAGCGTTTATCTACCCATCGCAATTCCCTTTCTAAATTTAATGGAATTAAGGTTAACTTTACTGGTGATATTGAACAAATTCATCAAGATCAATTTCTTACTAAAGTGAGTATTGCTGCGGAAGTTGATGAACTAATCGAGCCAACGATCGCTTCAGCACAAAAATATATTAATTATCTAATAGAGCGATCGACCCAAATTTTTGCACCGATCAGCAAAAGTTGTAAAGGTTGCGAATATCGCGCTAGCGATCGCGACTCGCGTGATGGATTTAAAGAATGTTGGGGTGATCTTGCCGATGAAGAATTTCATGTCTTAGATCTTTATCAAATGGGAAGAATTGGTGGGAATGATACGCCTTTAGTGAATGAACTAATTCAACAAAAGAAGGTAAGTATGTTTGATGTGCCTCTAGATGAACTCAATGACTATACCTACAGCTATCGTCAGCTAATTCAGATTGAATATACTCAAAAAAATAAAGAATGGATTTCGGAACATCTTCCTAAAATTATGCAGGAGATCGAATATCCCATTCATTTTATTGATTTTGAGACTTCACGGATGGCGATTCCCTATCGCGCAGGAAGGCAACCCTATGAGCAGGTTGCCTTCCAATGGAGTTGTCACACGATTTCTGAACCTGACGCGCCACCTGTCCAAACAGAATGGCTCGATCTGGACAATAATTTCCCGAATTTCCAATTTGCGGAATCTCTCATGGAATGTCTAGGCGATCGCGGCACGATTTTGACATGGGCTACCCATGAAAATAGTGTTTTGCGCGATATCTATTATCAAATGCAAGCCTATGACTATCAAAATCCTGAGTTGCAGACATGGCTAGCGAATACCGCGAAGCTGAATCACAAAGGTGGGCATAAGGGTAAATCCACCTTAGTAGATATGAATGCTTTAACTCTGAAGTATTACTTTCACCCATTAATGAAGGGAAGAACTTCGCTCAAATGCGTTCTTCCTGCCGTTTGGAAAACTAATTCCTATTTGCATGAAATTCCTTGGTTTAAGGAATATTTTCGCGATGTTGATGGTGAAATTTTAAGCCCCTACGATGTTCTGTCTGAATTGCAAATTGGCGATCGCACCTATGTTGTTAATGAAGGCGCGGGGGCTATGCTTGCCTATCAAGATTTAATGTATGGTGAAAGCCGTGAGCTTTGTCTGCACAATCCAGAAATGCGATCGCAATGGCAAGAATTGCTTTATCAATACTGTCGCCTTGACACGATGGCAATGGTAATTATTTGGACGCATTGGCATAATTTATGCAGCAATGCTAATTCTCATTAGATAATATTTGGAAGGATGCTCTTAAGGAAGTTACAGAAGATTATCCACAATATAAATTTCCTGATTTGTGGGAATTTGATCACGATATTCACACCCTGTATAAATGATAATTTCTGGAGTTAACATGAAAACGATCGCCTCCCAATAAATCTCAAAATCCGCGATCGTCTAAAATCTAACCCATTAAAAATAAAAAACAAACTACCGTTTAATTTGCTTCGGAAAATCAGGGACTAACAAGGATTGCTCTAATTCTCCCTGCTCATTATAAAACCTTATTTCACCTTGCTCATTACATAGCCATACTTCAAGAGCTTGGGCTTCAAAATAAAGATTTTTCTTGAATTCCATTTCACCCAAAATATTACCAATAGATTTAACTTCTATACAAATTTCTGGGGCTATAGATGCTGATACCTCATCTTGGATTTTGTCAAATCTTGCTTCCGAACACCAAACAACATCAGCAACTTTAACCCCGTCTGTAGTATTGATCGCACATTCTGGCATTACTTCTCCATTACTTAATAAAGACTCCAATAAACGTTGGATTCTTCCTTGATGAAAAGAATGTTTGATTTTGACAGGACTCATAACGATTTGCCCCCACTTATTCAACTCAATTTTGAAGGGTAAATCTTGTAGCTGTTTATTCTCACAAACTTCTTCCCATTTCATAATCAATTACCTAGAGCAATTAGTGTAATCATAACCCATCAAAAAGCGTTCGCCCCCATTTTAAATTGAATTTTTAGATGCTGTAAGGCGATCGCTACGCAATTAAATTTCTGCGATCGCTAAACCTACAAGGCAAAAATAAGATTAGTTGATTGACCTTAAATGTAAAGTCAAGATAAAATAAGATTAGTTAACTAATCTTATTTTAGATCTATGCTAGAAATTTCAGAAGTAGATATTTTGTCCCGACTTAGGTTTGATAATCCTTGGTGGGAACAAGGCGTAGAAGGGAAAATAACTTACGAAAATACTCCTCGACGTAAGTACTTTGAGACTTTTTATGAAAATATTTTGGATATAAACGTTCGTCGAGCGATCGTTTTAATGGGACCAAGGCGCGTTGGTAAAACAGTTATGGTTTATCACACCATTCGCGCACTCTTAGACTCTGGTGTAGAAGCAATAAATATTTTATATATTTCCCTTGAAACTCCTATCTATACTGGACTTCATTTGGAACGAATACTTAATTATTTCCAGAAACTCTTTGAACATAAACGCAATGCAAAACTGTTTGTCTTCTTTGACGAAATTCAGTATTTTCGTAATTGGGAAGTACATCTTAAATCTCTAGTTGACTCTTATGCAGACTATCGCTTTATTGCCACAGGTTCTGCTGCCGCCGCACTAAGGTTAAAAAGTAATGAGTCTGGTGCTGGACGCTTTAGCGATTATGTTCTGCCGCCGCTAACTTTCGCTGAGTACTTAATGTTTATTGGGCGAGAATCTGAACTGATAAAGTTTACGACAATTAAAGATTTTGATTTAGAGAAAAATGAATACTCTGTTACAAATATCAAAGCCCTCAATGAAGAGTTTATAAACTACCTAAACTTTGGTGGATATCCAGAGGCAGTTTTTTCGGAAACTATCAGGCAAAATCCTAGTCAGTATATCAAAAGTGACATTATCGATAAGGTATTACTCCGAGATCTCCCAAGCCTTTACGGTATTAACGACATTCAAGAATTAAATAGACTATTTACGACCCTAGCTTACAATTCTGGAAATGAGGTAAGTTTAGATGGATTATCTAAATCCTCTGGTGTTGCTAAAAATACGATCAAACGTTATCTGGAATATCTTGAGGCTGCATTCCTAATTCGGCGAGTTGAGCGAATAGACAACAATGCGAAGAGATTTAAAAGAGCAATATGTTTCAAGGTTTACTTAACTAATCCATCTATGAGGGCAGCTTTATTTGGACAGATTGATGCAAATTCTGAAGCTATGGGAGCGATGACTGAAACTGCAATTTTCAGTCAATGGCAACACAATAAGGTTGTTGAACTTTATTATGCAAGATGGAAGTCGGGAGAGATTGATATCGTGCATTTAGATAAGATTAATCAACAGCCTTCGTGGATTGTTGAAGTTAAGTGGAGCGATCGCCCCTATAGGACTCTTGCAGAACTAGATAATTGTATCGAATTTGCCAACAAGCATCCTGCTATCTCTCAACCAATTTTGGTAACTAGCCAAACTATTTCAGATAAAAACATTCAATACAAAGGAGTAGAGTTTGAATTTTGTCCCTCTAGTCTCTATGCTCATATTCTGGGAGCGAATATATTGTCTACTTCTTTCGATTTTTAGGTTGGGCGATCGCCTAAAATACAATTAATCAAAAAGCGATCACCCCTCTACTTCAATCTCAATCTCAACAACCCGCGATCGCCTAAAACCAAATCTCTACTTATTTGACTGATGTTACGTGGAAGGAAAACAGAGTAGAGTAAAGATAGACTCCGACAGAGGTTGAAAGGTATGGACAGAAAGTTCTTAGACCTATACTCAGATTACCTAATCAGTAGTTT
>NZ_JACJQA010000029.1 GCF_014696355.1 Pseudanabaena sp. FACHB-1998 | reverse complement strand
AGGGATTACCATTGGCTCAGGTTCGGTTGAATCGACAATTAAGCAGATTGGTCGTCGGGTCAAGATTTCTGGCGCTCAATGGAATAAAGACAATGTTGCTCAAGTTTTGAGACATCGTTGCGCTTATCTCAATGGCTACTTCTATTCTTCTAAGTATATTTTCTCACTGCCTAATTGAGATGCTCCCCAAAATTTCTCCAAGCAAATTTAAATCCCAATGTGTATAACAGACTTCTGCATAATCCTAGATAGCCATGCACTTTATATCCAAGATAGAATCTGATTACCCATCCTTTAATAATACTTAAAGGTATATACACAATTAAAGATTTAATCATCGTCAAAAGTCCTTGGGTAGTATAGGTAATAGTCAAAATATCAATAAAATTTTTAAAGAATTTTGGATTTTCATCTCCTAACCATAAAATAGGTTTACTGTCCCAAGGATCGAAGCTGGTAAATTTTTTGTCAAAGTCCCAAGTGGGTCGAACAAAGCTTTTACATTTTTCATTTAGCATACTAGCAGCAAAACTAAAAATACTATTGCTTATGCAAACAACATCACAATGACTCAGTAAAAAAAAGTCACTATAGAATTCTATATTTAATTCTTTAAAAGAACTTGGCAATTGGACTTGTAAATCTTTTGTAGTTACAGGTGAAAACTTTGCAAACTCAGGTAAAACATTATCTAGATCGTCACTACAAATAAATAAAACAGGTTCTTCTAATTCCTTCCATATACTTTCTAGCCATTGACAATACCATCTGGTAGGAAATACTAAGGTGAATCCAGCTCTTGGCTCAGTAATGTAATCACCTCGCCGAATATGGATTCCAACGACAGTCTTACCTTTAGATTGCAAAATATTTAAACTGTGTCTTAATGGTATTTGTAACTCGTCAACAGGTTTAAATAGTGATCGAAAATATTCTTGATAAGGTTTAAATATGTGACTATGAAATTGAAAAAAGCCCCATAAATCCACACCAATAGATTCAGAGGTCAAAAAATCATAATCAATTCGACAACTTTTAGCTTTTGCTGATTTTTCCAGATAAGGAATAAATTCAGGAATGATGTCGAATAGAGTGTTCTCATTCTCTGCACATTCGATCGCAGGAGGTAAACGTCTGGTTATAGGCTGATCATCATGACCAAAAAGACTTTGACCAATCCAACTAGGACATTCAACTTTTGCCTTGCGATTTTCCGCAGAAATCTTCAAAAATGCATACTGAAATAATTGATTACCAAATCGTCCTAATTGTCCAAGTGAGGACATTGTTAAAACTTTTTCATCTTGATTATCTGAAGGATGTTTTTGTATTTCAGGATTTTTATTAAATGATTGAAAAACACTAAATACTCTATCAATTTCACTTTCTGTAGTGTATTTAGTTGAATTAGAATTATCTTCTCTCAAATTATTATTTTCTTGCATAGTTTTGCTTGTTTTTTGATTCTTTGTAAAATTACAGCGCTTGGCGCTTTGTCAAAACTTAGATAAATGTTGAAAAAGCTTGTGAGGCAAGCTTTTTCAACATTTATCTGTATTACACAAACCCTAAATAGACTGTAACAATTAATTTGTTTGTTGAACAAATTTAGCGATCGCCTGTTCGACAATATCGGCAGCTTGTTTTAATCCACCTGAATTTTGGATTGCTACTTGCATCTTTTTCGCATTGTTTCTGTACTTGGCATCAGATAAAACCGTTTGGATTGCCTTTTGCAATTTGGGAACGGTTAACTTCTTGATCGGAACTACTAAACCTGTCTCCGTCCAAGCAATGCGAGCCGCTACGCCCGGTTGATCATTCGCGATCGGAATAGCAACCATTGGTACTCCTGAACTGAGGGATTCTAAAGTCGTGTTTAATCCTGCATGGGTAATCGTGAGTTGAGCTTTCTGCAAAAGCTCTAGCTGCGGAGCGTACTTAACCACAATCGGATTGCCAGCAAAGGGTGGTAGCGATGCAGGATCGGCTGATCCTCCCAAAGAAATTACTAATTGAGCATCCAAATCTTGACAGGCTTCGGCGATTTGATTGAATACCTCTAGCAACCGATTTTGAATAGTTCCCATTGATGCATAGATCAAGGGTTTCCCATTTAATTTCTCGTAGGGGAAATCGATCTTAACGCGACTCTCAGAACTATGTAATGGTCCCGTAAAATAGAAATGGGGTGGTAATGTCTGACGCGGAAATTCAAATTCTTTAGGCTGGCGACAAATCTGGGCGATGGGAGAATAGGCATCGTTAGGATGTTTAAAGGGTGCTAGATTCCACGATCGCCTATATTGAGAAATTGTGGTTGCAATAGGTTTCACTAGTCGATCAAGCAGTTTATAGCCCAATTTGTTTCTCAATCTCGCAATATAACTGGGGGAGTAGTTCCAACTAAAGTTAAAAGGAGGAACAGAATTATCACGATTCAGAACGATCGCACTGGTAAAACTGATAAAAGGAATACCCAGATACTCAGCAACACTAGAAGCGCCAAAAGAAGCCTGATCAATTAACAACAAATCGACTTGAGCTTCGCGAACTGCTGCAAGTCCGTCCTCCATCATGATCTTTGCACTTTTTTCAAATAGCTCAATCGAATAGCGAAAAGCCTCTACTCCACTTAACGAACCCATCTTCACAAGACTTGCGGGAGTAAAACCCAAAGGACGTTCAAGTTCAGCAAAAGACTTGAAATTTAAGCCCGCAACTTCGGTTTTTTCCTTGGCATCTAATACGCCTATGAGAGTTACTTGATGTCCTCTCTGTTTGAGTTCACAACCAAGGGGTAATATTGTGTTGAGATGCCCTGTAGCAGGTACGCAAATAATACCAACGTGAGCCATGAGTTTATTAGCTTTAAATGAGCATACTCAGTTTAAACGATTTCTTGAATTTATTGCAATAATTGAAATTTATAAAACTGCATAGAAAATTAGCGATGGTAATCCCCTATTAGGTTCTATATCTATGGCTGATAATTTTTTGCGATCGCAATTTCATAGGTCTTTAAATACACACCAAATCGAGAAATTGGGACTTGGTTAAGGGGATTTACTTGTTCAAACTTAGCGATCGCTTCGGTAGTTAAGGGATACCATTGATCGGAAATTAAGATTGCAGTTTTACCCTTTTGTTGAGCCACATTCTGCAAATTCCAAAGGGTAAATTGACTAATTCTCTTAGATAGAGCTGTAACATTCGGATCAGGCATTGCATAGGCAAGCATAGCGGCTGAGCGATAGTCAGAAGTGATGATTAAAGGCTTTTCTGGTAAGCTATTCGCAATTTTTTGGATTTCGCCACTAACTTCACTCCATCCAAACAACATCCGTCCATCTGGATCGCCATCCTTGCCAAACAAAGCACTCACAGGAAATATTGCCGAATTCCAAACAAATAGAGCCGTAAATAATAAACCAAAGATTTGTAATCCATAGACAGAAAACCTAATCCCTTTCTTTCTCCCAATGAGAGAAGAGGCTGGAAGGTGAGGGCAGGTCGCTGATGGCAGCAATGGGAACAATAATAAATAAGCATGAATATTCCAGTAATAGAGGGCTGTAGAAATCAGCGAAATTGCCATTAATAGCACTGTGGGAACTAAAAATGTCCAAAATGCAACGTGCTTATAAACTATATTCTGAAGAGACAAATTCGCTTTGAATTCTGGATATCTAAATCCCTGCCATAGTAACCATGCTACAAAGGGAGAGAGCATTAAGAGCGAAATCCCGATAAATCCTAAGGGTTCTAGCAAGCGCATGATTGGTAAGCCACTGTCAACGCTACGGCTAGCATAGAAGCGGAAGGATTGGAAATTATTGATATAGTTCCAATAGAAAACAGGCGTAAAAGTGATTATTCCAATTACTGCACATAACCACAATCGGATATCTCTAAATAACTTCCGTAATTGCTCATGGGTGGCGATCGCTACTAATAAGCCCAAGGTCATAAATAAAGAGTTGTATTTGGTAATGTGCGCTAAAGATAAGGCGATCGCACTGCCATATAATCGCCAGCTCGAACTTTTGCCATTTTCACCTTTGCCATTCGCTAAATATTCATCAAGGAACCTGATGCAAAGATATGCGCCGACCAGACTCAGGGCGATCGCCAAATGGTCATGCCAAGCTAAAGACAGCATAATGCTGTACAAAGGTGATCCAAAAATTGCCAGAACTACCCACCAGATATAGTGCTTGGCGCGATCGCCATAGAGATATTGCAGAATGCAGTAATAGGTATAGAAAAAGATGCCATTGGTAAGGACATTTAGCGATCGCAAAGTGAAAAGAGATTGACCGAATAAAGCGGTCATTAATCCCTGTAGCCACGACTGTAAAGGCGGATGATCGTAATAGGAAAAGTCTAAATGTTGTCCCCAGAGCCAATAGTATGCCTCATCGGGATTCGGCGGCGCAAATAGCCAAAACCCAACTCGCAACAGCATAAACAAAACTAATGTAATAGGCATATTTCATACTTTCTTCCAACCTAAGGATAGTGTTAACACTATCCTTGGATTGGAAGAAAGTAGCAATTAAAGTAATCCACGCGAAGCGTGGATTACTTTAATTGCTAGACAAATTGATATCGCAAAAATAATTCTGAATCATGATGGTACAGCGATCGCAACTTCAGCTTAGGCAAATCGCCACCACCCATGCCGTAGCCCTCGCCACCGAGAATTGACATATTTTGAACTCCGCCCACCAAACGCGGCGATAGGGTAAGAAAGATTTCATCCGCCAAACCTTGAGATATCAACTCATAATTCAAAATTGTCCCACCTTCCACTAAAAGGCGCTTAACCCCAAGCTGCTCAAACAGAAATTTCAGAACTTGCTGCAAGCTGATTTGCTGGTTTTGGGCTTGCACAGGAAATTTAAAAACTTGTGCCTTTTCATATAACCATGCCCCAGGATTAGAGTTTTCCGCCAATAACACAATTCGCAAATCCTTACCCGCATTCCAAAAACGATGATCACTAGGCAAATTTCCTGAATTACTGATCACCATGCCAAGGGGTTGTGGTTGCGAAAAGTTTTTTTGGCGTTCCCCAAATAGTTCGGGAGGAATGGTCGGGATAAAGGCATCATGGCGCAATGTCCCACTACCTGCGAGGACAGCATCCACTTGCGATCGCAGCCTTTTCATTAAATTGCGATCGGGGCGTGAGCCTAAACCCGTAAGTTTTCCTGCATAGGTTGTGGCTTTACCATCAAGGCTAGAAACCATATTAAAAATAATATAAGGGCGTTTACAGTTCTGTCCTTCGTGCTGAAATTCCACCCCATCAAGGGGAAAATCCAACTCTTCAAAACTATAAATGCGATCGTGGGATGTGTAGCCGTTATACATAACGCCCTTGCATAATTTTTATGAAATAGTTTTTGTGAAATAATTTTTGCGATAAAACCCGAAAGATAGTTGCAGCAATTCATGCTGCAACTATCTTTCGGGTTTTATCATTTATTAGGACTGTTCCCTAAAACAAAGTGGCTAAGCCACTTTGCTCTCAAAATTATTGTTTGACCAACTTCACAGGTTGACCATCAGCTTGTAACTCTTTGCCATCAGCAGATAATGTGTAGGGCTGTTCAGGAGGAGCTTGAGGTGGCTTTTCTCCGTTCACAGTTTCCACTTGAGATACGACCTTGCCATCTTTAATCGTAATTTTGCCAGCAGTTTTAATTTCTTGTTCTTCTCCCTTGGTGGATACAGCTTTGAGCGTAGCTTCAAAAGTACCTTCGGGCTTAATAGTCCATTTACCAGTTACAGACTTAACGCCTTCTTTTTCAGCATCAGCTAAAACTTTAGGATCTAAAACAACCTTGTATTCGCCAGCAATTTTATCAAGGCTAGCAGTAGTAGTACCAGCAGCTTCAGTAGTCTTTGTGGAGGGGCTAGCAGAAGCAGAAGGGGATGCCGATGCAGTGGGGGATGCTGAAGTTGTAGGTTTTGCAGTGGAAGCGGGCGTGGATGCAGTCTCAGTAGGAGTAGCAGGTGGCTGACATGCCGCAACAACGGAGACCAAACCAAGGGCGATCGCGGAAAGGATACTTTGCTTTAAGGAGTAATGGAGTGATTTTTTCACGATTAATTTGGAAATATAGGTGACAGTAAGTGACAGGTCTGATGTAAGCCTTGAGATACTTGGTCTATGCAAGATATCCTACGAATTATCTCTTCGCAAATCCTCTGGATCATAACTTAGAACCAGTTAGTATAGATATATTAAGCTCTAAAGTATTGGTAAGTAGCTAAGCCAAAGCTATAGCGCACGGGCAGTGTGCGCCACAGCTTTGGGGATTTTATATTTAATTGCGCCTAGCCACTTACAACAAATCTGTTATGAGAATTGTTGTAGCAATACTTTGGCTAGAGTTTGCAAGCAGCTATATACTATTGTTTTCTAGATAATAGTTTCTACATTAACTTCAACCGATGGTAGCCATAAAATCTCAATCCAATGTTCTGCGATATGACATTGTCGGGTCACGACGCTTTAGTAACTATTGCTTTGCGGTTATTGTTGCCATAGGTGCGTCGGGATTCTTGCTAGCAGGTTTGTCCAGCTATTTACATACCAACTTGCTTCCATTTTCTGACCCTCTACAACTAGAGTTTGTCCCACAGGGTTTAGCGCTCTCTTTTTATGGGATCGCAGGTTCTTTGCTCGAAGCATATTTGCTATACGTGATTGCGATCGATTATGGCAGTGGCTACAACGAGTTCGATCGCAATACAGGCAAAGTGACAATCTTCCGTCGTGGGCGCAATCAAAGCAAAAATCTGGAATTTACTTACAAGATTGCGGATGTGCAAGCCGTGCGCGTAGAGATTCGGAATGGACTAAGTCCTAAACGGGCGCTATACTTGCGCGTCAAAGGTAAAGGAGATCTGCCCCTATCCGAAGTTGGTCAGCCAATTTCTTTAACTGTGCTTGAAGATCGAGCCGCCGCAATTGCTAAGTTTTTATCCGTGCCACTAGAAGGTTTATAAATAATGTTTCGTTGGATTTTTAGTTGTTTTTTAGCAATTAGTCTATTGCTTACTAGTTGCAGTAATAGTAGTAGTGTTTCGGCTAGCGCTTCACCTAGTTCATCCGCCACTGCCAGTGCGAAGCCTTCCCCGAACTCTACTAAAGCTCCTGAGGCAAAACCTAGCGATAATCCCCTCGAAGCTGCTTTAGCTAAATTTGTGCAGTTAAAAGGGTCAGCTACAGTGGAGTTAAAGCTTAAATCTGGAGTCGTCAAGATAGAACTTGATGGCAATAATGCTCCTGTCACCGCAGGTAATTTTGCTGATCTCGTTAAAAAAGGTTTTTATAACGGGTTGACATTTCATCGTGTCGTTAAAGAACCTACACCTTTCGTCGTTCAAGGTGGTGATCCCTTAGGTAATGGCACTGGAAACTTTGTCGATCCCGCAACCTCTCAGACAAGATATATTCCCCTTGAAATTCTGTCCGATGGTGCTAAGCAAGCGACCTACGGCGAGATTTTACCTCCTACGCAAAAGCCAAAGTTGCGCCATAACAAAGGCGCGATCGCGATGGCAAGATCTCAATTTCCCAATTCGGCTTCCTGTCAGTTTTACTTCGCCCTCGATGATATTTATTTCCTTGATGGTTCCTATGCTGTTTTCGGTTATGTAACCGAGGGCATGGAATTAATTGAGAAAATCCAAGTAGGCGATCGCATTGAGTCGATTACCATCACTAAAGGCGCAGAAAATATTAAGCAACCTGCTTAATTTATCTAGACAAAATGACTATGTCATTTTGTCTAGATAAATTAAGCAGTCTTGTTAGAACCCAAAACCCAAAAAGCGAGTTGCGGCGCGAAGCGCCGCAACTCGCTTTTTGGGTTTTGGGTCGTCCTAATGAAATTGACTACAGATAAACAAAAAAGCTTGCTAATGCAAGCTTTTTTGTTTATCTGACGCGAATGATCCTTTTTTCCACTATATAGCGTTCGCCACCGTTATTTCGGGGCGAGCGATAGTAATAGTTAGGGCCAGGAATTGTGGAATAATTCCAAGAATTTCCGTAGTTAACTTGTGGATATACTTCACGCACAATTACCCTAGAGTTGCCATAGTTATTGTCATAATTACGATAACTACGCTGTTGGTAATAGGGAATTGCAGGTGAGTTAAAAACATTAGAGCGGTAGGAACGATAGGTTCGATAGGTCTTAACTTCAGGACTAGAACCAAATCTAATATTGAACGAGACTTCGGCGATCGCAGAACCAGCAAAGGCGCTCATCGTGCCAATCGCGGCGATCGATGCTAGGAGTGTTTTCATAGGTTTATACTCTGGAGAACGGATAAACACAACATAGAGCCGTTTATCCTTACTTTAGCTTAAATGTTCTGAAACTTTTGTCTCAAAGCGATCGCTACCTGTGGTGTGACGAGATGATCAATCGCACCCCCAAATCTAGCAATTTCCCGAACTACGCTACTACTCAAAAAGCTATATTCGTTAGAAGTAGAAAGAAAAACTGTCTCAATATCATTCGCCAAAGTTTTATTGGTATGCGCCATCTGTAATTCTAATTCAAAGTCCGAAACGGCTCTTAAACCTCGAATTAAGACTTTAGCTTGCTTAAGATGAGCATAAGTCACCGTTAATCCCGTAAAAGCATCTACATCCACATTATTTAGGTGTGAAGTCGCTTCACGAATTTGGACAATGCGCTCCTCCATCGTAAATAGAGGGTTTTTATTGGGATTGCGTAAGACTGCGACAATAACTTGATCAAATAGATGACTACCGCGCTTAATAATATCGAGATGCCCAAAGGTAATTGGATCAAAACTCCCAGGATAAATGGCAATCAATACAGTCACCAACTTGCTACAGAAAGCGATTATACAGTGACGTTGTGAATATCGCTGTCACCCATGAGCGCTTGGCTTTCCCCCTATAGCAATGTAAGTTTTGCTTAGGACATAAAACCCAAAAAGCGAGTTGCGGCGCGAAGCGCCGCAACTCGCTTTTTGGGTTTTGGTTTGTACTGGCTAACTATGGCTTTGCTGTACATCAAAGCCCAAAACAACCCACCTAAAGATTTTAAAAGCACTAAATGGCTTTGCCATTTAGTGCTTTGGTATAATCATTCACAGGAAATAGATAAGTAGCTAGGCGAAATTAAATATAAAACCCGAAAACCTGCGTCGCAGGTTTTCGGGTCTGGATTTTAATTATGCCAAGGTACTTATCTAAAAAATATTCATTAAGATAGATAGAGGAGTTGAAAACTATTTTCTGTATATCAAATTGGTATTTTTAGCTAGATCTAAAGTAGCAATATTTACAGAATTTAATATTGGGATCGTCACAATTTAAAGCAGCAAATGGTTGCTCAGACCACTGCTAAATGTTTACGTTTGAGTAACAGGAGGAGTCTATGTCTCATATCCCTACAGGCGGACAGATGCTTTGGAAGCTAGAAGATGGCGAGCGTGTCTTGCATTTACGCCACAATGTCACCGAGCAATGGCGACACTATGAAGAATTTCCTGAATATGCGATGGAAGACCCTGTCGGATTTTCTAAGGGCATCACTACATTCGTTAATTTATTAAAAAAGGATTGGACGGCTATTAAGTCCTAATCCCAGCAATAAGAGTCGCGCCCTGTGCGACTCTTATTGCTTACTGGGCCTTTTTTATTCGTCCCAATCATGCCATTCCACTTGATTGCTCTCAAGATATACATCAACCGCTTGTCCGATAGTCGGAAAGAAGCTTTCAATGCCAAATTTGCTAAATAGACCATATCTTTTGAGACGATCTTTAGTGGGTCCCTTCATTTCGGCAAAACAAATTTCTATGCCTAACTGACAGAGCGTTCTATCTAACTCAGCGATCGCATCGGCGGCAGTCAAGTCAATGTCAGTGACAGGTTCGGCGGCAACTAATACCCATTTAGTGATTGTGGGAGCCGTGGCGATCGCTTGCATCACCCTTTCGCAGAAAATTTCCGCATTCGCAAAAAACAAAGGTGCATCCCAACGAAAAATTACTAAGCCGGGGATGCGTCTAGCTTCGGGGTGGCGAAATACATCGTGATAGCCTTTAATGCCATCCACTCTCCCCAGAACTGCATAATGCGGTCGCCAAGCACTCCAGATAAAGGCAAATAATGCTAATCCTATGGCAATAAAAATTCCTTGAATAACGCCTAGAAAGGCAACCCCAGCGAAACAGACGATGGATAGCAGAAATTCAAAGGGGCGTAATTGATAGAGGCGTAAAGTCCCTGAGATTTCAAAAATAGCGATACCCGCAGAAATTACGACTGCACTTAAAGCGGATAGAGGTAAGCTCTGCAATAGCATTGGGGTAAATAGCAAGACGAACGCGATACATAAGGTTCCTACTAGACCCGTGATTTGGGTTTTCGCTCCTGCGGCTTCAGCAACGGGAGTACGTGAAGCGCTACTGCTCACAGAAAAGCCTTGAAATAGACCAGCTGCAATATTGGCTATGCCAAGGGCGATGAGTTCTTGATTGCGGTCAACGCGATAGCCGCCACGAATAGCAAAAGTTCTGGATAATAGGCTCATGTCAGTGAAGGAAACTAGGGCGATCGCCAGAGCGCTAGAAAATAAGATTTTAAATTCTGAAGGATTAAAACTAGGTATTTGTAAACTTGGCAATCCCTGTGGTAGCACTCCAATTACATCAATCCCTGCGCTATCGGAGAGACCGAAAATGGAACTAATCACCGTCGCTCCAACCATGGCAATTAAAACCCCAGAGACTTTTGGAGCGAACTTTTTTAAAACGAGAATTATGGCCAGACAAGCTATACCGATTGTTAAAGCGGTGAAGTTTGTTCTTCCATTCTTTACCCCCAGAAAAAATTCCCACAACTCTTCCCAAATAGTTTGTCCTTTGACAGAAAAGCCAAAAATTTTGGGCAATTGGGCAATTAACACCGTAATTGCAATTCCATTGAGATAGCCATAGCGAATTGGTTTAGAGATGAGTTCGGTAATAAAACCAAATTTAGCAAGCCCTGCAACAATGCATAAAAATCCTGAGATGATAGCAAGTATTCCCGCGATCGCGATCGCTTTTAAGGGATCGCCTTGAGATAGGGGCAAGATGGTTGCGGAAATAAGCGGAATTAAAGCAGAATCGGGTCCTAATATCAAAATGCGGCTGGGACCAAAAATGGCATAGGCAATTAAAGGGGCGATCGTTGCATAAAGTCCATAAATTGGCGGTAATCCTGCGGCGGAGGCATATCCCATTCCTGCGGGAATTAAAATGGCTGTTAAGGCAATTCCTGCACTTATATCTTGGATAAGGTAGGTAAGTTTATAGGTAGTTAATACTGAATAAAGAGGAATCCACTTTGCTAATCCCTGCGGGCAAGAAGTAAGCGGATATGGGCAATCTGGCGAGAATTTTGTCAAAAATACACCTCAAGAATTTATTTAAAGTTATTTTCGCTCAAAATCAAATAGCAGCGAATACGAAGCTAAATCTAAACTTAACGCATCTAAAAATTTGAGAGAGTGCGCCCCACGGGGCGCACTCTCTCAAATTTTTAGGATTGCTCTATTAAGTACTGTTTTATTATATTTTATGTATAGCTTCTTCGTGATATGCCCCCAGCATCGACCTAACCTAAACTTTATGCACAGGATCTCCATTTCCAAATCAAATCAAAAGAAGCGAGTTCTCTTTATTAGTAATGGACATGGAGAAGATCTCAATGGTTCTGAAGTTCTTAAAGCTTTACTGCGTAAATATCCTCAGGTAGAAGCGATCGCCTTGCCCCTAGTGGGTGATGGTAGTGCCTATCGTCGGGCAGGTGTAGAAATCGCCACCCCTACTAAGTCTCTGCCATCAGGCGGTTTTGCCTATATGAGTTTATGGAAGCAAATTGAAGATTTTCAATCGGGATTGATTGCTTTAACTTGGCAACAAATCAAGGCGGCGAGGGCCTGTGGCAAAACTTGTGATTTTGTCTTTGCGACAGGAGATGTATTACCAGCTATTTTTGCCTATGTGACGGGCTTACCCTATGCCATGTTTTTGGTGTCATCTTCGGGATTTTACGAAAATCGCTATGTGCCACGGTGGGAACAAGCTCTGATGATGCGATCGCCTCGCTGTAAGCAAATTTTAACCCGTGATGCCTATAGTGCGGAACTCATTAGGCAAAGGGGTTATAGAAATACAAGTTTTGTTGGTTATCCGATTATGGATGTATTAGAACCAACGGAGAAAAATTTGTGCTTGAGTCCTGAAGTCGCCATGATTGCGCTCTTAGCTGGCAGTCGGTTACCCGAAGCTGCCGAAAATCTCGTCTTGCAGATGCGTTTGTGTGAGGCGATCGCCCAAGAATTTGCCCCTGAACCGATCCAATTTCGGGCGGCGCTTGTGCCTAGCCTCATGCCCCAATTATCTGAACTCGCGCCCCAAGCGGGTTGGCAATATGCCGATGGCAAGCTCTATCAAGAGAATTTAGGGATCAGTATTCTCTGTTTTAGTGATGCTTTTTCTGATATTTTACATCAATGTAATTTGGCGATCGGCATGGCGGGAACTGCTGTGGAACAAGCGGTTGGCTTGGGTAAACCTGTAGTGCAGATTATGGGAAATGGTCCCCAATTTTCCTATCGTTTTGCGGAAGCACAAGAGCGGTTACTGGGCTTATCAGTCCAAACCATAGGCAAAGAAGCGGCTACGCCCGAAACCTTGAGAGAGGCCGCAAAATGCGTCAAGAGAACTTTAGGCGATCGCCCGTATCTAGACCAATGCCGACTTAATGGATTAGAGCGAGTTGGTGCTAAGGGTGGTTCTGAAGGATTAGCTGATGCGATCGCGAAGGAGTTATTCAGTCTCTAACGCCTTAAAACCCCAGAGTAAAGGTGCGGCGCAACCTTACTCTGGGGTTTGTTTAAGCGCAAAGCGCTGTAAAGTCCAAATGAAAACCGCTATAGTGGGTTTAGTTCATTCATTTAACACATTCAAAGATTGATTATGGCGAAAGTAGAAATTTATACATGGCGTATGTGTCCTTTTTGTATCAGAGCCAAGCATTTGCTTGATACTAAGGGAGTTAAATATATTGAATATGTGATTGATGGGGATGAAGAAGCTCGTACAAAAATGGCTGCCAGAGGATCGGATGGGAAACGTTCTGTACCTCAAATTTTTATAGATGATACACATATTGGCGGTTGTGATGCCATTCATGCATTAGAACGCCAAGGTCAGCTAGATTCAGTGTTAGCTATTTAAAAAACTTAAAATATATCGCCCGCGTAGCGGGCGATATATCAATTGGGATATAGAAATTGATGCATTTTCTGAAATGCATCTTTGATAGTTTGGGTTAAATCTTCAGATTGGAGTTCCAGTAATATTTTTTTAAATTCCTGTTGTGATTTTATTAACTCTTGAACCTGATTTTGTAACAGAGCAATTTCATCATACTTGTACTGCAAAGATTCAATTAGCTCATTAACTTTTTCCTGTAAAAACTGTACCTTTTCTTTGTTGAAGTCTTCTAATACATCTTCCAAGGTAATTGAATCTACATCTACATCATCATTATCTTGATATCTATCATTAGGTACAAAGGATAGAGAATAACTATCCGCTTTATTCATGAATTTCTGATCTAAACGTTGCATCGCTTGATTAATTGCTAAATTAATCGCTTCTTCTTCATGGCGATCGCCAAGATTGCTAAACAAGTCATTTTCATCATCATCTGAAAGCGTAAACTCGCTGGACACCGAAATTTCTTCAAGGCACAGATCGGAAGATAGTTCTGGGGACTGCTCGGATAAGTCTATTCTTTTCGCGATAAATTCTTCTTGTTCACTTTTCCTGACGACCTGTTTAGGCATATAGGGATCTATGGGCGAGTCTGGAGACGATCGCAAACGGCAATCCCATATTTCTAGACATTGCCCTAAAACTTGAGATATTTCTAATAAAAACTTAGCTTCCTGTGGTTGCCACTGCCTAATGCGATCGCATTGTTGGACAAATGCTAATCCCCAAATCTTGGTTCTGCTCGTTAAGGTGCTTAACACAATTGGCGCAGACATCATCGATTTTGTGTGGGTATCTTGCCAAGCTTGATGCACAACCATTCTTTCCGTGATTTGAGCAAGATCGGTCAAAATGGTCACGCGATCGCTTGGAAAATCGTGGATTTGATCGATTCCAAAATATGCCAAAGGATATTGCTGATTTTTAATGCTCTGAATATTTGCTGAAATAGCTTCTACTAAAATCTCTCCCTGCTGTGGCTCTGTGAGATGATAAATAGCTACACGATTAGCTTCTAGATGTTCACCTAGACTGCTTAAAAACACTTTTAATACATCTTCAAGGCTATTGCTTGAGAGCATCGCCTTAGCAATTAAATCAACTAGTGACTGATTGCTGGGCTGAGCCGAATGCTGGACAGATGGTAAAGCCTCATTCATAGTTAACAAATATTAGCGATCGCCTAATATTTTTTCTTTAGCGATGAGAATATTTTCCCATTTTTAGCAACTAATACCAAAACACAAAATGCCTACGCCATTCTGTAAAGGACAGGTAATAGCTGTATTCGCACAATCAACATACAACAAACACATAATTAACCCGTAATTAACCCCTAATTGAATTTTCTATGAGTACAGGTCGATTAATCATCCAGTTGGGTATAGCCGCCTATATTTTGTTTACCTTGCTACCTGACAGTAGTACCCAAATGGTTGCCTTTCCTTGGGTGCTGCTTTGGCAAGTAGGTCTGCTCTGCTTGGCGATCGCCGCTTTGCTAAATTTATGGCGCATCGGTAAACCCTTTTATCTATTAGGTAATGGCTTGGACTGGGCGATCGGCGCTGGCTTAGTGACCTTGTGTCTATCGACAATGTTTTCGCAATTTCCCAATCAGGCTATGTGGTATAGCTTGACAGCATTTGGCTATTTCATCGCCTTATATACCACTAATAATTTTTTGCATGTAGCGCCGCCAAAGTCACGCTTAGAGATTCGTAAAGAGGACAAAGAGGAAAATTCTCAGGTCTTGCCCATTTTGAAATTTCAAGGACTCTTAGGAATAGCAGTAATTATAGAAAGTCTATTCCTCTGGACAACCCAGACTTGGCTGCCACAGCTAGGCAAATTAGCCAAGCTAAATCAATGGGGGCTGAACCTCACTTACGATTTTACAGATTTGGAATCTCGTAATTGGGCTCCGATGGGGCATCAAAATTATGTGGCTGGTTATCTCATGCTGGTTTTACCCATATTGATGAGTTTGGCGATCGCCCAGAAGGGGATTTGGCGATCGCTATGGCTAACGGGGATTGGCTTAGGAATTTTAGATTTATATACCACCAGTTCACGGGGAGGATTTTTAGGATTAGGCGCGATCGCACTCTATGGAATTGTTGTGGCTCTATTGCGTAGTCGTCACAAAGGCGGAGCCTTGCTCCTTAGTGGGGGCGCACTTGCCCTATTAAGTGGCTTAATTGTGGCAAATAATCGTTTGCGATCGCTAATTGGGGGATTAATTGCAAATTCGAGCAATCCTACTCAAGGCTCTGGGGAATTGCTGTTTAGAACGATCGCCGCCGATGTTGGTTTACGCATTGGTTTAGAGCATTGGCTATTTGGGGCAGGCGCAGGTTCGACCATTATGCTCTATCAGCAATATCGCCCCCAATGGGCTGAGCGAGAAGCCGAACTTCTCTTTCAATTGCATAGTACACCGATGCAACTTTGGGCAGAATTAGGGATTGGCGCGATTATAACGAGTGTCTTTTTGATCTTGGCAATCACGAGTCTGTTTATCAAATTACATCGCTCTGCCAGTTGGCAAAAAAATCCACAGGAACAGGCGATCGCCTACGGACTATTTGGCAGTTTGATCGGCTATGGAACCCTAGCACTGACGGACTATCAATTAGATGTGCCTGCCATTAGCGGTAGTTTGGTGGTGATCTTGGCAACCTTAGCATATTTAGGACAAATTCATACAGGACAATTAGTTACCCTTGGCTATCACAGACAACCGCGTGTATGGCTATCAATAATCGCTACTGTTTATTTAGGACTGGCGATCGCTTGGCTAGCCCCTGTAAATACCGCTTGGCAAGCCTCTAATGTTGGTTTTATTTATCTCTCTAGGGGCAAATCTGACCTAGTTGTTTCCCTGAAATCAGGCAATCAGGAATATCTGTCTGAGGCGATCGCCAACCTTGATAAGTTCCAAGATCGGCTCAAGTTAGCTCAACAACTCGCGCCTTGGGAACCTTACTATCCCTATCAACTCGGTTGGAATTTAGCAGATTTAGCGGCTAATTATGCCAGTTTGCCACAGGCGCAAACATGGCAAAAAGAAGGACTAGCCTCCATTAAACGGGCGATCGCGATTAATCCCCATAACGAAGCTGGTTATAACGCCGCCGCATGGCTCAGTCTCCAACAAAATACGCCCGATTCTGTCCAAGAAGCCGAAACCTATTTTCGACGTGGTTTAGAACTTATACCCAATAAGCGATCGCTCTCCTTTGGCTTAGGCGTAAGTCTATGGCGACAGGGTAAAACTTCAGAAGCGATCGCCGCTATGACTACAGAAGTAATCAACGATCCCATCTTTATCACCAGCCCAATCTGGACAGAAGCTCCTTTTCAATCGCTCTATCCACAGATCGTTGCAAATCTAGAAGCTGCCTACGTTCAAGATCCCCGCAACAAGCTAAATCTCGCCGCCCTCCGATGGTGGAATGGTAATCCTAATGCGGTAAAAGAACTTAAGGAAACAGGCAATCCCACAGCCCTACTACTCGCTAAGGCGATCGGCAATGACAGCAATGCTTTGCAATCGGTTAAACAAAATCCTCAAACTCCTTTAGAAATGGTAGTAGCAGCTTGGCTAACCCCAAATTTGCGCGATAAGTTATTAGAAAGAGCCTATGTCTTTGCGTCGCGCAGTTTACCCGACGAGCGCACTGC
This sequence comes from Pseudanabaena sp. FACHB-1998, assembly GCF_014696355.1. Lineage (GTDB taxonomy): Bacteria > Cyanobacteriota > Cyanobacteriia > Pseudanabaenales > Pseudanabaenaceae > Pseudanabaena. Next base: position 37,063 of record NZ_JACJQA010000029.1, on the reverse strand, counting down.
GGCTATCGTCAAATCCATGAGCGATCGTATGGCAAGTGCAAGCAATTTTGATAACTGGTTACGACAGCCCTTAACAGCAAATAGTCCTTTAGTTCTCAACTATCGCCGCGCCCGTCTAGGTTTTGGCGTAGTTAGTCGGCATACCGATGGAGTGGTTCCTCTTGATTTCTTCAACGTTAGCGATCGCCTGGAAATCTCTCTCTTTCTAAACTCTCTATTTTCTGGATTTACTAAATAGTATTAGCAGTTTTTTTGGCGATCGCACTCATTGCTTTTAATTGAAGATCGTAATACTGATATTTACTCTGAGCAAATCCAAAGGATAAAAATGACCACAGCAACATCCCTGTTGCTGCTTTCATAGAAGCTCCTGCAAATAGATAGAATATGGATTGAAAGACGATCGCCTTAACTATAGAGGGGAACATTTCTTTAGAATTTGAAGGGCTATTAAAAAGGGCGATCGTCAGCAATATTAAGCTACCAATATAAGGAATACAGCCTATCCATCCTAGATTAAATAACATCGCTAAAACCGCACTATCATAGCCTTCAGCCGTGCCAATACCACTACCCACAAAGCTCACAATAGCCTCGTCAATTAAGGCATTATAGAGATATTGGCGAGCCTGAAAGCTACCATCCTCGTTGATATTTGATAGCGTAGACATCCTTGCAGTAATTGTGTTAGAGAATGGCTCTATAGTTGCTAACGGAATTATTAATATAAGCAAGCAAATTAAGGAAAGAAAAAGTTTTTTTCTTTGTTTAGGCTTTATGCTACCAATCATAGTCATTATTCCCAAAAACCATCCTATCCAGCTAGTTCTCACTATACTCAGTAAAAAAGCTAAGGCTCCCGAACCCGCAGCAGGAACCACTAAAGCATTTTTGGTATTGAGTAAAATAGTCAATCCAGCAGCCATATAGTAAGCAAATGGACCGGGGGCATTCATCGTACTCCAAACCCTAATTCCTAGAGGAACTGGCTGACCTGCACTAGATTTAATTGGCGAATTGATTAGCCAAAAGCGATCCCATTCGGGAGCAGTTAGAAATTGAAATATGCCATATACCCCCATAACTATTACTCCCCATAAAAATACCCGTTGGATATTACGGGCGTATTCGGGGTAGCGTTTCCAATTAACGTATATGTGATAGGCAAATATAATCGGACTCATCCATTCTAGGAAAGCAACAGTTACAGAAGGGATTCTATCGGAGTTATTAATTAGCCCTATCAAAAATCCATACATAACGCCAGCGATCGCTAGGATAAAAGGAGCCGATCCTTGTTCTCTGGTTTTCGATATATTGAAATAAAGTGTATGGGCGGAAATGATCGTGGGTAAATATGGGGTTAGTAAAATAGGACTAGGATCGATTAAAGAACCTGCCTTCCAATCCGCAATCCGACGAACTAAGGGTGTCAGAAAAAATAGCCACCATACAAAGCCTGTATAAAGTATTGGATAGCGAAAATACAATCGCCATCCAATTAAAAAAGCTCCCAGCGGAAACGAAACGTTCAGCACTCTAGAGCCAGCTCCGCCGATTAGTAGCAATATTGCTGTGATGACGCAGAACAATAAAATGAGCCCCCACGCCTCAGCAGGCTTAAAAAAAGGCAATTCTTGCTCTTTCGGCTCAATATCACTTACTACAGTTACGTTATGGTGATTCATTACTTTAAAACTACTAACTCGTAATAGATGGTCTGGGCGGGAAAAATCCAACAAAGACGATGTTCATATAAGTCGGGAATCGAGTTAAAGAATTTTTTAAATAAAGTTTTTATGAATCCCGTGTTTTCTGGTAGCCCAAAGCTACGTTGGGCAATTTTAAACATGCCATTATAGGGAGAAATGTAAGAGCCTCCTCCCGCAAATGTATTAAAAGTTGTGTAGGCAAAAAAAGTTTTATGGGTGGGATCTCGATAGGCATCTGCACTGGAATAATGCGGACAAAAAATCTTGATCGAGGCATTTGGCTTAGCAATGCGATGTAATTCTACTACCGTTTGCATAAAATCATCGACATGTTCAAGGGAAGAGTTGCAAACAATTTCATCAAAATAGTTGTCTGAAAATGGGTAGGGAAATATATTGAAATTATGGACTACATCTATATCTTTTCCTTCAAATACATCTAGTCCAATAAATCCAGCCGTTTTCTTTTGTCCGCACCCAAAGTCTAGTTTTGGCATAGTTTTATAGCTCTTGTTAATTGACTTACATTAAGACTTACATTTATATAACATCCCTAAATCATTTATGATTTTTAGATTTATGGAAGATCGAGCGTTTTGGGCTTTTTAAAACTCCAGAAATTTTTCAAAAGGCTTGCTTTGCAAGCCTTTTGAAAAATTTCTGGAGTTTTAAAAAGTTTTAATAAACTGTAATCCCAAATGAAAAAATGGTACGCCATTTCTTCATTTGGGATTACACCAAGGATATACTATTTCATTTGAGAGAAAGGTAAGGGGCTTAAGCCCCTAGTTTTAAGCTTTTGTTTCCCATGACTCATTTAAGATTGCTATATATTCAAAAAAGAGTTGTGAAGCAAAGCTTCACAACTCTTTTTTATTTTAAATATCTAAGTCGGTGAGGTTTAATTTAGAGCCGTAGGTTTCGATAAATTCTCGACGGGGGGCGACTTTATCACCCATGAGGATTGTGAATATCCGATCTGCTTCGGCGGCATCTTCGATGGTGAGACGTTTGAGCGATCGCGTTGCAGGATTCATGGTAGTTTCCCAGAGCTGCTGAGGCATCATTTCACCTAATCCCTTAAAGCGCTGAATGTTGTAATTAGCATTAGGGGGGAAAGATTCAATCACTTTTTGGAGTTCGCGATCGCTATAGCAATACTGAGCAGTTTTACCACGCTCCAGCTTATAGAGCGGAGGACAGCCGATATAGATATAGCCGCGATCAAGTAGCTCTCTTTGATAGCGATAGAAAAATGTCAGCAAAAGGGTACGAATATGTGCGCCATCTACGTCTGCATCAGCGAGAAGAATGATTTTGTGGTAGCGCAATTGGGATTCGTTAAAATCTTCGCCTTTAATTCCCAGCCCACAACCAGTAATTAGAGCTTGAATTTCATTGTTTTTATAGATTTTGCTGTCATCGGCGCGTTCAATGTTAAGAACTTTTCCGCGTAGAGGCAAAATCGCTTGATAGTGGCGATCGCGTCCTTGCTTTGCACTTCCACCTGCGGAATCACCCTCAACAATGAAGATTTCTGATTCTTTAGGATCGCGAGAGCTACAGTCGGCAAGTTTTCCTGGTAAGGTCGAAGACTCTAGCGCTGACTTGCGGCGTACCAGTTCACGGGCGCGACGAGCAGCTTCAGCAGCATTAAAAGCTTGCAGTGCTTTCTCAATAATTGAGGTGGCAACATTAGGATGAAATTCTAGGTATTCATTGAGAACTTCACCAACGAAGGAATCAACGATCCCGCGTACTTCGGTGTTGCCTAATTTTGTCTTAGTTTGTCCCTCAAACTCAGGATCGGCAACTTTCACGGAGATTACGGCGGTTAAACCTTCGCGAACGTTTTCCCCTGCTAGGTTTGATTCATTTTCTTTGATCTTCTTGAGTCGTCTAGCCGTGGAGTTAATGGTACGGGTAAGAACCGTTTTTAAACCTTCTAGGTGGGTTCCGCCATCAATGGTACGAATATTATTGGCAAATCCGAGAACGTTGTCATTGTAAGAGTCAATGCACCATTGCAGGGCAACTTCTACAGCTACATTATCGCGTTCGCCATTGACATAGATGATGTCGGGATGGATGGGTTCTTTATCGCGAGTCATGTAAGCGACATATTCACGAATGCCTCCCTCATAACGGTAGATATCTGTGCGAAGTTCTGCACCTCGGCGATCGCAAAATTCGATTTTTACACCCGCATTCAGATAGGCAAGCTCTTTGAGACGACTCGCGAGAATATCATATTCAAATTCTGTTTGGGTGGTAAAGATTTGGGAATCAGGCTTGAAGCGGACTTGTGTCCCACGGCGAGGCTCCACTTCTTTGCTCTTACTAGCTATTAGCTCTGTGACGGGAAATCCCCTTTCATATCTTTGGTTGTGGACTTTATCCAACCTCCAAACTGATACTTCCACCCATTCCGAAAGGGCATTCACCACGGAAATACCGACACCGTGCAATCCCCCTGAAACTTTGTAGCCACCATCCCCAAATTTACCGCCTGCATGGAGAACGGTGAGAACGGTTTCAAGGGCAGATTTGCCAGTTTTGGGGTGAGTATCGATGGGGATACCCCGACCATTGTCGGAAACACAAACCGATCCATCGGGAAGCAGTTCGACTAAGATGCGATCGCAGTGTCCTGCTAGAGCTTCGTCTACGCTGTTGTCAACAACTTCAAAAACTAAGTGATGTAATCCTTTAGGCCCAGTTGACCCGATGTACATCCCAGGTCGTTTACGAACTGCTTCTAGACCCTCTAATACTTGGATCTGATTGGCATTGTAAGTTTCTGTAACGATCTCAGGCATGAAGGTAAACAACTCCAGAAATATGTAGCGTTAAGATTGCGGCAACAAATCAAAGAAAGTCATTTTGATTTGTTGATAGCGCTCTTGATGATGCTTTAGGATGTGTTTTGATTAAATATCTAAAAACACTTTGCCATTATAGCTTAAAAGCCTTACAGATATCCCAAAAGCATCTCAGACTAAGTTTTTATATGCCTGATGCAATCGTATAAAACCATAAAAAGGGAGCGGACACAAACTGCCTACTCCCTTTTTATAGTTTTATAGCTGGGGTCACTTGTATTAAGACAAATCACAAACCCAGAAGGGAGTTGCGGCGCTTCGCGCCGCAACTCCCTTCTGGGTTTGTGTCCTCACAAGAATGGCAACAGCTATAATTGTCATTTTTCGAGAAGATGTAAAGTTTTGCGATTTCTTTCAAACCCAGAAAAATTTTGAAAAAGCTGGCTAAACCAGCTTTTTCAAAATTTTTCTGTACCAACCAAAGACTAAACAGGTAATGTTTTAGTGATTATTAGGCGGATTAGCGATCGGTACATGCCCAAACTGCAATTTCACAACTAGAATTACCACATTGAGCTAGAGCATTCGCTTTTGCGGCTGTTTCATCAGCATTCCAAGCCCATCCCAAATAACCGCCGCCTTTAGCCACAGCACCGCAAGCATTGGCAAACCAAACTTTTACAGAGCAGGTACTACCGCACTCATAAAGCGCTCTTGCCTCCGCTTCGTCTTGACTATTGTAATTGTAAGCATAGCCATAGGCTCCATCTGGACCAGTTGCGACTGCGCCATACTTGTCTCCCGCGATCGCGGAGCCAACCCCAAAGCCTTCAACTAAAAGAAAAGTGGCAACAACAAATCCTAAATACTTTTTCATAGGTTCTCCTAATTACGCTTTTCGGTATACATTTTTCGTCAATTGAGATTAGACATTTTCTGTCTTGAGGTTTGTGCGCGATGTTTCATTTATCTTCCTTGAGTCTAAATCCTAATATTTTTTATAAATTTTTTTACTTAATAATAAAACTCTTAACTTAATGTTGATAAATGGGTTAGTGAGCGCGTAAACCACCATTTTTAAGTAATTAATAATTGATGCGTTACGTTGTCATAAAGCATCCTCCTAATAATTAAGTCTTTGCCGTAAAAAATTTAGATAGTGCGCGGCATCGCCGCGCACTATCTAAATTTTTTACGGCAAAGACTTAATTACTACGCAGCAAATTCTGATAAGATTATTTACATGAAAATTTTAGGAATAGATCCAGGCTTAGCAATTGTCGGATTTGGATTAATCGAAGTTGAAAAGCCTGCTTCGCCCAAGTTATTGGAATTCGGCACAATCGTCACCCCAAAACAAACACCCATTGGCGATCGCCTCAAAACTATTTACGAAGATATGCATACCTTAATCGAGCAGTTTCAGCCCCAAGTGGTAGGAATGGAAAAACTGTTTTTTTATCGGATGGGAAATTTGGTGAATGTGGCGCAGGCAAGGGGGGTAATTGTCTTAGTCTTAAATCAGCACAAAATCGAACCAATTGAATTCTCACCACCGCAGATTAAGCAAGCTTTAACGGGGCATGGGAATGCGGATAAAAGTGATGTGCAGGAAGCCGTTAAGCGGGAACTTGGACTTGATGCGGTTCCTCGTCCCGATGATGCGGCAGATGCGATCGCGGCGGCGCTAACTTGTTGGTTAATTGCCTGATTAGAAAAAGCAAATATGGCTATACTATCAAGGCTCCTGATTTCTGAAAATATGCAAGATACTGCCGACTATACCTGTGCTTTCTGTGGAGAGACCAACACAACATTTATTGATATAAGTGCAGGATCACAGCAGTCCTATGTCGAGGATTGTCAAGTTTGCTGTCAGCCTAACGTGCTGTATGTCCAGATTGACGAAGATACTCTAGATATTGAAATTAATAGTGAACCAGAAAGCTAACCCCACAGAGAGAAACAGAGCGAAGCTCTGTTTCTCTCTGTGGGGTTTCTTGCCTCAAATAAGTAGCTTGGGTGGAATCGATAGAAACAAAATTCCATTGCTTTTCCAAGGTTGAGTTTCAGGCAAGACTAAACCAATAATGCCAGCTTTCTTTAGTACTAAGGCTCCCTTAGACTCTCCCCATATCAGTATTTCCGCCCAAGTAGTTAGGTCGGGTTCATGACCGATTATCCCTAAAGATGCTCTAGCAGGTTGGGGATGCTGAGAAATCCATTCTGTAGCCCACTGGAGCCATGTTTCAAAGTTACCTTCGGGCGCAAGTTCCGAGGATTGCTGCACAGGACTACTAAAGACATTCGTAAATATCTCGGCGGTCTGTTGAGCGCGAACTAAGGGGCTAGTTTGCAATAGGTCAAAGCGCAAGCCTAAATCATAAAGACGCTTGGCAACTTGTTTGGTTTTTTTTCGCCCCTCATCGGTTAAAGGACGCAGAGTATCATCCTCATAATTCTCCCGATCTTCAGCAATGCCATGACGGATCAAATAAAGGCTAGGCATTGACTAACAACCCTTCCAGCAGTCCTTCAAATAAAGCCTTACCATCAGTACCGCCCAAAATCCCTTCAGCAGCACGTTCAGGATGGGGCATCATTCCCAGAACGTTACCCTGTTTATTGCAAATCCCTGCAATGTTGGATATTGAGCCATTAGGATTAGCGGCATCGTTGATATTGCCGATCGCATCGCTATAACGGAATACAACTTGATGATTGTCTTCAAGTTCTTTAAGAGTATCCGGATCCGCAAAATAGCAACCTTCTCCATGAGCGATTGGTAGAGAAATTACCTGTTGCTTTTGATATTTCTTGGTAAAAGCTAAATCATTGCGCTCAACTCGCAACGGTGCGCGATCGCAAATAAAGTGTAAATCGCGATTTCTAACTAATGCGCCTTGTAATAAGCCTGATTCAGTTAAAATCTGGAATCCATTACAAATGCCCAGTACATATTTACCTTTGGCGGCGTGTTCTTGCAAAGATTTCATTACAGGTGCAAATCTGGCGATCGCCCCACAGCGTAGATAATCACCGTAGCTAAATCCCCCTGGTACAACAATTACATCGCAATCGCTAATATCGGTGTCACTATGCCAGATCAATCTAGTGGGTTGTTGCAGAATTCCACTAGTAACCGTGGCAACATCGCGATCGCAGTTGGAACCGGGGAATACGAGAATACCAAATTTCATATTGTCAATTCCTATGTTTAATTCCTAGGCGATCGGGGTTAATTCAACGCGGTAATTTTCGATGACAGGATTTGCCAATAGCTTATCCGCAGCTTCATCCAGTTTCTGAGATGCTTCGGTTTCGTTATCTGCATCAAGAATGATTTCTACATACTTACCGATACGAACTGAGTCAACGTGATAGTCCATTTGCTTGAGGGCGGACTGAACAGCCGTGCCTGCGGGATCGAGTACTGATGGACGGAGGGTAACAAATATACGGGCTTGGTACTTCATGCTTGCTGCGATCGTAATTAGGTCTAATTTTACAGCGCTCTGCGCTCAAAGGCGAACTAAGAAAAATTTGAAAGTGTTGCTTTGCAACACTTTCAAATTTTTCCTCATAAAAGAGGGTTCGCGTCGGCGAACCCTCTTTTAGTCAATTAATCCTCATCCTCGAAATCATCGTCATCTTCTTCTTCGTCATCATCATCAAATTCCACATCATCATCCACTAGCTCATCGTCAAAGCTGCGACGACTGCGAGGCTTATCAATGACACGGATTGGCTCAACTCGAGGTTCAATGATTTGATAATTACGAGCAGTATTGTCATCAATGATCACATCATCCGCCTCTTCGTCATAGCCAAGGTCTGGCTCATAGCCAGTCTCCACATCGACGATTGGCGTATCGTAAGCATTGAAGCCAGTACCCGCAGGAATCAGACGACCGATAATTACGTTTTCCTTCAGACCACGCAACCAGTCAGATTTACCTTCGATCGCTGCTTCTGTAAGAACACGAGTGGTTTCTTGGAAACTCGCCGCCGAGATAAAGCTATCGGTATTCAAACTAGCCTTGGTAATACCCATCAACACAGGCGTATAGTCCGCAGGTGCTCCGCCTGTAATATCCATCGCTTCGTTGATTTGCTCAACTTGATGGAGTTCCACCAGTTCACCAGGTAAACGAGTGGTGTCGCCACCATCCTCAATGCGTACCTTGGAGGTCATCTGCTTGACGATTACTTCAATGTGCTTATCGGAAATATCAACCCCTTGAGATTGGTATACCGATTGGACTTCGTTCATCAAGAACTCTTGTACCTTCTGCAAGCCGATGAGCGCCGCTTGACGAACGCCAAGGGATTCCTTATAAGCATGGAAGTAAATGTCGAGAATGTCGTGGGGATTCGCGGGTCCATCGGTAATCGCTTCACCTGCCAAGACCTTTTGACCATCGGAGATGATCACACTCTGACCAGCATTGAAGGAATAGTCATCATCCAATGTGCCATCATCACCAAGAATCTTAACTTCAGGATTATCGTCAGAGTCATAGGTAACTTGGGCAGTACCTGAGGTACGGGCAAGGACGCACATTTCCTTGGGCTTACGGGCTTCAAGAAGTTCTTCAATCCGAGGTAGCCCTTGGATAATGTCTCCTGTTTTTGCACGCTCAAATACTAGTAGCGCGATGTTGTCACCCCGTTGTACAAGGTCAGCATCATGGATTTGCAGCAAGGCTCCAGGAGAGACGAGGTAAGGACGACCAATACGGAAAACGACCTTGCCATCTTCCACTTTGAGGACTTGACCTGATTCTTCCGTAATTACGCCTGCCCCAATTTCGTCACCTGCTCTTAAAAGATCGCCAGATTTCACACTAGGATTTGGACAATCGGTAGTGATGCAATCGGCTTCAGTGACTACGAGTAAGCGGCGGACTACTTCCGAGCCTTGGCGAATACCACGAATTTGTCCTGCACGTTTACACAGGATTTCGGTACGAGCCACAACTGCACCAGGGTCAATGCGATCGCCATCGTTTACCAGCAGACGAGTCCGCGAGTTGCTATGGGCAGGATCGCCAGAGGTGTCTTGACGAATCACAAGGGATTCCAGAATTACCAGTTGTAAACGCAAGCTACCGGGGTCTTTGTCGTTGGGAATAAACTCGATATCGGCGGCCAATTGGGGCGCGTCGGTATCAACTTCTAACAACAATTGGGTTTTGAGTAGCTCAACGCTATCAATCGCTTTAACGCGATCGCCATCCTTATAAGGAATCCGTTGCACAGCGCGTAAACCAATGGAACGACCTTCTTGGTTAACCGACTCTTGGCTAGGAACCGTAGGCACATCAGGGACTTGGTACTCTTCCACAGGACGCAACAGCAACGCGGGACCTTCAGTCGAGTCTAGATATTCCACATAACGCAACTCAGGCGAGGTCAAACCGGGCATGATTTCTGTGCCAGGGTAAGCCAAAGAACCATTCTTTTGCATCGCCGTTTGAGGATCATCCACCAAGTGTAAATCCCCTGGTTTGATCACGATTTCGCGCAAAATATCGTTCTTTTGGAATACTTCCACAACGCCTGCCGTTTGGCTGAAGATATCCTTAACAACTTCAGTACCAGCTTCGATGAACTGGTTTTCTTCCACCATTAACAACGAAGCATCCTTGTTGACTTCATGGGTTTCTTCAGGAACCCAGAGCAAAGTACCGCCCTTGACGACCTCATAGCCCTGTTTGCCTTTACTGCGCTTAGCAACTTCCACACCCGCAAACTTGATGATACCGCCACTCTTCGTGTGATAAGTATCGTCAATTAGTTCCGCAACCACCTGATTATTCGTCAGCTTAGTTCCGGGGGAAGCCTTGAGGGAGAAGCTTTGACCACCTTGGGTTTCGAGAACATAATGCTCGCGTCCTTGATAGCTCTCTTCCTTAACGATCGCCTGATCAAGAACCACAGAAGCGGTAATAATTTCCACTTCACGGTTATGGCGACTATCTTCTTCACTCAGACGCACCACACCACCATGCTCAGTGATCAAACGGGTTTCCGCTAAAACATCACCTTCATGGACTTGAGATTCATTCTTCACAGTTGGCTCAGCACCAGGGGGCAAGTTATACACTTCACCCGCTAAGACCCAAACCCGACCTTTTTCACCACGAGCGACATAACTAGTGTTTCCTTGACGGTCTTTCTTCTCTTCGATCGCTAGATCCGAGAAAAGAACTTCACCAGCCAACCCAGTATTGAGCGCCTTGGTTGCTTTCTCCGTAGTCTTACGGGAAGTCTTACCTGTGACCGACACCTCAGCCATTAATTGATTTGGAGTGACCTTCTGTCCATCACTTACCAATAAAGTCGAACCTTGGGTAACGGCATAAACGCGCTTACCTTCAGAACTTTCAAGGGTGAAATCACCATTAGATTCGACGATGAACGCATCTTCACCATGACGAGTACGCATAGGGCGAACTTTCAGCTTCTTGCTGTACTTAACCACACCATCATGGGGGGCGCGTTGTTGTTCAGCAACTTCTCCTGTAAATACACCACCCGTGTGGAAGGTACGCATGGTTAGCTGTGTACCAGGTTCACCAATGGACTGCGCGGCAATAATTCCGACGGCTTCACCAATGTCTACTAATTCAGCATGAGCCAAGCTCCAGCCATAGCACATCTGACAAACTGATCGCGTCGATTCACAGGTAAAGGCGGAACGAACACAGACTTCTTCAACGCCAGCTTTTTGCGCCGCCAAGGAAAGATCTTCCGAAATCTCTTGGTTACGCATGACGATCACTTCGCCCGTTTTCGGATCGACAATATCTTCAGCAGCGACACGACCAAATAGGCGATCGGACAGCTTAATTAAAGTCTTTTCGCCATCACGCATCGCCTTGAGTCTAATGCCGCGAGTAGTACCGCAATCATTTTCCCGAACGATCACATCCTGCGATACGTCTACCAGACGACGGGTGAGGTATCCAGAGTCAGCCGTTCTGAGCGCCGTATCTACTAGTCCTTTCCGCGCACCGTAAGAGGAAATGATGTACTCGGTAACAGTCAGACCTTCACGGAAGTTAGTTTTAATAGGTAAATCGATGATTTCCCCTTGAGGATCTGCCATCAAACCACGCATACCGACTAGCTGACGCACCTGCGAAATGTTACCCCGCGCTCCCGAGAACGCCATCATGTAGACGGAGTTAAGAGGGTTATTACTCTTAAAGTTTTTCACCACCTCATCCTTGAGATTTTCGTTAGCCACGTTCCATGTATCAATTACCTTTTGGAACCGTTCTACTTCTGTAATCTCGCCTCGGACATAACGGTTAGCGGTTTCTTCAATCTCTTGTTCCGCCGCCGCTAGCAATGCTTTCTTACTAGCAGGTACTTGCAAGTCATCAATACTAATTGATATCCCAGCCTGAGTTGCATAGCGAAAACCTAGCGCCTTCAGTTGGTCAGCAACATTGGCAGCGCTAGTAGTTCCATAATGAGTAAAAGCCCAAGCAATCAGCTTTTTTAATTGTCCTTTGTCAATGGTGCGATTAATAAAGCGTTGAGGCTTCTTTTCTTCAGGCGAATCCGTGTTGCTAATCGTGAAATCTGCCATGGTATTAAGCTATTAAATAATCTTGTAATTAGTTCAAATTTTTATGCTGTATGAAAAACAGTGCCAAGCACTGTTTTTCATAACATTTAGCTAGCCAGTGATGCGTAAATTGCCTGATTGAAAATTACGCGCCCAGGAGTAGTTTTGACATACTGCGAAATCAAGCCACCTTCAGCATCTTCGCGAATACGGCGGAATGGAAATTCTTTAACTTTAGTACCATCCTCTAAAACCGTAACCTTAGGTTCTTCGCTGTCCTTCTCTTCGCCCTGACCTTCAATGAGACCCTCAAAACGAACCCATACACTGGAATGGATATCAATTTCCTTCTGTTCGTAAGCCATCACCACATCATTGAAATTGGCGAAGTAACGTCCTTCACCCCTTTGGGTATAGGGATTTTCGGTAGTGAGATAGTAACAGCCTAAAACCATATCTTGGCTAGGTGTGACAATCGGACGACCTGTGGCAGGGGAAAGGATGTTGTTAGAAGCCAACATCAACAGACGTGCCTCCGCCTGAGCCTCAATGGATAGCGGAACGTGAACCGCCATTTGGTCACCGTCAAAGTCGGCGTTAAAGGCAGGACAAACAAGGGGATGTAATTGAATGGCACGACCACTAACTAGCAAGGGTTCAAAGGCTTGAATACCTAAACGGTGAAGCGTCGGAGCGCGGTTCAGCATGACGGGGTGTTCGCGGATCACATCCTCTAGTACGTCCCAAACGGCTGGATCATTACGCTGAATCAGCTTCTTGGCAGCTTTGATGTTATTCACCAAACCTGTTTTGATCAGGCGATGAATTACAAAGGGCTGGAATAGCTCGATCGCCATTTCCTTAGGCAAACCACATTGGTGAATCTTGAGATTGGGACCAACGACGATAACCGAACGTCCCGAATAGTCAACCCGTTTACCGAGCAAGTTTTGACGGAAACGACCTTGCTTACCTTCGATAATATCGGAGAGAGACTTGAGGGGACGATTATTTGCGCCCACCACTGTCCGACCACGGCGACCGTTATCGATCAACGCATCAACAGCCTCTTGCAACATCCGTTTTTCATTACGGACGATAATTTCAGGAGCGAGAATTTCTTGTAAACGTGCCAGACGGTTATTACGATTGATCACGCGACGATAAAGATCATTCAAGTCGCTGGTGGCAAAACGACCACCATCTAACTGCACCATTGGGCGCAAGTCAGGCGGAATCACAGGAATGACATCTAGTACCATCCAGTCCGGCTTAGAACCAGTCGCCACAAAATTATCAACCACGCGTAAACGCTTGATTAATTTGGCGCGTTTTTGACCCTTGGAATTCTCAATATCGGTACGAAGACGCTCAGCTTCTTTCTCAAGATTAATATTTTGTAATAACTGCTTAATCGCTTCAGCGCCAATACCAACTTCAATACCATCTAAGACAGGATCTTCAGCATAGATTTGATCTTCAAGATCAATCCATTGATCTTCAGTCAATAGCTGTTTGTAAGAGAGATTGTAAGCCGTAGCGATCGCCTCCCCAGCTTCAACCACTTGATTCTCCTGAACCGATGGTAAATGCTTTGGATGCAGCAAGTGAGCGCGTTCTACGCCATCAATGCCCCGAATCCGAATTTCACGGCTATTGACGGATACAACAACCCCATCTACCTCAGTTTCAATTCCAGGATTGAGGACAACGTAGGCATTAAAGTAGACAATTTGCTCCACATCACGTAAAGGCATATCAAGGAGGGTCGCCATATAGCTAGGAATACCCTTGAGATACCACACATGGGTAACTGAAGCGGCGAGCTTAATAAAGCCCATGCGATGACGGCGTACTCGCGACTCCGTAACTTCTACACCGCAGCGTTCGCAAACAATACCACGATGACGCACACGCTTATATTTACCACAATGGCATTCCCAATCCTTTGCAGGACCAAAAATCCGCTCACAAAATAAGCCATCCATTTCTGGCTTGAGTGTGCGGTAATTAATTGTTTCAGGTTTTGTGACTTCACCAACCAAACTGCCATTTGGTAGAACACGTTCGCCCCATTTACGAATGCGATCGGGTGATGCCAAGCCAATCTTGACATAGTCAAATCGCTGTTCCACTTTCGCCATACGTTACAACGTCCTTAATTTTGAATGCGTGCTAATTGATTGCTTACTTAATCGATAAAAATTTCAGAGATGAAGATGAGCGTCGCTTAGCGACGCTCATCTTAGGGATTAGTCATCATCCTCATCAAAGTTAATGTCGCCTCTATAAATAGACTCGTAGGTTGGACGACTAGGGGTGCGGCGAGAGCCAACATCCACCATTAGATCAACTTCGGTATCTTGGTTGCTACCATCCTCAGAGAGCTTGTGTACTGACACATCCAAGCAGAGAGATTGTAGTTCGCGTACCAATACCTTAAAGGATTCAGGCGTACCAGGGCGAGGAATGGCATGACCTTTAACGATCGCATTCAGAGCCTCATTACGTCCTGTCATATCATCAGACTTGACTGTGAGAAGTTCTTGGAGAATATAGGCAGCACCGAAGGCTTCTAAAGCCCATACTTCCATTTCTCCGAATCGCTGACCACCTTGCTGGGCTTTACCACCGAGGGGCTGCTGCGTAACCAGAGAGTAAGGACCCGTTGATCGCGCATGGATTTTGTCATCAACAAGGTGAACTAGTTTCAGCATGTATGCCTTACCAACGGTTACAGGTTGATCAAAGGGTTCACCAGTGCGTCCGTCATAGACGGTCAATTTACCGGGGAATCCATCGTTGAAGATCCAATCCTTGCCAGTATGTTTGCGAGCGTGTTCTAGCTGACCATGTACCAATTCTCGAGACGCTTCTTCACCGTACATTTCATCGAAAGGTACAATCTTAAAGCGAGCATTCAAGTTTTCGGCAGCCCAACCGAGCAAGCATTCAAATACCTGTCCGACATTCATCCGAGAAGGTACACCTAGAGGATTCAAGACGATGTCAAGGGGAGTGCCGTCGGGCAAGAAAGGCATATCTTCCTTCGGCAAAATTCGCGAAATAATGCCCTTATTTCCGTGACGACCTGCCATCTTGTCGCCGACTTGAATCTTGCGCTTTTGAGCAACATAGACACGGACGACCATGTTTGCCCCAGGAGGTAACTCATCGCCTTGTTCGCGAGTAAATACGCGCACATCAACGACTCGACCTTTTTCACCGTTAGGTACGCGCAAAGAGTTATCTCGTACATCACGCGCCTTTTCACCAAAGATTGCTCTGAGGAGTTTTTCTTCAGGAGGTTGATCGGATTCACCCTTAGGAGTAACCTTTCCAACAAGAATTTCTCCAGAACTTACCCAAGCACCAATGCGGATAATGCCTTGTTCATCAAGGTTCCGCAGAGAATCTTCACCAACGTTAGGAATTTCGCGAGTGATTTCTTCGGGACCAAGTTTGGTTTGTCTAGCTTCAATTTCGTATTTCTCAACGTGAATCGAAGTGTAAACATCATCAATTACCAGACGCTCATTAATCAGAATTGCGTCTTCATAGTTGTAGCCTTCCCAAGGCATATAAGCGACCAGAATGTTCTGACCAAGGGCAATTTCACCACCTTCAGTCGCTGAACCATCAGCAAGCACTTGTCCCGCTACGACAGTATCGCCAACCCATACCAGAGGACGCTGATTTAAGCAGGTGTCTTGGTTGGAACGCTGATACTTTTGCAGACGGTAGATGCTTTCTAGACCTGTATCATCAGCCTTGACGCGAATTTCATCGGCGGATACATAGGAAACTTCGCCTGTAACTCGCGAGACGATTACCATCCCTGAGTCCCGTGCAGCTTGAGCTTCCAGTCCAGTACCAACGAGAGGCCGCTCAGGACGCAAGAGAGGAACGGCTTGACGTTGCATGTTCGATCCCATCAGGGCGCGGTTAGCATCATCATGCTCAAGGAAAGGAATCAGCGATGTTGCTACGGAGATGATCTGTACGGGTGAAACCGCGACATAATCGATTTCTTCAGGAGAAGCCGTACCCCATTCTTGACGATAACGAATTGGGACAATTTCGCTAAAAATATAGCCTTCATCGTTAGTGGCTACGTCACCAGGAGCTACGCGGAATTCATCTTCTTCATCGGCGGTCATGTAGACAGGTTCTTCGTTCTTAAGAACCTTGCCATTTTCGACGGCGTAATAAGGAGTTTCGATGAAGCCGTATTGATTTACACGAGCGTGGGTTGCCAAAGAACCAATCAGACCAGCGTTAGGTCCTTCAGGTGTTTCGATGGGGCAGATGCGACCGTAGTGACTAGGGTGAATATCACGCACTGCGAAGCCTGCGCGTTCACGAGTCAGCCCCCCTGGACCAAGGGCGCTAAGACGACGTTTGTGAGTTAACTCAGCCAGAGGATTGGTTTGATCCATAAACTGCGACAGTTGGCTGGAACCAAAGAATTCCTTGATTGCGGCAACTAACGGCTTAGGGTTGACCAAAGAGGCAGGAGTGAGAGCATCTACATCCGAAACTGTCATCCGTTCACGAATGATTCTTTCCAGACGGTTCAGCCCAACACGGACTTGGTTTTGCAGCAATTCGCCGACGGAACGCACGCGACGGTTGCCTAAGTGGTCAATATCATCGATTTCACCTATGTCAAACTTGAGGTTGATCAAGTAGTTAATCGCAGTGAGAATATCTTTTTCGGTTAATACTCTGGTGGTATCAGGTGTGTTCAAACGCAACTTTTTGTTGAGCTTGTAACGTCCTACTTTACCGAGGTCATAACGTTTGGGATCAAAAAAGCGCGATCGCAATAGTTCACGCCCACCCGACTCTGTGGGTGGCTCGCCTGGACGCAGCTTACGATAAAGCTCTTTGAGTGCTTCATCTTCGTCAAATTGACCTTCTTTATCAATGGTTTTTTGGAAGTACTCACGGTGAGTGAGCGCATCCAGAATTTCGGCATCACTTAAGCCGATCGCTTTGAGCAGTACCTGTGCGGAAAGTTTACGAGTTTTGTCAATGCGTACCCATACAAGATCATTCTTGTCAGTTTCAAACTTCAGCCACGCGCCTCGGTTAGGAATGAGGCTGGCGTTGTAGGTACGACGACCATTCTTATCGATTTCTTGTTTATAATAAACCCCAGGACTACGGACAATCTGATTGACGATGACTCGCTCAGCGCCGTTGATAATAAAGGTTCCACGATCTGTCATCAGAGGCAGATCGCCAATGAAAACTTCTTGTTCTTTTATTTCTCCTGTTTCTTTATTAATGAGCCTTGTGGGAACGTACATCTGTACGGCATAGGTGGCATCCCGACGTTTGGACTCATCAACACTATATTTTGGACGCTTGAGCTTATAATCTTTGGCAATGAAATGGAGTTCCATTTTGCCCGTATAATCTGTAATCGGTGAGAAACTCTCAAGCTCTTCAATAAGTCCTTCTTCTAGGAACCATCGAAAACTCTCCCGCTGGATTTCTACAAGATCTGGTAGAACGAAGGCAGGAGTAACAAGAGTAGGCTTATTCATGCACTAATGACTGCAGTTTTAGTGGGCGGAGTATATGTCTATCTTTAATTCTAGACATAAGCACATAACTCTAACGTATATGAGCTTTAAATGTCAAGGGGTAGTTAATAATTGTCTGAATCCACAATTCTCACTATGAAAACAATTTTGGTGCTTCCAGCACCCTTATTCTAGAAACTACGCAAATAGTTTTTTAAAAGTTCGCCGTAGGCGAACTTTTAAAAAACTATTTGCGTAACGAGAATCTCGGAGATCGTGTAGTTTGTCACTTAAAGCTATGACACTTGCGTTAAACTAAAAAGCTAAGTCTCTTAAATATGTAGTTGCTTTACGATGGAGTCACTGTTTTCTACTCAAGGCATCATGGTTATGTTGCTTGGTGCATATGCTGTTGCGATGTGGATGTTCCTCACCAGCGCACCAAAAGTACATACGATCATGGTTTCTAACCTCGATCAAGCGCGATATTTTTATGAAGGCGAATTAAAACTGCCGATCGCCGATGTGCCGCTACATTACTACTATGGCTATGAATACGGCATGGGCGCACCTGCTGATCCGATTTATATTCCTGCTACGGCACGAACTGCTAAATCCAAATATTCCGCAGACATGGAAGGTGCATGGTATCAGCTAAAGAAAAATGTACAACTACACATAGTTCCCGGGGCAAACGCCACCGATAGTAACCGAGGGCGACATATTTGCTTTAACCGTGATTGTGTGGAACAACTGCTCCTACAGATTCAGATCAAGGGCATCAAGCACAAAGTTCGTAGTGAAAAGCCCCTTAACTTTTTAGTTAAAGATCCCGATGGTCAAGTAATTGAAATTGCTGAAGTAGTCAGTTAATCTCCACAATCATGCAAGTAACAAGATCAAAAAGAAGGCTCGCAACGCGAGCCTTCTTTTTGATCTTGTTACCTAGATAACGTTTAGAATGATCGCTAGTGTCCACAATGGATATCTAACGCACGAATATTTGAAGATATGGCAACAAAGCAAGCAGCGATTTTGGTCTTGGCGGATGGTACTTGTTACCGAGGCTATGCCTTTGGCGCGTCTGGAACCGCGATCGGCGAAGTGGTATTTAATACGGGTATGACTGGCTACCAAGAGGTAATGACCGATCCCAGCTACCGAGGTCAAATTGTTACTTTCACCTGTCCCGAACTTGGTAATACAGGCGTAACTCCTGAAGATGATGAGTCTGATCGCCCACAGGTGCGCGGCGTAATTGCCCGTAACATTACGGCTTTACCTAGCAACTGGCGATCGCGTCAGTCCTTACCCGACTATCTCAAGGCACATAATGTCGTGGGCATTGCAGGGATTGATACTCGCGCTTTGACTCGCAAATTGCGATCGCTTGGAGCCATGAATGGTGGCATTTCTACGGAAATTCTCGATCCTGAAGTCCTGCTTGCGAAGGTTAAGGCGGCTCCCTCGATGCAAGGTCAAAACCTAGCACAAGAAGCATCCACCGATCGCATCTATGAATGGACGGAAAAAACCATTTCAGAATGGGAATTTGTGGAACCAGCCCAATTAACAGGTGAAGCACTGACCGTTGTAGCGATCGACTTTGGCGTAAAGCGGAATATTTTACGTCGTCTTGCCAGCTATGGCTGCCGCGTCATCGTTGTACCTGCCGACACTCCTGCCGAAAAAATCCTTTCCTACAACCCCGATGGCATCTTCCTTTCTAACGGGCCGGGAGATCCTGCGGCTGTTACTCAAGGTATCGACACTGCTAAGGCTTTGTTAGCTTCTGATAAGCCCATGTTTGGTATTTGCTTAGGGCATCAGATTCTGGGCTTATCAATGGGTGGTGATACCTTCAAACTTAAGTTTGGTCATCGTGGACTTAATCAACCCGCCCAAAACCAAGCTGAGAATGCCGATCGCCGTGTGGAAATCACCAGTCAAAATCATGGCTTTGCCCTCACAGGCGAATCCTTTGAAACTTCTCCCGCCATGTTGACTCACATTAATCTTAATGATCGTACTGTTGCAGGCTTGGAGCATAAAACTCTACCAATCTTCTCGGTGCAATATCACCCCGAAGCTAGCCCTGGACCTCACGATGCTGATTATCTATTTGAACGTTTTGTAAACTCCATGCGCGAACATAAAAAAGTCGCTGCTTAGTTAAATAGAGAGTGCTGAGCACTCTCTATTTAACTTTTTATTTTAATTAAATTTATAACAACTATGCCAATCCCTGTAGAAACACTTCCCACTGACTCTGAAGGATTATTGAGACTCTTACGCCATAAGGAAGGAACTTGGGTTCAATGGGGAATTGCTTGTCAAATGCTGCAAAAAATGGGAGAGAATTCCCTTGCAATTTTTGAAAATACTGGCTTTGAACCAATTCAACAAAATCAGATTGTGGTTGCCTCTCAAGTCTATGCCAGTCTCCAAGCAGGAAAAGCTACAGATATTGTGTTAGCTCACTTTGAGCAAAAGGGTAGTGATATTCTCAATGAGTTGCGCGTACTTAATCAATCCGAACGAGTGACTATGGCAACCTTTGCCCTTGAAAAGAATCTTGATGTATTAGAAACAAAGGATGTCGTTAAAGCGCTTAAAGAAGCTTCGTTGGCAGCAAATTTGCCCGAAGGATTTACTCGCCATCCGGGAGACGCAGTGGTGTTGCAAATTCTCAAAGCCTCTCAAGGTAAATTGGAACCCCAAGAACGCACGAGATTGATTGCGAGAGGTTTGCGTTTTGCCCATAGCGAAAAAGCCAGAATAGCGATCGAGCAACTGCTGATGAATATGGCATCCCCAGCTAAGAAAAAAGCGCCGAGTCTTCCTAATTTCCGCTATGACGGTGAAGATAATATTCCGCGCATTTTGCCTGTAGCAGGGAATTTGCCCTTATCGGTTGAGCAGTTTCTAGCAGTTCCCCAATTAGCGGAACTTGCTCCTTTTGGGATAGTTCATTCCACTAGTGAGGCTACTTGGGCAACTCTGCCGGGGTGGTTTGTTGTGCATCAAGCCGAAGATGGCGTGATTGTGGCTTGCACTACCGATACTTTGCAGCAGACCATCAATCAAGAGGTACTTAGCTCCCTTCGCGATCGCGCTGAGGATGTTTTAGTATTAGTCGATCGCGCCGAACGTGATTGGGATGAAAATAGCTACTATGCGATCGCTGGGGAAGATGGTAATCTCCAGTTTGCGTGGTTTGAAGCGCAACCCAATGTCCAAATTCTCGGCAAAGTGACGTTAACTCTACGCCCTAAGCGTTTCTTCGACGAAGATGCATCTAAAGATCGCTGGCAATTTGAGGAATAGAAAAACCGTAATAGAATTGCAGTCTCTCTATAATATTCAGCTATATCGTTCTAACGCTAACTCCACCAGTTGATCGCAGAGTTCTGTGAAAGGAATTCCTGAATATTCCCAGAGCTTGGGATACATACTCAACGCGGTAAATCCGGGGAAAGTATTAATCTCATTGATTAATACTGTTCCTGTTGCTTCGACATAGAAGAAATCGACTCTTGCTAAACCAGAACCCGCTACAGTTTGAAAAGCTTTTACCGCCATTGATTTCACGGCTTGGGTTACATGATCAGGTAACAGGCTGGGAATAATCAGATCCGCCTTACCTGCTGTGTACTTAGTTTCATAATCGTAGAAATCGCTAGTGAAAGTAATTTCACCGATCGCTGAGGCTTGGGGCTGCTCGTTACCGAGAACCGCACATTCAATTTCGCGAGCAGTTACGCCTTGCTCGATGATGATGCGTGGATCGTAGCTAGTAGCGCTAGCGATCGCCTCTTTTAACTGTTGGCGATCGCGAACCTTAGAAATCCCCACCGATGAACCGAGATTAGACGGCTTGACAAAGCAAGGGTAACCAAGGGTGGCTTCAATATGCTCACTCCACTCCAGTTCATCCTGTTGCCATTGCCAGCGATTGAGCGCCACATATTTAACCTGCGGCAGCCCAGCATTAGCAAAAATCGCTTTCATGGCGATCTTATCCATACCCACCGATGAGGCAAGTACCCCATTTCCCACATAGGGTTTATGCATGAGTTGCAATAGTCCTTGCACAGTGCCATCTTCACCGTTGGGGCCGTGCAGAACGGGAAACCATAAATCTATTTGCTGTACTTCTGTTGGCAGGAAAAAGGCAGCCTTATTTAGTAACTCTGCATCTGGCAAAGCTTTGCCAGAGTCTAAAACCTGCTTCGATACATCGGGACTCCGCCATGTACCATCTCGCTGAATGTAAAAGGGTTGGACTTGATAACGAGGGTTTTGATAGAGCGCTGAGGCGATCGCTTTTGCCGATGTAATGGAGACATCATGCTCGCCCGACTGTCCACCAAATAACAAACCGACATTAAGGGAAGATTTTGCCTTCAGATCGATCACACCTGTCATTACCTGACACCCTCGTCAAACTGACGTTAAATTTAAGTATTGACTACTTTACCTTAAAGTTATCACTCAGTTAGCGAGGTAGTCCTAGAAAGTATTTATTATATGGTTAGGCTGGGCGGCGCGAAGCGCCGCCCATTACTTTATTTTTCGGTCATTCTCCAGACACCATCCCAATCATCTTCGGGAGGATTGAGAAGGAAGTGCTGACAACGGGTGATATGAATATTGGCAGCCTTGTTATGGCTATCGATTTCTAGGACTTCCGCAAACTCGGCGACGGCTTTACTAAAGCGGCGAGTGAGATAATGCTCCCGTCCAGTATGGTAATGCTCAATGATTTTGGCTTGGGTGCTATCTAGTTTTTCAGACTGCAAGCCGATCAGCTCATAGACACTGACGGGTTGATTTTTGCCCTTAACTTGAATCCGATCAAGCTCCCTCACCCAAAGGCGATCGCCACAAAGTTTGTAGGTCGTTTCGCTAATAATCGCGTCCGTCCCATATTGCTTACTCGCACCCTCGAGGCGGGAGCCAAGGTTTACTCCATCACCGATCGCCGTAAATTCCATGCGCCGAGTAGAACCAATATTGCCACTAATCACCGTATCCGAATTAATCCCAATTCCAATTTTGATTGTTGCCATATCAATCTCTTTTTGGGTAACGGGCTTAAGCTTTTCGAGTCGCTTGACATTAAATTCCCTGAGACGATGACGCATATCCAGAGCAGTTTGTACTGCCATCCATGCATGATCGGGAATGGGTAAGGGTGAGCCGAACACCGCCATAATGGCATCACCGATATACTTATCGAGAGTACCTTTATAATTAAAAACTGCCTCTACCATCGTTTCAAAGTATTCGTTGAGCATCATTACCACATCTTCCGCCGCAAGGGATTCGGTCAGTGTGGTGTAGCTCCGAATATCGGAAAAGAGAACCGAAACTTCTTTGCGATCGCCACCCATTTTGGCATCACCGCCCGCTAAAAGCTGCTCTGCAAGCTCTTGGGTCATGTAGCGATACATCGTACTCTTGAGGCGTTTCTCTTGGCTGATATCTTCCATTACTACCAGTGCACCCCGCACACCCTCACCCTCATCGCCTTCGGACATGGTGTTAATGGAAATATTGATACTATGTTGCGCTCCATCGGTAGAACGCAAAGTTTGGTCGGGATAATATTGCTTGCGACTTTTATCATCATTTCCATCCAAACTCGTGTCAAACCATTTGGAGAAATTTGCAGTTTCTATATTAATCAGTTCATAGACCGATTGCCCTTCTAAGAGTGATTCACCAACTCCTAGCAGGTCATAGGCGCGTTCATTAGCGGCGATAATCTTGCCATGCTTATCGGTGGAGATTACGCCATCGGATAGGCTTCGCAAGATATCCTTCTGCATCTGCTGTTCTTGCTTCACCTTGGCGAACAGTTTGGCATTTTCTAGAGCCACCCCTGCTTGCACGTTGAAGACTTTCATGAATTCTTCATCATTGCTATTAAAGCTTGCTTTGAAGCGATTAGGGGCGGTCGGCCAAGTCATCGGATCGTATTCAGGAAACTCCCCACGCTGAACTTTGTTGACTAGTTGGGTTACGCCAATTAGTTCTTTGTTGGAGTTGTAAATGGGCATACAGAGAAGGCTACAGGTGCGATAGCCATTCGCCTGATCGAATTTTTTGGAGTTATCGGCATCGGGATGATCGTACAGGTCAAAGGGAATATTCAAGACTTCGCCTGTGATGGCTACACGCCCCGCAAAGCCCACGCCCATTGGTACGCGCAATTCTTTAGTTGTGCCATCGTGATTAACAATTTGTGTCCAGAGATCATTGCGATCGCGATCAATTAACCACAACGTACTGCGATCGGCATTCATTAATAGTTTGGCTTCTTCCATTACCTTCTTTAAGGTAGTTTCGAGATCCAAACTTTGTCCGAGGGACATGGCAGCTTTCATCAAGGCATCGGCAGCGCGTTGCTTTTGGGCTGCCGAATAAAAAGCCTGTGAGCTTTCTAAAATTAGCCGCATCGAAGGGGCAAACTGAGCAAATAGGGCTTGGTCTTCTTCGGTAAAGCCGATATTGTCAACCCGATCTTCGAGAGGTAAGGAATTATCGTTAATCCGTAATTTATTAATCAGTTGAACTACCGCCACTAGTTGATCGTTGTCGTTCAATAGGGGCATAGCGAGCATGGTGTAGGTGCGATAGCCTGTGCGCTCAAATTGCTTTTTTGCCTGTGACGATCGCGGATCATCAAAAAAATCGTAGGGAATATTGACGGTGCGCCCGTAGGTGGCGACTTCACCTGCAATGCTGGTCGGCTCAGTAGAAATCCGAATTTCAATGTTTTTGCCGTCTTCGCTGGGTACATTTGTCCAGAGTTGATTTTTATCGGCATCTAATAAAAAAATCGTGGTGCGATCAGCCGATAGGAGTTCGCCAATCTTGCCCCGAATTGCTTGGAGCATTTCATCGAGGATGACATCAAAATCGGTGTTGAGCATACCGAGGGTTTGATTGACGATCCGCAGTCTTTGCTCAACATCATTAACAACTTGGCTAAATTTTTCAGGTGTTAATGGGGCTAGCACGGAGGCAAAGTTTCCGCCTGAAGTTACGGCTAGGGCGCTAGAACTAACCTCAGATTTAGCCGAAAAAGACGAAGCGGGAGCTGGGTTGCTGTGCTTGGCAGATGGAAATTCACTCTCTGCAATCACATCAATCGTAGCGTGGGTGTCTATGGATGGTATGCGAGAAGGGGGTGATTGTGTCATATCAGCACTAAGATTTTCGGTTAGTCCCAACTTTTAGGAGTCTTGATGTCGATCAAAGCACTCTTGTTCCACTTGCACAGTTTTTAATAAGCTTATGCGAAGCCACTTTCAGTCAATCTGAAAGTGGTATCTTAGCATTCCTAAGTTTCCGATCGCAAACTTACAAAGCTTTGCACTTAAACCTATAACAAGAGATTTTTAGAAAGTGTTGCAAACCAACATTTTCTAAAAATCTCTTAGGGTTCTTTTTTAAGGCGATCAAGCTCAATACGGGTCTGGAGCATCTCTAGCAGCCGATCGCTTACTTGCGTAGGAGTTTCGTTAGCATTAACTACGATCGACAGGTCAGCTTGGGCATAGCGATCGCGCCTTTGGTCGTAGAGATCGCGGACGCGCTGTAAAGGATTTTCGGTTTGGAGAAGGGGGCGATGGTCGGATTCAGTTTTGAGGCGATCGTATAAAATCTCGACAGGAACATCGATCCACACCACAATGCCATCGTGTAAATGCGACCAATTTAGCGATCGCAACACGATCCCGCCGCCAGTGGCTACCACTAAACGGGTATATGCCGAAACCTGAGAAAGTACTTGCTGTTCAAGATTACGAAAGGATTCTTCACCATCGTCGGCAAAAATATCAGAAATTGATTTGCCTGCACATTTCTCAATCAAGGGATCGGTATCCACAAAGTTGTAGCTAATTTTTTGAGCGATCGTTTTGCCGACAGTACTTTTGCCAGCCCCCATCATCCCTATCAAAAAAATATTCGTTCCGTTTAGCATTTGCCTTGATATGAAACTAGATATAAAACTAGCATTGAGAATCTACAGATCTCATTATGAAGGTGAATTTGAGGTTTTCAGCATGGCATCCAGCACTTTGCACATTCTTAAAACCCAAATAAATTAAAAAAAGCTTGCGAAGCCAGCTTTTTTTAATTTATTTGAACTATTTATAGGCTTTCCTCTAAATGGTGTGAAGAATCCCCACCCAAAATAGGTGGGGATTCTTCACACCATTTAGCATGGCTATATGGCTATAGTGAATGCTGACAGTTTAAAATGTTCGATATTAAATTTTTAAGAGTACCTTGTGAATGCTTAACTCGCGCTCAGTCTTATCTAGCAAACATTTGCCCAAAAATTTATTTTTAGGCTTAGGGGTTGTCGGGGTTGCGGCGATCGCTAATGCGCTGTTTTCCTTAGAACATGATTGGCATGTGCTGAGCTTAACAACGCTAATGGTTGGGGGGACTTTGCTATTTAGCAACGTGCGTCAGAGTTTTGCCACAGTAATCGATCAACCTGAAGTAATTGATCGCAGCTACCTCTTTAAAGAATTACAAAAAGCTCAAAAAGCGATCGCCAAAATTGCCGAGCCAAGCAAACGTCAATCCTTAAGCACTCAAGCCGAACAAATTACCAGCAATTTACAAAAAAATCATTTTCGGATTGTCATTTTCGGCACTGGCTCCGCAGGCAAGACATCCGTAGTTAACGCTTTATTGGGGCGCAGGGTGGGGAAAACTGCGGCGACCATCGGCACAACTACATCTCAGCAGGAATATGATTTCCAAGGTATTGATTTTTCGCCCGTGGGAATTAATCCCATTCAGGGAGGTGAAAATTTAGATAAAAATCAAGCCCTAAAAATCAAGCGACAGATCTCGCTATTAGATAGCTCTGGAACCCAAGAAATGGGAGCGCTCGGTCAGCAACGGGAACTAGAGGCGATCGCGTTAGCCCAAAACTCTGACCTGATGATCTTTGTAACGGCAGGAGATTTGACTAATACGGAATATCGCGAACTCGATCGCCTTGCGGGATTGGGTAAGCGCGTAATTTTAGCCTTTAATAAGACGGATTTGTATTTGCCAAGCGATCACGCACAGGTATTGCAAAAGCTCAAAGAGCGTACCGAGACATTTCTCGCTGAAGCCGATATTGTGGCGATCGCCGCCCAGCCTAGTCCGATCAAAGTCCGTCAATATGCCAATGCCGATAGCACTGACAATAAAGCCGCAGTTCAAGAATGGTGGGAAGAACTACCGTCTGATATTTCTGCTTTAAAAGAGCGCATCGAAAATATCCTATCGAACGAGTGGGAGGATCTGCTGATTCGCAATACCCAGCTTCAGATTGAGAGACTATTACAGGAAATTAATGGCACGATTAATCAAGAACGCCGCCAAGATGCTGCCACAATTATTAATCGTTACCAATTACTAGCCGCTTCTACGGTGTTTGCCAATCCGATTCCTGCCCTTGATGTGCTAGCGGGAGCCGCCATTAATACGCAAATGTTGATCGATCTTGCCAAGGTCTATGATCGCCCCCTCAATTTTAAGCAAGCGCAACAATTAGCCCTGATCATTGCTCAACAATTACTACAACTAGGTTGCATCGAAATTGCCACCTCGGCGATCGCCTCTTTCTTTAAGGTCAATGCCCTCACCTACGCGATCGGTGGTTCCATGCAAGCCATCACGGCTGCCTACCTCACCCATATTGGCGGCACTAGCTTTGTGGAATACCTAGAACAGCAACCTCAAGGCGCAATCAGTAATAATCCTGCCACAGTCAACGCCATCCAAAATCTTTGTCAAAAAACCTTCAAGGCGCTCCAAGGCGATCGCTTCTTTTTAGATTTCGTTAGCAACATATACAACCGCATCGCCACTGCTTAATCCCAAAACCCAAGAAGCGAGTGGCGGCGCTTCTTGGGTAAGTGACCACAGCAATAAATCTCTCAAGTCCAAAAAACAAAAAGAGAGCGCAATGCGCTCTCTTTTTGTTTTTTGGACTTGAGAGATTACATATCTCCGCCACCAGCCGATAGTAAAAAGATGATAACGGGGCCAGAAATAACGATCAAAGCTAAGCAGGTCAATTGAAAAATTAACTGAAAGTTAATGCTCGAAAAAGCAGAAGTTACAAAGTCCATAGCTGTTTTCTTAAATATGATTAATTAATCAAACAAAATTCTAGCGTTATTCTAGCAATCATCGCTACTCAAAAACGCTGAAAAGCCCAAAAAGTTGAATGGGACTAAGCCCCATTCAACTTTTTGGGCTTCTAATACCAATTCACGAAAGTGATACTCCCTTCCCAAGGCTGAGCTGTGCGGTGCTTTGCGCCGCACAGCTCAGCCTTGGGTTTTAAGGTCTATTTTTAGGCTGGGAAAGGAGTATCACACTTTCGTGAATTAAAAATTAAACCCAGTAAGGTTTTTTAAAACTAAAAATAGCTACGCTATTTTTAGTTTTGGGAGTAAGTCGGATTTGATAAAGAAGCGCTATCATTTGAAATACAATCACACTACATTCACAATTGGTAAGAGTTAGACCTGTGCGTCATCGAATTTGGTTGCTTGCAATTCTCGCTTCTGTCAGCGTTGGAGCCTCTCCATTACGCGCTCAAGCTCTTCTACCCCACACCACAAGAATTAATTTTGGCAATTTAGAAGAGCAAGCGCTCAACTTGGCTAGAGAAGCAGCCCAGCTTGCTCAATTTGAGCAGTATGATTTAGCCTTGCCGCGTGCGCGACTAGCTGCCCAGCTAGCACCCAGAGCATTTCAAACTCAGGGCATTCTCGGCAGTATTTACCTCCGCAAAGAAAAATATCCTGAAGCGATCGCTTCTCTCCAACTTGCGCTCAATCTAAAAAAAGATGAGCCGACGATTTTATTTAGCCTCGGGGCGGCTTATCTTCGTAACAAAAACTATCCTGAAGCGATTAACAATCTCAAAAAGGGGTTAAGCATCGAGCCGAAGGCGGCAACTGCACTGTTTGATTTAGGCAATGCCTACTTTTTGACAAAGCGTTACGAGGAGGCTGTGAATATTTTTAATGATGTGCTGACTCTAGACAACAAGTTTTGGGCAGCTACAAATAACATTGGGCTGGTGGAGTATGAACGGGGCAATGTCGATCAGGCGATCGCTAAGTGGCAAAATTCTCTTAAGCAAGCTGAAAAAATTGAGTTCCTTGCCGCCGAGCCGACCCTCGCCTTAGCAACTGCTTTTTATCGTAAAGGCGATCGCGAAAAGGGTCTGGAACTAGCCGTTAAAGCCATGAAAATCGATCCTCGTTATGGCAAAATTTCCTACCTAGTAGAAAATCTCTGGGGCGATCGCTTAGTTGCGGATGTGCAGGTAGTTTTAGCCCTGCCTCAAGTCAAACAAATCCTCGATGAGAGCGATCTATCAACGCGCCAAGTACCGAGAGTTCGCCGCAATTAAGACAAAAAAAGCGCACCTTAGTGCGCTTCCAAACTCTAAAAAATAAGTGGCGGCGCGAAGCGCCGCCACTTATTTTTTAGAGTTTATGCACTCAGCAAAGCTTAAATTTTTAGAGCTTATTTGCTAAAACCATATTTCCCTTTACTTCAGATAGCAAAGGGGATTTTTGAGCCTTCTTTGCAAGAAGTGGCGAATTTTTAGATTCGGCAAATTGATTATGGGCAAGCCGCATCTGCGTATTAATCGCCACAGTCGTCGCATCATAAATATTGGTCGCCATCTTCGGATAAGCACCGATCGCAATGATTGGTACTAAAAAGCAAACGGCAATAAATACTTCGCGAGGTCGCGCATCACTAAAATCAGCTTCACTAGGCAAAACGCAACTTGTACCGAAACAAACTACATCTTGATTGCCTTGAGACTTGAGGCTGATATCGGAAATATCGCAGGAAGGATTGATATCACAGGTAGGATTGCCCTCACAGGCGTAGAAAATCTGACGCAACATCGAGAGCAAATAAATCGGCGTAAGAATTACACCCACGGCGGCAAGAAATACAGTTACCGTGCGGAAGGTAGAGCTATAGACATCGCTAGAGGTAAGCCCCACAAAGACAGCGATTTCACTAGCAAAACCACTCATTCCGGGAAGAGCAAGGGATGCTAAAGCTCCCACCGTAAATAGGGCGAATACCTTAGGCATGACCTTACCGATATAGCCCATCTCGTTCAACAACATTGTATGGGTGCGATCGTAGGTAACACCCGCGAGGAAGAACAAAACGGAGGCAATCAAGCCGTGCGAAATCATTTGTAGCATTGCCCCACTGATTCCCAAGTCCGTGAAGGATGCAATCCCAATCAGGACAAAGCCCATATGGGAAACCGACGAGAATGCAAGGCGGCGTTTCATATTGGTTTGGGCAAAGGAATTCACAGCCCCGTAAACAATATTGACTACACCTAACATTGCTAATACGGGTGCGAAGTAAACATGAGCATGTTCCAGCAATCCCATATTCAAGCGGATTAATCCATATCCGCCCATTTTAAGTAGCACCCCAGCTAAAATCATCGAAACAGGTGAAGATGCTTCACCGTGGGCATCGGGCAGCCAAGTATGCAACGGAAAAATTGCCAACTTAACACCAAAAGCAATTAACAAACCTGCATAAAGCGGAAGCTCTAGGGCAAGAGGAAATTCCTTAAGGGCTAGCTCCGCAATATCAAAGGTAGGGCTATCGCCGCCATAGAGCGCCATGGCTAAGCCTGCAACCAAGATAAAAATCGAAGCGGCGGCAGTATAAAGTAAGAATTTTGTGGCTGCGTACTGGCGTTTTTGTCCACCCCAAATTGAGACGAGCAGATATACAGGAATCAGTTCTACCTCCCACATGATGAAAAACATCAGGAGATCTTGGGAAACAAATACGCCGATCTGTGCAGAGTACAGCACCAACATGAGGAAGTAGAACAAGCGGGGTTTGATATTAACCTGCCACGCAGCGAAGATGGAGAGCGTTGTAACAAGTCCTGCAAGTAGTACTAAGGGTGCAGAGATGCCATCGACCGAGACCGCCCAACTGAGACCTAACTGGGGTATCCATGTGTACTTTTCCGCGAGTTGGAAGGTTGCACTGCTCGGATCATAGTTTTTCCAGAAGGCGTAGCACATCAAAATAAAATCAGCGATGCCTACACCTAATGCATACCAACGCACAGTTTTGCCTTCTTTGTCTGGCAATATGGGGATTAGTAAGGAAGCTATGAGTGGGAGCAGGACAATCGCGGTAAGCCAAGGAAATTGGTCTAATGTCATGTCAATGAGTCTAAATACTTACCAAGGAGAATGTTAAGTATTGTACTAAACTTTATAAAGTTTTAAGCAAGATTCTTTCTTATGCATAGCATAACGCCTCTGACCAAAAGTAGGCGTTATACCGTTTACTCACTTCCCTCCAAGGATTTGTGCGGTGCGAAGCGGCGCACAAATCCTTAGGGAGATTAGAGCCCAAAACCAGAAGACGAGTTGCGGCGCAACTCGTCTTCTGGTTTTGGGCTCTAACAAAAATGACAACCGCTATAGATAAGCGAAACCATCCAAAATAAGCGTTGGAGTGTCTCAATTTATTGCAGGGTATAATTATTTCCTATCTCAATAAAATGCTCTCCAATAATCATGATTCCAGCATCGGGCGAAGGTTTTAAATCGGGCTTTGTGGCTCTAGTCGGACGACCTAATGTGGGTAAGTCAACTTTGCTCAATGCTCTCATTGGTCAAAAAATAGCGATTACCTCGCCCGTCGCGCAGACTACCCGCAACCGATTACGGGGTATTTTGACTTTACCCGAAGCCCAAATCGTCTTAGTAGATACTCCTGGTATTCATAAGCCTCATCATTTACTGGGGCAAACCATTGTCAGAAATGCGATTGGCGCAATTTCTTCCGTCGATGCCACAGTTTTAGTAGTCGATGGTAGTGTACCGATGGGGACAGGCGATCGCTTTGTGGCGGAAACCATTTTACAGAGCAAGGTTCCGACAATTCTGGGTATCAATAAAATTGATATGCTGGGCGAAAATGCCGAAAATATCATCGCCAGCTACGAAAGCTTTGCCACAGAACATGGATGGCAAGCGGCTCAATTTTCCTCTGTCACGAGCGAAGGCTTAGAAGCTTTACAAGCAATGATGTGCGATCGCCTGCCTCTTGGCCCCTACTATTACCCTCCCGATCTGGTTACCGATCAGCCTGAGCGATTTATTATGGGCGAATTAATTCGTGAGCAGATTCTCTTACTGACCCGTGAAGAAATCCCCCACTCGGTTGCAGTCAGTATTGATCAAGTGGATGAGCAGCCGAAAATCACTAGAGTCATGGCAACTGTCCATGTAGAAAGAGATTCGCAAAAGGGGATTTTGATTGGCAAGAAGGGGCAAATGCTCAAAGAGATTGGCACTCAAGCAAGGCAGCAAATGCAGAAATTAATTATGGGTTCTGTCCATTTAGAAATCTTTGTAAAAGTACAACCTAAATGGCGATCGTCCCGTTTTCAACTATCCGATCTTGGCTATCGCGTGGAATAAGAATTTATATCAAAACAGAAAATGTCGTAGCCATTTTCTGTTTTGATATTACACTTCATTGCCGAGCCAAATTCTTACACCCCATAGCCCCACTAAGAGAATTAAAAAAATAATATCGCGAGGAAATAATTTAAGGGGGTTCCAAATCACAAGATGGGTATTGGGAGTAGTGAAACCACGTACTTGCATCGCGCTAGCAGTTTGTTCGGCACGAATAAATAGATTGTCGATTAATCGCTCTGCTAGAATTAGCCAAATTTGGGTAGTGCGTTTAAAGCCTAATTTCTTCCAATTAATAGAACGGGTACGCATGGCTCTAACCAGATTTTGCACTTCTTCGAGAACTAGCGGGACAAAGCGCAACGCTAAAGTCAGAGTTAAGACAATTTCCACAACAGGAACTTTGAGGAGTTTTAAAGGCGAAAATACGGAGGCGATCGCGGCGGTAATTTCTTCAGGAGCCGTTACTAATAGAAATAGAGTGGGCGCATAGAGATAGGTGAAAATTAAGGTGCAGACTCGTATTCCTAGATCAACGGAACGGCGGGTAACGGTAATGCTTCCTGCTTTCCAAATTACATAGCTATAGGTAGTTGGCTGGGGCAGCTTGATTGTAAGCGGTGGGGTCACCTGCACTTTATCTGGGGCAACATTTATTTCAGGAATGGGGCGACGTGGCTGCACAGTCGCATTAAATCCGTCGGGAGAGATCGTAGCGATCGCGAGGGTCATAAAAGCGAGTAACAACAAAATCCCCATTTGTTGCTTCCAGACCCGCATCGGGATTTTAGAAATAAGGGTCAACACTATCAGAAAAACAGCGATCGCGATCCGCCAGATATAGTTAGCTTGGATTGGCGTTAATAAAAACGTGAGTAATCCAAACAATTTGATGCGTGGATCAAGGCGATGCAACCAAGTAATTGGCTGTTCGAGATAAAGTCCGATAGGCAGCGATCGCAGTATATCCACTATATTCTGATATTTTAATGTTTTTGAGAATTTGGTTAACGCAGTTTCCAATATACAAAGAAAACACACTCGATGGGCAACTAAGAATGAAGAATTAGTTGATTTTTCATTCTTAGTAAGTTTAGTTAATTGGGTAGATGTGGCGCGGGCAAAGCCCACGCCACATCTTGCACTATAAAAAAGGGCACCGCGAAGGGCAGCCCTTTTTTATAGTGCTGCTTTCCCTTTTTATCAATTTTCCGAGATTGAGCAATTACAATATTTGTATAGCCGTTAGCCAGACAATATGCATCAAGCAATCAACCCCATCAATTCCTATTCCCTTTTGCAGCAAGTTAGATGGGTATTTGACCCTGTAGGTTATATGCAAAGTGCGGCTCGGCAATATCCAGATATTTTTACGGCTAGCATTGTTGGTTTTGGGACTTCACTCATATTTGTGAATGATTCCCAATCAATTCAACAGATTTTAACCAGCGATCGCAAACAATTTAGCGCCCCCGGGGAACTAAATGGAATATTAAGACCATTTGTCGGCAATTCATCGATATTTACCATCGAAGGCGATCGCCACAAAAAACGGAGACAGATGGTAATGCCCGCCTTTCATGGCTCGCGAATGCAGAACTATGGACAGCTAATATTTGACCTCACGATCAAAGCTTTAGATAATCTCAAGGCAAGTAGTAGCAATGGAGATTTTATCGTTCGCTCTGTGATGCAGAATGTATCTTTGCAGGTTATTTTACAGACGGTATTCGGCTTACATGAAGGCGCTCGCTTTTCTAAATTGAGTAGCCTTTTATCTGAAATGACCGAGCTGTTCACCTCGCCATTAACTTCTATTGCTCTATTTTTTCCTGCATTACAAAAAGATCTCGGCTCTTGGAGTCCTTGGGGAAAATTTGTGAGGTTGAGAAATCAGATTGATGAGATCATCTATACCGAAATTGCCGAACGCCGCGCTAATCACAATCCTGAGCAAACGGATATTCTGTCAATGCTGCTCTCATCGGTTGATGAAGAAGGAAAAGGCATGTCTGACCAAGAACTTCATGATGAATTAATGGCTTTATTGATTGCAGGGCATGAAACTACAGCTACAGCAGTTACTTGGGCTTTATACTGGATTTATCGCTCCCCTGAAGTCAAAGAGAAGTTATTACAAGAATTAAAATCTGTAAGTGATTCTACGGATTGGATGAGCATTTTCCGATTACCTTATCTGACCGCAGTTTGTAATGAGAGTCTACGCATTCATCCTGTGGCGATGTTGACTTTTCCGCGAATGGTTGAGGAGCCTGTAGAAATATTGGGATATCCCATCGATCCTAAAACAATTGTAATTGGTTGTATTTATCTCTTACATCAACGGGAAGATTTATATCCTAATCCGCACCAATTTCGACCCGAACGATTTTTAGAACGACAATTTTCTCCCTATGAGTTTATGCCCTTTGGCGGCGGTGTGAGGCGCTGTGTTGGCGAAGCCCTCGCCCAATTTGAAATGAAAATAATTCTCGCTACCATTCTTTCCCACTATAATCTGGAACTATCGGAGACAAAGCCTGTCAAACCCAAGCGTCGAGGTGTAACCCTAGCCCCTGCGGGAGGCATCAAAATGTCTTTTGCTTAAGGGCGGATGTGACCGTGGCACTTCTAAACAAACTCCAAAGTGTAATCGTCGTTTGGCAAAGCGATTGCAAGGATCGATAGCAAAAGTTTACCTAGAAGAGAATAGCGGTGCGAAGCACCGCTATTCTCTTCTAGGTAAACTTTTGCTATACAATTACAGAAAATTACAACCTAAATACTATGACCACCCACTTTATTACTGCGGAAATTGAGATTAACGAGAATCAAGAAGCGATCGCTAAAACTGTCGAACAAGAACTAGCTAAACAGGGAGAACCATTACGTTGGGCGATCGCCTCGGTAGAGAATAAGGGTGATGATCGATCTATCAAAACTGCCCATGTAGAAGCAGTGGTAACTCGTAATTAAGTTTAGAGAATGCTTCTTTTTAGGAAATACTGTGAGCTTAGCCTTCTTACAGCAATTACCGATCAGACGAACTACAAGAAATCTTTTGAAAAACTTGCTTTGCAAGTTTTTCAAAAGATTTCTTAGCTTGAGATTGAGCGTAAAGCGTTGGAAGATCGCCTGTCATAGCTTATTGGTCGTCTCCAACCCATGACGTACCAGCGATCGCTTTCTAAACAACACTCCACTCTTACCGATCTAGGATTGCATCATATTCAAAATGATAGCTTTTGAAATAGTTCCGACAATGGCATTGCAAAACCAGCAATAACATCTTCACCATCTAAAGAATCGGATTGCTTGAGTAGGCGATCGGGTTCTTGGGCTGAGCGATAGACTAAAACATAACGCAATTTCAGATTGATCACCCAAACTAAGCGTGAGCCATTCTCGAAATATTCCACAATTTTTTGATCGATTTCAGCGATCGTGTTGTTGGGTGAGAGAACCTCAATCGCTAAGTCAGGTGAGCCATCTAGAAAGCCATCAGGCAATTCAGTTAAGCCTTTTAACTTGTCTCTAGATACAAAGGAAATATCAGGCGATCGCTTGTTACCATTTTTCATCGTGAAGGCTGTGCTAGAGTCGAGAATAATTCCCAGTTCTCTAGGTAAGATGTAATTCATCAGAGCCATAACGAGAAGACTACAAGTATATCCATGTAAGGCTCCTGAATTTCCCATGTCAATTAGTTCTCCATTAACAAGCTCATAACATTTCCCATCTGTTAATGCCATTAGTTCAGCATCTGTCCAGATTTTTTTAGTTGTTGTTGGAGTTGAAAGTGCGATCGGGGACATATAAAACTCCTGATTGCTTAAATGTATTTTGCGTAAATTTCGCTAATCATAAAGGAAGATAGTAGATTTGTCCTTCCAATTCCCCTTCGAGACTACAATCCAAAATGACTAAAAGATCTTCAATTACTCGTCCAATAGGAGCATCAAACGTAACTTCAATAACTCCCGTCATGGGTTGACCTGCGGCAATGCGCTCATAGGCATAGCGGGTTATCGTCGCAACATCATGACTTAAAAGTATACGATTTTCTTGGGCTGCCCACTCTAGTACGGTCGGATCATCCTCTCCTGCTAAGCCAATATCTCGAACACTAACTACGTCAACATCTGGCTTACGGCGGAGCAACCCTCTGATAATTGTGTTATCGAAGTTTTCATCAGCTAGGAACTTCATGAAGCTTGGTCTACCTGACGCGCAATTAATCGATCGCGCAATCCTTGAGGATCAAACCTTGTTTCGTTCATTTTGCGGATGGTTTGCGCTTGATTTTGCCTTTGCTGTAAATATGTTTCGACTTCTTGCTGATGATTGAGGTAAAAGCTAATTATGGTATAGACATCGGCTAGTTTTAGGGATGGATAACGATAAACAATTTCTTCAGCCGTTGCGCCATTCTGAAAGGTTTTGATGACTATATCAAGGGTGACGCGGGTTTTGCCAACGCGCACTACGCCATCGGTGTCGGTTTTGAGTGGAACTGGTTCATCAGTAATTATTAATGTCATAATACTTTTAGGGCTTACTAGTATTTGTATCTCAAAAATTTATTGTAATCTCAAAATTTAATGTTTGCGTTTAGTTTTATGTTGCACAAAAAAACTAGATTGCTACTATCCGTATTGCCTATAATAGTGAATCTCTCAAGGGAGCATCTCAATTAGGCAGTGAGAAAATATACTTAGGAGAATAGAAATAGCCATTGAGATAAGCGCAACGATGTTTCAAAACTTGAGAGACATTTTTTTGGTTCCACTGAGCGCCTGAAATATTGACCCGACGACCAATCTGCTTAATTGTCGATTCAACCGAGCCTGAGCCAATGGTAATCCCC
>NZ_JACJQA010000028.1 GCF_014696355.1 Pseudanabaena sp. FACHB-1998 | reverse complement strand
AATTCATCTAGCAATTCTTTGCGAATATTCATCGGTTTTTGTGTTAGTTATTGTGTGGCTAGATTATCTCTCTGCATACATCCCAGACTTTACACATTTCACTTTACACTCTCGTTTTTGAAGGGACTTGATTTTCCTGTCTTAATCACCAAGCAAGTTTTTAAAAACAAAAATCAATCTACAGGGATTTTGTATTTAGCTTGCAGTAATCTCGACCTAACCGCAACTGACATCAACACAATCTATCAAAAACGATGGAAAGTTGAAGAATTTCACAAGTCTTTAAAATCTAATCTGGCTCTTGCTAAGTCGCCCACGGGCATTGCTCATACTCAGAAAAATCATATCTTTGCTTGCTTTTTTGCTTTTGTTAAGCTAGAGCGCCTTCGGATCAAAACTAAACTCAATCACTTTGCTCTCAAGTCTAAACTCTACTTCAATGCTATTAGGGCTAGTTTCTCTCAACTCCAAAAACTGGCTATTCCTTCCACGTAACATCAGTTCTTTATTTGAAACAGGTGAATTTTTAGTCAAACCTTACAAGGTTGTCTGGAAATCGATCGCTACAGAATTGTGTTGTGCTGTGCAAGGTGCGTTTAAACATGAATTGTTGACTAATACAATTGTGATCCCAGATCATAAACTTGTGATTATTCCCTTTGAAGATTCGGTGGAAGCTCATTATGTTTGTGGATGTTTAAACTCTAGTCCTGCTAGATTTGTCGCTAGTACATATATTGTCAGTACGCAAATTTCTACTCACATCCTTGAATATATTAAAGTTCCTAAATTTAGTGAAAGCAATCCACTGCATCTACAAATTGCTGAAATATCTGAGCAATGTCATGAACAAACTAGTAATAGGAATATCGAACAAGTATTGAATTTAGAAGCAGATCTAGATAGATGTGCTTCTAAATTATGGAAACTTACTGATAAAGAATTGAAGGCAATACAAGACGCTTTGATAAATTCACAGAAATCCAAAAATAGTAAACCAAAGATTGTTGATGAAGATTAGGGTAGTTTAGAATGTTTCTAAACATGAAAATCGCTTAAAACTTGAGGAGAGGAAACAGCAGGAAGAAGGCGATCGCTTACGTTCTCTAATCTCTACCAAAAAACAAGAATTTGAAAAATCTCTTTCTATTTAATCCAGAGTAAAATCGTCTCGCCCCATTCAACAAGGAATATCTAAATATGCTATTACAACGCATCACCATAGACTAGAATATCTGTCATGGCAAACCCTGCATCAGAGGTTTGCGCTATCCCGTTGAGATGATCTTAGAACTCCTCAGTTCAGGCATGACCACCGAAGAAATACTAGAAGACTATGACGATCTAGAACGAGATGATATTTTTGCAGTCCTAGCCTATGTCACTAAAACTTAACTAAGTAAAGAGCATCCACAAAGTTCTTGTATGAAATTCTGTAAAGAACTAGAAGCATTGCTCATCATTCCAAACATTTTGTTAAAATGAGTCGGATCAAAAGACTAAAGGGAACTTAATTCCCTTGATCGTATATTTCTATGAGTACGGAAAAACCAGCCAAGACTTCTAAAACCGCCAAGGCAAAAGTAGACAATACCACAGTAACTACCTCAGTATCAAACCTATTGCGCGAACATGCCGAAAATCAATTTGCGGAAGAATTAGCAGAACTAGCCAAGATTGATACGAAACAACGTCCTCCCAATTGGAAGTTATCGCCTTGGGCTGTGTCTACCTATCTGCTCGGTGGCAAGCTAGATAACGGCTTTGAGGTTTCTCCGAAATATATTGGCAACAAACGTATTATTGAAATTGCGATCGCCACTCTCACCACCGATCGCGCCCTGCTACTATTTGGAGTTCCAGGAACCGCTAAATCTTGGGTGTCAGAACATTTAGCCGCCGCTATTTCTGGTGATTCCACATTGCTGATTCAAGGCACAGCAGGAACTAGCGAAGAAGCAATCCGCTATGGTTGGAACTATGCCCGTCTATTAGCCGATGGTCCCTCAATGGCGGCGCTAGTGGCGAGTCCGATGATGCGAGCGATGGCGGATGGCAAAATTGCGCGAGTCGAAGAATTAACCCGCATTCCTTCTGATGTACAGGACACTTTGATTACGATTCTCTCAGAGAAGACTTTACCGATTCCTGAACTTAATTCGGAAGTACAGTCCACAAGGGGATTTAATGTAATTGCCACAGCAAATAATCGCGATCGCGGCGTGAATGAGCTATCTAGTGCGTTAAAGCGGCGCTTTAATACCGTGATTCTACCAGTACCCGATAGCGCCGATGAAGAAGTGGATATTGTCCAACGTCGTGTGGAAAGTCTCGGTCGCGCCCTCGAATTACCCGCCGAACCTCCCGCCCTCGAAGAAGTGCGCCGCATTGTTACCATCTTCCGTGAACTGCGAAATGGCGTGACCAGTGATGGCAAAACTAAGCTCAAATCCCCCAGCAGTACCCTCAGCACCGCCGAAGCGATTTCGGTTGTGAATGGCGGTTTAGCTCTGGCGGCTCACTTTGGAGATGGTTATTTACGGGCTGGGGATGTGGCTTCTAGCCTGATTGGTGCAGTGATCAAAGATCCCGTACAGGATCAGCTTGTTTGGAAAGAATATTTAGAAACAGTAGTTAAGGAACGGGACAACTGGAAGGATTTATATCGTGCTTGTCGGGAGGCTGATTAAACTTGAACAGCGATCGCCAAACCTCCAATTATAGAGAGAAAGTCCATATTTTCGGCATTCGCCATCATGGTTCGGGTTCGGCGCGGAGTTTATGCCAAGCCCTCGATCAACTGCAACCTGATGCCATTCTGATTGAAGCGCCGCCCGATGC
This sequence comes from Pseudanabaena sp. FACHB-1998, assembly GCF_014696355.1. Lineage (GTDB taxonomy): Bacteria > Cyanobacteriota > Cyanobacteriia > Pseudanabaenales > Pseudanabaenaceae > Pseudanabaena. The sequence continues at coordinate 335,617 of NZ_JACJQA010000028.1, read as the reverse complement.
TCAGGCTCTGTTACCTTTTGTGATGAGTGAGGCGATGCACCCACCTGTTGCTATCCTCATCTATGAAGAGCGATCACCCGAAAATTCGGTCTATTATCCCTTTGCGATCTTCTCTCCCGAATGGCAAGCGATTCGCTATGGCTTAGAGCGTGATATTCCGATCAAGTTTATGGATCTGCCCCAAGCTCATCGTTTAGCTTTTAAAAAAGAAGAACAAGAAGAACCTAAAGTTAAGCCTGAGTCCATTGAAACAGAGCCAGAAAGAAGTTCTCAAGAAGATATCCAGCTAAATTCTGAAACACCTCTCGAACTAAATCCTGAATCTGATTTAAGACTCTATCGCAAAGATCCCCTCGGTTGGCTGGCAGAAGTGGCTGGCTTTAGTGATGGTGAGCGCTGGTGGGAATATATGGTGGAACATCGGCGCGATAGTCATGAACTGTTTGCGGCGATTTTAGAAGCGATGACGGCTCTAAGAGAAGAATTAGATGCTGCCGAAGATTTTGCAGAAAGTATGGGCGATCGCCTAATCGAAGAATTGCGTGAAGCGTATATGCGGCAAACTATTCGCACCGCTCTATCCGAAGGCAAAGAACGTATTGCGGTCGTCTGTGGAGCTTGGCACGCTCCTGCCCTCGTAAATTTACCTTCTACCAAAAACGATGCCAATCTTCTTAAAGGCTTACCCAAAGTCAAAGTAGAAGCAACTTGGATTCCTTGGACTTACGGAAGATTAGCGATCGCCAGTGGATATGGAGCAGGCGTAGTTTCCCCAGGATGGTATGACCATCTCTGGCATAACTTCCAGCATAGTTCGAGTCAAGTCGCAATTCGTTGGATTACCCGCGTCGCCAGACTCTTACGCACCAAAGATATTGATGCTTCTTCCGCAAGTGTGATCGAAGCAGTGCGCCTTGCGGAAGCATTATCGGCAATGCGCGATCGCCCCTTAGCGGGATTACCCGAACTCACCGAAGCCATTCAATCGGTATTGTGTTTTGGCGATCCCTTACCGATGCAGTTCATTCATCAGGAATTGATTGTCGGCGATCGCATGGGGAGAGTCCCTGACGATACGCCAATGGTTCCGTTGCAACAGGACTTAATCCGTCAGCAAAAGCGGCTCCGTCTCAAGCCAGAGATCAAAGCCCTAGAGTTAGATTTGCGTAATGCTAATGACTTAGAGCGATCGCATTTACTCTATCGCTTAGCCTTGCTCGATATCCCTTGGGGAAAAACTCAGTACAGCAATAGCAAAGGAACCTTTAAAGAACCTTGGCAATTACAATGGGAACCAGAATTTGCGGTCAGATTAATCGAGGCGGGTGTATGGGGACAAACGATTATCGAAGCGGCGACAGCGTTCACCCGTGATAAAGCCAATGCATCGAAGGATTTACCCACGCTCACGAAACTAGTGGATAAAGTTCTACTTGCTAATCTTGGAGAGGCAGCTAGTTACTTGATGGTGCGCCTCCAAGCAGAAGCAGCGATCGCTTCGGATATCTCTCACCTGATGCAAGCCGTCCCCCCCCTCGCTAACCTTTTGCGCTATGGCAACGTCCGCCAGATCGATACTAATATTGTTTCCCAACTGATGGATGGCTTAATTACCCGTATTTGTGTGGGGTTGCCCGTTGCTTGTGCTTCCCTCAACGATGAAGCGGCGGCGGCGATGTATGAATTAGCGATTGCCGTTAATCGGGCGATCCTGCTCTTACAGAATTCTGAATATGCCGCAGCATGGCACGGTGTTCTCTCTCAACTTGCTGATCAGTCAGGACTGCATGGACTGTTGGGAGGTTGCTGTTGTCGCTTGCTCCTTGATGCTGGTATATTTGCGGCTGATGATGTGGAAACGCGCATGGGCTTATTTCTATCTCTCGCCAATGAACCGAGCCAAGCCGCCGCATGGGTGGAAGGTTTACTTAAAGGTAGTGGTTTAGTATTACTCCACGACGATTGCCTCTGGCAAGTGCTTGATAACTGGGTAACAAAACTTTCAACGGATACTTTTGATTTAGTTTTGCCTTTACTTCGGCGTACCTTTGCCACTTTCCCTGCACCCGAACGTCGCCAAATGGGAGAGCGTGTCAAACGCAATCAATCAAATCAAATCGAGGTAAACAGTACTGCTAATTTCTCTAATCTCGATCTTGAAAGAGCCGATGCAATTTTACCTATGATCGCGCAATTGCTGGGAATTAAGATGTAGCGGATTAGATAGAGAGTGGAAGGTGAAGCGTGTAAAATCTGGGATTTATACAGAATACCCCGTCCGCTTGCGACGGGGTAATTCATTTCTTTAGGCTGTTTCAGGTTTTGGCATTGATGCGGGATGTTGCAAAATTTCGGCAGTCGATAGCTTTTCGACCATTTCGCGAGTGATTAAACAACGAGTCACATCCTTCCGTGAAGGTAACTCATACATCATATCTAGCATCAACTGCTCGACGATACCGCGCAAAGCTCTTGCGCCTGTCTTACGTCGGTAGGCTTCCTTCGCGATCGCCTGTACTGCATCCATCTGAAACTCAAGTTGGACATTATCCATCTTTAAGAGCTTTTGATATTGCTTGATCAAGGCACTACGAGGCTCGGTCAAAATTGCCATTAGAGCCTTTTCGTCCAGAGGATCAAGTACGGCGGTAACAGGCACACGACCGATAAACTCAGGAATCATGCCAAATTTTACGAGATCATCGGGCTGAAGATTTTTAAGAATTTCGGCTGTGCGCTTTTCGCGAGGAATTGACTCACCTTGCTGCACAAAGCCCATTGATTTCTTACCAATACGTTGCTCGATCAGCTTTTCCATGCCCCCAAAAGCACCACCGCAAATAAACAAAATATTTTTGGTGTCAATCTGGATGCAGTCTTGGTAAGGATGCTTACGTCCACCTTGGGGCGGCACGTTGGCGATCGTTCCCTCTAGCATTTTGAGTAAAGCTTGCTGTACGCCTTCCCCTGAAACATCACGAGTGATCGATGTATTTTCGCTCTTACGGGCAATTTTATCGATTTCATCAATATAAATAATGCCGCGCTGAGCCTCTTCGACATCAAGATCAGCAACTTGCAATAGCCGCAGTAAAATATTCTCTACATCTTCGCCCACATAGCCCGCCTCGGTGAGGGTCGTGGCATCAGCAACCGCAAATGGCACATCTAGCATTTCCGCTAAAGTTTGTGCCAATAGGGTCTTACCGCAACCCGTCGGACCAATCAGCAGAATGTTCGATTTTTGCAGTTCAACGCCATCTTCAAGTTGACCTTTACTCGTTGAATCAACGAAACTGAGGCGCTTGTAATGGTTATAAACTGCCACGGACAAAACTTTTTTTGCCTCGTCTTGTCCAACTACGTTTTCATCAAGATAACGCTTGATGTCACGGGGCTTGGGTATTTGATTAAGGTTGAGATTTGCCGCAGTCTTGGTTTTACGCTTCTCATTGGCAGGGTCTTTGCGCTGGGTAGCTTGGGGGGGAGCGCTATTAAACAACTCTTCGTCAAGGATTTCATTACATAAATCCACACACTCATCGCAAATGTATACCCCTGGTCCAGCAATTAGCTTGCGTACCTGCTCCTGCGATTTCCCGCAGAAGGAACATTTTAGATGAGAGTCATATTTACTGGGCATAAGCTATCTCGCTGTGGCTAGACTAGGGATAGGACAGATGATTGAGGGCTATTGGCATTAGTTAAAACGCGATCAATTAAACCATATTGTTGAGCTTCGGCGGGAGACATGAAGAAATCGCGCTCAGTATCTTGCTCAATTTGCTCAAGGGGTTTACCTGTGCTAGCCGCTAACATTTCATTAAGCGATCGCTTAATATACAAAATTTCTCTGGCTTGAATTTCGATATCAACAGCTTGTCCTTGAGCGCCACCGAGCGGTTGATGGATCATGATGCGGGCGTTAGGCAAAGACATCCGTTTACCTTTAGCACCAGATGCTAAGAGAAATGCGCCCATGCTCGCGGCTAACCCCATACAAATTGTGCAAACGTCAGGACGAACATGGTTCATCGTGTCGAGAATTGCCATGCCTGAGTAAACGGAGCCACCGGGGGAGTTGATATACAGATAAATATCTTTTTCAGGATCTTCAGCTTCTAAAAATAAAAGCTGCGACATAATTAAGTTTGCCGAGGTGTCATCCACTTGCGAACCCAAGAAAACAATCCGTTCGCGCAGTAAGCGCGAGAAAATGTCAAATGCTCTCTCGCCTTTACCTGATTGTTCGACTACCATTGGTACGACCTGATTTTGGGTCGAGGCGATCGCAAAATTATTTGATGTTAATTGACTAGATAAAGAGAACATGCGTTTTGAATTCACCATGATTTTGATGCACTAGCCCAAGGAAACTTGGAATTTGTCTACCTATCCAAAAGCTATTATGCCTTAAAAATTGTAGTGGTATGTGAGTTAGGTATTTCCGCAACCTGAATTTTTAAAGAATCATATTAAAACCACATTAAATAAGGGGGCTTTAAGCCCCCTTATTTAATGTGGTTTTACCCAATAAAGAAATGGCGTAGCCATTTCTTTATTGGGTATTAGTTTGTATATTTAGGCTTCTTCAGAAGTAGCATCGACGGTAACTACATCGCTGTCGTCTTCTGGGGCGATCGCCTCTAAAGTTTCCGCAGGGGGCGTGAGGGAGCCTTGCTCAACTAGCTCAATCTCTGAATGTTCGATGAGCCACTCCACCGAGGTTTCGGTCAAGATTTCTTCGCGAATTAAGCTCTTCAGTCTGGCGGGATCAATATTAGGATCTTTGAGCTCAGCTAAAGTATTCGCAACTCTCTCGTTTAATGCGGCTTCATCAACGGTAAGGTTTTCTTGCTTGGCGATTTCATCGAGAGCGACCTTGCGTCTGATCCGATTAACGGCTTCAGGTTGATTAAGGCGACGCATTTCTTCAACTAATTCCTTAGTGAAAAGTTGCTTTGCCATCGCGGGATCGATGCGATCTTGCAGATAGCTAGCTTGCTGTCTGACAAGGAAATCTAGTTCTTGCTGGATTAAAGTTACAGGCAATTCAACCTCAAGTTCGGCGGTTAGCGCCTCAAGCACAGCACGCTCTTTATTAGCTTTAGTCTTAGACTCCGCTTCATCGGTAACGCGCTTTTCTAGGAGTTCACGCAATTCAGCGATCGTTTCTTTGTCACTAATCGACTGGGCGAACTCATCATCAAGGGGTGGTAGTTCCCGACCCTTGATCGACTTGATCGTAATTACATATTTAATTTCCTTGCCGACATATTCTTCGGGGTAATAGTCTTGAGGGAAAACAGATTCGACTTCAATAACTTGGTCGATCGCTGCGCCAATGATTGCTTGCACAACTTCAGGGATGAAAGCTTTTTCATCAACATCTAACTGAAAGTCATCTTCGCCTGCTTCGGGGAGTTCTTCGCCTGTAGCGCGATCAAGTACTTTGAGATCGACGGTGACTACATCATCTGCCTCAACAGGACGATCTTCAATGGGGACTAAGGTAGACTTGCGGACTTGAAATTCACGCAGGGTGCGATCGACTTCTGTAAGATCAGGCTTAATTTCTTCAGCTTTAACCGTAAAGCCTTGATATTTGGCAAGGCTAACTTCAGGCTCCACATCGATCGCCGCCTTAAAGGATAGCTCCTGTCCGGGGGTGAAGGTTTGGACTAGGGTTTCAATATCGGTGATTAGTTGAAAGCCGCCCAAAGCCTTTTCTTTAACTTCTTTGTTTTCACTAAGGGCTTCGTTTAAGGTTTTTTCTAGTAGCTCTTCAAGAACATTTGCTTTGAGTCGCTGACTACCAACTTGTCTGAGTACAAGCTGCTGTGGGGCTTTGCCTTTACGAAAACCGGGGACTTGCATCGTCCGTGTCAAGTCTTTGACAATGCGATCGTATATTGCTTGAGACTTTGTCCCTTCTACTTGAATGTCAAAACCAATTTGACTAGCGGGAAGCTTCTCTAGAGTGACCTTCATTATTTAAATATGCCTAGATTAAGTATGCCTAGATTGAATATATCTAGAAATCAAAAAACATTTTTGGGATTTGTGACAACTTCTGTCAACGCTGTCAGCAAGTGTCAAGTTATGCCAAGTCTATAATATTACGATATTGTTGATACTTTAAAACCAAATAATTTTGAGAAAAACTTACAAACTAAGCTTTTCTCAAAACTATTTAGATACCCTCCCAGAAGCTAATTTGCCCTCGTCGAGAGCAAATTAGCTTCTTGAGTGTTTACTTGCGAGCCATAAAAGTGGGGCGACCATCGGTTGGCTTGTGGGGTGTGGCAGGCTGGGTGGCAACTTCATTATGGGAAGGTGTCATCGATTCCGAGCCATCTAGCAAAATTTGCAACTTGGGACCAGTGGTAGCAAGGCGAATAGTTACGCCACTCTGAACTCGTGTTTTGTCAATTTGCTGTTCCTCGATATATGTCCCATTTGCCCCAATATTAACAATTTCCCAATATAAAGAATGACGATGTAGTTCGACATGGTATCGCGAAACAACAGAGCTATATAGAATCACGTCATTGTCGCCAGAGCGTCCGATCTTGATCACAGGCTCCGATTCAAATTTCCATGTTTGGATAGGAATAGCTTCGACAGGATGCAGCAAATTAAGCGTAATCACGATTTTTATGCAAAAATTTTGCGGGTTTAAAAGTTTTTGACTGCAAATGCTACAGGATTTGCATTGATTCAAATCTATGTCAAAAGTTTAATATCAAAAGTCTATCACTGACTTTCGGAAATTGTTAATCGCAGCAATCAAAACCTCAGATAAAAGTTGCGGCGCTTTGAGCCGCTACTTTTATAGCTGTGGTCACTTGCATTAGCACAAATCAAACCCCAGAAGCGAGTTGCGGCGCGAAGCGCCGCAACTCGCTTCTGGGTGTGTGTCTTAACAAGAATGGCAACAGCTATATCTGGGGTTTAAGGGACTTGCAGTAAAATAAGGAACTGATTTTTTGAGGCGCGGCAAGCTACACCTCAAAAAATCAGTTCCTTATTTATTTTAGATATCCATGACGACTGTCACAATTATTGGCTGTGGGGCGATCGGGGCGATGCTTGCCTACGAGCTAAGTAAAGATTTAGATGCTAATGCGCTAGAGGTGACAGTGCTAGAGGCTCAGTCTCAACCAGCGATGCAAGCCACAGGGGCTTCTTTGGGGGTATTGATGGCGGCTTCTAGCTCCAAAGCAAAGGGGGGATTGGTTAGTTTACGCTTGGCTAGTTTGAGGAGATTCGATCGCCTCATTACCGAGTTAACCCAGCAAACTAATCGCCAAATACTCTACAACCGCCATGGCATTTTAAATTTATCGCGATCGCCTGAGGCGGAGATTAAAGCGCGATCGCTGATCGAAATTCGCAAAGCACAGGGCTTTGAATTGCAATGGCTTGAACAAGATGACATGTCTCAACGGTTTCCGCAGTGGTTAGCCGATGGTGGTTTATTTAGTCCTTGCGATCGGGCGGTGCATCCCAAGCAATTAGTTGAGGCTCTAGTGGAAGCGGCTACTCAAAATGGGGTGAAATTTTGTTGGAATGTACCCGTTCAGGATTTGGGAAATATTAAAAGCGATCGCCTTGTAATTACTGCGGGCTTGGGTAGCAATGCCTTAGTTGCGCCTTATTTACCCAAATCAGAGCAAGATTTGTTAATACCTGTGGGCGGTCAAGCTTTATTAGTCAAAGTGCCTGACTTACATCTCCAAAATATTATTCATGCCGAGAATGAGGATAGCTCGGATATAAATTCCGATATAAATATTGTGCCGCTAGGCGGCGATCGCTACTGGATCGGCGCAACGCTGGAATTTGAATATGAGGTATTGCCACGCCCCGCAAATGTGCAGTTTTTGTTAGATCAGGCGATCGCTTGGTGTCCTGCTTTTGCTCAGGCAGAAGTTTTAGAGACATGGGCTGGCGATCGACCTCGCCCCCAGTGTGTAAAAGCGCCAATTTTAGGTTTTTTGCCTAATCATCCCCGCATTTTGCTAGCAACAGGGCATTATCGTAACGGGGTAATGATGGCGGCGGTAACGGCACAAATTACAAAAGATTTACTGCTATATGGTTCTAGCGATCTGCCTTGGCAATCCTTTGCCCTCAGTCCGTAAAGATTTTGCAATTTAACAAAGAAGAAAAAGGGCATAGCCCTTTTTCTTCTTATTCGCTGAAATCAATATTTTCGTAAAGGAGGGACAATCGGAATTGCAAATCTATGCGGGTGATATGAATTAGCGGATCGTTAGCCTCAAAATTTTCTCCATCGATCGCAACGGATACATATTCCCAAGCTCGATCATCACGGCGTTGGTAGATCTCGATTCTGGGACGCTCTGGCGTAATTAATATATAAGTTTGTAATGTATCGAGAAGCATATAACTTTGCTGCTTGATGCCGCGATCGCGTGCTTCGGTAGCAGGAGATAGCACCTCCGCGATCAGGCAAGGATATTGCAAAAAATCATGGGCAAAGCGATCGCGCTCATCGCAAGTAACCACCAAGTCTGGATAGTAGTATTTCCCAGATTCTGTCATTACTTTTGCATCGCTAATAGCAACCTTGCAGCCTTTACCGCGCAATTGGGGAATCAGTAATGCTGAAAAATTTGCGGCAACTTGGCTATGGGGAATGGTTCCTCCCGTCATGGCGATAATTTCCCCATTCTCATACTCATGCTTAAGCTCTTGCTTGGCTTCCCATTCGAGATATTCAGATGCCAACAATATTGGGAAATCGGTTAATTGATCAATTTGCCGATCAATTTGGGGTTGGGCAATCATAATGTAAGCCTCGCCATCTTCAATTTGCCTGAGCATTTGACTGATCTACAAGCAATTTCTGCTCAAAATCGAACCAAGAATTTTTTTGAAAGTGTTGTAAAGCAACACTTTCAAAAAAATTCTTGTGGTTCGTTTGAGCAGAAATTGCTGTAGATCCAAAACGATTGGTAATCGCTATGGACTAAAATTAAGCTGATTAATGTATCCTATCGAGATTTTTGCAAGATCTGCAAGTTGATTATGGAAGTTAGATTTCGAGAATGTGATTGGTTTGACCTGTGGATCTGGATAAAATTTAATGAAACGCCTTCTCAGCAAGAAAAGCAACTATTAGACGAAGTATTTAATTCTTGGTTTTTACTTGGTAAATTGGGTGGTTTCAATGCTTGCAACATGCAAGTTTTAGAATCTGGTATTGACGTTAGCTACTTTGACTATGACAACCAAGCCGCCGATGACGAGATGATGTCGGTAATGCACAACATGACTGACCTAGAGTACGAAAACGATTGGGCAAGGTGTTGGGTTGACCTAGGAACTACCGACGCGATTGCGATCGATACCTTAGTTAATGCTTTGCGCCAGTTTGATAAAGAATATGTGGCGATCGAAGAAGTGATTATCGGTGGTCAAAACTCTGACTGGTTAGTTGAACCCAAGAGTCTGGATGATGAAGATTATGATCGTTAACTAAATATGCTTCGTATATTTCTAACAAAACTTAGAGGAAATCCACATGCGCGTTTTACATACAATGGTTCGGGTTGGTAACTTAGAGCGATCGCTAGATTTTTATACTACTGTCCTTGGCATGAAGGAACTGCGCCGTAAGGATTACCCCAATGGACGCTTTACCCTCGCCTTTGTCGGCTATGGTGATGAATCTAGTAATGCTGTCATTGAGCTAACCCACAACTGGGATACCGAAACCTATGAAATTGGTACTGGTTACGGTCATATCGCCCTAGGCATGGAAAATATTTATGCCGCTTGCGAAGCCATTCGCGAAAAGGGCGGCAAAATCACCCGCGAACCAGGGCCTATGAAGCATGGCACAACCGAGATCGCCTTCGTTGAAGATCCCGATGGATACAAGATTGAATTAATTCAACTTAAATAAAAATAAGAGAGGTCGCAAAGCGCTCTCTCTTATTTGGTAAAAATTGTTATAAGCTAAAAAGCTGCACACCTGTAGCCTCGTCATGCGTAGACCCCGATACACCCCTTCTTGGCATTCCAAACGCAAATCATCTTGGTTGCGAAACACTCTATTACTGATTCTGATTGGTTTACCCTTGCTGTTAATTTTGGCAGAGCTAATCGCACGAGGAGCAGTTTTAGCAACAGGCAGTACTAATCAACTTGCTCCTAACAAAAGTATTGCGATCGCCCAATCCTATGCCTTTAAATTACAGGATGTCAATGGTAATAGCTATCCTGGGCTACCAGATGAAGGTCGCTTACAAGTGCGGCGGAGTCCTCTTTTGGGCTATGAGTTGCTACCTAGTCAAAGTAGCGATTATTGGCAAATCAATGACCAAGGCTTTCGCCAAGATTCTTCAGTACCCATTGATAAATCCGCCAACGAGATCCGCGTATTTATAGTTGGTAACTCCACCGCTTTTACCAACATGGCGGAAAAAAATCAGAAAGCCCTAGCATTTAAAATTGAAAAACTGCTAAACGATCGCGTCCGAGCTCAAAACGCTAACCCTGAAAAGTTTAAGCCCAAAGAAATACCCTACTTTGCCGATCAGGTAGAAGCCATGAAAGCCCTACCTCCACGCATTCGTGATGGTAGCTATCGCGTAATCGCGGCGGCAGTACCGGGTTATAGCTCTGGCAATGAACTCGCGTTAGTAGCCCATCGAGTTACCGCCTATAGTCCCAATGCCTTAATAATTCTTGATGGTTATGAGGATTTGCGACTATCGAGCAATCAGCCAGCCCATGAGATTGGCAATGTTGAGCAGATGTTGCGCGATCCGATCGCTCAATATCGTCAACACCAAACCCAACAATTTAATAATTGGCTAAACTCGCTATACCTAGTCAAAGCTTGGCAAAAATGGGTAGTTCCTGCGGACATCACAACTTTTAGTTCTGATTACCAGATTTTTAATGCCGAGCAGTTTAGCAAAGATCCTAAAGAGTTACAAAAGAGGATCGATCGCTATATCTACAACACCAAGCAAATGACTAAGCTAGTTGCCGATATTCCTTCTCTAATCGTGCTTCAGCCTGAGATTACAGGCAAGCAAAAGTCTTTGACCAAGGAAGAAGAAGGGATTGTGAAATCTTTGGGCAAGGAATATAGCGATCGCCTTGCTAATTCCTACAAGGTTATCGATAGCGCTCTAAATAAAAACTTTCCCAACACTAAATTCCTCAACTTCTATCAGCTATTTCAAGATGCTAATCAGCAAGCCTTTGTAGACCCCATACATTTAACTGAAGCGGCTAACGATATCATGGCGCAAAAGTTATACGAAAATGTTGAACGCCTATTTTCCGTGCAACCCGCACCCAATAGCCCTCAAACGGGTGATGTGCCTCCCCCAGCCCCCGCAGCACCACCCGCCCCAGTACCTTCTGTAACTGCTCCCGAAAAGCCCCCTGAGAATACTCAACCTCCCGCAAGTCTCTCGGAAACCTTACAACGAGTTCAAGGACAATAAGTTTAGGGCGCGGCAAAGCCACGCCTTAAACTTATTGTCTTTTACAGCCCGAACTCAGGCTAAAATATTAAGTTAGTGAGTTTAATAAATCTTTATGGTAGAACCAATTTTGTCAGGCATTTGCCTCGGTCTTATTTTCATTACCCTTGGTGGGCTGTTTTTTGCGGCTTATCAGCAATATCGCCGAGTCTAGAAAATTCACAACAGATTTTCTAACGCTTGATTAAGCAAAAGGGTGGGCAAATGCCCACCCTTTTGCTTTAAGTATCTAAAAACCACCAAACCCTGTGGCGCACGCTGCGCGTGCGCCACAGGGTTTGGTTAATGGCGTAGCCATTTTTTAGGTTGATTCTTCCACATCTTCTTCTTCTTGCTCAAGATATCGGCAAATTTCATGAACTTTCATCCGATAAATATGCGGCCATCCCCCATTTGTCTCGATATCACGAAGTAAATTGAATAATTCATGACGACTGATGGGCAACGCTGGCTGAAACAAATCGTCTCGAATACGTTTATGAGTTGCCTCTAAGATGCGTAAAATTTGCAAAAGCCCCACAGGATTTTCCTGTTGCTCTGTTGCAATTTGCCAAATGCGATCGCTGATGGCTTCAATGTCAGATAAATCGGTAATTTGCTCCTGTTGCGATTGGTTCTGTGATTGGATTTCAGTTTGTGCCAAGCTAAGTACCCTCGTACGCGATAATATTGTGGTTGGAATTTTTATAAATTTAAGTCTTTAGCGTGCTTACCTCTATGGCTAGTCTAAAGCACCACAAACTCCTTAACGATCTCAATCTAAAATACCAAACCAGATCGTATTTTTAGATGCGTTAAATGGTAGTGATTATAGAGGTTAGTCTGAATTTTGCTTCGTTCTAACCAGAGAAGCCCTAAAATACTTCCCGTTAAATTAAGAAGAGGTTATTTATGAAATTTCGTAGTTTTACGAAAGCAATTTTTACATTGTGTATCAGTTTTTGTATGTTAGTCGCAGGTGCTTTGTTTTCTAGCAATGCGATCGCTGCTGTCCCTCCTGGCTTGACTTACGACCAAATTGTAAATACAGGCTTAGCCAACAAGTGTGGCGATATTTTGGGGACTGCTCGTGGCGGACGTAACTTTATTCCCGTTGGCTCAGGTCAGTCTGTCGAAATTACTGAGCTTTGCCTAGAGCCTACCTCATTTTTTGTTAAAGAAGAATCTAACAATAAGCGCAAAAAGCCTGAGTTTGTAGCTAGCAAGTTAATGACTCGCTCAACCTCTAGCCTGGACTTCGTAAAGGCAACCGTTACTGGCAATAGCGATGGTAGCCTCAGCTTGGTAGAAACTGATGGTCTGGACTATCAACCAATCACTGTAAAAATGCCTGGTGGTGAGCTTGTTGCTATTTTGTTCACCATTAAAGGGTTTAAGGCTTCTACAGCCCCTGGTGTAAGTGGCATTACTACCTCCGTTGATTTTGTTGGTTCTACTGATGTACCAACCTATCGTGGTTCAGGTTTTATCGATCCTAAGGGACGTGGTCTAGCGATCGGCTATGACGCTGCTGAAGCTTTACCTGCAAAGCGTAACTCTTTTGACAACAGAAGCGTAAAGGATGACTCTACCTCTAAGGGTACGATGTCATTGCAAATCGCGAAGCTAAACGCTGACACTGGCGAAATCGCTGGTACTTTCGAGACCGAGCAAACCTCGGATAACGACCTCGGTGGTGTTGAACCCAAGGAAGTAATCATTCGCGGCGTATTCTACGGCAAAGTTAACGCTTAATTTTGTCTGCAAAAAGAGCGCTTTCTAATTAGAAAGCGCTCTTTTTTATTTTCTACTTTTAGCCTTGAGTTTGTGTTAGTCAAATAATTTTAAAAACTCTTTGAGTTCATTTAAAGCAGGGTGTTCAAAATTCCAAATATCTAGCTTTTCAGTCATAACGTAACTAAATCCTGACATACTACATTTTCTCTCAGATTGTTTTTTGTCACGATTAGAGCAAGTATCAAACCTTAGATAATTGCTAATCCAAAATTTATCAAAATCTTTTGAAGATACTGGATTTTTACCATTTTGTTGGAGACAAACTTGCCAACTGCCAAGACAATCAGCATAGGTAGAATCTTTAGCTTTTATCTCTTTCAATAATTTTTCTAGCTCTCCTATTCCACTTACATTGACAAAATAACAAGCTATTTGAATGGGATCTTCAAAACTTATTGAATGAATAGCAGTAAAATAATTAATCTTTTCTATTTTCTGATTATTGGGAAATACTTTGGCTAGTGCTTCATTGATTTTATGTAAATTTTTTAAATAAGAATCATCTGCATCTAAAATTATACCTACTTTGTTGATGTAGCTTTTTTGAGCATCTGCCTCTATGGTTTTTAGTTCTCTTTCTAAGGAGACTACACTTAAACCATCTAAGTCTAAATAGTCATTTTCAGTTACCTTGATTTCCAAAATATCTACGTTACTGATATTGAGATATTTGACCATAGCTTGAATGAAAAATTTGTCATTCTTACTCTCAACAATTAGACGGTTACTCACCTCTAACCCCCCTATCATGAGACAAACTATACTCAAGAGTCTCTATGTCGCGTCTGATCCCAATTATCTGATGATCCGTTTTAAAACTTCGAGCCATTTCAAAATGTGCAGCTAAGTCACTAAACTCACTTTCTAATCCAACATTAGTAAATGCTGTGAGCATTTCTAAACTATGCGTAGTAGAAAAGATTTGTACGTTTAGTTCTTTCGATAAACGAAAGATCATTCTCCATAGTTTAGCTTGATTATTATGGTGAATACCATTTTCAATTTCATCTATAAGTAAAATACTACTATGGTTATTTACCATCGAAAGAATAATAGCAGCAACTCTATTGATCGCATCTCCAAATAATGATAATGGGAATCTTTTTTTATCTTCTTTTTGTAGATAAATCATAGGACTACCAATATTAAAAGATTCAACAACTTGTATAGATGGATCAATGATTTGGAATCCATTCAATACTTCTCGCTCTCTATTATTAAATCTAGCCTTATCATATTCATTGGCAAGGTATATATTTAGAAACAAATCAGATGCTAATATTAAAGATACATTTCTAATATTAGGAAACTCGACATTTTTAGGTAGAATTGAAATATTCTTACTGGTAGCAAGTAAGCTAGCTTCAAAATAAGTATTATTATTAACAGTTACACTTATTTGAAGACCAGATCTCTTGGATTTACTATTTAGTAGCGGATCTATATATCTTTTTGCTATTCTACCAGAAGCATTATTTGATTCATCTATTTCTATAAGAGAATCAGCAAGTTCATTGTTAATGAACATATGAACTCTACTAGATTGATTTATTTCCTCATTAATTTGGATAGAAATTTTTTTGGATTTATCTTGATTAAAAAATAGACTATCCCAAGATTTCTCAGGTAAAGCTTGTTCAAATTCTGGCGACTCGCGACGATATCTCTTTAGAGAAATAATTGTTTCTGGTCGTGGTGAGTTAGCTACAAATAATGATTCTAAAAGTGCTGTTTTTCCTGAGTTGTTTTTCCCAGTAATAAGATTTACGTTTCTAAACCCAGAGATTGATGTGTTCTCAAAACATCTGAAATTTTGAATTGAGATATCTGTAATCATAGTTTTTGGCAATTTATTAGAAAAGCATAAAGGAACATCCTAATCTAAAAAAATAGAGAAAAGGTTAGACCAATCTCTAAAGGCTAGTTTTGTAAATGTTTTTTGAAGAAGTCTAGAGTGTAGCCAATTTCTAAGACTTGGTTGCTGCGTTTGCTGGAGCCGTGACCTTCATCGGGGAAGATGACTAATTGTGATGGGATTTTTTTCTGTTCGAGGATTTTTTGGATTTGGATTGCCTCGCCTACGGGGACACGCGGATCGTTTGCGCCTTGGATGATTAGTAAGGGGGCTTTGATGCGATCGCTATAGGTCACAGGCGATAGTTCAATTAAAGCATCGCGATCCTTGACGGGGTCACCGTATTCACTAATTCTCAAGATGCGGCGATAGGGAGCCGTGTTATTTAAAAACGTGACTAGATTGCTAATGCCCACATTCGATACACCAGCATCATAACTACCTGCAAACTTAGACATCCCGATCAGAGCAGCATAGCCGCCATAGCTACCGCCGACAATGCCGATTTTAGGAGTTAGCCCGTTAGCTTGCCAATTTTTGCGAATAAAGATCGATGTGTCTTCGATATCGGTGAGGACTTTGAGGCGATCGCGTCCATTATCGGCATTCAGCCAAGTTTTGCCATAGCCATCGCTACCACGTACATTCGGTTCCACAAAGATAAAACCTGCATTTACAAATAGCTGAGCATAGCGATTAAAGCCTGCGGTACTTTGTCCCTCGGGACCACCATGAAAATGCACAATCACAGGGCAAGGCTTGACCAGAGGATTTTGGGGCGTATTTTCACAGTTTGGCGATCGGTAGACAAACATGGGAATGGATGCGCCATCTCTAGTGGGATAGCTTTCTAGCTTCGCGGTGACAAATTTACTCGTATCGATTTCAGGGGTACTAGGCAATACCCATTGAGTTAATTTCTGAGTTTGCCAATCATAAACATAGCTGAGGCGTGGAGCCTTGGCGGTTTCGACCCCAATAGTGGTGAATCGTCCGTTGCGGGTGGTTAAGCCTGTGTAGATATGGTCGGCGTTAGCGAATTCAGGAAGTTTTATTTCGGTCAGATTATCCGCCGCGATCGCTTTGAGGCGCGTATAGCCTTTGTCGTTGATTGTGTAAAGAATGCGCTGGCGCTGATCGTCAATATCAAAGTTAGCGATATCCACTTTGATATCTGGAGTAATCGGTGTAAATTTTTGATTTTGATAGCGATAGAGGCGGCTAAATTCGTCAAACTTAGGCGTTAGAACTAAATATTCATTAGCCTTAGTTCCATACTGCACACTATAGTCTTCTTTCTCGTTTTGACCGAGCAGTGGTGTAGTTTGGCGAGTCTTCACATCGTATTCGTAATATTCGCGGGATAGACTGCCAGTTGCTTTGCCAAAGAGAAATTTTTCGCGATCGCCTGTTTTGGGATTCACAAACACATCGGCAATCCACCAAATGCCATCCCCACCAGAAATTTGGACTTTTTTCTTAGTTTGCAAATCGTAGCGATAGATGACATAGGAGTCTCGCTTAACGTCATTGGCACTGAAATAAATCGTGCGTGAATCATTGCCAATATATTGCAGCGACGTTTGGACTTTAGGCTCATGCTGAATGACTTCTAAGGCTCCGCCATCCGTAGATTGCAAATATAAGCCGGGGTTTTCTTCGCCTTGGCGATCGCGGGATAGCAATAGATATTTACCATCGGGAGTTATCCCAGAGATCGTGGTGGCATCTTGTCCGCCCGTAACCTGCACAGGAAATTTTTGTGCGCCATCGAGCCGCCATACCTGTACTGTCCCTGAAATTCCCCAAGTAAAAAACATCCGCTTACCGTCTGGGGTCACAGTCCCTAATCCCGGCGATCGCACATCTAAGATTGACTCAATCGGTCTCGTGACGATGGGGGGCAATGCGGGTGGGACATAGCGTTTCAGAACTTGCGGATCGAGGCTATCTTTGCCTAGCCCAGAATACTGTGCAGAAACGGGTAAGGCGGTGAATAGACTGGTGAAAATAATTGACAAAAATAGCGATCGCTTGTTCATAGATTCAATATTTGAAATATGTTAAATAACTCTTTAAGTATCTCGGCTCAATTAAATATAAAGCTCTAAAACCTGTGGCGATCGCTGCGCCATAGGTTTTGTTCTGTTTCTTAATTATGCCCTGTTAATTAATAATCAATGCCTACCCTTGCCCACTTTGATTGCATCCAGATATACAACAGAAATAAGCCAGACAATAAAGCTCCAAATGACCATTTCACTGTGTCTTTCCAGATGGAAGAACTGATTAGACGTTTAGATTCATCCGCTTGGGCTTGCGTTTTGGTAATTGAAGTAGAGATTTCTTCGAGAATCTTTTTCTTAACTTCCTGTGGATTAGAAATTTGAGCTACAGCCGCTTGCTGCTGGGGATTAATGCTTCTTAAAACATTCTTGATTTCGCTATCAGATTGAGCCTTACTTAAGCGTTCCGCAACTTCTTGAACTGGTCCATTTTGCTGTGCAGCTTTAGCAATAACATCACCCTGACGAATATCTTGCACACGAAATGTATTAACAATTCCTAAAGGGATATTTAGAAAGAACAATATAGCCATTCCAATAGTTAGCCAAGAAGCTATTTTAGTAGCAATCTGTTCCCATTTTACCCTTGCGCTATATTCCCCAAAAAAGATAAAAGGGAAAGAAAACAGTAATAAAGGAACTCTCTCGACTATTTGTCCATAAGTGTTTAATTCCCACACTGAATCAGTAAATTTAGGTGGTAATACAATGCTACAAGTATCTAACAGAAATAAAATAAGAGAGCAATATCCGAGTATTCTGATTAAAGAAAATGTTTGTCTACCCATCGCTGGGATTTGAAAGTCTTGCATATTAGTCTCCGATTTATTTTAGTAGCTTGAATTTGTGTGGGTGGTTTTTATAAGTCAATGGAATTGTTGTTTATTTAATTTTTAGGGAAATTTTTCTGCCAATCTTTATGCCAATTAATCCATGTTTTTTCTAGTTTTTGATAACTTTTATCTAAGGAATTAGCCTTTTGAGCATCCAAATTATTACTTTCATTATTATCTTCTAATGAAATTGACATAATTGTAAATAAGCATCTTGTATCTCGGAGATCAGTAGTTCCTAATAGGTAAGAAATTATTCTCTCTGGATTTATATCATAGGTGTTTCGATTTTGCATAAACTGATCTTCAGTAATTGTAGAGCCTCCTCTGGGATTAATACAAGATGATAAATATGCTCTTTTTTGATCTGAGAATAATACATAATGTCCCGTTTCTTGAGCATAACGATTAACCAATCTATTTTTAGAAGAATTTAAACCTAAATCTAATAAGTATTGGGGAACTTTAACTATCCCATTAATATATAAAAGATCAATTTGTAAAACTTCCTCATTAGTAGATTTATAAATGTATCTTTGAGAAGATATCGCTCTGTTTACGTACAATTTATCGAGAGGATTACTAGATTGAAATTTCCACTCAGATAAGCTTATTTGTGGAGGTAGTTGATATTTTGCGCGTAATTTAGAAGAGGGAATAAATAAATAAATACCGATCGCGGTACAGGTTGCTATCAAAACGGTGACTAAGCTAATATTTTTAGTCTTGCTGAATTGGCTTAAGATTAATTTTTTGTCTTTAAATTTAAGAGAACTCATTTAAATATTTATTTAATAATTTTCCTAATGATTTAATCTCAAAGCTTTAGATCGAGATTTAGATTTGTTTTCATTATTGAGTATCTGATAGGTTAGCCCACCAATGGTAAATACAATAATATTAGAGAAAATACCTGCGCCTCCCCCTGTATGCCAATAATCGAAATTAGACATATCACCTCTGTTAATTAAAATAGCTAGCAAAGATAACCTAATCCCATTCACAAAAATAATGGAGAAAATTGTCCCAATATAAATAAATATCTGTTTGATTTTACTGGCTGGATAAATACTTAATAAAACAACTACAAATGGCAACATTGTTAAAATTGGTCCCACACTAGAGCAGGTTCCCATCACTTCAACGGAGCCGTTTGGTAATGAAACTAATGAGCCTTTTCTGACCACACTAAACCCTATATAGTGAAGCATAAATGTAAGTAATTGAGAATCAACATTAACAATGGGACTCAATAGATTATAAATAGAAGCAAAAGGCAGAGATATTAGCGTGGCAATGAGCATTTCTGATTTAAATAAATGCAGCCTTCTGAATCCACTAATGATCATCAATAGCCCTGTGATAGTTATGAGAGGAAAAAATCTTGCAAGTACATCCACAGATGATTCTGCTTGACTTAATCCATGTCTAATAATCATCCAGAAAGTTAATAATAAACCTATGGCTATAGAGATATTCCTCCCTCTAAATTTCACTTTATATTGATGCTTCCATAGCAAAAAGATAATGCTTGCCCATCCCAAAAAATCCAGAAGGGTGGGAATCCTTGAAGTCATTTTCCATATGTAGTAAAAATGTAAAATCGATAAACCAAAAACAGTTGCAAACAACCAAAAAGCTTTGTGATGATAAAAGTTTTTAATTTGTTGTAGTTGCGATTCCATACTGATATTGCAAGTTAGTAGGTTTTATAGCTTTAGGATTGCTATAGCTGTTGCCATTCTTATTAGGACACAAAACCAGAAGATAAGTTGCGGCGCGAAGGGTCGTAACTTGCTTTTGGGGTTTTGATTTGTCCTACTCCAAGTGACCACTGCTATATATCTAGATAGTTAACTAAATTGGCGATCGCGTATCCTGTTGATCGCGTAGGGTATGAAACTCTTTTTCGGGAGTCCATTGAATTGAACCATCACGACCTGTCCAAAATACGCGAATTTTGGCTTCGTATAGCTGATTAACCATTTCTTCGACAACACTAGTTGCGGAAGCGATCGCGATTTTGGGGTTAATGGCTTGCAGGATGGTTGGCTCAATTTGCCCACCAGTCCACCATAAGATATTGGCGGTAAGTTTGGGGAGCAAATCTTTTTTAGAGGCGATCGCCTGTTGAGCTTTCGGATCTGTCGTCGTTAGCAATAACCAAGATAGATCACCTATTTTAATTTTGAGGATATCTGGCGATTGATTGATTAATTCTATTTCTACGGCGTTATTGATTTTGAGGGTTTCTCCTACCTTGAGTGAGGCTAGAGGAATTTTGGCGGCGGCGAGGGCTTGCTGCAAATTTTGATAGGGTTTGGGCGTTACGCCAAGGCTAATATCTCTAAAATTACTGACCGCAATTGAGTTTGAAATCAAGGCATTCCAGCCATCGCTAACATCGGGCTGGGTGTCGGTAGAAATTGCCCAATCCAGTCGATTAACTCCTGATTTTTGTAAAAATGGTTGCATCGTAAAGGACGCAAATTGGCGATCGCCACTATTAATCAGGATCGTTTGATTTTGATTTTTTACAAACATTATAGGGATATCGTTGAAGGCAGGCAATGTCACCTGAAAAGTACTGCTCTGGGCGATCGCGTTCGGTACAAATAGGACGACACAGGCTAATACGAAGGCGATCGTCCAGCGTTGCATCTTGCCAAACCAAGGTAATACCCAAATTGCCATAAATAAGATGTAAGCAAGTAACATCTGCCAAAGATGAATTGCGCCGACATTGGTATTCGCATTGGGCAAGGTGTTAATCCATCGGGCAAAGATGATCGTCCAATGCAAGATGGGATAGAGCAACCATGCGATTGCTGCCCCGACAGGCACAAAAATTAAGCCTAAAAATCCGCTAATCAGCCCGCCATAGGTTCCGATCGCTACGAGCGGCGTAGTAATTACATTAGCGAGCAAGCTATAGGGGGTGAGCTTGCCAAATACAAATAATTGCAATGGCAATGTCCAAATATAGGCGGCGATCGGAACAGAAATTAATTCAGCGATCGCGGGAGGTAGCCATTCTAAACGTTCAGAAATGGGACGAGAGGTCGTAACTAAGCCCAAGGTAGCTAAAAAGCTAAATTGAAAGCCTAAATCCCAAATCCAGAGGGGTTGATAGATTAACAACAATACGGCGGTGATTACTAAACCAATCACAGGACGGCTGCGGCGTTGTACCACTAAACCGATGAGACTACCGAAGCCCATTACGACTGCGCGTAAAATTGATGGACTAGCGCCTGTGAGCAGTAAATATCCCAGTAAACAGAGACTACCCACTAAAAATTTAATTTTTAGCGAATTATGGCGAGTAACAGCGATCGCTGCGCCCAGCACCAAAGTTACCTGAAAGCCCGAAGCCGCTAGCACAGCCGCCAAACCTGCTTGAATAAATAAGTCCTTAAGATCACTCGGTAAATCTACGGCGCGGCTCCCCAAGACTAACGAGCTAAGCAATGAACCTTCTGGCACACCCGCCCCCATCACATGGGAACGGACAATGCGACTCACAAACCACCATTCGCCAAAATTTGGTGGATCACTTTTCACCACCAGCGATCGCCCACTTAAGCCTGCAAATACTCCTTGACGCGCCAAATAAGCCTTAAAGTCAAAAGCCCCAAAATTATCAGCACGGCTGGGCAAATATAATCTTCCTGAAAGCTCGATCGCCTGTCCTGCCCTGAGTCCAGTCACCTCAATTAGCGGCACGGTCACATAAAGCTTGCCAGAAGTGGCTACAAATTTTTGATCCTTCTGATCAGTTTTTTTATCATTGTTATTAGGAGTGGGGTTGGCATTTGCGCTAGTAAGATTGCTCGGACTACTTAAAATCTTAAAATTCAATTTGCCAGACGGATTTATTTCCTGCACCTCTAACAAAAATTTACCCCGCTCGCTCCTTGTCATACTCGGAGCCTCTACCACCACACCCCGCACGATCGCATTAGATATCGGCGCATATTTGGAAATGTCATTATCCGTAGGTTGAGGAGTACGGACTTTTACATAAAAACAGGCAAATACAGCAATTAAAGTTGCTAAAAGATATACCCAACGCTTAGGGCCCATTTTCCAAATCGCAGGGACTACTAGCGCTAGACCAAAACCAATACCAAATACTGTGTAAAAGCCCGTCCAATCTGCTAAAAAACTAGCATAAGCACCTGCCACAAAATACAAAGCCAGCACTAAGGCAATTTGCGATCTCATGGATTCAATTTAAATCTTCGTCATAGGTGGAGCGAATTGCGCGATCGCTAAATTCGGAAGGAGGGCGATCATTGCTCCAAGCCCACCAAGCCGATTGGCATTCACACTTATAAAACTCTTGCCACTTGCGCTGATGGTTCTCAGTATAAACAGGCGATCGGCGGTTAATCCACACGGCTTCAGCTTTGCTAGGCAGATGCCCGCATTTAGGACAACAAAACCCATGCGCGTGTGTAGCCTTTTCGACCCATTCTGGTGGAATCGGATTGAAAGCTTCCATAAATTAGAAGGACAATTAGTTTGCAGCTATTCTATGCAAAGCATGATAACAGCAAATAGCAATTGTCCACGATGATAAAGGCTGCGTCACAAATGGAGTTTTTTGCAATACTACCCCGTGAAAAATTGCATTATTTTCAGGAAATATGGCTTTTATACTAAAATGTCACTCAGGAATAAGGGTACAAATCAGATGTTCCAGATTAATCGTCAGTTTTTAAGTCTTGTATCCGCTAGTTTGTTGCTTGGTTCTGTGTCAATCAGTCCCAGCTTTGAATCTGCTCAAGCAGTCACACCAAGTTCTATTGCTCAATCCAGTGATGCCGAGGCTTTGTTCAAACTGGGGGATGCCATGTATGTAAATAAAGATTATCGAAGAGCGATCGCCGCCTACAACGAAGCGATTCGTCTCAACCCTAACTATGTTGAGGCTTACAACAATCGTGGAATTGCGAAGTATGAATTAGGTGACAAAAAAAGTGCGATCGCCGACTACAGCAAAGCCATCCGTCTCAATCCTACCTATGCCTTTATCTACTACAATCGTGGGCTCGCGAAATATGATTTAGGAGATATACAAGGAGCGAATTCTGACTATACAGAGGCCATAAGAATTAATCAAAACTGGGAAAATATAACCTTAGACAATGCTTACCACAATCGCGGAACTGCAAAGTATGATTTAGGTGACAAAAAAGGTGCGATCGCTGACTACAGCGAAGCCATCCGTCTCAACCCTAATTATGATGATGCCTATTATGGACGCGGAATTGCAAAGGATGATTTAGGCGACAAAAAAGGTGCGATCGCTGACTACAGCGAAGCCATCCGCCTCAATCCTAATTATGCTGACGCTTATTACAATCGCGGAATTGTAAAGGATGATTTAGGTGACAAAAAAGGCTCGATCGCGGACTATAGCGAAGCGATTCGCCTCAATCCTAATTATGCTGACGCTTACTACAATCGGGGGATTGTAAAGGATGGTTTAGGCGACAAACAAGGTGCGATCGCTGACTATAGCGAAGCCATCCGCCTCAATCCTAATTATGATGATGCCTATTATGGACGCGGAATTGCAAAGGATGATTTAGGCGATAAACAAGGCGCGATCGCTGACTATAGCGAAGCGATTCGCCTCAATTCTAATTATGCGGATGCTTACTACAATCGGGGAATTGTTTATATGCAGTTAGATGCAACACAAAAAGCTTTAGCAGATTATCGAGCGGCGGCGCGGCTCTATCAACAGCAAAATAAAATGTCAGACTATGACGATGCACAACAGCGAATTAGAGAATTAGGTGGCTAAGAGGAAGAGTCTTGTCCACTTCTCAGACTTTACACATTTCACTGTACACTCTCCTTAGTAAGTACCTCGGCTTAATAAAACCAAGAACCCAAATAAGCGGATTCGCCCGCTTCGCGGGCGAATCCGCTTATTTGGGTTTTATATTTAATTATGCCTACCTACTTATTTCTCGATTAAATAATCTTCGTAAATTACACTAGGTTTATAACCATATTTAGCTTAAACCTCAATTTTTTCTGATTTAAATTGATTTAACTATAGATTTCGCCATACCTATGTCTCAACCCACAATTGAATCGGTCTTAAATGAAAAGCGCTTATTTGAGCCATCGGCTGAGTTCTCACAAGCGGCTCACATTAAAAGTTTAGAAGAATATCAACAAATATACGATCGCGCTGCTGCCGATCCTGCTGCCTTTTGGGCAGACCTCGCGGACAAAGAACTACATTGGTTTGAGAAATGGCATACCGTTCTCGATTGGCAACCGCCATCGGTGAAATGGTTTGATGGCGGCAAAATCAATATTTCCTATAACTGCCTCGATCGCCACTTGACGACATGGCGCAAAAATAAAGCGGCGCTGATTTGGGAAGGTGAAAATGGCGATTCGCGCACTCTTACCTATGCTCAACTCCATCGCGAAGTTTGTCAGTTTGCCAATGCCCTTAAGCAATTAGGAGTTAAAAAAGGCGATCGCGTTGGAATTTATATGCCGATGATTCCTGAAGCGGCGATCGCCATGCTTGCCTGTGCCAGAATCGGTGCGGTGCATGGTGTGGTATTTGGTGGATTTAGTGCCGAAGCTCTACGCGATCGCCTCGTTGATGCTGAAGCCAAATTAGTGATCACTGCCGATGGTGGCTGGCGCAAGGATGTAATTGTGCCTTTGAAGGAACAAGTTGATAAAGCGATCGCCAACGGCGCAGTTCCTTCTGTTACTGATGTTTTAGTAGTGAAGCGCACAGGTCAGCATATCCAAATGAGTGCAGGGCGCGACCATTGGTGGCATGACTTACAGCAAGGCGTTTCCGCCAAGTGTGAAGCAGAACCAATGGATAGTGAAGACATGCTCTTCGTTCTCTATACTTCGGGCAGTACTGGCAAACCAAAGGGAGTCGTGCATACGACCGCAGGTTATAACCTCTATAGCCATATCACTACTAAATGGATTTTTGATCTTAAAGATACCGATGTTTATTGGTGTACTGCTGATGTGGGTTGGATTACAGGACATAGCTATATTGTCTACGGTCCCCTTTCCAATGGAGCCACCACTTTAATGTATGAAGGAGCGCCGAGAGCTTCCAATCTGGGCTGTTTCTGGGATGTGATTGAGAAGTATCAGGTTACAGTTTTCTATACTGCACCTACCGCCATTCGTTCCTTTATTAAAATGGGTGAACATCATCCTAATACTCGCGATTTGACTTCTCTGCGCCTATTAGGAACTGTAGGTGAACCGATTAACCCTGAATCTTGGATGTGGTATCAACGGGTGATCGGTGGTGGGCGTTGTCCTATTGTCGATACTTGGTGGCAAACAGAAACAGGCGGAATTATGATCACCGCATTACCAGGGGCAATTCCTACGAAACCTGGTTCGGCAACACTTCCCTTTCCGGGAATTATCCCTGATATTGTTGATCTTGATGGCGATCCTGCGGAATCTAACGAAGGTGGATATCTGATTGTGCGCCATCCTTGGCCGGGGATGATGCGAACTGTTTACGGCGATCCAGAAAGATTCCGTAAGAGCTATTGGGAGCATATTCCATCCAAAGATGGTAAATATGTCTACTTTGCTGGTGATGGCGCTCGTAAGGATGAGGATGGTTATTACTGGGTGATGGGTCGCGTGGATGATGTAATCAACGTCGCAGGACATCGCTTAGGCACAATGGAAATCGAATCGGCGCTAGTTTCCCATCCTGCGGTGGCGGAAGCTGCTGTAGTTGGCAAGCCTGATGAAATTAAGGGTGAAGATATTTTTGCCTTTGTGATTCTGGAAGGCGATCGCCAACCTAGCGAAGAACTTGCGAAGGAACTTAAAAAGCACGTTGTTGGTGAAATTGGCGCGATCGCCCGTCCCAATGAGATTCGTTTTGCCGAGGCTTTACCCAAAACGCGATCGGGTAAAATCATGCGGCGCTTACTGCGATCGCTAGCGGCTGGTCAAGAAATCACCAGCGATACTTCCACTTTAGAAGATCGTTCTATCTTGGATAAATTGCGCGAAGGTGCATAAAGAAGGGGGGCGCGAAGCGCCCCCCTTCTTTATGCCTGTAAGAATGCTTCGATTTTGTTAGCTTCTTGGAGACCACGTTTGATGCAATCACCTAACGCAACTCCACCGATAAAGTTAGCGCTGACATATAAACCTTGAGACTTTTGGAGTTCTCTTTCGACGGTAGCGAGACGATCTAAATGCCCGATCGCATATTGAGGAATCGCTTTATCCCAAACATGGACGGCGATCGCTTTCGGTTCTACCTTCGTTCCGACCCGTAATAGAGTCTTTTTTAGATCTTGGTGTACGGCTTGCACAATTTCTGATTCCGAAAGTTTTGCCAGAGCAGGATCGAGAGTACCACCGATAAAATTGAGCAGCAATTGCCAACCTTCGGGAGCGCGTCCTGCAAATAAACTGGATGACCAGATAGTGCCAAGGGTACGGATATTTTGCGTACGGGGAATGAGGTTGCCAAAGCCCTTCATGTCATAGATAAATTCGCTCTTAGGGTAAGCCAACACCACGCACGCTACAGTGGGATAAAAAATTTCGCTAAGCGCTTGGCTAGCGGCTGGTAAATGGTCTTTAAGTAGTTTTGCACTGACATAGGCGGGAGTACTGAGCACCACAGTTCGCGATTGCACGACCTCTTCACCTAGCGGCGTATCAAAAATGGAAGTGTAAATATCGCCTTCTTTGGAGATTGATTGCAGAGTCCATTGCTGCTTGATCGCTGTACCTTGTTCTCGTAATTTAGTGGCGATCGCTTCGGGCAGCATTTTGATACCTTGACGAAAAGAGCCAAGCTCGCCAGATTTGATCTTCGGAATATTCGGATCTTGCAACTTTTGGGCTTTGCGTTCTTTTGCCGATAAGATAGCACCTGCAAGTAAGCCACCATAGCTATTTTCTAGGCAGAAGATTTTAGAAAAAGCGGCTTGAGCGCTAAGTTGTTTAGGATCGCCTGCATAGACTCCCGAAATAAAAGGGGCAACTAATCTTTCTACGGCTTGTTTGCCTAGTAAACGTGAAAAGAACTGATCGACAGATTCTTCGCCTGCCATAGCGGGGCGGGCAAAACCCATCGCTCCCAACGCGAGACGAATTTTTGCGCCCCAATTCAAAATTTGAGTGGCGATCGCCTTGGGCGGACTCATCGGCAATTCATTCAGCTTGCCATTGAGAAAGACAAATCTTGGTAACTTGCCATCCGCTAGCACTAACTCATCTTTTAAACCCACCTGTACCGCAAGTCGTAATAGCTCAGGTGCTGGCTGAAAGCTATTGGGACCCTCTTCCCAGAGATAGCCCTCATCATTTTTGGCACTAGTGATTGCGCCGCCAACGCGATCCTGAGCTTCGGCAACCATCACGCTGTAATTTTTGGCGATCGCTAATTCATGGGCAATCGTGAGTCCAGAAATTCCTGCGCCAACGACAAGAACATCTAATGGTTGATTTGTTGCTGAGGATGGAGCCGTCATAGTAGGGAGAGGGTAATTGAGCAATTCTCAGTCTATTACAACTAAGCGGTTCTGTTGAACACTGTAGTCAGTACAAGCTCAAAGTTTAACTTAAGGAAATCAATAAAAATTCTGCTTTGCAAAATTTTTATTGATTTCCTTAAACAGGTTTATGAGTGCTGGAATAGGGCATTTAGATAGACTTTGGCGGTACTGCGATAGCTGTGGGATGCACCAAGGCGATCGCTACCCCCATTTTGAAGTAGGAATAAAGATAGGGCTGCGGCAAATACACGGTCTTGATCCCAATCAGGATGGGACTCTAGATAATTTTTGAGAGTTTCGTGCAATTCTTCGGGAATTTCGGCAAGGATGCTGACGGTCGTACTCATGCTGAAACCTCAACTTTTAAACAAGTTCTGTAGGGATGTCGCAACCATTTTCAGAGGTCGGGATTTTATTGTGCGTTCAACCTGCCGATCTTGTCAACGTAACGAAAGGTTCAACATAAATGAAGATTTAATGATTTAATTTTGATGGAATCGGCATTATCATAGGTATTTATTTACATATATTCATAGTACGCAACCATTCAAAAGTTTCCCCAGTCTCAGTTCCTTTCTCTTTAACGAATCCTTAACTAGTAAGGCGAAGACATCTCTCAATCTAAAAAGCCCTGTGGAAAACTAACTTTTATCTGTGGAAAAGTCTTTAATATCTGTGGAAAACTCTGTGGAAAACTTTTTTGTCAGATATTTGAAAATTATTTTTTTTTAATGTTTATGGGGGATTAAACCCGCAACAAAAGACGACAATGTCGTCTTTTGTTGTTACTCTCTTCCCACCAAAGAATTAGATATGCGGCGCGAAGCGCCGCATATCTAATTCTTTGGTGGGAAGGCTTAATCTCTAAGCCAATTTTCAGGAACAACGATTAACGTCGTTCCTTCTCTTCGCAGAATAATTACCTTTTGTTGTGAAGCGATCGCTATTTGGGGATCATCACATTTTGCTTTCCACGAAACACCCTCGTGCTGAACCCGTCCCGATTTCCCTGCGGGAATTTCGGCAATGGTAATACCTTCTCGCGCTTCTTGAAGTTGATGAGAATCCTTGGGAATAAATCGACGCGATACATTAACCAAGACTCCAGATATCACCATCCAAGCTAATATCTGGAGCGCTGGTATGGGCAAAATCAAAGCGATCGCCGCCACCACTAAAGCTGCAATTCCCATTGCCCCAGCAATCAAGAACGTCGGCAATGGCACTAGTAACTCTGTAAGCCAAAAGGCTATACCGATTATTAGCCAGACTTGACTAGGCGGTAAATTCATTAGTTACTTGATTAGTTACTTGATTAGTTACTGGGATTATCAACTTTAGTTTTTGGCTCCAAAATTTCAGTACTTGGGTTACCAATTGTCGTACTTGGTGTGGGGCTATTGATTTTTATTTTTTCCTGATTAAAATCCCCAGATTCCAGAGACTTTTCTCGCTTAAAAGGAACGTCTGGAGTTGTCTTCAGATTTTGATTTTGTTTACTGCGATTGACTTCTCCCGATGTAGATGATTTTAGACGCTCGCTTACCTCCGTTGAGCGCGAATTGCTAGCTGTGGGCGGAGCATCAAGATTTGGTGCTGTGGAGAGCAGTCCACCCAAGCCATTAATCAAATTGCGAATGTTACTTCGCAATTTGGGATCGCCCGTTAGCTCATCGAGATCCGCCGTAATTTTTTTTGCATTCGCAAAGGTTGATCGCGCCGAATCTAAGGTTTCTCGCAGCGAAGCGATCGTGGTCGGATCGTTGAGTTCGCCAGAGACTTTGCGGAGATTAGCGGCAGTTTCGGCAGCGTTTTCGGAGAGCTTTTGCAGATTTTCGATAAACTTGCCATCATTCAAGAGGGGTTTAGCGCTGGCGAGTAGTGATCGCGCCTCCCTTGAGGCAGCCGCAATGCCATCAAGGGTTTGGGCTAATTTCTCCCGATTCACCTCGATCAAGTCTTGGGCGCTATTGGCGACACTACCGACTTTAACGGCTGCGCCACTAATTGCTTCAGCAGTATCACCAAATTTAACGATCTGATTTTCAAAGGTTCCGACAACCCGATTAGCGGAATCAGTTAATTTTTGAATGCTACGGGCGGTTGATTTAGTGACGATTAAAGTATCGTTGAGGTTATCAATCAAGCTCTGATCATTGATTTTGCGAAGGGTGACACTCATATCCTTCAGCAAAACCGTAAAGCTCACGCCACGGGTTCCCTCAATTTCTCCGCCTTGACAGACAATCAATTCCCCATTGCACTCTTTGGCGAGGGGATTGAGATTAGCGTCAAGGGCGACTTTCTCCTTAGGCGGAAAAATATCAATATTTGTATTGCCCAAAAAGCCGCTTTGATTAGTTTCGGCGATCGCTTGTTTAGGAATAATCAACTTCGGATTATCAATACCGACCTGCACACTCACACCATCCACCTGTGGTGTCAGCGCCGTTACCCGACCAACTTCGACCCCACGAAACCTCACCACTGAACCAGTATTCAGTCCGCTTGCATCGGGCATTTTGATCGAAAAAGAAAATTTGGAGCTATTTAGTTGCAGACCACGTAGCCATAACAACGCGCCCCCAAGAGCCACTACTCCACCGATGATAAATAAGCCAAGCGCACCGTCGCGTAAGTTTTTTCGCCGCACGAGCCTTATACCTCCTTAGTCAAAAGTTGAATCGGACCTTCAGTACTGCCGCTAAAAAATTGTCTGACATACGGATCGTCTGTCGTATCAATTGTACTCACGTTTCCTGCATATCTCACTAAACCACGATAAAGCACGATCAAGCGATCAGCAGTACGGCGGATTGTGCTTTCTTGGTGGGTGACAACAATGTAGCTATCACAAACCTCTTGCTCTCGGAGCGATCGCATCAGATCCTCAATAATCGTTGAGGCTACAGGATCAAGCCCTGCGGTTGGCTCATCGTAAAGTAATACTTTTTTAGTTTTACTTTTAGCAGATGGGTCATCCATAATTGCACGGGCAAAACTGACCCGCTTTCGCATTCCGCCCGATAGCTCACTGGGATAGCGATCGCCAATGTTTTCTAGTCCCACCAAAGTCAGCTTATGCTCGACTAGCCGATTAATCTCGCGTCGAGACAAGCGGGAATGCTCAAATAGCGAAAACCCCACATTTTCAGCAACCGTCAGCGAGTCAAACAGCGCCGCATTCTGAAACACCATGCCAATGCTTAGTCCGTAGCCATCGTCCTGAATGTCATCTTCGGCTTCAATGAGATTGCCATTGATATAAACCTCGCCGACATCGGGAGTAAGCAATCCACAAACCACCCGCAAAATCGTTGATTTGCCTGTGCCAGAGGGACCAATAATGGCGATCGCCTCCCCACTATGCACAGTCAGATCAACACCATTTAGCACGGCGTTCATGCCAAAGCTTTTTTTTATTCCCCGCAGTTCCAGTAAGGGGGTAACAACATTGCTGCTGTTGCTATTCTTGAACAGTGGTTGGTCTGGCTCCATTATGATTTGCTGATTGAAAAAATCTGCTTTAGAAAAAGCTATCACTTTTTCAGAAACTTTTCCTAAAAACTCTCAAAAGAAAAGGCAACGCTTAGCGTTGCCTTTGAGATTAATTCAAACCCCAAGATGAAAATGGCGGTGCGAAGCGCCGCCATTTTCATCTTGGGGTTTATGTTTTAAAATTAGCCAAACCTACCACTGATATATTCTTCAGTCGCCGTCTGTTTGGGGCTGCTGAAAATTACGGAAGTGCGATCGATTTCGACTAACTTGCCAGTACGCTTACCTGTCTCGCTGAGTTCCGTGTTAAAAAATGCGGTCATATCAGCCGAGCGTGAAGCTTGTTGCATATTGTGGGTCACAATAATCAAGGTAAATTTTTGCTTGAGTTCTTGCATTAACTCCTCGATTCTCAGAGTTGAGATGGGGTCGAGTGCCGAGCAAGGCTCATCCATTAAAATTACCTGTGGCTCAACCGCGATCGCTCTAGCAATACACAAACGTTGTTGTTGACCACCTGAAAGGGCTAAACCGCTTTCTTTGAGCTTATCCTTTACCTCCTCCCAAATCGCCGCCGAGCGCAATGACTTTTCTACTAAGTCATCCATATCACTCTTAGAACCTTTAAACCCATTAATACGGGGGCCAAAGGCAATATTTTCATAAATTGACTTTGGAAAAGGATTGGGTCGCTGAAATACCATCCCAATATGACGACGTACTGCTACGGGATCAATTTTAGGATCATAAAGATTATGACCATTAAAAGTGATCGTACCCCTTACTTTTGCGCCTTCAATCAAATCATTAAGACGATTGAAGCATCTCAAAATTGTGCTTTTACCACATCCCGAGGGACCAATAAAAGCAGTAATTTGATTTTTGAAGATTTCTAAGTTAACTCCAGCAACGGCGGGAGAGTTAGAGTTATAAAAAACATTAACATCTTCAACTTTTAAAACTGATTGACTGTCAGAAGCACTGCTATTGAAGTTCATTGTAAAAAAACCAAGTTCGTGATGTTTATCATGCAATCAATATTCTGGACAAGGTCTATTTTTCTTTTTAAATTTACCTAAAGCAAAGTTGAACCTAATGCCCAGCAAACTAACTTATTTTGTCCGACTGCGTAAAAATATGGCAATTAAATTCATGCCTAAAACCAATAGCAAAAGCACAACAATACCAGCAGAAGCTAGTACCTGAAATTCTGGTTTAGGGTCGCCTACCCATTCATATATTTGATATGGAAGAACTGAGAAAAAGTTATCGTTTGACCATAATGTATCGATAAATACATCTCCTAGTTTACCACTAGTCAAAGCTCCAAAATTAATTGGAGAAAACTTAGGATCGAACAAAACCGTCCCAGCACCAAGCACAACAATTGGAGCAGTCTCCCCAATCCCTCTCGAAGTAGAGATAATCACCGCAGTCAAAATCCCTGGCAAAGCCGCAGGCAAAACGTGATGGCGAATAGTTTGCCACTTAGTTGCGCCAACTCCGTAGGAAGCTTGACGTATTGATTGAGGCACGGCTCGGATTGCCTCTCTAGAAATCACAATAACTGGCGGTAAAATTAGTAATGTAATTGTCAAAATCCCTGTAACTAAGACAGCCCTACCACTATATATACCGCGTACAAACAGCCCTAGTCCTAGCAAACCATAGATAATCGAGGGAATACCAGCCAAGTTATAAATATTTAGCTCAATTAGCTCTGAAAACCAATTTTTCTTCGCATATTCTTCTAAGTAAATGGCTGAACAAACTCCCAGTGGAATTACCAACAGCAATACATAGGCAAGCATCCAAACTGATCCCCAAATGGCTGCTTTGTATCCCGACTCTAGCGGACGGCGAGATGGATATAGTTGAAATAAATCCAAGTTGAGACGAGGAGCAGCATCGCTTATCACGTCATAGATCAAGAATGCAAGGATAATTAGTCCGAGGGATGTCGCAAATATGCAGAACGCTGCAAATATTTTCCCCCACATTTGCCTTGACTCAAGCTTTGGATCAAATTTTGACTCGCTAGGTTGTCCGTCAATATTCTCTAGGATGTCTAACCCTTTACTCATAGGTTTCTTGGAAACGTTTGCTAATTTGCTTACTGATAATGTTGAGAAGAAGCGTGATCAGAAATAGCGTCATCCCAACGGCAAAGAGGGCTTGATATTCAACGCTGCCGACTCGCGAGTCACCTTTAGCAACTTGAGCGATATAGGCGGTCATTGTCCCAACTGTTTGCCTAGGATCGAGGGTTAAAATAGGACGTTGCCCTGCCGCGATCGCTACAATCATGGTTTCCCCAACTGCTCGGGATATACCCAAAATGATGGCAGCACAGATGCCAGACAAAGCCGCAGGAAAAACAATACTCGTAGCAACTTCTTTTTTGGTGGAGCCAAGTCCATAGGCGGCTTCGCGTAAAGACTGTGGTACGGCAATCATTGCGTCAGTGCTAATCGAGGCGATCGTCGGGATAATCATCACACCCATGATCAAACCTGCACTAAGAGCATTAAACCCGTTTAACCCAGGAATGATTTTGGCAAGGATTGGGGTAATAAATGTCAGAGCAAAATACCCATATACAACTGTAGGTACACCAGCTAACAACTCAATTATAGGGCGTAAGAACTTACCTACTTTCGGTGATGCGTACTCTGACAAATAGACAGCGGTTGCTAAACCTAGGGGTGTGGCAACTAGCATCGCAATTAGCGCAACCATTATTGTGCCGTTTACGGTGGGCCAAACACAAAAACCTTTATCAGCAAATTGGGGAGTCCAGCTACAGCTATAGCTGCCATTTTCTAAGGTTTTACCAAATAAAAACTCACCAACGCTGACTTTGCCAAAGAAACTAACTGTTTCTGATGCAAGTACATAGACGATCGCGATTGTGGTCAGTACCGAAACGAAGGCACAAAAAAGCAATGCATAGCCGATCGCACTTTCACGAATATTGCGATCGCGGCGTTGATAAAGATCAAGATCTTCGACGGGAGGGGGAATTACAGGACTTGTCATAAAGGTTCCTAATCAAGTACATCAAAAGTCAAAGCCCTCCAGCGATTAGGAGGGCTTAGCTCAAAACTAACTCAAAATTATTTCAAGTCCTTAGCCAACAATTCAGCGATCGGTACGCCAGCTTCAGCACCCATAAAGGTTGTACCTGCCTTAGCAGAGGTCACACGCTCAATGATCTTAGGCAATGCGTCAGTAGGAAGTGGTACATAACCAACTTCTTTGACAACTTTAATGTCCTTAAAGTAGTACTCAACAAAAGCCTTTACTTCAGGACGAGCAAGGGACTTCTTGTTAACGTAAATGAATAGAGGACGAGATAAAGGTGTGTATTTACCACTGTTAATATTCTCAGCAGTTGGAGCAACGCAACCCTTGCCGCCATCGACTTCAACAGCATTTAAAGTTTTGGCGTTTTCTTCAAAGTAAGCAACCCCAAAGAAGCCCATTCCGCCTTTACCACCTTGCACACCCTTGACGATAATGTTGTCATCTTCGCTAGGTTGGTAATCCTTACGAATCACTTTCTCTTTCTTATTGATAGCTTCGGTGAAGTAGTCAAATGTACCAGAGTCAGCACCAGCACCAAACAGAGCTAGAGGCTCACTAGGGAAGTCAGGACGCACTTGATTCCAGTTGGTGATCTTACCTTCTGACTCAGGACTCCAGATTGTTTTAAGTTCTGCGGTTGTTAAGCACTTTGCCCAAGTGTTTTCCTTGTTAACAACGACAGTCAAACCATCAATAGCAACGGGCAACTCAATAAATTCGACCCCTGCTTTCTTACAATCTTCGGCTTCTTTCGACTTGATCGGACGAGATGCATTGGAAATGTCAGTATCTCCAGAACAGAATTTCTTAAATCCACCGCCAGTGCCACTTGTACCAACAGGAACTTTAACACCAGGATTTGATTTTGCAAAATCTTCGGCAACTGCTTTGCTGATTGGGGCAACGGTGCTAGAACCATCAATGGTGATGTTGCCAGATAGGTTGGAAGGAGCTTTAGCTGGTTCCTTAGCAGGTTCTTTAGCCGCTGTGGTGGTGGTTGCTGCGGGATTAGTTGCACTAGGAGTACTAGGTTTGGTGTCGCTTCCGCTACAGGATGCAAGTGTTGCGGCTAGTGTAACGCCTGCTACAAAAGTTGCGACACTACGATTGATATTCTTTTTGGACATCATAGAAATCTTACTGCGATTATATCTGTTACGGTTGACTGAACATTTAAAACTAGACAAATTTGATACTAAACTGCATCCGTCAACCAAAGGTTAAGGAATGTTAAAGGTGGAGTTAAGTTTGGGTAGCCAATTGGTTTTTGAGTCAAGACTTGACAACAAGTAATAGATTTCTTAGTAGTCCTAAAAACGAAAGAATTTGTGGGGTTAAAGAGGGACGGCGTTTCGCTCCGCTTATCCTTATCTAGTGTAGTCCAGAAAAATTTGGAAAAAGCTCGCTTCGTCAGCTTTTTCCAAATTTTTCTGGCTCTTAAAAAAGCACAAAGCCCTGTAATTTAAATTCTGATTACTGAAAATCTAAAAAGCACTAAAAACCTAATGAGTACTACAGAACGTGTTGAGCAGTTAGCTGCCGCGATCGCTGAGGATGTCTACATTGACATCGCTAAGTGGCATTTGTATCTAAATGATGCCCATCTGCACCGTCCCCTTGCGGAAAAGTTTTATCCCATGCTCTTAGATGGCAATATTACTTCCGCAGATGTTAGTAAAGTTCTCAATGACACTAAGATTTCGGTTGGTGGCGGTAAACGAGAGATTGCTTTGAGCGATTTAATTCCTAGTTCCTGTCAAAATCGCTTGTTAACTATTTTAGAAGAGTTTGAGTACTAATCCTGCCCCTAATCCCGTGTTCCAAGCGATGCGTCGTCGCTTGGCACTTTGGTATGCGATTGTTACCGCAGTTTTATTGATTGTATTTGCTACAGGTTTCTATCTCTATGTGCAGTCAACTTTGATTGATCGCATTGATGACACGATTGACCATGTTGCGGAAGTAATCGAGCGATCGCTAATTCGTTCCAATTTAATTGATTTGGAATCAGATTTTAGTCGGAACTTATCAGTAAATGCTCAAGAGATTGATGCTGATCACATTGATATAGATTGGTTTAGCCCTAGTGGCGAAGTGCTATGGACGACTAATAGTAATTTTGATTCTCTACAACCGAGGGAAAGAGGGATTTTGAAGCCGCTCTATCGCACTGTGCATTTATCGGAAGCAGAACCTCTCCGTCAAATGACAGAACCGATTGTGATTAATGGAAAACTATTAGGATATTTACGGATTAGTCATCCTTGGTTTGAAGTCACTAAGCCAGTTAAGCAGCTATTTCTTGATCTTGCTCTAGGCACTACGCTCATGGTCGGGGTAGTGTCGCTATGTGGCTGGTGGCTAGCAGGCATTGCGATGGAACCTGTCCGCGAGTCTTACCAGCGTTTGAAACAGTTTACGGCGGATGCTTCCCATGAGTTGCGTAATCCGATCGCCGTAATTCAAACCAATGTGCAAGTAGCTCTCAGCGATCCTAATCCTGACTTAGAATTCCAGAAGACTCAACTGGAAACGATTGAGCGAATTACGCGCCGCTTAGGTCGATTAATTGAGGATTTGTTATTTTTAGCAAGGCATGACGGGGGAATTACTAATCAGAAACGCGAGTCTTGCAATTTATCGCAAATTTTGAAGGAAGTTGCTGAAGAACAATTAGCGATCGCCCAGCAAAAGCAAATCACGCTCAATTTGCCAATTGCTGACCCAAATCTTTTTGTATCTGGCGATCGTGATCGGTTAGGACGGTTATTTACGAATCTGGTGAGCAATGCGATCGCCTATACCCCAAAGGAGGGCAAGGTACAGATTACGGCTCAGGCTTCCCAAGGTCAAGTACAGGTAAAAGTACAAGATACGGGTATTGGTATTCCTGAAGCGGAGTTATCCCAAATTTTTGAACGCTTCTATCGCTATCAACCGCAAAAAAGTAGCAAATCTAGTACGAAGTCAGGAAGTGCTAGCACTAGTGGATCGGGATTGGGTTTAGCCATTGCGAAGGCGATCGCGGAGAGCCATCAAGGACAAATCCACGTTGAAAGCAAAGTCGGACAAGGAACAACATTTACCGTTAATTTATCTCAGTAGATAAGTAATGATGCGCGGCAAAGACTTTGATTTTGTTTTTTTAATTATGCCCAGCTACTTATAGCAACGTAAGTTTTGCTTAGGAGATAAAACCCAAAAAGCGAGTGGCGGCGCTTCGCGCCGCCACTCGCTTTTTGGGTTTTGGTTTGTACTGTCTAACTCTTGCTTTGCTCTATTTAGATGGTAGGAACCTTAATCTTAATAGTTTGATAGCAAGCTTCAATCGAAGCTCCACTTTGCATTTGGGCGGCGAGGGATATTAAAATGTCACGGCGATCGCCAAGTAAATTTTTGGCATTTAATAACGCCCAACGTTCTTGAGTCATGGGATTGGGCAGATTAGAAATTGCTTGGCGTAAGCGCTGAATATCATCTAATCCACCTTCCGTTTCACCTTCACACATTAATTGTTCCGCAGCAATTCCCGCCATATAGACAGTGCAATAACGATCTAATAGGTTTGCAGAATTAAAATCTGAGCCTATCTCTATTTCTACACCACCTTCGAGTCCGCTAAAATTTTCGCTAGCGAGAAACTCCCCCAAGGATTGCCCAACCACTCCCGCGATCGCATAGTTCACTACCTTAAACCCCAAGACATGGGCGGCGAGAAAATGTCCTGCTTCGTGATAGCAGACCCGTTGGCGATATTTGGGATCTCTCGCTCTCAACCATACTTGGAAATATGCGCCAAACTTGCCCTGCCAAAAGCCAACGTCAATACCCCACAAACTAAGAAGCGTTATCGCGATCGCGGCAGGTACAACGGGGGATAAACCCACCATCGTACCGACGAGAGACATCATGGTAATCGTAAAAATAGCGATCGCCAAAACATCAGTAGACGTAACATTCATGTCTATCTCTTAATAAAGGATGATCCGCCACGATTTTGCTTTTTATAGAAAGTAATGAGACTGTCATCATCACCTACAAAGCGCCAATGCCAAGGCTCATACATTACCCCTTGAGTGTTGTTAGGAGGAAATGACATTTCAAAGCCATACTTCGCCGCATTACTTTGTAACCATTGAAAAGCAGCCGTCTTTTCAAAACTGGTTGAAAGGGTCGCGCTCGGCACATCTGCATCGCCAATATCTAAAGCATAACCTGTGTGATGTTCGCTATGTCCCGGAGGAGCGCTAACCTTAGCGCGTTGGGCTGGAGTCTGGTTGCGTTGCTTGCTGATTTCAAAAAATAGTTGTTGTTGTTCGGCGATCGTCCGAAAGCCTGAAATTACGACTAGATCAACACCTTCAGCCTTTGCCGCCGCTTGCATATTTAAGAAGTTTTTAGCTGCTACTTCGCGAAGACGAATTTCATAGCCATCACTGGCGCGACCGATAGTGCGTAATTGACTGACAGGAGCTTCTGGATAGGGATGGTGACCAAATAGATCGGGCGGAGTGTCAGCATCTTTATTACTAGCTTCAGGGCTATTAATCGGAGCTTTTGCATTAGTGGCGCTAGCCGATGAAGGATTTTGGGAGCTAGATGGGGAATTGGTAAAGGGGATTAGGTTGGGTTTGTCTGACGACTGAGGTGCTTGCGAATCAGTGGCAACGGTTTGATTAGTTTCCGATGGCGCAACATTCACTTGTGCGGAAACTTGTGCCGAATTCGCCGTATTAAGAGCAAACCAAATCCTTGTGGTGACGATGGGGGACAAAAAAGCGAGGACGGCTAAACCATATCCCCACCAAGGTACAGCCTGTAGCGATCGCGCAACTGGGTTAGCGGTTACTGTTTTTTGGGGTAAACGTTTGGGATCGCTGAGCCTTTGGGCAACGGGGATATCGTTTTGGGTAGGCATAGGTGTTATAAACCTTTAAGTTTTAACCACAGTTAAATATATAGCAGTAAATATCAAAATTAGAATTTGCTTAAGGGGTGAATTGCTATTTTTTAAATTATGTCACCTGACATCAGCGCCCATAATTGCTGGAGGACAAATTCTAAAGCGGTGTAACGCAATACCTTTAGAAAAGCTATGCAATATGTAACTGGATAGTCGTAATAAAGTAACTAAAGTCATTAATATAGTCTACTGTGCTGTTTATTTGCCTTATTTGTCACCATGAAACATA
Source organism: Pseudanabaena sp. FACHB-1998 (assembly GCF_014696355.1). Taxonomy (GTDB): domain Bacteria; phylum Cyanobacteriota; class Cyanobacteriia; order Pseudanabaenales; family Pseudanabaenaceae; genus Pseudanabaena. The sequence goes on along the minus strand of NZ_JACJQA010000028.1, from coordinate 296,219 downwards.
CTCTCTCCGTTGTCGTCCAAGATGAGGCAGGCGTACTGACCCGTATTGCTAGCTTGTTCGCCCGCCGAGGTTTTAATATCGAGAGCCTTGCGGTAGGGACTGCCGAGCAAGATGGATTTACGCGCATTACGATGGTTGTCTCAGGCGACGATCATACGATTGAGCAAATCACGAAGCAGTTGCATAAACTGATCAATGTGATCACCATTTTAGACTTTACTGATATTCCTTGTGTTGAGCGCGAGTTGATGCTCGTTAAGGTGAATGCGGCTCCCAATGTGCGATCGGAAATTATTGAAATCTCGCAAATTTTCCGCGCCCGTATTGTTGATGTTGCCGATGATTCCCTAACGATTGAGGTGGTGGGAGATCCCGGGAAGATGGTCGCGATTTTAAAGATGTTGAACAAGTTTGGCATTCGCGAAATTGCGCGTACTGGGAAGGTGTCTCTCACCCGTGAGTCGGGCGTTAATACGGAATATCTCAAAATTGCTAAGAATACGGTCAAAAATCCTATTTCTAACTTCTAATTTTTAGCGATCGCCAGATCTAAAGTAGCCCCGATAGCTTGCTTTGCAAGTTATCGGGGTTTTTAAAAAACGTAAAGCACTGAAAATCAAAACCCAATGATTAATGGTGCGGCGCTACGCGCCGCACCATTAATCATTGGGTGGGAAGGGAGTAGCAGATTTTTAATTTATATTTTGGAAAGCCGCAAAGGGAAGCGCCGCCGCGATCGCTTTAGGCATAGTGCTAGTTACAGCTTTGAGAGCCATATCCCATAACTTCGCTGGCTCAATATCGACGCTGAGCATACTCCAGATTCGCATGATCTCCTCAGTATGGAGGCGATTATCCTCCGTAAGAGCTAGTAAGATGCGGCGACGAATATATTCACCATCCTTAGAAGTTAAGAACTTAAAGCCCATCCTTGCTGTAGGGATGATATCAAATTGACCATCGGACTTAGCGATCGCTAATAAATTCTCTAATCTTGACCATTGGAACTTATCGTCTTTAAACAGAACTTCCAATAATCTTGATCTTAGACTTTCGGACTCATCGGTGAGCAAACGTCTCGCCACATAGGGATAGGCAACCTGCACAATCTGAAATTCAGGGTTAAGGCTGAGAGCCACGCCTTCTTGGGTAATTACCGAGCGAATGATGAGCGCAAACTTCGCAGGTAAGCAGAAGGGATAGTCATACATCACCTTTGAGAAGCGATCGGTCACAACTTTAAAGTTAAAGTCCTTCACTTTCTCAGACATAATATCGCCTAGCACCGATTCGAGGGCATTCACGATCGGCTTCATCTCGATATCTGGCTGTAAAAAGCCAAGTCTTACATAGTCCTGTCCAAGCTCGTCATAGTCTTTATTGAGAAGATGTACCACAGAATCCACTAACTGCTCTTTCGTTTGCAGATCTAATTGATCCATCATCCCAAAATCGATATATGCCATCTTGCCGTCATAGGTAGCAAAGAGATTTCCGGGGTGAGGATCGGCATGGAAAAAGCCAAACTCCAGCAGTTGTCGCAATCCAGACATCACCCCAATTCGCACTAGGGAATCCGTATCGAGTCCTGCGGATTTAATTTGTTCGATTTCGTTAAGCTTGATGCCATTAATCCATTCCAAGGTTAGGACTTTGTGGGTGCTGTACTGACGATAAATGGAAGGAACTTTCACATAGGGGTCATTTTTGAAATAACCCGCAAATCTTTCAGCATTGGTCGCTTCGTGGGCATAGTTAATTTCTTCAAATAACTTCAACCCAAACTCATCCACGATCGCCTCTAGGCTATTACCAAGATTTAAAGGCAAAAGTGGTCCTAACCAACCAGCAAACCATCGGAGAATGAATAAATCGAGGGTTAAAGTGGGGATTAAGTCAGGACGTTGCACCTTCACCGCAACTTCTTCACCAGAATAAAGAGTTGCCTTGTAAACTTGTCCTAAACTTGCCGCCGCGATCGGATCTTCAGAAATAGTGCGATAAACCGTATGCACTGGTTTACCAAGTTCAGACTCGATAATTCCGAAGGCTTGGTCGTTGGCAAAGGGCGGCAACTGATCTTGGAGTTTGGTTAACTCCTCGAGGAAATCGACCCGCACCAAGTCAGGTCGGGTCGATAAAGCCTGACCAACCTTGATATAGGTTGGACCTAGAGCCGTGATAATGCGTCGTAACTGTTCGGCAAGTTTGGGTTGACTTACAGTATTGCCAGTCAATACATCCCAGCCAAAGGCTAAGCCGAAACTCAAGGCAAAATAAATGATTTTTAAAATGCGACTAATCGCTAACCAAGGGCGACGACCGTAATATTCGGCATTGGCTTTAGCATCGTAGCGATTTAGCTCTTCTAGGGGATGCTGACTCACGCTGTTAAATACCTTTTTTATATCCCATTCAACCTATCAGTATACAAAACTACATAATATAGTTGTAATAATTTTTAAAGAGTTGCCGCAATTTCTAACAATAGCCACAAGCCAAAGAGAGGTTGCGGTGCAAAGCGCCGCAACCTCTCTTTGGTTCGTGGCTCGATCTAAGTACGTCAAAATGAAGGAAGGATACTCTATGCTCTACTCACCCCCTTGGCATCTTAGCAATGGCTTGCTGATGACCCTTTACACAGCCCTGCGAGTCAGCAAAAAATGGGAAAACTTTACCGTTGAACCAGAGCCTACTTATCAAGAGCATATTTTTACAGGGGCAAATGGAGTTCCTATTTTTGGCAAGTATGCAATTCCTGCTAATGCTAAAGGCACGATTGTGGCAACCTATGGCATTACGGGGGATTTAGATAATCAATGGTTTTTGAAAATTCTGGGGCGTAAAGCTTTCGATCGCGGATATGCCGTAGTTTTATTTGATTGGCGGGCGCATGGCAAAACCTCAGAACTATCGCCAACGCTTACTTCCGATGGACTTTACGAAGGCGAAGATTTTATTCGGATCGCGAATACGGCTAAACAATTGGGATGTCCGAGCAAATTTTGGGTAATGGGTTACTCGCTGGGCGGACAGTTGGCGCTATGGGCCGTTAAAGCGGGGGAAACGATCGCTAGTTGGGGACAAGATTTGGAAATCACCTCGGCGGATATTGCAGGCGGAGCCGTGATTTGTCCGAGTGTGGACTCCAATAGATCGCTGACCTATTTAGTCAAAGATGAATTAGGGCGCTTTTTAGAAAAAGCGATCGCCCGTGAGCTAAAAAAGCTGGCGCGAAATATGGCGAAAAATTATCCTGAAGCGATCGATCCCGCCGCCGTCGAACGCGCCAATAGTATTTGGGGCTTTGATAATGAGTTAACGATCGCCAAATTAGGATTTTCTAGCGTTGAGGAATATTACGATGCTAGCTGTCCTTTATATTTCATGCCCCACTTGCAAAAGCCCACTTTTGTTTTGTATGCCGCCGATGATCCGATGTTTGACCCGTCAATTATTGCGGATCTCCAAAAGATTGCCGAAAATAATCCTGCAATTAAGCTCGTTGTTACTCAACATGGCGGTCATGTGGGCTATGTCAGCAGCAAAGAATGCCAACTTCAATCGGGCGATCGCGATCGGTGGTGGGCATGGAATCGTATTTTTGAATGGCTTGCCGAAACCTAAAGAATAGGAGTACCTCGCACTCCTATTCTTTATCTACAGAAATTTCCAATCAAACGAACCAAGAAATTTTTAAAAAAGTCTTGCAAAACAAGACTTTTTTAAAAATTTCTTGGTTCAGGTTTAATTGCCTAGTTATTTATGCCAAATCACGAAAGTGTTTCCCCACTTTCGTGATTTAAAAACTAAACCCAGTAAGTTTTTTAATGAAGAAATGGCGTAGCCATTTCTTCATTTGGTATTAGAAGGCGGCAAGGTTTTTGTCGTGTTTTGAGGATCGTTATTTGGGACAATTGAATTTTCTGTTTTTTTTGTTTGAGAGAAAATCCGATAATCGTCTAAATTAGTATCTGAAAAAGCACAGGCATTTTTCTCTTGTTTCATTTTGATCAAGCTATAGTCAGTGTCTTCATCAAAGACAGCTAAGATCACATTTAGCATATCCAGAAAATTAATAAAAGAACGACATTCTGACTCCTCATAGCCACTATAAAACTTAATTAATTCCGCAGTGTAGCTTTCCAAATACAACCGACTATGAGGGCAAATGAGGACAGTTTTTAATAACAAAATTACGGGATTTAGCAAATTGTTATATTCTAAAGACAGTCGTAAAAACTCTGAAGGCTTACGCTTTTCATTCAAGAGTAGGTATTGTAAAACTCGATTACAGGTTACATAAAGTAAGCTCAAAGTCATCGGTTGATCATCGGCATATTCTTGGAAATGTTGCAGCTTCTGCACCACATTTATTCTCATGACCTCGGTAACTTCTAAGTCATCTTGAGATATACCTAAATATGCCAGTAGACTATCTTTAAATTCTTTGAAATTCATTTTATGACTTCTTTTCCGAAAAGCTTTAGCGATATTTCTAAAGTTTTCACCACCTTGTTTACTTAAAATTCTTTTAATTAAAATTAATACCCCATCTCCTAAAGTGGTGGGATTTGGTTGAGTCACATTTGCCTTAGCTTGAGAGTCAAGACGGGCTGTATATAAAGCAAGATCAAACTTAAACTGCTTTTTGAGTTTGCGAGAGACGATCTCCGCATATTGCCTTTGTTCTTTAGATTTATTGAGGTCAATACATTCGGAAGTCAACAAATAGGAAGAAAATCGCTCTGACCAATTGTGATAGGTTTTCCTAACCGAAGGTCTACCAGATAGCGATCGCAAAGTACTATATTCTTCGCTTTGGACAAAACTTTGGAGCCAAGACTTAAGAGTTTTTAGCTTGGTGATTTTAGTGGGAATATTAATATAGTCAGCCAAAAAAAGATCGACTAACTGATGAGAAAATTTAATATTGCCATTGACAACCCAATTGTTATTAAGAATATAACAACAGCGTAAGAGTGTATTTTTAAATTCTATTTCTTTATGGTGAAAAATTATTTCGCCCAAGGCATTATAAGCCGAAATATTATGAATCGCTTCATATTTAATAAAAAGCTTTTCAAATTGAATTAAAATATCTTGGGGACGATAGAATTTGACGATATCCAAGAAAAAATCATAGATATATTGCTGAGCTTTTTCAATGCTTCCCGCAGTAATATCCGTATTATGATCTGAATAATAACTATCATTCTCATTAAAGATTTTAGACATATATTTATTGAATAAATAACAAAATCGTCAAATATCAGAACTCAATTTGCTCAACATTTAAAAGAATTAATTTAGAAAAATTCTAATTTAAACTAATATTCTTAACAAATGGCAAGAAAATTCTTTTGTAAATATCATTTCATCAAAAATAAAATGATAAAAAACTAATAAACTTGACTTGAAATCAAATTTATTGTTTCAGTTTGATCGATAGCAATCCTAAATGTCTTGTAGAACTATTTATCAGTGGCTACTAGTGGCAAGAGCGCTTAAGCTCTCTTGTCTATCGACGCGAGCATTTAGGGATACTCTATCTGTGGTAATAATTTTTGGGACGAGTCTCGGATTAAAGATTGATTTAAGATTTGGATGATCTCACGTACAAGCTCTATTTGCATTATTTAACTTTCCTGCAAAATACTTGCTCAGGGTTACGAAGCTTTTACTTCGATGATTTCATCCAATCTATATCAATTACTAGTTAGTCCCTAATTCTAAGGATTAAAAATCATTTTGTCTATATACAGTAGCTTGCATAACTAAAAGAGATTGTGAAGTTTTTAAAATTGATACTAAGCAGCATAAAGGGGGTATAAATATGGCTGGAGCTAAACTAAAGATTTAATCTCAACGATAAAAATGCCAGCTTTTAAAATTTTTGACAACGATATCGATTTTGACACCCTCCAAGAATATCTGGGTTGTGAGGCGATCGCGGTTGACACGGAAACGATGGGGCTGATTCCCCGACGCGATCGCCTATGCTTAATTCAAATTTGCAACGAACAGGATAGCGTCAGCTTAGTACGCATTGAGCGAGGTATTAATCTTGCCCCAAATCTAAAGATTTTGTTTGAAGCTCCTGATGTAACCAAAGTTTTTCACTTTGCTCGTTTTGATGTTGCCATGCTCGAAGCCCATCTCAGCATTGCCACCCATCCCATTTTTTGCACCAAAATAGCGAGTAAGTTAGCAAGGACATATACCGATAAGCATGGCTTAAAGGAGCTAGTAAAAGAACTGGAGAAAGTAGAACTGGACAAAACCTCACAATCCTCTGATTGGGGCAATGTCCATGTGCTTTCGGAGGCGCAATTAAAATATGCTGCCAATGATGTGCGCTACCTGTTGCCAGTGCAACGGAAGTTAATTGATATGTTAATTCGCGAAAATCGTTACGATCTAGCCAAAGCTTGCTTTGCTCATATTCCTACGCTGATATATCTAGATTTAATGGGTTATGCTGACGTTTTTGCCCATTAACGTTATAAAAAGTGCGCGGCTTTACCGCGCACTTTTTAATTGCGCCCAGCTACTTAGAACGCTTTTAAAAACCTCTGGGCTTAGAATTAACCCCAGCGACGACAGCCATAACTTTAAAAAGATTGTCCCAAAGGGACAATCTTTTTAAAGTTATGGGTTTGTAATTTTTGTGACTACGCTCATTACCAAAAGAGAAAAGAATATGTTTGCTAAAACAAGATAGATGATAAAGATATCTTGACTTCTCTCAAAAATGCCTTCTACCAATGCCAAGCCAAACCATCCAAGGATTTCGAGCCAGCTTTTTAGATACGATCGCTGATCCTTTTTATTTACCTGAAACCGATTGTATTCGATATTTTTCTGATGGCTTGCTGGTAGTGGAAAATGGCAAGGTTAAGGATTTAGGCAATTACCAAGATTTACGAACAAAATATGCCGAGATTCCGATTACAGAGTATCTCCACAATCTGATCGTTTCAGGATTTATCGATACCCATATTCATTTCCCCCAGACAGAAATGATCGCCGCCTATGGGGAGCAGTTATTAGAATGGCTGAGTACCTATACATTTCCTACCGAAAGAAAATTTGCCGATCGCAATTATGCTTTAGAAATTGCCTCCATTTTTCTAGATGAGCTATTACGCAATGGAACTACGACAGCGCTAGTATTTACGTCCGTATTTCCCCAATCAACGGATGCTTTTTTTGAGGAGGCTCAGCGCCGCAATTTGCGGATGATTGCGGGGAAAGTGATGATGGATCGTAATGCTCCAGATTTTTTGACTGACACTGCCGATTCCTCTTACATAGAAACTAAGCAGCTAATTGAGAAATGGCATAAGTGCGATCGCTTGCTCTATGCCGTTACGCCCCGTTTTGCGGTTACGTCTTCTCCTGAGCAATTGAGTAACGCAGGTAAATTATTAGCCGAATTTCCCGATGTTTACATGCATACCCATCTTTCGGAAAATGTGAAAGAAGTGGAATTTGTTGCCGAAGTTTTTCCTGAGAGTGCAGGTTATTTAGATGTTTATGATCAGGCGGGCTTAGTGGGGGAACGATCAATATTTGCTCATGGTGTGCAACTGACCGATCAAGAATTTGCCCGACTCTCGGCGGCAAATTCGGCGATCGCCTTTTGCCCGACTTCCAATATGTTTCTAGGCAGTGGGCTATTTAAAATCGAAAAGGCAAAGTCGCAGGAAACTCCTGTTAAGGTAGGATTGGGGACTGATGTGGGCGCAGGAACTAGTTTCTCAATTTTAAAAACTGCCTGTGCTGCCTATCAAGTTGCCCAATTGCGATCGCAAAAGTTATCAGCTTTTCAGGCGTTATTTTTAGCAACTTTAGGCGGCGCTAGAGCCTTATGCCTTGAGGATAAATTAGGTAATTTTGAGATCGGGAAAGAGGCTGATTTTGTGGTGCTAGATCCGCGATCAACTCCGATTATGGCGTTGCGAAATAAACCTCTCAATCAAGCTGAACCTTTAACGCTAGCCGAAATCTCCGACCAATTATTCGCCACTATTATCATGGGCGACGATCGCGCGATCGCCGCCACTTACATCATGGGTGAATTAGCACATAAAGCATAAAGAACGCTCCGCGTTCTTTATGCTTTAAAAAAATCCAGAACATTCTGTGTTCTTTATTCTTAAAATTCAGCATTCAAAAATAAAGAGCGCAGAGCGTTCTTTATTTTTAAAATTCCGCACTTTGGGGAAAACGTGGAAAAGGAATCACATCACGGATATTGCCCATGCCTGTGATGAACTGCACCAAACGCTCAAAGCCAAGCCCAAAACCGGCATGAGGCACAGTGCCATAACGGCGTAAGTCGAGATACCACCAATAGTCCTCTGGATTTAAGCCGACACTGCGGATTCTGGCTTCCAAAACATCAAGACGTTCTTCGCGCTGAGAGCCGCCAATAATTTCGCCAACCCCGGGGGCAAGGATATCCATGGCGCGGACAGTTTGGCGATCGCTACTCGTACCGTCATTCACCCGCATATAAAAAGCCTTGATCCCCAGAGGGTAATCCATCACAATTACGGGCTTTTGGAAATGCTCCTCTGCTAAGAATCTTTCATGCTCCGATTGCAGATCTAAGCCCCACGATACAGGAAACTCAAATGTCTTGCTACACTTTTCGAGAATGGCGATCGCCTCGGTGTAGGTAATCCGCTCAAATTTTTCATCGACAATCTTCCGCGCATTTGCCATCACGGTGTCATTCACCCGTTCTTGGAAGAACTCCATATCTTCAGGACAAGTTTCCAAAACGTGATTGAAAATATATTTGAGAAAGTCTTCGGCAAGATCCGCATCACCTTCAAGATCGCAAAAAGCCATTTCTGGCTCAATCATCCAAAATTCGGCAAGGTGACGGGAAGTATTAGAATTTTCGGCGCGAAAGGTGGGACCAAAGGTATAGACATTAGAAAAAGCCATCGCCATGATTTCCGCTTCTAGCTGACCACTAACGGTTAAGAAGGCAGGCTTACCAAAAAAATCTTCGGCAAAATCGACGGATTTACCAGTTGCCGCTACTTTATTTAAATCAAAGGTGGTTACCCCAAACATTTCCCCAGCACCTTCACAGTCACTAGCAGTAATGATCGGCGTATGTACCCATAAAAAACCGCGCTCTTGAAAAAATTTGTGAATCGCAAAGGCACAGGCATTTCGTACCCGAAAGACTGACCCAAACATATTGGTTCGGGGGCGCAAATGGGCGATCGTTCTTAAAAATTCGATGGAATGGCGCTTCTTTTGCAGGGGATAGGTCTCAGGATCGGCAGTGCCGAACAGGGAGATATCCGTGGCTTGCATTTCCACTCTTTGCCCTTTGCCCATGGACTCCACCAGATGACCAGATACGGCGATCGATGCACCTGTGGTAATTTGCTTGATCAAGGACTCATAGCCATCAAGGGTCTGAGGCACAACGATTTGTAATCCCTGCAAAGATGAACCATCATTTAGTTCTAAGAAGGCGATTCCCTTCCCTTCTCGCTTGGTGCGTACCCAGCCACGAACGGTATAGGATTCATTAATCTGACCGCTACGCAATAGGTCACTAATTCTTGCAGATGCCATACGCTAGAAATAACCGCTAGAAATAACTGTCAATAGGTATAGGTTATACCAAAACACAAAATAGCGTCGCTATTTTGTGTTTTTAAAACGATTACAGGTTTTTCATGAAGAAAACCTTACTAGATGTGGCGCGAGCGAAGCCCGCGCTACATCTAGTAAATGCGTAAGTCCTAATTTTTATAAAAAAACTAATTAGAAGGAGAGTCTCAAAGGGCTGTGAACTATTCCCCAATTCTTCCACTTAGAGACTAATTAGGTAGAGATTAGTTAAGAGGAATTAGTTGATTGAGAGTCAAGAGATTAGAGACTCTTACTCGCAAAATTAACTAAGTACTAAGAAGTTAAGATTTAACAGCTTAGACAATCAATATTGTTTAGTATTGTTTAGTGGGAAATATCTGAATAATTTCTCTAAAGCCTTAACTAAGAGATTTCACAAAAACTAACTATTAAAAACCCAATCATCCCCGCAATAAATGGGAGCTGCTAAAATTGATGCTAAAGAAGTTCTATGTGAAACTAGTCTTAATTTTGATAAGCCATTTCACGAATCAAGGGCAAGCGATCGCTAATATAGTCACTAAGATCGTTTTGCTGATGAGAATCTAGGGAAGAGCGCTGCGTGACTTGATCGACTAACCAACTCATTAGACCATCATCATCCAAATTGAGGAGCAAATTAGGATGAGCTTGGTTAACTGAGTCCCAGAAGAGGCGTATAATAGCAGGTGACATGATTGTTTACCTTAACCTTAATGTTTTCCTAACATTCATAGATTAATACATTTGCGCGTTAGTACTGTCAAAATTCACACAAATTGAAATAAAAGACACCATCCCATAGATTGATTGATAAATATCTATACAAAAAGTGTTATTAGTTCATAACTCAAAAACCTGTGGCGCACGCTGCGCGTGCGCCACAGGTTTTTGAGTTTTAAGTCATAGTTATTTTAGGGACACACAGTAAAATAAGGAACCGATTTTTGGTGGTGTAACAAAGCCACACTCCCAAAAATCGGTTCTTTACTAAATTTTGCCCAGAGGAATTTTTATGGCTAGACAGGTAGAAATTTGGAACGATCGCGCTGAAATAGCCTCTAGAGCATTGTTACTATGTCAACTTGCCTATAATGAGGCGATCGCTAAAGGTGAAAGATTTACCATAGTTGCCGCAGGGGGGAGTACTCCTCGCGTTTTGTATGAACTTTTAGCCACAAAGGATTGGGATTGGTCAAAGGTGCATGTGTTTTGGGGCGATGAGCGCTATGTCCCTGCGACCGATCCACAAAGTAATGAGGGGATGACGCGACAAGCTTGGCTCGATCGCGTGGATATTCCCGCTAGTAATATTCACCCGATTCCCACGGAGGCAGACGATCCTGCGATCGCCGCTACTCAATACGAACAGCATATTCAAGAGTTCTTTGGTATTAATGCTGGCGAAGTTCCGCAGTTTGACATGATTTTGTTAGGGATGGGCGATGACGGACATACTGCGTCACTATTTCCCCATACTCCTGCTCTGAAGGTTAGCGATCGCCTTGTCACCCTTGGCAATAAAGATGGTCAACCACGGATCACGATGACGGTTCCTTTAATTAATAAAGCCAAGGAAATTGTCTTTATGGTGGAGGGGGCGGCTAAGGCTAAGGCGCTTAGTGCTGTCCTCGCGCCCAAGGGAGATGTGAATCAATATCCATCTCGTTTGATTACTGGGAATACGATTTGGCTATGCGATCGCACAGCCATGAATCAAAAAAAATAAGTATAAAGGCGGCGCTTTGCGCCGCCTTTATACTTAAACAAAACAAATGGCTCTGCCATTTGTTTTGTTTAGAAAGAAAACGTAGTTCTGACCGTGCCAACGAATAAATTACTGTTGGAGGAGACTTGGTTAGGATTGGCAATCCACACAACTCCCGGGGTAATCGAAATATTGTTGGTGACTTGATATTTGTAAAACGCTTCAATATGCCAGACATCACTATTGGCTAGCGGCAATGAAGTCCCTGCATAGGTTTTGATACCTTTGAGCGTTGGTTCTACACTCACCACAATTCCTAATAGATTGCCTTCTTTGCCAAGATTTGGAAAAGCAAAGGAAATGGCATAGTTCCAAATGTCGGCATCACCAAGGCTAAAGAGTCTAGCGGAGGTGTAGCCAGCCCAGCCGCCCACGACAAAGCTAGGACTGAAGCTATAGGAAACTTGTGCGCCATAGGAATTGCTGGAAACTGGGGTTGCAGGAATTGTCGCACTAGCCGCATCCGTAGGAATTAATCTCGCCCCAGCAATTAAATTGCCAAGGAAACTACCTGTAGCCTGCCCTGCTCCACCATAGCGAAATCCTGTTTGACCACTACTTATACCGTTATAGGCAAGCACATAGGTGAGTCCCGCCTTAAAGCGATCGCTAGGTTGAAATACTAACTGCGCTAGAGCCGAGTAATTACCACCCGTAAGTCCGCTACCTGTAGTGCTTGTGGGTACATTGGCGGTATTTGCCAAGTAGCCAGCATCAAGTTTAAAGTTGTCGCTGATTTTGTAGTTAAAGCCAATCCCAGCACCATTGCCATTGATGCCATAGATGGGATTGCGCTCACCAAAACGGGAAATTGCGCCTTTACCACCACCTTGATCATCTAGGTAAGGATTAAGGGTATCGGCATAATAAAAATGATTGCCGCCATTAGCAAAAACTGTCACTCGTGCCCGATTGCCTAGGGAAAAGCTATAGTCTAAGGCTTCTAGAAAGACCGAATTATTATTGGTGGCGATCGTGGAATCATCGAAGCCTAATCGTCCATCATTGGAGGCGAGAAGACTTGCGGCTCCCAAACTGTTATTGAAAGTGAGTAAGGGCTGAGCATTACCTGCCTGTAAGCGAGTACGCAGGCGATCGCTACCTGTAAAACTGGTGAGCAAGTTTAAACGGACACGGTTTTGGAAAACAATATTTTGTTTACTCGGAGCAGTGCCACCAAAAGGACTTGCCAGCGTGTCGCCACCTGTGGAAACGCCGCTAACAGCAAAAATTGCTTCGCCAGAGAGCTTGGTAGTAGTAGAAAATTGTTGGGCTTCGAGTTTGCTAGTTTTTGCCTCAAGGCTATCAACCCTACCTCGCAATGTGGCAAGTTCAACGGCAAATTCTTCTTGCAACTTGCTCAAAGTTGCCAAATCTTCCTTGCTAACTTTGTCGGCTAGCCCTGCGGAAATAATCTCATTGACTTTGTCTAAGCAAGCATTTAAACCTGCGGCAAATTCATAACGGCTTAGAGCTTGTTTACCGCGAAAGGTGCGATCGGGATAACCAGAGATACAGCCATAGCGCTCGACGAGGGACTGCAAAGAGGTAAAAGCCCAGTCTGTGGTGCGGACATCGCTAAGCTGAGATACGGCATTTACCTGTGCGACAGAATTATTTTGCTCGCTTGATACTGGCTTAAGCGAAGTATCAAGCATAATGTCGAGCGATCGCTGAGCATTTTCGTCGGCGATCGCAGGCAAGGCGATCGCTAAGCTGAGTAATGACAAAAATGACAAACTACAAAATTGATAGCATCGGGGCATATTAAGCATTGAACCAAATCCTCATACCAAAATCATTGCAGCAATTCTCATGGTAAAAATTGGTTTTTAGAAACTAGTTTTGGTATTTCCAGCACCGAAGGTGCTGGAAATACCAAAACTAGTTTCCGAAGAGAATTGTTGAATTGATGAAGATTTTACTATTGAATAAAAATTAAAAAGATAAAATAATAAAATTTGTGATGTCAAAACTTAATCAACAACAATACGATCGCCTAAGACGTGAAGCAAAATCTCCCTATCGGGGTCTCCGCATATTTATTTATTTAGCCTTTGCAGGATCGGGATTTATTGGTGCGGTGGTATTTTTTGCGAGACTGATCGCTGGAAATGGTGAACTGGAAGCGAATTTAGGGAATTTTGCTTTGCAAATTGGGGTTTTAGCGCTAATGATATGGCTTTACCGAATTGATCGCAGCAAATAACAAAGTGACGTACCTTGCATGTGCGCCACAGCTTTTAGGGTTAAAAAAACTAGCCTTGCTATATCAATTGTTTATTCCTGATCTGATCTGGGCTTGTTATAATGACTGGATGTTTTTTAAATCTAAAACCCTCAATCCTAATGTCAATTACATGTAAATCACATATTTATTTCGACTAAATTAGCTTAACTAAATTTGCAATTATTTAAGAATTTATTTAAAGACTTAAGAAAGCTTAAAAAATTTACAGTAGTTGAAATGTGATGTTTTTTGTTTTAGTAAAAATTCAATTTCATATTGGGTTTGGGAAGGCTTGATATGCAAAGTTGCAAAAATGCAATAGAGGAGTTGGTAATTGCTGAAATTGATTTGCAAATTTCACATTTACCCCAGTACCGCCGAGATCAAATTAATTTAAGTGAAGTCGCAGCCTATGCGCTTAATCGCCTCCCGCCGATGTATGCCACATCAAAAGCGGGATGGGTAAGACAACGCAAAAAGGCAATAAGTGAAATGCGACCCCAGATTGAATCGGCGGTCAGGCGTGCCTTAGTCAGTGTCAAACCTGATGCTCTAAGAGATGCGAGTCCATTGCCTGTGCAAGAAGTAGCCAGTCATGCGCGAGCGCTTGCCGCCCTCCAACAAATTTTAGGCGCAGAAAATGCGACTTGGAAAGATGTCCCCACGGCGCTCGAAAATGCCTTGATGACCGTCAAGCTTAAAAGTGCGGTCAGTAACACCTACAGCTATACAGCCAAGCGCGAAGCAGTAGGCAAAGACGAAACTGCTTTTAGTCGCCGACCTCCTGAAATTACTTGGAAAGGTAGACAAGTCCAAAATGTGTCCAGTATTGCTAAGGATGAGCAGAAGGCTAAAGACTTTCAAACCTATATGGTTGATGCCAATTATCAGTTCAGTAATGTCTTAGAAAAGTTAGTACTGTCCCTTGCGTATCACCAAGTCCAAAAGCTCCATCCTGCGATCGCGGAAACAGTAGATCTAGGCGAAGCAACTGCCTATGTGTTGAATCGGTTGCCTCCCATGTATGCCACTTCGGAGAAGGGCTATAAATCTTTGAGACTAAGGGCTAGAGAAGTTTATGGAAAGGAAGTTGTTGCCGTTTTAAAGGAAGCGATCTCCGTCTGTGTAGAGTCTCCTAATCTCGAAAAAATGCCTTTGCCCTTAGCTAGATTTGAAGCCGAGGTGGAAGAGGCGATCGAGCAGGTGTGTTGGATTTTGCAAAGGGATGATATTACTTGGCGCAATGCTCCATTTATTGTGGAGGAATGTTTGCATAGATCTATCAACAATGAAATTGATTGGCGCAAACGCAGTGATTATAATTACCCTTTCAATCAGTAATACTAACCAAAGCCCGTAAAGTTGCGCCCCTACGGGGCGCAACTTTACGGGCTTTGGTAATTTATTTATAACATTCCCGATCGCAGCTTAGTCCAGAGATCTTTGTATTGGGTTACAGCCGAAGGCGGTAAGGTGGCGATTAATTCACTTTTCGCAAAAATATCCTGAGCAAAAAACTTGATCGGATCAGCCTTCACGCTCGCTGGTACTTGCTCTAATTCACTAGAAGGACTCACCGCATCCGTTAAAGATGTAATTTGCGCCGCGATCGCAGGAGTCAGACAAAAATTCATCCATTCCGCCGCCGAGATCGCCACTGCTCCTTTAGGTATTACCCACATATCATGCCAAATGGCAGTTCCCTCTTGAGGAATGACGACTTTGAGATCGGGGTTTTGGCGCTGGGCTTTATACATATCACTTGTCCAGCCCACGGCAACTAAGCTGTCATCGGAAAGCAGAGATTGCAAATAATTATCTGAAGAATAGGTCAGAACTTGAGCATGGAGACTTTTAAGTTCTTGGGTAATTTTGCCAATATCTGGATGGGCTAATAAATTTTCGTGTTGGTAGGACTGCCCCATTTTTTTGAGGACTAACCCAATTACTTCGCGAGCATCATCGGGCAGAGTCAGTTTCCCCTTAAGTTCCGATCGCCATAGATCTGACCATTGGGTAATGGGAAATTTGAGTTTATCGCTACGGTAGGCGATCGCTGTTGCGCCCCACCGATAGGGAATTCCCCATACTTGATTTTCACGGGTTACGCTTTGTTGCCAAAGAGGCGATAACTTTTGCCATTGCGGAATTTTGGCTAAGAGATTGGGGGGGATCGGCTGAATTAAGGACTGGGCGATCGCCAGATCTAGCCATGCGTCACCAATACTGGTCAGATGCGGTATTTTTTCCTTGTCTGGCTCTTTGAGATTGGCGTAATTTTGTAGTTCTTGCCAAAGTTTTGAGGGTAAGTTTTCAGCTTTAAATTCTATTTTTTGGGGAGAGCTAGACTCAAATTGATTAATAACTTTGCTAGGCAAAGCACCCAGTAGTCCTGCAATTCGGAGACGTTCTCTTTGATCAAAAGGATTTGACCATTGGCATCCCCCAATACCAGCGATCGCGGCTCCACCTAATACTAAAAACTTACGTCTATCCATGCATCTTTTATACAAACTTTACCAATTATATCGCTGTCGTTAAAGGTATAGCTGTGGTCACTTGCGTTAGGACAAATCAAAACCTAAGAAGCGCCGCAACTCGCCTTCTGGTTTTGTGTCCTAATAAGATTGACCACAGCTATATTAATACCAAATCACGAAAGTGTTGCCACACTTTTGTGATTTAAAAACCAAACCCAGTAAGGTTTTTAAATGAAGAAATGGCGTAGCCATTTCTTCATTTGGTATAACAACAATAGAAGGGAGAGAGATAGGCGTCACAAAGCGCCGCCCTGCTATTAAAAAAATAAAAAGCGAGTTGGGGATCTTCGCACCACAACTCGCTTTCTGGGAAAAATTGCCAAGCTAAACTTTTGAAAAATCTATTTAACAAAGGGGCGCATGAGTAAATAGCCAGCCCCAAAGGAGGTAAGCACGATCGCGACAATCGTGAGGGTTAACACCCAACCACTTAAACCACTCGACTCGCTCGCTTCTTCCCTTGCTTCATTACGCAGAGGACGCGACGACACTTCCTCACGAATTTCTAGCTTAGGTAATGTCTTCGGTGGCGTTGCCATGGGAGTAGGTGTATCAAAAGCCGCAAAGGAACTGTCGTAATATAAAGCGTCACCTAAAGCTGGCTCATTAGCGTTAGCGGGAGATGGCTCATTGGCGATTTGTCTAGCCCTAGAAATCGCTTCTTGAATCGCATTGCTGGTTTGTTGCACCGAGGTTTTGCGGGGACTTGTCTGGGTTGTGGGCTTATCCGCAGGCACGGGCTTCGAGGCAGGGGGACGACCTTGATTAGGGGAATTGCTTCGAGATGGGGCAGGGTTGATTTGAGAAGAGGCGCGAATACCTGCTAAAACTTCGGATAGCTTGGCATCAGGCAGATTTGACTGGGTCAGAATTGCTTGCACTCGGTCTGTCGCTTGGGCGATCGCTTCAAACTCTTGCAGCAACATCTGATTTTGTCGAGTTAACTGCTCATTTTGTAACTGAAAAAAAGACAGCTTAGCTTGAGTAGATTGCAACTCCGCAGCTAGTTCTCGATATACCGTTACAGGTACGGATGCTTGATAACCAGACTGAGCAGTCTGATAACCAGATTGAGAAGTTGTAGGTTTGAAGACTGGATTGGCTTGCATAGGCGACAGCACTCTAAAAGCGTAAAAATTTAGTCGAGACTATATCATATTTGCCGCGAGATGCCTACAAAAAAGTGTGGTGCTTGCAAAGCAAGCGCCACACTTTTTAAAAAATCCTAAATATATAGCTGTGGTTACTTGCGTTAGAACAAATCAAAACCAGAAGACGAGTTGCGGCGCGAAGCGCCGCAACTCGTCTTCTGGTTTTGGAGCTTAACAAGAATGGCAACACCTATAAAAGTGGCGACGCGAAGCGCCGCCACTTTTATATAAAATTATTTTCATGCTTTTACTACAGTTCAGTACTTCCCACTATTGCCGCAAAGCTAGGTTAGCCCTTGGCTACAAGCAAATTTCCTATCAAGTCGAAAATCTCACCCCGGGGCTACATATATTGAGAGTTAAGCCCCTGTCAGGTAATAAGACTGTTCCCGTTTTATTACCGCAACAAAAAAACTGCCCCGCCGTAGTTGCGGACTCGACCGAAATTATTCGCTTTCTGGAGGCTTATCAACCTAATCCGCCTCTTTATCTGGAGGAGCCTTTAGACCAGAAAGAAGCTTTACGCTTAGAGGATCATTTTGATGAATCAATTGGTACGGCTACGAGATTCGTCTATTACGAATTTCGCGCTAAAGAGGGGAAACAGCTTGATCCTTCGTTAATGAGTCAGGCGGTGATTGCCATTGTGCGATCGCAATATGGCATTAATGCCCAAACTGCAAAACAAGCCGCCCAACGTATTGCTGACGCGATCGCTATGCTCAGTGAATTTTGGCAGGATGGCTATTTAGTAGGCGATCGCTTTAGTGTTGCCGACTTAACCGCCGCCGCATTACTATCGCCTCTGGGATTGATCCCCCACTATCGCCATAACTACCCTTGGTTATTTGATCGCATTACCGAAATTCATCAGCTTTGTAATGAACCTTTACCAAAAAATTGGGACAAGGCTATATAAAACGCAAAAGAAGGTGGTGGCGCAAAGCGCCACCACCTTCTTTTGCGTTTTATATAGCCGAGGACAAAAATCTGGAAAAATGTTGCAAGATTTAGTTCGTAGACAAATTGGTGTTAACTTATTGGTGTTAGCTTAAAGCAGGTCAATAAGCATATTAGAACTGTCTATAAACTAGGTTTTTTCTATGCTGAGCTTGCAAAAAAGTATTCTTAGGCATTTTTTAGACATTTTTAGGTATTTTTTGAGGCGATTAGTGCGAGTAAGCATATGGCTGTTAATGTTAGTGATTCTTTGTTTGAGCAAATCCTCGCATATCTACGCACGAGGACAGAATCCAGCGATCGCGTTGCTCAAAACTTGCTAAGAACCCTAGAAACCCTCACTAGTAATTCTTCTACAAATTCTGTTACAAAGTCAGCCAGCGATCGCATTGAAGATGTTGCCGCGCAGTTTGGGCAGAAGTTATTTGAAGCATGGAAAGAACTTGCTGATTTACAGGTTGGTGAAAATTATTGGAGTTATCCTGTCATGTTTGAAGATTTGGCGGAGACGATGGAGATCTCGGTCGATCGCTTTGTGCAGTATCTAGCCAATATCCAGATTGGTAGTTTGCAACTAATTCAAGGACGGGGCTATAACTATCAAGTCAATGGGCAGCAAGCAGCTTCACTAACTTTTCATTCGGCTCCCACCCTCAAGAAGGCAGCTATTCCGAACTTGACTGAAAAGAAGCAAGAAACGGGTTCTAAAAATAAAGCTTTCAAGGTTGGCGATCGCGTTTGTGTAAATGCTAATCGTCAGCAGTACGCCAATCACAAGGGAGTTGTTGAGCAAGTTATTAGTGTTAGCTGTCGAGTGAAGCTCGATAATGGCTGGACTGCCTTTCTACCCAACCATTGTTTAGATCATATATAAAGAAAGAAAAGGCTTGCTTCGCAAGCCTTTTCTTTCTTTATATATGATGGACTTATCCAATTAATGACAGTTATGACCTTTGAAGAAGCGATCGCCTATACCGAAGCCTTACTATCGCGTAGCGATCTAGATGAGGTGAGTCTAGAAACTGAAATAGCTCAGCTTGTCCAAACATCTAATGGGGCAAGAGGTTTTTTTGTATGCTTTCTCACAGGTGAATGGCAACTTGCCGATGCCCCTAGCCCTAGCGTGATTCGCGCTTTGCAATCGGCTCCTGACGCGATCGCCGAATTACTAGTCAAAAATTTAGCAATGTCTACGGCGATGGCAATTACCCACCGTCGTTCGGGTCATGAAGATCAAGCCCAAGGTTCCGATCGCGTCGCACGTCGTACGGCTCTTTTAATTGAGAAGGTTGATCTTGCGGAAGTTCGCACCATTGCAATCACCATGAAGGATTCGGCGCTCAACAATAGCGGTGAATACGTTAATTTTTTGGACAAGTGGGGATATGATGCGGAGCAGAAACAAGCGATCGCGCAAATACTCTAAATACTGGAAATGGTCAGCGCAGGGACTCTAAGGGAATTTGAAATGGAAAATGCGATGTTTGGAGAAGCGATCGCCCAATTTAATAATGGCGACTATTACACCTGTCACGATACCCTAGAGGCGATTTGGAATGATGCTTGGCAAAGCGATCGGGCTTTTTATCAAGGGATTTTACAAATTGCGGTGGGACTATATCATTTAAGCAATGCTAATTGGCATGGCGCGACAATTCTATTAGGCGAAGGCACAAGTCGCTTACCTGCCTATCTGCCTGATTATCAATCCATTGATGTGGAAACTCTGTTAGAAGATAGTTTAGAAATATTACGCACTGTCCAGATCAGTGGTAAAGAAGGAATAGCCAATGTGCTAAAAAGTATTGAGCAGGGAGATATTAAAATTCCTAAAATCATTCACTTATATAGCAATTCCCAATGATTTAAGAGAGTATGCCCCAAAGGGCGCACTCTTTTAAATCATTGAAGATTTTTCCAAGGAGTATCGCTGTGGTTCAACCATCTCGCAAACATCCCCTGAAATTAATTTTAATTAGCCAATTTGTGATCTTGATTGTGGGTATATCAGGGTTGATGGCTTGGCTATCATGGCGTAGCGAACAGGAGACCGTGGCGAACTTAGTCGGTCAACTTCAAGATGAGATCGGCGATCGCATCGAACAGAAGTTAACATTCTATTTAGAAACTCCGCATTTAATTAATAAAATTAATGCCGATGCGTTGAAGCAGGGTTTTTTTAAGCCGCAGGGACAGGCTAGTGAAACCTATCTTTGGAGACAGATCCAGAATTTTCCTAGCGTATCTTGGATTTATTATGGGGGAGAGAAGGCTGGGGAATTTATCGGAATTACACGCCTCGATAAGAGGCAAAGTCCAGAGCGATCGCTGCAATTAGCGGTGAATATGAATGGCTTTCAGCGCTATTACTACAACCTCGATCAACAGGGAAATCGGGTGGAAACTAAGCGAAAACCTGAATTTTATGACGCAAGACAACGTCCTTGGTATCGATCGGCAATCAAGACTAATCAACCTAGTTGGAGTCCCATTTATCCCGATTCGACTTTACCCGATCAAGTCATCACCGCGACTCTGCCTATCTACAACACCCAGAATGAGCGAATTGGCGTTTTAGGTGCAGACTTTTCCTTAGAAAATATTTGTCAATTTTTGCAAGAATTACAGATTGGCAAATCAGGACAAGCTTTTATCCTTGAACCCTCAGGGCTATTAGTGGCTAGCTCCAAGTCTCATCCAGAGCAAGCGATCGCTAATCAATCATCACCTAAGTCTAGAATGCTTGTCAAAAATAGCAGTCAGCCCATGATTAGAGATGCGGCTAATTATCTAGAACAACAGGTGGGGAGTTTAGAGAAAATAAACACTGAGCAGAATCTCAATTTCTGGTCGGAAGGGAAACATGTTTTCCTGAAAGTATTACCCTATCGCGATCAACGGGGGCTTAATTGGCTAATTGCCGTAGCTATGCCTGAGTCTGACTTTACAGAACAGATCGATGTCAAGCGAAAAACTACGATTTTGTTGACTTGTTTAGCCCTTGGGAGTGCGATCGCCTTGGGGCTTTTCACTACGCAATATATTAATAAATCCTTGCGTCGCCTAACCTTGGCAAGCCAAGCCCTTGCCAATGGAGAACTAGAACGGGAAGTCCCCACCACTAAGATTAAGGAACTTGATCTTCTCTCTCAAGCCTTTAATCAAATGGCAACTCAATTAAAGCAATCCTTTGCAGAATTAGAAAATGCTAATGAGGGTTTAGAACGGCGGATTCAAGAGCGTACTTTAGATTTACAGACCTCACAAGAGAAGTTTAGGAGTTTAATTTCTAATCTCACGGGGATTCTCTATCGTTGCTCTTGCGATCGCGATTGGACAATGGAGTTTTTAGGCGGAGCCGTTACGGAAATTACTGGCTATCAACCTCAAGACTTTATTGGCAATACCAAACGCACTTGGGCAAGCATCATTCATCCTGAAGATCGGGAGATGGTGGAAAGAGTTGTCGATGAAGCTTTAATTTGCCGCCATCCCTATATTATTGAATTCCGCATTATTGATGCCCAAGGCAATATCCATTGGTTGTACGAGAAGGGACAAGGGGTATTCAGCAACGACCAATTGCTCTGGCTCGATGGAGCAATTTTTGATATTAGCGATCGCAAACAAGTTGAATCTCAACTCCTTGAGCGCGTCCATCTGTCGATCTTGATGGCGGAAATTGGAGCAGCTTCTACCCAAATGATTACCTTAGAAGAAGTCATTCAATCCTATGTGGAATCCCTATGGCGACATATGCAAGTAGCTTTTGCCCATATTTGGACAATTAATGTCCGAGGGGATGCATTAGAGATCCAAGCAAGTGCGGGTCAGTTTAATCAAATCGATAGCAACCGCCTTCGCTTGCTCATCCCTTCGGACAAAATCTTGGCGATTATTAAAGGAAGTCTCCAACCACTCCTCACAGAAATAATTTTTGATGAGTTAACGGAAGCCGATCAAGTATGGCTCCAAAATGAAGGGATTGTATCCATCGTCGGATTTCCTCTAATGCTAAAAGATAGAGGTATTGGCGTGATGCTATTAATCTCCCAATCCCATCTTCGTATGGATATTCAAATTATCGAATCCGTAGCCAATGCGATCGCCATCGGGATTGATCGCAAGCAATCGGAGGAAAAGCTTAAAACCACCAATGCGGAAATGACGGCTCTATTTGCTGCCATGGATGAAGTGATCTTAGTGCGCGATCGCTTAGGAAGAATTATCAAAATTCCCCAAACTCGGCGCGAGTTAGTAAGCTGGCTCATCCCCGAAGAAGTACTTGGCAAATTACCATCGGAAATTTATCCTCCCGAATATGTGGAACTATTAACCACCCATATCCAGAAGGTATTAGATACTCAACAAACTTCTCATATCGAATACGCTTTGCCATCAAGTAGAGGTAACGATCAGCACCTGCTTTGGTGGGATGCGAGTATTTCGCCAATCGATCAAGATACGGTGATTTGGGTCGCCACGGATATTAGCGATCGCAAAAAAACTGAACAACAACTCAAGCAAGCAAAACAAATAGCTGAAGACGCTAGCCACGCTAAGGGGCAGTTTTTAGCCAATATGAGCCATGAACTAAGAACGCCGCTCAATGCCATCCTTGGATTTACACAACTGATGGCGCGGGATACAGGATTGCGCGATAGCCACCGATCCTATCTACGGATTATCTATGACAGTGGCGAACATTTACTGGAATTAATTAATGATGTTTTAGATATGTCCAAAATTGAATCTGGACGCATCAGCTTAAATCTCAATAGCTTTGACCTCTACCATTTACTCGATACCCTAGAGAAAATGTTTCGGCTTAAAGCTAATTCTAAGTCTTTGCAATTAACCTTTAAGCGATCGCGAGAAACTCCGCAATGGATTAATACCGATGAAGGAAAATTACGACAGATTTTAATAAATCTACTTAGCAATGCGATTAAATTTACCAATGTAGGTTCCATTACCTTATCCGTGGAAGTCTTAGACCCAAGGGACAGTTTTCTAGAATTAGCCAACCTAGAAAACTTAGCCAATAATGATCTCGAGCCTCCTCCTATGGATTCCCCTATCTTTTTAAGATTGGCGATCGCGGACACGGGTGATGGGATTCCATCTCATCTCTTAGAAAAGATTTTTGAAGCCTTTGAGCAAACCGATATCGGTAAACTTGCCTCCGAAGGTACAGGGCTGGGCTTACCAATTAGCCGTAAATTTGCCGAATTATTAGGAGGTGCAATTACAGTCACCAGCAAATTAGGTAATGGCAGCGTTTTTCGGCTCCTCCTGCCTATCCACATCCCCCCAAGCAGTACGATTGCGGAGCGATCGCCCGAACGCTATGTGATGGGTTTAGCTCCTAATCAGTCCGAATATCGGCTCCTAGTGGTAGAAGATCGTTGGGAAAGTCGGCACTTATTGGTTAAGTTGCTAGAAGCTGTAGGCTTCCAAGTCCGCGAAGCAGAAAATGGCGCTCAAGCGATCGCGATTTGGGAGGAATGGCAACCACACCTAATCTGGATGGATATGCGGATGCCCGTTATGGACGGATATGAAGCCACCCGCCAGATTAAATCCCATCTCAAGGGACAGGCTACGGTGATTATTGCCCTCACAGCCAGTGCCTTGGAAGAGGAGAAAGCGATTATTCTATCGGCAGGTTGCGATGATTTTGTGCGTAAACCTTTTCGGGAGTCGCTCATTTTAGATAAATTAGCCGAGTATTTAGGGGTAATTTATCTATACGAAACGGAGACCGATAGAACTAAAAACGAGAGTGATGATTTAGCGATCTTAGAATCTAATCTCCAAGCTCATCTCTGTCACATGTCCGATAGTTGGAATGCTCGACTTTATCAAGCCGCCACCCTTGCCGACAATGAATTAATCGCAGATTTAATCAAGGAAATTCCCATAAATAACACTGTTTTAATTCAGTCTTTAGTCAGCCTTGTCGATAATTTTTGCTATACTCAGCTTATGAATTTAACGCAGCAAGCTCTTGAAAACTGAAAAGATATTTGCCCCGCTTCGCGCTATAAATATCTTTTCAGTTTTATAAATCAACCAGAGCAGCGATCGCCATAAACGCAATAAAATATTCAATGACTAGTCATTTAAAGGGCTTTAAGTAATAACTTCATGGGTGCGGCTAACCAATGACTAGAGAATACAGTGGAGACATACTCATAGTTGACGATACGCCCAATAACTTGCGGTTTCTATCAACAACTTTGACCGAGCAGGGCTATAAAGTTCGTAGCGTAACCGACGGCTTAATGGCTATGACCGTAGCCCAAGCCGCTAAGCCCGATCTGATTTTGCTAGACATCATGATGCCGAATATTGATGGCTACGAAGTCTGCCAGCGCCTCAAGGCAAATGAGCAGACCTGTGATATTCCTGTGATTTTTCTGAGTGCCTTAGATGAGGTGTTGGACAAAGTCAAAGCCTTTAGTGTGGGGGGAGTTGACTATATTACTAAGCCCTTTCAGCTAGAAGAAGTTTTAGCGCGTATCCAAACCCATTTGAGCTTGCGTGAAGCTCAAAAAGAAATTAACAAACTCAATGCCGAACTTGAGCTACGTGTGCGCCAACGTACTGCCCAACTCGAAAAAGAAATCGCCGAGCGTTTACAAGTCCAAGAAAGACTTTTGCATCTAGCTTTGCATGATGTCCTCACAGGTCTACCAAACCGCACTTGGTTTATGAAGAATTTAGAGCAGTTACTTCAGCAGGTACATCAGCAGACTGGCTCACATTTTGCGGTTTTATTTTTAGATTGCGATCGCTTTCAGTCTGTCAATGATTCCTTGGGGCATTTAGTAGGCGATCAACTATTGGTGCTAATTGCAAGGCGCATTGAGTTATGCCTTCGCCCCGGCACTACCCTTTGTCGGCTCGGCGGCGATGAGTTTACGATCTTGCTCCAAGATATCCATGCGCCCGAAGAAGCAACTAAAATCGCCAATGATATTCATCGGGAACTAGCGACTCCCTTTCAAATAGGGGTCTATCAAGTATTTACGAATGTCAGTATTGGCATTGTCATGGGCAATGAAATATACAAACAACCTGAGCATATTTTGCGGGATGCTGATACTGCCATGTATCGCGCCAAGGCAAATGGCAAGGCTTGTTATCAATTGTTTGAGCCAACTATGCATCGACGGGCTTTTAGCAATTTTCAGCTAGAGTCAGAACTCAGGCAAGCCATAGAACGCAATGAGCTAATCACTTATTTCCAACCAATAGTGGAATTAAAAACTAACAAAATCACTTCCTTTGAAGCTTTAGTTCGATGGAATCAACCCCTGAAAGGAATCATCACTCCCAATAATTTTATTCCGATCGCTGAGGAGACGGGGTTAGTAACAGCGATCGATTTATTTGTGTTACGCCAAGCTTGTCAGCAGTTGAGAAGTTGGCAAAATGAGGGAATTTGCGAACTATCTCTAACCATGAGTGTTAATCTCTCGGTGAAACACTTCATGAGTTTTAATTTGCTAGAGCAGATCGATCTAATTTTGCTGGAAACAAATATTGATGGGCAGTGCTTAAGGCTGGAGATTACGGAAAGTGACATTATGGAAAATGCGGGGTTTGCAGGCAGGATCATTGAGCAGTTACAAGAGCGTCATATTCAATTAAGTATTGATGACTTTGGCACAGGTTACTCTTCGCTTAGTTATCTTCATCGCCTACCCATCGACCATCTAAAAATAGATCGTTCTTTTATTATGAGAATTGGGAAGCATGGGAAGAATGTGGAAATTATTAGAGCGATTATTGCTTTAGCTAAGAGTCTTGATATGTGTACGATCGCGGAAGGTGTGGAAACGCAAGAGCAACTAGATCAAATTTGCGAACTAAATTGTGATTTCTGTCAGGGTTATTTATTTTCTAAACCTCTGAGTGCTGAAGCCGCTAGAGATTTATTAATCAAAGGTATAGTTAGCCCTTCGCAATAAAGTCCAAAGAGGAAGGCGGTGCTTCGCGCCGCCTTCCTCTCTGGACTTTATTGCACTTTCCAATCAAATGATTGAAAGCCTTAAGAGATCCCCCTCAATCCCCCTTAAAAAGGGGGAAGAATTTAATTCTCCCCCCTTTTTAAGGGCGTTCATATACTTGACACACCAAATATCTAGAACCCCCTCTAACTCCCCCTTGGAAGGGGGAGAACTCAGACTTCCCCCCTTCCAAGGGGGGACTGAGGGGGGTAAGAATTTGTAAAGTGTGTCAAGTATATTAACGCCTTTTTAAGGAGGGCTGGGGGGATCTAGACAATTCTTAAATGGTTTCTTAAGTCGAGCAGATTAACCCATCTTGAATACGAATAATGCGGCGAGTTCTTTCAGCGACATCTGGCTCGTGAGTTACTAACACAATCGTAATCCCTTGCTCATTTAAGTCAGCCAGCAAATTCATCACCTCATGGGATGTTTGCGTGTCTAAGGCTCCCGTTGGCTCATCGGCAAGAATTAAGGCAGGTCGATTGGCTAAGGCGCGAGCGATCGCGACCCGTTGCTGTTGTCCACCTGATAGTTGATTAGGACGATTAGCCATGCGATCGCCAAGTCCCACTTTCGTTAAGGCTTCAGTGGCAAGACGACAACGCTTCTCTTTGGGAATATTAGAATAAATCATCGGCAACATCACATTCTCAATCGCCGTGGAACGCGATAGTAGATTAAATTGCTGAAATACAAATCCAATGCGACGATTGCGAATATAGGCGAGTTCATCATCGTTATAGGTGGTTAACTCTCGATCTTCGAGATAATATTTCCCTTTAGTCGGGCGATCGAGGCAGCCGATGATATTCATAAGGGTGGATTTGCCTGAGCCTGACATCCCCATGATTGCGGCATATTCTCCTGACTGAATTTCGAGATCTATCCCTTTGAGAACGGGAACATCAACTTCACCGAGTCGGTAGGCTTTGCGGATATTTTCTAAACGAATCATAATATTTCTCACTAATTTTCGGTTTCGATGCGAAGCATCGAAACCGAAAATAATTTTGCTAATCACTTCTAAGGGCTTGAATAGGATCGAGCTTGGCAGCACTACGGGCGGGAATTACCCCGGCCACTAGTCCCACAATCATCGATAAGCCGAAACCAGCCAAAACTGCCCAAATTGATATCAGAAAAGGAAATTGAAAAATTGTTGCTGATCCATAGGCGATCGCTACTCCTAAGCCAATCCCCACTATTCCCCCCAGCCCTGAAACTAAAATAGCCTCAGTCAGAAACTGATTGAGAATCGCGGCTCGCGTTGCTCCTAGAGCTTTGCGTACCCCGATTTCGCGAGTACGCTCGACCACAGAAACTAGCATGATATTGGCGATGCCGATCCCGCCAACGATTAGGGATATAGCGGCGATCGCGCCGACCATGAGAGTTAGCAATCCGACAATATTTGTAAAGGCACTGACAATATCCGTTTGATTGACAATCCGAAAGTCATCGGGCTGAGGTGGGTAAATCTTGTGGCGCAGACGTAAGAGATTAGTTAATTGGAATTGAGCCGCTTCGATTTCTGATTCATCAAGAGCTTGTACCCAAAAACCACTTACGGAAATCCCTTGCAAAGCATTATTACCAACCTGTCGAGCTGACATATTTTTTAAAGGAATATATACGCGATCGTCCTGATCGAAACCTCCAGCCGAACCCTTCGGTTCCATCACTCCAATTACTTGATATTGTTCTCCCTGAATCCTAACTCTTTCACCTAGAGCATTTTCTCCTCCAAACAAATCAGAGCGAACCTTTGCCCCAAGAACGATCACTGACTTCGCATTATCAATGTCTGCCTGCTCGAAATATCTTCCCTCATTTGGGAAAGTATTGCGAATTGGAGAATAATTAATATCTGTTCCAATTACAGATGTAGAAGTGTTTTGACCTCCATAGGCTACTTGACGGGTTCGCTGCAAATAAGGAGATACTAGCTTAACCGCAGGTGCTTTTGCCACAGCTTGAGCATCCTCTAAGGTTAAAGCAGAAGCAGATCCACCTCCCTGATTAATCCCACCTATCCGCGCTGAACCTGTGAGGACATTAATCGAATTTGTGCCAAGGGCTTGTAGCTGAGTTTCTGTAGCCTTTTGAATCCCTTGCCCTACAGATGTAATCGCAATTACGGCTGCGATACCAATAATTACGCCCAGCATGGTTAGAGCCGTTCGTAAACGATTATTCCATAGAGATTCCGCCGCCATCGTCAGGATTTCGGCAAAGGGAACCTTGGCGACTTTAATCCGTGATTTAGCGATCGGTGTTTTCGGTTGAGACTTCGATAATTGCATAGCTTTTGAGCGACTCTCTGATGATTGCTGTTCCTCAACCTCTACTTCTCTGCGGCGAAGGCGATAGCCCCGGAATTCCGCTAGGATTAGAGCGGGGGCGAGATCCTTCAGGAAAAGATACATATATCTTTTCGTTACCAGTTAAGCCAGACTTAACTTCCGTTTTGTCATCAACGGTGACACCTGTTTCAATGGGAGTAAATACAGGAGTTTCACTCTGATCGGTTTTAACGTAAACACCTGTACTACCCTGCTGTCTGACGATCCCCACTGTCGGCACAACTAAAATATCTTTGAGTTGCCCTGCTTTAAATTCCAAACTCGCATTCATCCCCGATCGCAACATTTTCTTGTCCTGAGAAGTAATTTCGGCTTTAACTTCAAAGCTAGTTACATTCTGGTTCACGATCGCCTGTGGAGAAATGGAAACGACCCGACCACGGAATTTTTTATTAGGATAGGCATCAACTTGGAGAGACACCTCCTGCCCGATCGCTATCTGAGCAATATTCGACTCCGCCACATTTGCCACAACTTGATTGTTACTCGCTAGAGCCAAAATCGAAGAAGCGGTTGCCGAACTCACCGAACTGCCTGAAGTCGTCGGAGTCACGAAGGCTCCGGGGTCTGCATATTTTCTCACCACCACGCCATCAAAGGGAGCGCGAATAATCGTATCCTCCAATTGCGATTGCACCGATTGCAGCGAACCTGCGGCGGCTACAACTTGCGCCTCGGCACGATCTATTTCTTCAGGACGCGCTCCCGCCTGTTGCAAAGATAAGGCTTCTCTCGCTTGGTTTACCCTCGCACTATTGGCTTCCGTCGTGGTTCTCGCACTATCGAGATCCCGTGAGGCGATCGCCCCTTCTTTGTAAAGCTGTTGATTTTGGCGATAGACAATCTCTGATTGTTCCAGCGTCGCCAAAGCATTGTTGAGGTTTGCTCGAGCTTGGGCAATATCTTGAGAACGATTTCCCGCTTTTAATAATTCTAAACTTGCTTGGGCGGAGGCTAACTGACCATCCGCCTGCGTAATTTGCCCCAGAGTATTCGACTCATCCATATAGGCAAGAATCTGCCCCGCAGTTACGCTTTGCCCTTCTTTCACCAATAAGCTCTTGAGTCTTCCCGAACTTTTAGGGCTAACGTTGATCGACTTCTCAGGCTGAATAGTTCCGTTTGCGGTGACAATAATTGGCAGATCGACGCGCTTAACCGTAATCAAACGATCGCGCTTACGACTTCCTTGATTAATGGCGGGTGCGGTCATTTGGGTGTAGGCATAGTAGCCGCCGCCACCCAGTGCCGCTAAGACTAAAACGATCGCCACAGGTTTCCACCAACGTCCTATAAATGATTTTGGAGGAATATCAAGTTCATCAGAGGAAATGGATAAGTCCTCAGTTGTATTTACTTCCTTGGGTTCTAGCTGTTTCTCTGATTGCATAGAAGTTATGTTAATAGCTAAAGGCTTTAGACTCTTATACTCGATAAAACGTTCATTCATAGAAATTTCTGATTGGACAAATCTCAATAAATTTTTTGAAAGTGTTACAGAGTAAGACTTTCAAAAAATTTATTGGGCTTTGGGTGGGAGCGCAAAGCGCTGGATGTGGCTACATTGGTATAATTTGCCAGATTAACTATTTCTAAGAGAGATTATTTTGCCAAACCAATTTCATGTCTGTATTACCCTAGGCACTCGCCCCGAGGCAATTAAACTAGCACCTGTAATTCACACTTTCCAAAATAGCCCTTTATTTAAAACTTCCGTAGTCTCAACGGGGCAGCATCGCGAGATGGTAGAGCAGGTGATGCAATTATTTAAACTTAAGGCGGATTATGACCTAGAGATCATGAAGCCAAAGCAAACTCTCACGGAGATTACCTGCAATAGCTTAGTGGGATTAGAGAATCTCTATAAAGAAATTAAACCTGATATGGTGTTAGTCCAAGGCGATACGACCACCGCCTTTGCCGCCGCTTTAGCTGCCTTTTATCAGCAAATTCCTATCGGTCATGTCGAAGCAGGATTGCGGACAGACAATCTCTTCAATCCTTTTCCTGAAGAAGCCAATCGCCGCCTAGTTTCCCAAATCGCCCAACTCCATTTTGCGCCTACAGGGGCCTCTGTAGCGAATTTGCAAACATCGGGAGTGAAAATAGGAATTCACAATACAGGAAATACGGTAATTGATGCTTTGCTCTATGTGTCAGGGCGATCGCCTCAATGCGAAATTCAGGGCTTAGATTGGGCAAGCCATCGGGTTATCCTTGCCACGGTGCATCGTCGCGAAAATTGGGGACAACCGTTAGAGCAGATTATGCAAGCTTGGTTAAAGATCTTGGCGGATTTCCCTGATGTGGCGTTGGTGTTACCGATGCATCTTAATCCTGTGGTGCGAGAGCCTTTAAAAACAACCCTAGGCAATCATCCGCGCATTTTTTTAATTGAACCATTGGACTATGAACAGCTGGTCGGCGCGATGCAACGTTGTTATCTGATCATGAGTGATTCGGGCGGATTGCAAGAGGAGGCTCCGAGTCTTGGTAAACCTGTGTTAGTCTTGCGAACTACTACGGAGCGCCCTGAAGCGGTTACCGCAGGTACAAGTAAGCTGGTCGGCACAGAAAGCGAGGATATTGTGGCAGCCGCCTCTAAGTTATTAGGCGATCGCCAAGCCTATGAGCAAATGGCAAATATTGCCAACCCTTTTGGCGATGGTCAATCGAGTCAGCGTATCCTAGAGCTAGTGCATTCATTTTTAGCAAAATAATTTCAAGGTTTTGAGAAGGTAGCTTTTCCCTTTCTCAAAACCTTGAATTGAGCAATTGTATGAATCAACTTTCTCGAAGAAAATTTTTAACAACCTTAGGAGTTGCGGCTAGCTCAGTAGTGCTGAGTAACTGCGCCTCAAAACCTCCAGCTATTCAGCCATTTCCTAATGATCTCTACGGAGGAGCTTCCGATATTCCCGAAGTGCAATCTGTCCGTTTGGGAATTATTCCTTCTATTGAAGTTGCACCTTTATTAGTCGCTCAGAACCAGAAACTCTTTGCTAAATATGGGATGACTAATGTGGAGTTAGTGCCTTTTGCATCTTGGCAAGAAATTAGCGATCGCACAGAATTAGGGAGTGAGAATGATGGCATCGATGGCGGACATTTCTATAGTCCTTTGCCTGAACTTCTCAATGAAGGCTTGATCAAACGCTATAACCGCAAAACTGCGATGTATACCTTGATGCGACTCCATACGCATGGCGGCTATATTGTCGTTTCCCAAAGATTACGCCCCTTTGGAATTCAAGTCCAACGCGCTCCTTTTACTCCATTTCAGAATGTAGCAAAGCTATTTGGTAGCCCGATGAATTGCGCGATCGCCGAATTTGGGAGTAACTACGATCTCTGGCTACGCTATTGGCTAGCATCCATGAGTATTATTCCAAAACTAAATATTGACATTCTAGAAATTCCCTTTGATGAACTGATACCTCAAATCAAACAGAATAAAGCAGATTTGCTCTGTCTCGATAGCTGGCATACGCTTAAGCTCTCCGAAACAAAGTTAGCCTATCCCGCGATCGCTACTGCCGAGATTTGGCATAATCACCCAGGGGAAGTGCTAGCAATGCGTGCGGATTGGGTGGATAAATATCCCATTGCCACACAGGCGCTTATTCAAGGAATTATGGAGGCGCAAATTTGGTGTGATGATCCCAATAATGCGAAGGAGCTAAATACTTTGCTAGCCTTGAGTTTTAGCAATAGTCGAAACTTAATTTCCCAACCCCTGCAAATGTTTTCGCAATTATTCAAAAATAGTCCAAGGCAATTTAAGCCTAAAAATAAAAGTGAAAGTAAAAATGAAAACAAAAGTGAAAGTAAAGGCGATCGCTTTCAGCAATATCCCATCAAATATTGGTCAAATGATGGAATTTCTGTGTCTTATCCCTATAAAAGCCATGACCTCTGGTTCCTGACCGAATATCGACGATGGGGGCTATTAACGAATATGAAAGAAATAAAAGAAACTATCGATGCGGTCAACCGTGAGGATCTTTGGAAAAATGCGGCAAAGGCGATTGGGGTTCCTGATACAAATATTCCAATTGCTACTTCGCGAGGAGTAGAAGTATTTTTCGACAGTGCGGTTTTCGATCCCAATGAACCTGATAAATATCTAGCCAACAAGGTCAATGGCATTTCCCCATCCTAGCGATCGCACCAATAATTAGGAGTGCGCGGCTTCGCAGCGCACTCCTAATTATTGATGGGAGGGTGGCGCTTTACGCCCTCCTCCTTACCTTAATACAAGCGATCAAGAACGTAGTTAGTTAACCCAATAAGAGATTGCTTAGGAGCCGAAGATGGTAGCCACTCGATCGCCGTTAGCGCCGACTTGACATGACTCTTCGCCAGTTCACGCGATCGCGAAATTCCCTCGCTACTATAAACGAGTTCTAGCGCCTTATCTAAATCCCCTTCTTCACTAAATTCACGCTCAATCAAGCCGCGCAATTGAGGATATTCTTCTAAAGCAAATAATACAGGAGCCGTTAAATTACCTTGCTTGAGGTCAGAGCCTGCGGGTTTGCCCAAAGTCTCCGTGGAACTGGTGAAATCGAGAATATCATCGACCACCTGAAAGGCGATCCCAAAATGCTTGCCAAAGTTAAATAGCTGCTCCGCCTGTACTTGGCTCACCCCACTGAGGACACCTGCCGCCTTGGCACTACCTGCCATCAAAGAAGCCGTCTTATAAAAACTCTTCTCTAAATAATCCTCTAGAGTCAAACTGCTATCAAAGGCTGTGAGGCTTTGACGAATTTCTCCCTCAGCAAAGTCGGTAATTACCTTAGAAAGCAACTTCACCACTTCAAGGTGATCTAAATTGGCAAGATACCAAGAAGCTTGGGCAAAGAGGAAATCCCCAGCAAGCACTGCGATGCGATTACCAAAACTATTGTTAACAGTAGGCATCCCCCGTCTGAGTTCAGCCGAGTCAATGACATCATCATGCACTAAGCTCGCTGTATGGATCATTTCTGTAATTTCGGCGAGACGGCGATGGCGAGAGGTGATATCGCGATCGCTCATTGTCGCCCGTGAAGCTAGCAGTACCAAAGCTGGGCGCATACTTTTGCCTTTTGCCTCAAACAAATGCTCGGCGGCGGCATAAAGAATTGGATGTCTTGCCCCAACCAACTGCTTCAGGTTATCCGTGAGAGTACGCAAGTCATCCTTGACTGGTGCAAAAAGTTCGGTGACAGAAGTAGTTGGAAGGCTCATGCGAATAAACCAGATTTTATATCAATTTTTACATATCTTCATATATTGTATGAGTAATGTTGTAAGAGTTGAAGACAGAGTAAGGTTGTTTTAGCGATCGTCAACCTATATCAGCATATAGATGACGCTAAATAGCTGATAATCTGTACCTACTATTCCTTTAGCCAGAAATTTCTTAGCGATCGCCACAAAGTCTAGATAACGGATATAGAGCCAAGCTTTTCTCTTCACCTCTAGTATTTGAGAGCTATCTGTAGGAAAAATTGCTATAGGATATATTATTCAACACACTCTATTAATCCAATCGTTTATAGATGGAACTTTGACTGATGATGCCTAGGCTGCTATTGATCGATGATGATCCAATAATCTCTGAAATGGTTACGCTAAACCTTGAACATGCTGGTTATCAAGTCACTCAAGCAAGCGATGGCATTAAAGGACAAGCTCTTGCCATTCAGTTAATGCCCGACATGATCATCCTTGATCTGATGCTGCCAAGGGTTGATGGTTTTACAGTTTGCCAAAGATTACGCCGCGACGAACGGACTAGAGAAATTCCTGTAATGATGCTCACCGCAATGGGACAAACCCAAGACAAGGTTGAGGGTTTTAACGCAGGTGCTGATGACTATCTGACTAAGCCCTTTGAGCTTGAGGAAATGCTCGCAAGGGTACGTGCTTTATTGCGGCGCACTAACCGCATAATTGACACAGCAAAACATGGAGAAATTTTAATTTTTGGTTCTCTAACCCTTGTTCCTGAACGTTTTGAAGCAATTTGGTTTAATAAAACTGTCAAGCTTACGCATTTAGAATTTGAGCTACTGCATTGTCTATTGCAACGACATGGTCAGACCGTATCACCTAGCGAAATCCTCAAAGAAGTCTGGG
The DNA here is from genome assembly GCF_014696355.1 of Pseudanabaena sp. FACHB-1998. Taxonomy (GTDB): domain Bacteria; phylum Cyanobacteriota; class Cyanobacteriia; order Pseudanabaenales; family Pseudanabaenaceae; genus Pseudanabaena. The sequence continues at coordinate 261,409 of NZ_JACJQA010000028.1, read as the reverse complement.
GTTATGAGCCTGATGATGATATTGAAACCATTCGCGTCCATATTCGCCACCTTCGCACCAAGCTAGAACCCGATCCCCGTCATCCTAAATACATTAAGACTGTTTATGGTGCAGGCTATTGTCTAGAGCTACCTCATGATAATGAGACTAGCCAAGAGACTGTTCAAGAAGAGGCGGTAGCAGTTGAATAAACAAACAAAAGGATGCATGGGCATCCTTTTGTTTGTTTTCTTAGCCACAAAACTAAAAAGAGGGTTGTAGTGCTTTGCACTGCAACCCTCTTTTTAGTTTTGTTACTACATAAAAATTACTGCTGTAGCGATCGCTCTATGCCTGAAAATAATTACAGCACTTATGGATCAAACAACCGACCAGCGATTTTTTGAAAGTGTTACGAAGCAACACTTTCAAAAAATCCCTTGATTTGAGTTTGAGCGCAAAGCGCTGTAGATAGCCTGAAATACGAGTAATGATCAACGAATGAAAATTTTATTTGCGGCGGCTGAAGTTGCTCCTCTCGCCAAAGTTGGCGGTATGGCAGATGTGGTAGGCGCACTCCCACCAATTCTCAAGAAGATGGGACATGACGTGCGGATCATCATGCCTTACTACGGTGTGATTCCAGACAAACTGAAAGAAAATCCTGAATGGATCTGGAAAGGCTATGCCATGTTTCAGGAATTTGATATCTTTCAGACAGTTTTACCAGGAACAGATGTCCCCCTCTACCTTGTGGGGCATGGTTCATTTATTCCCTCACGCATCTACGGTGGCGAAGACGAAGATTGGCGGTTCACGATGTTTGCCAATGCTGTCGCTGAATTCTCGTGGAACTATTGGAAACCGAATTTAATTCATTGCCATGATTGGCATACAGGGATGATTCCTGTGTGGATGCACCAAGTATCAGACGTTGGTACTGTTTTTACAATTCATAATCTTGCCTATCAAGGTCCTTGGAAATGGTTTTTAGATAAAATCACTTGGACTCCTTGGTATATGGATGCTCATAACACGATGGCAGCAGGGATCAAATATGCCGATCGCGTTAATACCGTCTCGCCCACCTATGCTCAGCAGATCTGCACATCAGCCTATGGCGAAGGATTAGAGAGCTTGCTATCATTCCTCAAACCTTGGGGCATTTTGAACGGGATCGATCTGGAAGCGGAAGATCCAGCCACTGATCCTGCTTTAGTCCAAAACTATTCCGTAGACACCCTTGAAGATCGCATCGCCAACAAAATTGCTCTACAAAAAGAATTAGGTTTAGTGGTAAGTCCTGATACCTTTCTCATCGGGATGGTGGGACGCTTGGTAGAGCAGAAGGGAATCGATTTGCTCCTCCAAATCCTAGAGCGCTATATGGCTTATACCGACGCGCAGTTTGTGGTCTTAGGAACAGGCGATCGCTACTACGAATCGCAACTATGGCAAATCGCGGCTCGTTACCCTGGTCGTATGTCTGCCCAGATTTTATTTAACTCGGCACTATCCCATCGAGTTTATGCGGGTACGGATGCCTTTTTAATGCCTAGTCGCTTCGAGCCTTGCGGCATCAGTCAGCTAATTTCTTTGCGCTATGGTTCCGTACCCATTGTGCGTCGTACTGGCGGTTTAGTCGATACAGTTTCTTTCCACGATCCGATCAACCAATTAGGTACAGGCTTTAGCTTCGATCGCTACGAGCCATTGGATATGTATACCTGCATGGTGAGAGCATGGGAAAGCTACCGCTATACGGATGCGTGGAAGTTATTACAACAACGCGGCATGAACAGTAACTTTAGTTGGCAAGCCTCCGCCGAAAAATATGTTCAGCTATATCGCTCAATTCCCGGCTTAGAATCCGCCTAATTTCTATTGCTGTAAGGCAATTAAGTAATTAAACCAATCCCAAGATATTTTTTGAAAGTCTTGCTAAGCAAGACTTTCAAAAAATATCTTGGATTTTAGCCAAGTAATCAAGAAGGGATACCACACACACCTTCTTGATTACTTAGCTAAAAAGTTGATAAAGCACTGTAAAATCACTATAAAAACTTCATTCAATAGAACCTTCAGGCCACTTATCAATGCGTCAGTTTCCTGTTATCCTTATCCCCCCCGAAGTACAGCGAATCGCTCAGTCCAGACCTGTTGCGCCTGATTTTAACATTGAACTCCCTAGTGTTCCTTCCTATCGCCAGCCTAAGCCAATCCATATACAGGAGGCGCTATTTCTGACTATTGGGCTGGTCATTGTAGTGGCTTTAGTTACTTTGATTGCTAAGGAATTAGGAATAATTTTGCTTATAGTTGGCACAATATCTATTATTTTTAGAATTAGATATCAGTTCCAATCCTATAAAAGACGCTACAAAAAGCATCAAGATACTTTTCAACGCTATTTAGCCAAGCTAGAAGCCTATTCTCACGACGAAATTAAGTACCAAAGAGAGTTGGCGATTCTTCACGCACCAGAGAGAATACAAGCATTTCGCCATGAGCAGTTTAAGAGTTTTTTTGAAAAGCTGCCTCCCGCCGAAAATGCGATCGCCCTACGTGAAGCTAGTAATCCCTTTGGTAATGCCAAGCCGAGTGACGCAGAAGCGATCGAAGGCGTTATTTACTATTTTGGAATTACTCTTCAGCAATACCTATCGGGAACGCTCTATCAAGGCTTAAAGCTATATATTCCCAGCATTGATTATGATTGGTCTCCTGCATTGGCTTATATCGATCCTGAGTTGAATTTGCACATTGCGATCGAAATTAGTTTCCCTTCAGACAATGCGGCAATAATTATGCGAAATGACCTTGCAGAGAGATATTTGGTTGATTCTGGGTGGATTATTATTAAATTCTCTCAAGAACAAATCTTACGAAACTCGGCAGAATGTTGCAAAGAATTCGCAAAGCTACTTGACCGTTTAAGTTTTGATTCCACAGTTTTAGAAAACTTTGCGGATACTCCAGATCTCGCACCAATCAAGTATTAAAAATAAAGGCGGCGCAATGCGCCGCCTTTATTTTTGTGTTTTATTACTATAACAATCGCTACAGCGATCGCTACTTAACACGTCTATTGTAGGTAGATGCTAGAATCAGCTACCAAAAGCTGAGAAGGCTTTGTTTTGTAGGTTTTGTGTGAGGGTACTGCCCGTGAATGCTGCCGAACAAGCTAGAAATGTCGAAATAGCGACTAAAATTGCCACGATTGTCAATTTGTTTAAAGAAATTTATCCTGCGGCGCGATCTGATTTAAAACCTTGGATTAATAATTCAGATACGCGCAAATTACTTGATCCTGACTCAATTGATGTGGGCTTCCACTTTCCGGGGGTAAGTTGGCGACTTAAAGTCCGATCCATTCTCTTTCAAATAAGACTCTATGAAGATCCTGTGGATGGAGATATGCGTGCGATCGGTATGGAAGCGAGCGGACATGACTACAAAGGCGAGCGTTGGCGATTTTCGACGGTAGATAATTGGCAATTTTTTGGTGATACCTTGCCCATGGATGATGGAGCCGAAAATTTGCGCCAATTTAGTAGGCAAACCCTTGAGGTGTTTAACAAAAGCACGTAATTTTAAAAGTACAAAATGTCGTAGACATTTTGTACTTTTAAAATCATTACTGGATTTTTTTTAAGACTTCACAAAAGTGTTGTCCCACTTTCGTGAATTAAAAAACAAAGAGAGTTGCGGCATTGCCGTAACTCTCTCGCAAAGCTTTCGATTAAGAAATACGCAATAGCTCTACATCAAAAATCAAGGTCGCATTAGGAGGAATCACCCCACCTGCTCCACGAGCGCCATAACCCAGATCAGGCGGAATAATCAAGGTGTAGCGATCGCCAACACGCATCAAGCTCAAACCTTCATCCCATCCCTTAATGACTTGACCAACGCCAAGCTTGAAGGAAAAAGGACTATTGCGATCGCGAGAACTATCGAACTTGCTGCCATCTTCGAGCGTACCCGTATAATGCACAATTACCGTGTCACCCTTTTTAGGTGTAGCACCTGTACCAGACGTGATCACTTGGTATTTAAGACCAGTGCCAGTTTCTTTGACTTCAGAATCACTCATACTAATTAAAGGGGCTGCTGCTACTTTTACTTCTGTTTGGTTTGGCGCACCCGTTGAAGGCGCTCCACTACTAGCAACTGCTGGCTGTCCACCTGTAATTTGAGCAACTACAATGACCAGTACAGCAACTGCCATAATGCCAAAGCTAATCAAAATTCCTTTCAAGGCTATATCTCCAATCAATTACGTCATGACTTAGCTTTTGGGATCTTATACCAATTACAGTGATTGGCGATCAAACCAAGCCCAAAAATATAGCAATGTAAGTATTGCTATATTTTTGCCATTCTTGTTACTTCCTTCCCACCCAAGGATTAGCGTTGCGGCGCTTCGCGCCGCAACGCTAATCCTTGGGTTTTAATGCAAGTGACCGAGGCTATGTGACATAACAAAAAAGAGTTCGCTTAGCGAACTCTTTTTAAAATGATGCCAGGAACGAGATTTGAACTCGTGACACGTGGATTTTCAGTCCACTGCTCTACCAACTGAGCTATCCCGGCTCGGCGCTTTTTTTAGCGCTTTATTAAGATAACACCGATGGTCATTTTCGATCAACAAAATTTGAAATTTTTTTGAAAATATAGCAATGCAAGTTTTTGTCCTAACATTCTTGACTTAATCAAAAAATAATCGCGGCGCAAAGCGCCGCGATTATTTTTTGATTAAGTCTTTGATTATGAACCTGTAACTAGCCAGAAAACCGATCGCAAGCCATCACGTAAAGACTTAGCAGGATTTTCCGATTGAATTTTTGATGGAATCGTCACAGGATGCATCTCAATGCCACGACTGCCCAAAACGATTTTGCCAATGACAAGGGCGCGAGGCATATGGAAATCAGAAGTCAGCACATAGACATCCGTAATTTTGCGGCTCTGCAACTCCTTCACCATCACGGTGAAGTTGGTGACTGTATCGACAGCCCGATAGTCTAAAATAACGCGACTGCGATTTATTCCTGCACTATCAAATACATATTGGGCATATTCCTCGGGACTTCCCGAAGACACAAAGATGGGGAGACTGGGGTGTTGTAAAGCAAATTGAGCAGCAAATTTCTCGCGGGAGGGCGCGCCTCCTAAGACAAGGATCGCCTGTGGCTCTTTAGGTGGTGGACTGCTGATGATTGGAGGAACGCAAGGCAACCCAAATATCATGCATCCAGAACCAATTAACCCTGATAAAGCTGTCATAGGACTCCTTCTAGTTAATGGATCAAGCATCATCATTTTGGCGCTGCGAATCAGCAAAATATTATCTGCATGATGGGACAATATGCAACAAGATTTTGTTAAGGGACTGCCCCATTCGGAGCAATCTCTCCCAGTAATTATCGAGTTTTGCAAAAATGTTGCGAAGCAACATTTTTGCAAAACTTCTTAACTTAGTTTTGAGCGTAAAGCACTGTAACTAGCTAAAAATCTAATTCGCGTCGGCCCTCGATCGCTTTAGCGAGTGTTACCTCATCTGCATATTCTAAATCACCACCCATCGGAATACCAAAGGCAATCCGCGTAACTTTTGTAAAAGGCTTTAATAATCCCCCCACATATAAGGTGGTGGTTTCACCTTCTACGCTTGGGGCGATCGCCATAATTACTTCTTTGACTTTGTTTCCACTAACGCGACGTACTAAGCCTTGGATATTTAACTGATCGGGGCTGATGCCATCCATGGGGGAAATTAACCCACCGAGAACATGATATTTGCCACGATACTCGCGCGTTTTTTCTAGAGCGATCAGATCGCGAGAGTCCGCCACTACGCATATAGTCGAATTATCACGACTGGGATGGGCGCAAATTTCACAAATTGGTTCGGCGGAAAGATGTCCGCATATTGTGCAACTACCAACCTGTTGTTTAGCTTGCAATAATGCATGGGCAAGGGCTTCAATCTCTTCGGTGGGGCGCTTAATGATGTGAAGTGATAAGCGCTGAGCCGTTTTTGCCCCCACTCCGGGGAGTCGTTGCAGTTGTTCGATGAGATTAGCTAAGGGGCGAGTATACAAAACAGCATGGGCATGAAATAACTTAATAATTTTACACGCTATAGCTTAGAACCCCAAAGAGAGTTGCGGCGCTTTGCGCCACAACTCTCTTTTACCGTAATTTCCGATTAAACAAACCCAAGAGATTTTTTAAAAGCGTTGCCTTGCAACGCTTTTAAAAAATCTCTTGGGTTTGTTTGCAAAGCGTTGTAATCCCAAAATATAAAATGGCATAGCCATTTTATAAGACTAAAAGAGATGGCGCACGCTGCGCGTGCGCCATCTCTTTTAGTCTAGATACTTATTAAGAGAGGCTGTTAGTAATAAACCTATTTTGGAGATCGTAAGCTTCACGCTCCATCACGTTGTTTTCATACTTTTGACTGGAGCGTTTATACTCCACAAAGTATTGATAACCAAACTGATCTAAACCGCCATTTTGTTCACACTGACGCACATGCACCATTTCATGGGCTAATACGGCTAACTGTTTGACATCATCAGGTTTGTATTGATCGCGAAGATAGACGCGATCGCAATAGGTTTGTGCGATCGATTCCACTTTGCCAAAATGCACGGCAATATTACCAAGTACCCAACGATCCATCATTTGGGCATTGTAAATAACGGTTACGCGATCAATATAGTCAATGAAATAGCGCCGCAAATAACGCTTTTGAACATTATTTAAAGGCACGCCTTCGGGATTTTTAGAGCGCATAGTCTTAGAAGCGGCTTGATAGGCGATCGAGCCAGCTTGTCCCCAAGCTTCTTCCACTAAGCTAGACTTTGCCTCAGAGTTCCCCAAAAAATTACTATCAGAAATACTAACGGTTGCGACTAGGGCAAGAGTCAATAAAATTAAAAAGCCTATTCTGCGAATGCTGTTCATAGGACTTCACACAGTTTAATTAGTACAGAAATATTTTTAAAAGCGGTGCTTTGCGACGCTTTTAAAAATATTTCTGAGTTTGAAGAAAGCGCAAAGCGCGGTAATCCACTTTAAGACTGAGGATTTAATTCGTTAGACACAATTACTACCGTAATGTTGTCGCGTCCTCCCCGCAATTTTGCGGATTCAATCAAAGCTTGGGCGGCTTGCTGACAATTCCGAATACTCTTGAGTTGATGAGCAATGCGATCGTCACTGAGTTCCTCGGTTAAGCCGTCACTACAGATCAAAAAGCGATCGCCAGGTTGCCATTCGATTTCTTTAGCACTTGTCGCTTTGAGATCTTCGCGCCCTAAACATTGCAAAAGCATATGTCGCCAAGGATGGCTTTTGGCATCATCGGCATTCACCACACCTGTTTGAATAGCCCTTGCGATCCATGTGTGGTCATCGCTAATTTGTTCTAGCTTAGCTCCGCGCAAACGATATAAGCGAGAGTCGCCAATGTGACAAAACCAAGGCTGTTCGTCGCGAAATACCAATACAACAACCGTTGTTCCCATGTCTGATCGCACAGGATTAGACATTTGATCGTTAATAATGGCTTGATTAGCTTTGTCGATCGCATCTTGCATCAACTTCGGCACATCAGTCTCAACATCCCAAAGAGACTCTAGACAAGCGCGAATTGAATCGACAGCAATTTGACTTGCCACCTCACCTCCTGCGTGTCCTCCCATTCCATCCGCAACTACAAAAAATCGTCCCTCAGGATCGATATGGTAAGAATCTTGATTGGCTGATCTGACACAGCCAGTATCGGTAGCTCCCGCAAATAGACGCTTCATGTTAGGTGGTTTGGCTCGACGTATTGAATTGACCAGTTCTGCTACAGCAATCTATAGTTTAACCTTCAGAGACTAAAACTATAACAATATCCATAAACTATCACCAAACTTCAATTTAAGTAGGAAGGCTTAACTAAATGTAGGATGCATCAGTAGCCCATCAATTTGGTAGAGATGATGGGGTAGGTGATCGCGAACCCATCCTACAATGTCCCCATAGAGTTGTGGCGCTTCGCGCCACAACTCTATTAGGGTTTATCGTTCAGGACGATCTATTCGTGATAATAATCGCAATAAAACTAATACAAAAATTATGGCGGTAATCGCCGCCATAACTGCGGGGATTTGCCAGCCATTAATTAATAGCATTGTGGCGCAAATGAGGCAGGTTGCACCCAAAAGGGCATAAATTGCCCCGATACCGACGTTACTGAGCCTGCGTAATAGGCGATCGGTTTCTTGGGATTTAATCCTGACGCGAATGTCCCCACGATCGAGCTTAGCAAGAGTGTCATCAATGCGGCGGGGTAAAGCGATCGCCGTATTACTAACCTGAGCCGCTTGTCTGCCTAGCTCACCCAGAAAAGCAGTGGATAAACTGCCTGACTCTTTAGTACTGCCATTTTCCATAAGATTAGTTGCGTAGGGTTTTGCGACTTCCATAAAATTAAAATTAGGATCTAGTCCTTTGCCTAAACCTTCCAGCGTCGAAAGCGCTCTCATCACAAAGGTAAAGGTGGCGGGAAACCGAAATGGTTGGTCATAAGCAATATCGTATAAATCATCACTAATAGATGCTACGGATTGCTTATCCATTGGTTGACCCATGAAGTTATCGAGCATATATTGCACCGATCGTCTGATGGGACCCGTATCGCCTTTGACCTCTAAAGCACCTAGCTCGATCAGGGAGTTCACCACGGCCTCTGCATCTTTTTTGGCAATACCAAAGAAGGTGCGAAGCAATTTATCACGGGTGATGGATTGGATCTGCCCCATCATCCCGAAATCATAAAAAATTAATTCACCCTTACCTGTTACCGCCAAATTTCCGGGGTGAGGATCGGCATGGAAAAAGCCATGATTTAGTAACTGTTCGAGATATGCCTCTGCTCCGATACGCGCAATAATTTTGCGATCGATCCCTGCGGCTTCAAGGGCTTCATAGTTACTGACCTTAATCCCCGGCATATATTCCAAAGTCAGTACTCGGCGCGAAGCATAGCGCCAATAGACTCGCGGAACCATAATGCGGCGATCGCCCCGAAAGTTTCGCCGAAAGGTGTCCGCATTCTTACCTTCTTTTAAATAATCCGCTTCTTCATACAGAATTTTGCTGCATTCTTCATAAATGCCAACCCAGTCACGTCCCCTGCCATATTTAGGATGATTTTGAAAATACTGAGCAATTTTTTTGAGAATCCCCAAATCGATCGCAAATAGTTTTAATAATCCCGGACGTTGTACTTTGACGACGATTTCTTCCCCCGTATGCAGTTGGGCTTTATGGACTTGCCCCAGACTTGCCGCCGCGAGGGGAATGGGATCAAAGTAGCCAAACATTTGATCAATGGGTTTGCCTAAATCTGCCTCAACAATTTGTTTAGCCTTTTCGGCAGTGAAGGCGGGAACTTTGTCCTGTAATTTGGATAGCTCCTCAACGGACTCCGTTGGCAAAATATCGGCGCGGGTGGAAAGCAACTGCCCAACTTTAATAAATGTGGGGCCCAGTTGAAGCATGGATTCACGCAGCCAGATCGCTCGTCTTCTAGTGCGTTTTTTAACCTTAGCTTCAGTTTTGCCGCCGATATAGCTCCATTTTTTACCATCTAACCAGATCATCCACGAAAAGGTCAAAACGGTGCGCCAGATATCGAGGGTACGGGCGAATTCAGAGTAGTTGTCACGACTCCAGCGATAATTGGGTTCAGAAGATAAAGCTGACACGGTTCACTAACGATGGAAGGACGATTTAGAAAATTTGTAACAAACCTTTACATCTTAGCGTGAATGTTTATAAGTAGCTATCTAAAACCTGTGGCGCACGCTGCGCGTATACCATATAGTTTTTTAGGTAGCTACTTAACTCAAAATTTGTGCAGATTCTTTGAAAAAGCTAAAATCGGTCAATGTTTGACAATATTTGCAAATTTCTTGCCGAAACTTACTCTACTGATATTGCCTCTTGGTTATTGGGTGAACCCATTTTATTAACTCAAGTCCAGCCGCAAGAGCTAGCAGTTGAGCCGATTCGAGCCGATAGTTTGATTTTGCTAGAAGCCGAGGGTTTATTACTGCATTTAGAATTTCAAACTAAAGCGGATCTGCAAATTCCCTTCAGAATGTTGGACTATTGGGTACGCGGTAAGAGGCGATTTCCCAATAAGAAAATACGTCAGGTTGTGATTTACTTGAAAGAGACAAACTCAGATTTGGTTTTTCAGGACAAATTTGAGGATGGCAAAACTTATCATGAATTTGAAGTAATCAGACTATGGGAACAAGAATCAACTAAATTCTTAAAATATTCAGGTATGCTCCCCTTTGCTATACTTGTAAACGAGAGTAACAAGGAGCGCTTGCTGCAAGATATTGCTCAAAAAATTGACGAAATCCCTGATCTCAATACTCGCAAAACCATAGGAGCTGCAACCTATGTATTGGCTGGTCTGGTTTTAGACAAAAATATTGTTAAGCAAATTTTAAGGAGAGATCTCATGCGTGAATCAGTAACATATCAAGAGATTTTGCAAGAAGGTCGGCAAGAAGGTCGTAAAGAAGGTCGTAAAGAAGGATTAGTTACGATTGTTCGGAGGTTGCTGACTCATAAGTTTGGGACTGTACCACCAAAGCTGCATACTCGAATTATGAGACTACATATCCCTCGCTTAGAGAGTCTTGCTGAAGCGCTTTTGGATTTTCAGACTCTTGAGGATTTAGAGGTTTGGTTTACCAAGAAAAAATGATTTCACCATACTAAGTTTCCGCAATAATCGGCAACATCAGCGTTGCATCTATAATATTGCAAAGCAAGAGTTAGCCAGTACAAACCAAAACCCAAAAAGCGAGTTGCGGCGCGAAGCGCCGCAACTCGCTTTTTGGGTTTTATGTCCTAAGCAAAACTTACATTGCTATATCTATATAAAGTAGCCCCTACCCCTAAAATTTGGTAAGCTGAAAGGACTAATTGGGGATAGGTGAGCTATGACCCTGACGATCGCACCAGTACAGAATCAACCTGTAAGCCTAGATGAGTTTATCGCGCTTTATGGTGGAAATAATCGCTATGAATTGATTGATGGAGAGGTGTTCGATTTGGAACCAACGGGGCAGCATGAGGAAGTTGCGGCTTTGATCACAGCAAAAATCTGTGTTCAGATTGAGCAGTTAGGCTTGCCTTGGTTTGTATTGCAAAGGGGCTTGTTTCGTCCCTCTAGTGCAAGTATGACGGCTTTTCGTCCTGATGTAATAGTTGTAGATCGAACGGAAGTTGCGAAAGAATCGCTCTGGCAAGAACAATCGATCATCACAATGGGTAGCTCAATCAAGTTTGTCGCAGAAGTTGTGAGTAGTAATTGGCAAAATGATTATGCACGTAAAGTTGAGGATTACGCGGCTTTAGGTATTCCTGAATATTGGATTGCTGATTATTTAGGTTTAGGCGGAATTCGACATATTGGTAAGCCTAAACAACCTACTCTTTCAATCGGCGCGTTGGTAGATGGAGAGTATGAAATTAATTTGTTTCGCGGTAATGAGGCGATCGCTTCACCAACATTTCCAAATTTGAAATTAACTGCTAAGGAAATTCTGAATACTGGGATGTGAAACTATGATTTATACCAATTCACAAAAGTGTTGTCCACTTTCGTGAATTAATGGGGACGGAAGAATACTTGATAAGGCTCTCACTGGCTCATCTACATCATAATCTTGATAGAAGTAACCTGTTGAGATACAGATTCTTCTAACCACTTAGTAAAGCTCTCATCGATTAAACGTTGTTGTACGGATTCATCTAGCTTGACTGGTAATAACTTTTCGAGTCTGACTAAAACGACCCAATCCCCAATAACTGTCGGAGTCTGGACTTGACCCGCATCGCTAACCAGCAGAATTTTGGCAAGGTTAGCATTAATTGAACCAAATTCCACTGGGCCAATTAATCCTCCTGTTTGAGCTTCGGGACCTTGGGAATATTCTCTGGCTAGTTCATCAAAGGATTGCTCACCTTCCTTAATTCGGAAATATAATTCTTGAGCAACACAAAAGTCTTTAGTACAGATCAGCGAATAAACTACTCGATCTAGTTGAGGTTTCCGTTCTAAAAAGATGGAATTAACCTTTGCTCCCCAAATCGCTTGTTTGTATTTTGAGAGCTTTAATGCTCTTTCTGATCTTTTTTCTAAGTCCGAAAAACTCATGCCTTGTCGCTTCAGCCATTCTTGTAACTTCTCTTCCGAGTCAATACCTAACTGTTGAACAGCTTGTTGGATGGCAATCTGTCGTTCTTCTGAAGTTAAAGAGATATCAGCAGTAATGCGATCAATTGTGATCTCTTTGATTAGCTGAGGCATCATGCCCGAGCTAATCATTTTCTCAACTAGTTGTTCTGGCTGAAATTTATCTCCATTAATTTCTAGGGTTTGCATAGGGTTAATTTGAGTATAGGAAGTAGCGTATTAACGGACATATTTGAGGCTTTCGGTATTTTTAAAGAAGAAGTCAGTAAAGAGACTGATCACCGTGCGATCGCGAATCTTGATATTAGCAGTTAAGGACATTCCTGACTGTAGGCGAATATCACGACCATTAATCTTAAGGGTCTGCCGATCAATCTGTACCTTCGCAGGAAAGCGATAGGTCGGATTTGCCTGATCGGGGGGCAAGGCATCAGAACCAATCCAAATTAGCTTCCCTTTAACATCGCCAAATTCACTAAAGGGAAAAGAATCCAACCGCACATCCACGGGCATATTCTCTTTTACAAAGCCGATATCTTGGTTGGTGATAAATATCTTGGCGACTAATTGATCATCAGGCACGATTTTGAGAACATTTTCGCTGTTATTGGTGTTGGCAACATAGCCCAGCCCCGCCTTGAGTTCAAACACAGTTCCTGATACGGGAGCGCGGAGTTCTTGATATTGCAGAGCCACTTCCGCTTGGCTGATTTGTCCTTCGATTTCGGCAAGGCGCTTATTGTTATCCACTAGAGCTTTGGTAAATTGGCTATCAATTTCCGCAATCCGTTTAGTGTTATCACCGATTTGGACAGTTAGCTCTTTGCGAGTGGAGTCAAAGGTGTTTGTAAGTCGCGATCGCCCCTCGGATATCGCGGCTTTTAAGCGCATTTCCTCTTGTTCGAGTTGACGAATTTCTGATTCTGTATTCAGAACATCTTCCTGCTGCTTGAGGTATTGAATTTTGGAAATCCCCCCTGCATCCGCTACACCTTTAATATCATTGAGAATCTTTCGGTTAATTGCTAACGATTCTTGCCGACCGATTCGTTTAGTTTGGGTTTGATTGAGTTGTTCGATGGTTTGGGCGATATTTGCTTCGGCAGCTTGCGATCGCGAACTTAACTCCGCTTGGTTAGCTCTGAGGCGATCCTGTTGATCGCCAGATAAACTAGCATTGCCGCCATTGACTTGGATGCGATAAAGTTGTGCTTCTGAAATCAATGCTTCGCGATTACGGGCTAGGGCTAAGACATCGGCGGGAATTTCCGCTAAGGTCGCGGAGCCGATAGGGGCGCGATCGCCATTAAGCAGAGACCGATAAAACTGATTTTCTTCTTGAAGCTTTTGGCGTAGTTTTTTCAAGGAGTCGAGTTGAGCTTTGGCGGCTGTAGCATCAATTCTCAGTAAAACTTGACCCGCTTCTACTCTTTCCCCATCCTTGACCAAGATTTCTTTCAATACCCCATTAGCAGGAGCTTTTACTTCCTTAACGGCTCCCTGTGGTTCTAATTTCCCTTGGGCAGGAACTGATTCTTCAATCTTGGCGACGGCTGCCCAAATTAAGCCAAAGGTAACCGAACCAATCAAAGTCCATAGAATCGCCTGTGTCCATTTGGGGGATTGGCGCAAAACGAGGGGCTGATCGAAGGTTTGTACAGCGATCGCCGCAGGATTTTTTTCCACTAAAGAACTACTATTTGCACTTTGAGCAACTAGAGCATCGGTCTTGATGGATATTTGGCTAGATTCTTGCCCTGATTGATGATCTTGCTGATCGTATTTGCCGTTATTACTATTGTTCATTGCCCTTCACCTGATCTAAGATTTGCAATTTTCACTAACAAAAAATCATGATTAATCATGATTCACCCGCCGCTTCCTGCTGACGATAGAGCGTATAGTAGCGCTCTTGCTTCGCCATTAATTCTGTATGGGTTCCTTGCTCCGCAACCCTACCACTATCCATTACGACGATAATGTCTGCACTATGGATCGTCGCTAAACGGTGCGTAATGAAAAATACAGTGCGCCCACGAAACTCCTCAGCTAAATTGAGACAGACCTGACGCTCTGTATTGTAATCTAACGCGCTTGTAGCTTCGTCTAAAATTAATAACTGAGGCTTTTGCAACACTGTACGGGCGATCGCAATGCGCTGACGTTGACCACCCGATAGCGCCGCACCCCGTTCGCCCACCCGTGACTCATAGCCGTTAGGCAACTGCATAATAAAATCATGGGCGCAAGCAATTCTAGCGGCATCAATAATTTCTTCAGGTGTGGCATCGGGATTAGTCAGGGCAATATTTTCTTGGACAGTGCCATCAAACAGCAATGTATCTTGAAGAACTACGCCAATCTGACGACGAAGCGAATAAAGTTCCACTTTACTCACATCGTAATCATCAACCAGAATTCTGCCTGACTCAGGCTCATATAGTCTCGATAGCAGCTTAGTAAGTGTACTTTTACCAGCACCGCTAGCTCCCACTACTCCCACAAATTTCCCCGCAGGAATTTCTAAACTGACATTATTTAATTGGAGATTGCCGTTAGGCACAAAGCGGAAGTTCACATTTTCGTAACGTACTGCGCCAATGATTGCTGGCATTGGAATATTCCGACGACCTGCTTCTTCCTGCTCTTGGGGATAGTTGATAATGTCGCTGAGGCGCTCAAGGGAGAGGGCGGTCTCTTGGAAGTTTTGCCAAAGCTGAATCAATCGTAATAATGGGGTTGTGGTATAGCCTGCGATAATCCGAAAGGCGATTAATTGTCCGAGCGATAGATTATTACTCAGTACAAGATATGCCCCGACCCACAGAAGCAATAAGTTAGAGAATTGATTGAGAAATTGACTAGTGGAACCTGCGGTAGTTGAGGTTACCACGGTTTTAAAACCTTCGGAAACATAACGGGCATAGCGTCTCTGCCATTCCCATCGAGATTTTAATTCGATACTTTGAGCCTTAACCGTTTGAATCCCTGAAATTACTTCCACTAAATAAGATTGAGTAGAAGCATTGCGCTCAGCCTTGGTTCGCAACTGTCCGCGAATGATCGGAGCGACAATAAACGTCAGGAGCGCAAAAAGAGGCACTGTGCCTAACGCCACAAGAGTCAATAGCCAGCTATAGCAAATCATCACGATGATATAAATCACCGAGAAGACGGCATCTAAGACTACGGTTAACGCTGTGCCTGTGAGGAATTGGCGAATATTTTCGAGTTCACCGATACGGCTGGATAATTCACCAACCGATCGCTTTTCAAAGTAACGCAGAGGCAACCGCACGAGATGATCGATGGTTTCGGAGCCGAGGGTTAAGTCGATGCGATTGGTGGTATTGACAAAAAGGTAAGTGCGTAGAGCGCTGATGATTGCTTCAAAAACCGAAATTGTGACTAAGAGAATGCCGAGGGTATTGAGGGTAGCGGGGGCATTCTGAATAATCACCTTATCAATAATTACCTGTGTAATTAAGGGATTGGCTAGTCCTAGTAGCTGCACAAAGAAGGAAGCGACTAAAACGGTGATTAAGGTTTTTTGATAACGCTTGAGGGATGGTAAAAACCAAGATAAGCCAAATTTCTGTTGGGGGGTATCCTTGGTGGGCTGAATTAATAGAACCTGACCCGATGCGCCCCAGAGTTCTGCAAATTGCGAAGTTTTTTTGGTGACAATTCCCTGTTCAGGAATTCCTAGTACCAATTCCCGATCGCTAGCTTTGTACAGCACCGCAAAGGTATCTTGCCAAGGTATTAATGCTGGTGTTGGCACTTGAGCAATGGAAGTCGCAGGAATGGTTAATAACTGTCCATTTAAGCCCATTAATTCCGCGATCGCGCCGCATAGCTGTAATGACAACTTTGGCGATCGGTTAAATTGAGCATCGATCGCCCGTTTAACCACATGGCGGTAAAAGGGGATCTGCCAGTAGCGAGCCAACATTTGGAAGCAAGCCAGAGAAGCATCGACGGGCCCGCGACCATAGAAATGAGGATAGTCTGTGCCTTTACGATCTTGGCGATCGCCCACGGTGGGCAATTCGGGCGCATAGGGAATATCTAGAGCCGTTAGTACGGGTTGTTCTTCTACAACTTCAGCCTTGACCGCAAAAGTATCCCTTATTCCAATTAACCTGACATAACTTTCCTGCGGAACTTCCAGCACGTCATTTTCGCCAATGGCACTAATACGGCTACCGACGGGAGCAGGGAAATTATCACCACCACTAACTAACCACAGAAAATCGCGATCGAGCTTACTTAGAGGCATTTTTCCAGCTTCTAGAGTCATTACGACTGCTTCCCCTAAAGCTTCCCTTGCCATATTGGCAAAATTCGAGGGAGCTTGCGCCCTGCGCTCCATTTCTATAGCTAATAGGTCAAATACTTCGATCGCTTGCGCCTTGCTGGTGAATGCTGCTTTAAATACGGGATCGCGATCGCAAAATCTTAAAAAATCTGATGCTTCTAAAGCTAAGCAAGTACTCTCGACCGAGGCAATTACGGTTTCACAGGGGATATGACGCATTAGACTCAGCCAACCAACTACTGAGCCTGATTTAAGAATATCTACGGTTACAGGTGATGCTGATTTTGGTATTTGCCCAAGCAGTCTCGCTTGTCCTTCCATTAAAAATAAGACCTGCGCGGGCATTGTTTCCCGTCGCAAAATCACCTGCCCCATTCGATAGCGTAAGGGCTGGAGTCGTTCATTTAACTCTTTCAAAGTAACTCGATCTATATCTTGTAACTCTGGTATGCGATTCAGAAATTCCTGAATAGGATCAGTTTTTGCAGTCATGAAACGGTTAACTAAACGACTATATATCTAAAAAACCATATTACCAGTAGCTAAGCATAAAAATGATTGCTCATGGGAACTAAATATTAATGTATGTCAGGGATTATGGCAAACCAACTAAGTCGATGCAATTTAAAGCGTGTACAGCAAGTGTTTTAATTGCATTACCTTCATTAATATTACAGTTTTTATTGTTCAGTATTAGAAGATAAGTGATTTTCTTCAAAGAGAAAAATTAATGAGTATTTAAACATAAAAATCGAATCAATATATGATAAGAAATTGTATTTTTACAAGTACTTTCTAATCTAAAGCTTGACAATTAAATTGCATAAAATAATTGTAAAAAATCTGTTAAACGCATTTTCTCTAAATATATAAAAGCTTTAAAACTACTGACAAACATCAATTTAATATACAAAATAAAAATATTTTAAAGACCATTAAAGATTTTCAAATATTATCTAATCTCAAATAAGTAATATTTACTACTAAATCCTATGAATAAGTAGCTTAGATTAGAATCCTTGCTGGGGAAAATATTTTAAAGGTTATCTTTAGTTTAAGAACTAGTTACCAATAAGTTAAAAAATGACTAAGCTTTGTTTTTGTTTAGGTTAAAAAAATAGATTTTAAAAATATCCGCGGTTCAATGTGTTTGAGCATACTTAGATATTGCTGAAAGCTATGGCAGACTTTAATGGATTTCATCGCGAAATATCTATTTATCTAGTTATCTAGACAGTTACTGCAAAAATTTATGGCAAGCCTCTCTTTCGATACAACTCAACCATCTCAAGTTAAGGGTTTACAAGGATATACCGTAGATCCTATTTTTACCGTTGGCGATAAAATTGGAACCTATGTTCCTCCAGGTATTCTTGATGGTATTGGTGCTTTCTCTCTCAATACCAATACTGTCCGTTTATATGTCAACCACGAATTGGCTCCAACTGTTGGTTACAAATACAGTCTTGCTAGCGGCGCTCAACTCACTGGCGCAAGAGTTAGCTATTTTGATGTTGACAAGCGCACATTTCAAATCGTTGATTCTGGACTTGCTTATAACAAGATCATCAACCGTGCTGGCAATCAAGTTAACAATTCCACTACTTATTCTGCTACCAACATTAACGGGTTTGATTCAGCAAGCGTTCCAACAAACAATTCCCTAAATGGACTCGCTCGTTTATGCTCAGCATCATTGTTTGAAGCAAATCAGTTTGGAAGCGGTATCGGTCTAGCTGATCGCATCTTTTTCACTGGTGAAGAGTCTACCGACGGTACTCAGTATGCATTAGACACCGCAACCAATACCTTGTATGCAGTGCCTTGGTTCGGACGTGCATCTTGGGAAAACGTCACCGAGATGAATACAGGTCGCGCTGATAAAGTTGCTTTCTTGATCGGTGATGACTCTAACAACGCACCTTTATACCTCTATGTTGGTGACAAGAAAGGTACTACATTCCTCGAACGTAACGGGCTAGCTCAAGGTAAGCTTTTTGTATGGGTTGCAGACGATCCAAATGCTTCTGATCCGATCGAACTTGATGCAAGTACTTTTAAAGGTAATAACACCTCGACAAACGGCAAGTTTGTTGAAATCCCTTACTACGATCCCCTCAAAGCCAACACTGCGGGTTATGACTTCCAAGGCTTTGCCACACAAGCTAAGCAAAATGAATTTGCAGCCGCAGTAAGTGCATTCAAGTTCTCTCGTCCAGAAGATATTTCCACCAATCCTAAAGATGGTACGCAAGCCGTTTTGGCTTCTACTGGTGTAAGCACTTTACCTGATGTATATGGAACAACTTACAAGATTGATGTAGATTTTGTTGATTTTACTACCAACAACTTCACCGCCAAGCTTGATATCTTATATGACGGAAATGTAGTTGGACCAACAGGTTTAGGTCTGCGTAGCCCTGACAACCTTGATTGGGCTGATGATGGCAAAATCTACATCCAAGAAGATCGCGCAATTACAGCCGCTCTATTTGGTGGCAGCGCAACCAATAAGCAAGAAACCTCGATCTTCTCAATCGATCCTGCAAATGCTAATCCTTCCTCAACTCTAACCCGCATTGCTCAGATTGATCGCTTGGCACTTCCTGCCACTCAAACTGATTCAGCAGCAGGAGATTTAGGTAACTGGGAAACCTCAGGTATTTTAGATGTTTCCAATTTGTTTGGAGCTAAAGCTGGTGAAGTCCTTGTATTTGATGTACAAGCAGGTGGGCTTCAAAATGGAACTATCATCAGTGCTTCTGGAAGCCTTGATACTGACGGTAATGGCACTGTCACAGCCAATGACAACCTCGTTCGTGGTGGTCAGCTATCCTTCCTGATTGCTCCTACCGCTAAACTCGTTCAAAATACATCTTTAGTAGCTGGTGCTTCTACTGGTGCAGACGATCTAAAAGCTGGAGTAACTACAGGCTTTGATGGCGTTAATGACATCGTCTTCACTGGTGCTGGTGATGACAAGATTGATAGCGTAATTGGTGGAGCCTTAGCTAGTGGCAACCGTGTTGATGCTGGTAGTGGCAAAGATACCATCGACATTGCTAACAACGATCGCGTATTTGGTGGTGAAGGCAACGACATCCTCGACGCATCCGATGCAAGCGGCTACCGTGCTTCTGGTGGTGCTGGCAATGATGACTTCTTCCTTGGTTCCAATGGTCGCGCATTGGGCGGCGAAGGCGACGATCGCTTCTTCGTTCAAGCTGGCGGTGCTAACTTGCTATCTGGTGGCGCTGGTGCTGACCAATTCTGGATTTTTGGCGCACAAAATCCTGCTAGTGTAAACACAATTGTGGACTTCGCAGTTGGTACTGATGTAATTGGTTTGATCGGTTCAGGTGCAACCTTCGCTCAATTGACCCGTACTGGCAGCACCATTGCGTTGAATGGCGTTACCCTTGCGACTTTGACTGGAGTTGATACAACTACCTTGACTGCTGCAAGCTTTGCCTTTTCTAATACTCAACCTGTTTAATGATTAGATAAACCTCCAAATGGAAGTTCCATTTGGAGGTTTTTTGTAGACTCATTTGCTAAGCGATCGTAATAAAAAACTAGCATGACAAACCATATCAGGAGCTATCTTTTGCATAGTTTTGAGAGGTTTGTCTTTTCGACTATTTAGCTTATATAAAGCTTTGGAAGCAAGTGAATTATTATTTTTCCGTCGAAGGTGGAAAGTAATAATTTATGAGAACTGATACCAAATAAGAGGACAATTTTAATGGCTACAATTACTGGAACTCCTAATGATGACAAGCTGTTTATCGCAGCAGGCGTTAGTGGTGACACCCTATTAGGATTAGCGGGTAATGATGACCTTGAGGCAGGCTTTGCCGCAGGGGATAATACTGTTTCTGGTGGTGATGGCAACGATAAGCTATTCGCTTTTAAGAACGACAAACTATTCGGCGATGCTGGTAACGATGAGCTATCAGCAACGGGTGGTCAAGGCGGCAATACCCTTTCAGGTGGCGAAGGCAACGATACAATTTTTGCTTCCTTCAATGACAGTGTCTTTGGGGATGCTGGGGATGACACAATTTTTGGCGGTCAAGGCGGCAACACGATCGCTGGTGGATCTGGAAAAGACATCTTCTGGATTGCTAAGGTAGATGTTCCGAATAATCCCAATACCATTAATGATTTCAATCAACTTCAGGACACTATTCGCGTAGATTTGGCGGGAGTTACCAAATTAAGTGATTTGGCGATCGCCCAGTCTGGCAACGACACCACCATTAGCTTTGGCGGTAAAACTTTAGCTATTCTCAAAAATACAGGTGCTGCAAGTCTTAGCGAGAACAATGTTGTTGTTGATCCTAATAGCCAAGCCACCAATGTGGGCAGCAATGTTACAAGCTATGATTTCAAAAACCTTCCTAAAATTGGAACCACTTCCAAGGGACAAGATTTATTTTTAGGTGGATTCTCAGGACTTTCTTTCCAAGGTACTAATGCCAAAAATGGCAATCTAAAATTTATTACACTCACCGATCGCGGACCTAATGGTGAGCCTACTGGACAAAATCGTCCATTCCTTTTACCTGAGTTTCAACCCCGCATTATTAGTTTTGAATTAAATCAGTCCACTGGTGAAATTACTATCACCAAGGAAACTGGGCTTTTCCGAGCCGATGGAACCACTAAACTAACTGGCTTGCCAAACCTACAGGCTGGAGCTAACGGCATTGCCTACACCGATGAAATTGGGGTCAATTTAGATGGTGGAGTTCTCCCAAATGACGTTTTTGGCATTGATTCCGAAGGAGTTGTTCTCGATCGCAATGGCAATTACTGGGTAGTAGATGAATATCGCCCTGCAATTTATCAATTTGATACCAATGGTAAATTGTTAGACCGCTTCATTCCTAAAGGAACTGCCACGGCTGCGGCTACCCTCACAGGCGGCTCGGACACTAATTCTTCAGTAGGTACTTTTGGCACAGAAGTATTGCCAGAAGTTTATGCCCAACGCCGTAGTAATCGCGGATTTGAAGCCGTTGCTCTCGAAGGCAACAAACTTTATGCTTTCATTCAGAGTGCGATCGACAACCCCGATAATGCTGGTGATACCACTTCCCGCAATTCTCGCAACTTGAGAATTTTGGAATTTGATATCAAGACCAAAACCGTTACGGGTGAGTATCTCTATCTGCTAGATGACATCAGTGGTAGCGGTAACGCCAAAACCGATAAGATTGGTGATGCCGTATCTTTGGGCAATGGCAAATTTGCGGTTGTAGAACGAGACGATCTTTCCACCACTGCTTCCAATAAATTGATTTACCAAATCGATTTAGCCTCTGCTACGAATATTAACAACAGTGCCAACTTTACTTTGCCATCAGGCAAAACCATTGAGCAACTTACACCCGATGAATTGACTGCCGCTAACATCAAGCCAGTCTCTAAAAACTTGATTGCTAATGCTGCAAAGTCAGGCTATACAGGCGTTGAGAAGCTAGAAGGTTTAGCGCTCATTGACAATAACACCCTAGCCCTGATCAATGACAATGATTTTAATGTTGCCGTAGGTTCGGCTGTGCCAAGCAAGTTGGGAATTTTAGAACTTTCTAACAATCTGCCCACAACTCTAAAATTTCAGAAGAATGATACGGATGTTTTTGATATATCTGGGGGGTCTAAGCCTAAGCCCACTCTTTCCTTCACCATTAAAGGCAAGTCTGCCAATCAGGTGAGCGAAATTGGGGTGTTTATCGTTGATGATGCTTTTGGCAATATCGATGGAACTGCTCCCAATCAGTCTGGCTATGCCGAGAAAGCTCTTGGACGCGCTAAGGTAATTGTTTCCGCGATCGCTAATAGTCCTAATGGATTTAGTCTTGATGGTTTACAGCGTTTGCTCGGTTTTAATAACAATGACAAACTCCGCTTTTATGCCATTAACGATAAAAGCACCACGACAGACTTAATTCTGAAAACCAAATCCTTTGAGAAGGTGACTTTCTCTACTACTTCTATTCTCAATTTTCAAGAGATTGGTACTGCCGAAACGACGATTAAATTCAATAATCTTGAAATTAATATCAAAGCTACTGATGACGACTTGCTTTTGGGTACTGGGTTGCAGGATCGACGCGAAGGTGAGGTTCTAGATTTGCGTAGTGTTGATACAACTCTGTTCTCCCAAGTGAAAGCTGATTTCACCCTCAATCGGGAAGCCGCTTTTAACAACTTTGTCGGTTTCTACAAGATTGAGAACGAAAAAGGTGATATCAAGAAGGCAGATGGCTCAATTGTGTCCGTGGGGCAGTCTGGATATACGCAAGCAGCCATAAGCAATCGGGTTGCGGGAATTGATTTGAGCGTTGGCGATCAGGCTATAGCTACTAGTTCAGGGATTTTTGCAGCAGGTTCCATCTTTGCGCCATTTATCATTATCAATAATCGTCCCGATGCCATTTTAGACAACAATCCTAATAACGATCCTGCGGTGTATTTCTCCTACCTAGGAGCAAATTCCGATGGCATTGACCATGTGCGGTTGCTCGGCAACAACACCTTTGGCTTCGAGGATCTACCTAGTGGTGGCGATTTTGACTATAACGACTTTATCGTTAAAGTAAATCTTACTCCAGTGAAGTAATCCCAAAGCCCACAATGGCTTACCATTGTGGGCTTTTCAAATCCTTACGGAGTATAGCAATGTAAGTTTTGCTTAGGACATAAAACCCAAAAAGCGAGTTGCGGCGCGAAGCGCCGCAACTCGCTTTTTGGGTTTTGGTTTGTACTAGCTAACTCTTGCTTTGCTATATGATTTTTAATTTACGAAAGTGCGACAACACTTTCGTGAATTTATCCAAGCTGGTAATCTCTAACTCGCTGTAAACGATTATGGATTCGGTTAGCTAACTCAATGCCGACAATTGGCTTACATAAATAGTCATCTGCACCCACCCCAAAGGCAAGATTTTGAGTATTAGCATCCGTCATCACACTTAGAAATAGAACTGGCAAACGTTTCCAATTTAGATCGTTTCTAAGAGATTGACAAATTTCTAACCCATTAATAGGAGGCATATTTACATCTAAAACTAGGATATCGGGGAGTACTGACTGTAATACTGTCCAAAATTCCTGTGAATCAGCTAGGGTGGTCACCTTAAATCCCCAAGGGTTGAGAAGTTCCGTAAGCGATCGCAAACAATCAACATCATCATCCACAATCATCACCTTAGGCTCAATTGCAGTTCGAGACTGCTTCAGCGAGAAAGTTGAGGTATCTGCAATTGAATTCGTAGGTAAGCTTTGGATGAAATTAGTACTTTGAATAGCCTGCTCTAAGGCAATCACCAATGGTTTTAAGGTTTCTAACTGTACTTTTTGGTCGGAGGCTTGACTGTTAAGCAGGTTTTCTAATTGGATCGCCAATTGCATAGCGCTCGTTAATCCCAAAGTTCCCAAAGTTCCCGCTAACTTATGAGCCGTTTGATGGGCTAGTTCTTGGAAATGAGGAGACAAGAATCCCGACTCCAATTTCTTGATCGCTTGAAATAATACCATCAACTGTTCCAAACTCTTCGGCTTAGTAGTGACCCAAAGCTGATTTAAGAATTCTAAATACTTTTCCTGTTGAGTGTTTGGAGTAATTGATTTTAGATTAAGGGAAGTAGCAGGAACAGTTGCCACGGGCTTTGATATTTCGGCATCCGTAGATTTATCTGGTACTTTCAGATAATATCCGCGTCCATGCACAGTAGCAATAAAATCTGAAGGAGCGCCTGCGGCTACTAACTTACGCCGCAATCCTCGGATATGGGAGCGCACAGTGGCTTCCGAAGGAAACTCATCCGAAGACCAGAGGCGATCGAGAATCTCTTCCACACTCAGCAAATGCTGACTGTCACGCAGTAAAATTTCTAATAATTCGTATTCTTTGTTAGTGAGGGTGAGAGGTAAATTATTGTAAGAAACTTCGGAAGTACTGGAATTTAAGTGTAAATTTCCCCAAACAATGATGGGAGAAGAAACTGCATTACTCCGTCTCAATAAGGCTCGAATTCGAGCGATTAATTCTGGTATATCAAAGGGCTTTACTACATAGTCATCCGCTCCTGCATCTAACCCCCGTACCTTTGTAGTACTAGAATTTTGGACTGTTAGCAAGAGAATGGGAGTGCTATAGTCTTCGGCTCGAAAGCGTTGACATAGGCTGATTCCATCTAACTTAGGCAAACCAATATCTAATATAATTAGGTCATAATCAAAGGTTGAACCATAACTCCATGCCATTTCCCCGTCTTTGACTACATCGACAATGTAGCGATTTTCAGCCAGAATTTTTGTTAAGACCGCAATTAAGACCTCATCATCTTCTACTAATAATAGTTTCATAGGATTTAAAAATGATATGTAGATTTGGGAAGGTTGTTAAGTTTCACTTTTGAAGATGTTAATGCTTAGAAATTTTGGGGGGCTTACCAATCAAGCATTTTTGTAATTAGATCAGGCAGATCAAGGGAATTAAACGGTTTCGTAATTACGCCACTCACCTGTAAATTATTAAACTGTCTCCTTTCTGAAGTCTGCGCCTTCGTAGTTAACAAGACAACAGGAATCTGGGCAGTTTGGGGATCAGCCTGAAGGGTCTTAAATGTAGCTATACCGTCCATGTCAGGCATCATCACATCTAGCAAGATAGCATCAAGTTTTTCAGCGCAAGCAGTTTGGATACCTTGCATTCCTGAACTAGCCACTAGTACTTCCCAGTCAACAACCATCTGAATCCCAAACTGCATAACTGTTTGAATGCTTTCATCATCATCAATAATCAAAATTCTCTTAATTGACATAATTTTAGTTTCCTCATAGGTTTAATAATGGCAGAGTAAACGAAAAAGTACTACCTTTGCCAAGGGTACTCTCCGCCCAAATTTTTCCCTCGTGCTGTTCAATGATCTGGCGACAGATGGTTAATCCCAGTCCTGTTCCACCTTTACGGCGGGAGTCAGAGGAGTCTACTTGCTGGAATCTTTCAAAAATAATTTCAAGTTTGTCCAATGGAATGCCCTGCCCTTCATCACAAACGGAAAATAGAACTTCAGAGTTCAGTCTCTTTTCCACCGTTATCCAGACCTTACTGTTAACTGAAGAGAATTTAATAGCATTACTGATTAAATTTGTGAGGGTCTGAACGATGTAGTCAGAATCAACTAGGATATGGATATCAACTGGCTCAGCTACTAAAATTACGCCATGATCCTGCGCCATTGGTTGCATTACTTCTATTGCCTGCATCATTAAAGTAGAGACATTCCAGATTTGCTTATCCATTTGGACTTCACCAGACTCGATGCGCTGCAAGTCAAGGACATTATTAACCAGACGCACTAAGCGCTCTGTATTATCGTCAGCGATTTCTAGGATTCGCTGTCCATCTTTTGAAAGGGTTCCTAATTTCCCTGTCGTTAAAATTTTTAACGCACTATGTATCGAAGTTAAAGGAGTTCGTAATTCATGGCTAACGACCGCTATAAATTCATCTTTTAGGCGTTCGATCGCTTGGCGATCGCAAATTTCCTGTTGAAGATGATGATTGACTTCCTGTAGTTCCACAGTGCGAACTTTGACAGCTTTTTCTAAATGATCTCGAAACTGCGCTTGCGATAGAGCTATACCAATTAGATCGGCAAGTTGTTGCATCAGTTCCATCTCAAAATCTAGCCATTTATAAGGGCGATCGCCATGATAGGCGATCAGCAATCCCCATAATTGGTTGAGAGAACTTGATTCATTTAAACCTTCTGGGCGAGCGCTAACGTCGGCGATCGCGCTAACTTCACCTCTGACATAAAGTTGGTGATATTCAGGGGGAAATAATTCCTCAGGAAATTCTAAACCCAGAATCTCTGGGGAATCGGGTAAAACAACTTCCGTAATCACCTGTCCTGTGCCATCAGGAAAAATTTGATAAATCAGCACCCGATCAGCCTGCAAAAGCTGCTGTACTTCAGTTACCGTTGCTCTTAAAATCTCCTTAAATTCTAACGACTGCCTAATTTTAAAAGTAATTTCAGTCAATAGCTTCAGCCACTGCCGTTGGCGAAATAGCTCAGCTTGTTCGTGATTTTGGAGGGTATGCTGAGCCTCTATGGTAGTTTGGTGCTTTTTTTTGCGAAATTTAGATTTCTTTTTTTTTAGCATAGGCGAATTTTACTCTTACACTGCTTTGCACTCAAGGAGGCGCACGCTCTCAAATTTAGTTTTACAATCGCATTGATAAACCAATCCGCTTTAGTGACTCATTCACCTCTAGAACTCGAACCTTTACCACCTGACCAACCTTAACAATCTGCTTAGGATCGCTAACAAATTGATTGGCTAATTGAGAAATATGAATTAACCCATCTTGATGAACGCCAATATCCACAAACGCCCCAAAATTTGCCACATTGGTAATAATTCCTTCCACTTCCATTCCCACTCGCAGGTCAGAGATTTTCTGGATAGCTTCGCTAAAGGTGGCATATTTGAACTCAGCACGCGGATCGCGTCCCGGTTTTTCTAGTTCCCGCAAGATATCTCTTAGGGTTGGCTCACCGATTTCACTAGTGACATATTTCTTGAGGTTGACGGTTTTGAGTTTGTCCGCAGCCTTAGCAATTTCTGCTAACGGCACATTCAAATCTTGGGCGATCGCCTCGACAATTTTGTAACTCTCAGGATGCACCGCCGTATTGTCTAAGGGATTAGCACCATCGCGTATCCGTAAAAAACCTGCCGCTTGTTCAAAGGCTTTTGCACCGAGTTTGGGGACTTTTAACAAATGACGGCGATCGCGAAAGGCTCCATTTTGATTGCGATAGGTAATGATGTTATTGGCAATACTAGCGCTGAGTCCTGAGACAAAGGTGAGTAGCTCCTTAGAAGCAGTGTTCAAGTCTACACCCACATAATTAACGCAACTTTCGACGGTTTCTTCTAGCTTCTTTTTTAAGAGCTTTTGATCGACATCATGCTGATATTGACCAACTCCAATGGATTTTGGATCGATTTTGACCAGTTCCGCAAGGGGATCTTGCAATCGTCGTCCGATGCTAACGGCTCCTCTCACGGTTAGATCTAAATCAGGAAATTCCGCGATCGCCACTTCACTCGCCGAGTAAATTGATGCTCCTGATTCATTGACCATGACTTTGATCGGCGCTTTGTCTAGCTTTTGGATTACTTCCATTACAAAGCTATCGGTTTCTCGACCTGCGGTTCCATTCCCGATCGCAATCAGTTGAATTTGATATTTCTCGATTAAAGTTCTTACGGTACGCGCAGCTTGCTCTCGCTGGGCGGCGGCTTGGTGAGGGAAGATAGTTTGATATTCAAGAAATTTACCTGTCTCGCTAATTACGGCGGTTTTGCATCCTGTCCGAAAACCGGGGTCGATCGCAAGGGTGGGTTTCATGCCTGCGGGCGAAGCAAGCAAGAGGTCTCTCAAATTAGTTTCAAAGGTTTTGATCGATTCTCCATCCGCCCATGCTTTCTTGTCAGCAATTACGGCTGCGATCGCTGAGGCTTTCATGAGGCGATTAAAGGCATCTTTGAGCATCTCTTGATAAAACTGCCTGATAGCGGGGCTTTTCGCCTTAATCTGTTGCGACTCTAAATAAGTTAAGAGATGATCTTCATCAAAGTCGAGACTGAGACTGAGAATTTTTTCGGCTTCACCCCGCAATAGAGCAAGAAGATTATGGGGAGCGATCGCCTTAACTTTGGCTTGATAATCGCGGTACATCTCAAATTTGGTTGTACCCACGGGATGGGTATCTTTGATTTTGGAAATAAATAGCCCTGAATGCATCAGGTAGTCACGAATATAAGCACGATACTCGGCTTTTTCGGCTACTTCTTCCGCAAGAATATCCGATGCTCCTTTGAGAGCTTCTTCGATAGTCTTTACCTGCTCTGATAAATATTTGGCAGCTTCTTGCTCAAGGGATACGGTGTTGATATTGGGGCGGTTACAAGCTTTGATTGCTTCGGCGAGGGGTTCGAGTCCTTTCTCCCTAGCGATCGCGGCTCTAGTGCGCCGCTTGGGGCGATAGGGCAGATACAAATCTTCAAGCTCAGTCTTTTGGAGACAGGCTTCAATTTTAGCTTTGAGGGACTCAGTGAGTTTTCCTTGTTCAGCGATCGCTTGGATGATGGTGGCTTGGCGTTCCCTCAGTTCGGTTAAGTAGCTATGCCGATCTTGCAGTTCTCGTAACTGGATCTCGTTCATTTCCCCAGTGCGCTCTTTTCGATATCTCGCCACAAAGGGTACTGTTGCTCCTTCAGCTAATAGCTCTAGGGCATTTTTTACCTGTTCGGGGCGTAGCGATAGTTCTTGGGCGAGGATTTGTTCGAGATTTTGCATCGGTCGTTTTTAATTTGCGCGGATGTTTGGCTAAAGTGAAAAAAATGGCTATGCAATTTTTTCTGGGGATATAAGTGCCTAACGCACTCATTGTTTAATCTTCTGGATTTAAATCACCCATAAATCCCTCAGAACGGATGTCATCGGGCGTAATTAATCTTTCCTGCTTAGAATCCTCTTCTTCATCCTCCCTAAAGCTTTCCAAATCCCGAATCGATTGGTTATTGCCGCGGATTTTTTCTTGATAAATATCTGCGCGACTTTGCCGACGTGGACGACCTAGAGACTTTAGCCCTGCCTTAAACCCCGCAAAAGCACTTTTTGTGGCGATCGTGGCACTAGAAGCACTTTGCCTTACACCTTTAATCCCATCGTTAACCTGTTTAACCGCCTCGCCAGCGCTTTTGGCTCCTTGATTAAGCTCATCACTTAACTCACTTAACTCCAAACCTGTCATACGGATTGCCTCTAGGGTCGCTGGTAGCTCTCTGGTTAAAGTGTCGGCTAATCTGACCACACTATTTGCTGCCTTTGCCAATTCTTGGAAAGCAGGGATCGCCGTTAGCAAAAGAATCGTCAGGCAAACGACTACCAATAAAAACGATAATCCGAGCAGAAAGATGGCTTCTGACATAATTTCCTACATTTACTTACTCTCGTTGATCTGTATATTCCTTACCCAGTGCTACCAAATCACGAAAATGTGCTAACACTTTTGTGATTTAAAAACCAAATTCAGTAAGGTTTTTTAAATTAAGAAAGGGTGTAGCCATTTCTTAATTTGGTATGAGTGGTTAGTATGGTGGGGCAAAGCCCTGCAATACTAACCACTCACTCTATCATGTCTATTTTTTAGGAACGCATGATAAAGAAGTATCCATATAAATATCTAATCTTCGTCGCCATCAGCCAGTTCACTAATCTCCCTTGATGAGCCAGACGAATTATTCATAGACGTAGCTAATTCCTCTTGAATTTTGCGACTAGCATCCTGCCCAGTGGCGATCGCCTCCTGTAAACGGATCATCGCCTCATCAATAGTCCGTTGAGCCTGTTCAGCAAGGCGATCGGTTTGATATTGCACATTAGAGCCTAAGTCTTCAGCTAGTTTTGGTAAATCCTTGGCTGAGCGCCTCAAAGCTTGACGAGTTTCCTTACCAGTACGAGGTGCAAATAAAATACCGATCGCCGCACCAATAGTTGTACCGACAATTAACCCACCGAAAAATTTACCTGCGCCGTTTGACATTATGTTTGCTCCCTGACGATCTGATGCCTGACGACTTGTTATTAACTGATTTAGTGGAACCTTGGCGAGACTGTTTCCAACGACTCCCTAAAAAGGATACACCACGCCCAAGCATAGACAATAATTTACGAATTTTTTCTAATTGCCCTTGCAATGCTTGATACTGCTGTCTTGTTGAGCCAACTCCCTCACGGGCTATTTCCAGCCCCGGAGACGAACCCCGTAGACCATTTTCACAGGATTCTGTCCAGCCATTTACGGTAATTATCGTAGCTTTGAGAGCATTCCGAACGTTCCAGATCTGCCATGAAGCCCATAACAACCCTGCACTCAATATTAAATGTATGGCGATCGCAATCCAAATCATTATTTTTTAATTAGGGTTAATAAGAAATCATAGAACTTTAAAGATTTGTAATTCATCAATCAAAAGTAACACAGACTGCATTTTTTATTGTCAAATTAGTATCTAACTTGCGCGTATAAATATTTTTACTTGCCTAGAAGGAGTATAACAATCGTCAGGAATATTTGAGCTAGCAAACCTGATAAGTTAAACCGCCCAACCAACCCTTGACCAGTACAAAAGCCTGTGAAATATGGGGCAGCGTGCGCCACAGGCTGGTGGGTTTTATATTTAATTAGTTTGGTGAGAGGACTTACCCTAAATACAGCAATGCCTTGATGATAAAAAAGTTTATAATCATATTTAGATTCTAACGATCTAAATTCATGATCTAAATTCATGAATTTAGCAGTGACAGAATATGTCATCTAAAATCGTGAATCTTAAAAAGGAACTCAAAATTTCTTAAACACGTCTCACAATATATAAATGAGTTATATTGGCAATTGATTGAGATGCACACAACAAAGTTGTCTAACAGTTCAGTGACCCTTCTACACCCACATCCTTATCTGATCGTCCACGCAGATGAGGGACAGCAAATGATTCCTCTTATCAATGCAGATTTCTGGACAATTGGCAGGGGCTACGATAATTCAATTGTACTCACCGATAAATGGGTGTCACGCTATCATGCCACCCTCCAAATTGTTGGGGCTTCTAAAAACGAGGGTTTTGAATCCTCAATTAGAGGGGATGCCAAGTCTCGTAATACTAATAATGAATCTGGTAGTTTTTACCTAGTAGATTTTGGCAGTCGCAATGGCTCCTTCATGCGGGGACAGAGAATTACTTTTCCTATTCTGCTGAAAAGTGGCGATCGCATGACCATTGGCAAGACTGATATCGACTTTTTCTCTCCTCATAAACGCGAGCCTCACCGCACACCTAGTGAGCATATGCGTCTTTTTCAACAGCCTACCGCTCCTGTTTCGCGAACAACCTTGACCCCTTCGGAAGAAAGAGTATTTTGGCAAGTAGTCCAAGGCTTTACCAACAAAGAAATTGGCAAGCGCTTACAAATTAGCCCTCGGACAGTACAGACTCATCTGAGCAGCATTATGACTAAACTAAATCTTGAAAATCGTTCACAGATCGTGCGCTATGCCTTTGAGCAGAGCTATCGTCCGAGTGGGGACAGTGCGCCTGCGGCTGATAATACTGACGCTAGCAATTAGTTTTTTTTTTAATCAAAAAGAGAGTGGCGACCCTTGCGTCGCCACTCTCTTTTTATAGAAAGGTGGCACTAATGCCGCCTTTCTCTTGGGGCTATGGCAATAAATAATTAAGAAAGATCCCACAAGTTACTTTCTTAATATTTACTTGGGACTAAAATATATGGGTCATGATTAAGTAGCTAGGCGCAATTAAATATAAAACACCCAAACCTGTGGCGCACGCGCAGCGTGCGCCACAGGTTTGGGGTCTGGGTTTTTAATTCTTAGCTACTTAAGGATCATGATTAGTTTGTAATTATTCAGCAACATAAAACACCTAGCCACATACAACCATGCTTGATCTCAGAATTCTTTTGCCAGCTTTTACCATCTTGTTTACCGTTAGCTGCTTATTTTTCGGCACTCGTAACGGTTTTTATGACACTGACAAATATCACGGTAATGGCTCTGCCCATTAAAAAATATGGTGGTGCTTTGCACCACCATATTTTTTATTTGGGTACAAAAATAAGTGACCAACATGTTAAGCTAGTCTGTCTGAAAGCTAATATTCTAAAAAACTAGCGATCGCGATATATCCTACTCAGAGACTACTGAGAAACGGAAACCGCCTATGCAGTCGATCTGTCGAGTTAGCAAATAAATTGCTCTCGATAAGTGGCGCAACCCCAAAGATGGGAATAACTAGGAATGCCCAATCGTGAGGTTGGGAACTCGCTCTCTAAACTCCTAAGTGCGTTGATTGTCGGGTTTAGTCACGTCCACCTCAAAACACGTTCAAGTTTTTATCATGGCACTTTTGCAAGAACGCAAGCTCGAAATTTTCTCCGAATACCAAAAACATCCTACCGATACTGGTTCATCTGATGTGCAGGTTGCATTACTCACCGAGCGCGTCAACCAGTTGACGACTCACCTCAAACTACATCCTAAGGATTTCTCTTCTCGTCGTAGTTTGCTCAAAATTATTGGTCAACGTAAGCGCTTGCTAGCTTATGTTCGCAACCAAGATCGCGCTCATTACAAGCAACTAATCCAAAGCTTGGGTGTAAGAGGCTAGTTTTTAAATAGTATTCGTG
This sequence comes from Pseudanabaena sp. FACHB-1998, assembly GCF_014696355.1. GTDB lineage: Bacteria > Cyanobacteriota > Cyanobacteriia > Pseudanabaenales > Pseudanabaenaceae > Pseudanabaena. Next base: position 228,514 of record NZ_JACJQA010000028.1, on the reverse strand, counting down.
AAAAGCACGAGTACTATTACCACTTGTTTAGTGCTAGTGAAGAATAAAAGTGAGTAAACCACCTGAACGTATCCCTTTTGAGCCAAATAATCGTAGTAAAAAAGCAAAAGGCAAGGAAATTAAAAAAACACCTACTGCTCCTGTTACTACAAATATAAATAGCTCGAAAACAAACGTAACTACCAACCCAAGTACAAAATCAGCTCCTAAACGAAATGATCCGTTAGGTATCCCTGAGGAAGTTAATCGTCGCATTGTTCGGCGTGCGGCTTTGTTCTGTGGTGTTCCTACGGGAATGGGGATTACGACTTTTTTTGTGAGCTACTTTGTTGTCACTAAACATATATTTGAATTGCCAACCACAGCCGTTGTGCTAGTGAGTATGCTGTTTTTAGGTTTAGGCGTTGTAGGACTAAGCTATGGGGCTATCTCCGCTTCTTGGGATGAGGGACGGGTTGGCAGTTGGTGGGGCAGCGAAGAGTTTAAAAAGAACTTTGGCTATTTAACTGAAGCTTGGAAAGCTCAGAAAAAAGTAGTCAAGGAAGCTCAGAAATCTAAAAGTTAACACTATCAAATAAAAAAGCCTCACATAGCGAGGCTTTTTTATTCTTTGAAAGTCAACCGCATCAATAAAAAAGATGAGTGGCGGCGTTTTGCGCCGCCACTCATCTTTTTTATTTGAGTAATCTTTGCATGATAACGTCAGAGCTTAAGCCTTCATTCAGAAAGGACTCAACAATTTGCAATCTTTCGGGTAAGCCAATTACATAGGTATTGCAACTCGCTCCTAAAGATTCACAACTGATCTGTGCGGCTAAGAGTTCGCGTCCAGTGAGGCGCGTAAAAAATGAGGTCAAAATTCCTGATTCTAAATAGCCTGTGGGTTGATTATTGCCAGCGATTTTATGGATATAGGGCGAATTGTAGGTCTTGATCGAGATAAATCCTTGGGCTTGGTATTGTGGATCAAACTCAAGTCTTCCCCAACCATGAGTTTTCCAACATTCTTTGAGACTTTGAATGAAGGTGATCATATCCATCTCCGATAAAGACTGAGAATAGTATTCTTCGAGGGATTCGGTAAAGCGGGTATAAAAGTTTTTTCCCCACCATTTGCCACAGTTGAAAAGAACTAATCTTGATGCTTGTCCCGTCTCTTTAGTTAAGCCTGTATAAAGTGAGGAAATTAAAGTGTCTGGTATGGCTAACAGGCGATCGCCACGGCGGTTTTCTAGTAGACCAATTTCTAGATCTCCTTTGATGTAAGCAGTGTAGTCAAAAAAGTTAGCAGGGATACGATTTTCTTTTACGAGGTCAGCAACGGAAATCATAGTATTGTCTCTAGTAAATTAAGGTGACTTGAGCAGTAGTAATCAAAGGCTGGATTAGAGCAAGCTGGGAGGGACTAATCTGTTGACGCAACACTTGATTTAATAATTTATAGAGCGTTTCATTGAGCCGACGCATATCTCGCATCGACATGATTCCTTCCAGCCAATTAAGAAGCCTTTCTTTTAAAAAGTTTTCGTCATTTAGCAACATCGCCATCGAGCAGTAACGCAAAACCAAAATTAGGTTTTTAACTCCCGCTTCGAGTTCTTCATCCGTAACACTTGCCAACTCAGAAGCGACTTGATCGGCAACTGTTTGTAAAATGTCAATTTCGCGATCGCGAATGACCTTATAAAGTTTGAGACGTTCAGGCAAGGAAGTGACATAGCCTTCCATCTGACCAAGCTCATCTGTTGCCAGATAGCGATCTTGAGCTTGGTTAATTAATTCTTGAATCTTCGGAATCATAGTTCTTACAGTAGAGAATTATCGAGATATTATTTGTCTGGATAAAGCATCAAAAAAGGTTCAAAGTATTGATGAAAACTAATCTAAGACGGCTCTCAAGATCTGTTGGGGTTGCTTCAGCGCTTCTAACGTAGGAATAAGCAAAGAAAATCTAGAAGAACTTAGAAACATCATCAAGAAAATCTTCAAGAGTTTCTGAATTTTCATCAATACTAGGAGGAGAGCTGATTTTCTCTGAGGTAGCAGCAATGGCAGGAATTCCAGTCCAAGATATAGCGCGAAAATAGTCTTTTACTGGCATCAAAAAACTTAAAGTTGATACAACTTTGCCGTTACTATTGCTAGTGACTTGGGTGATTAGACGATTTTCCCAATTTACACTTTGCCAAAAAGTTTTTAATGGCTGTAAGCGCCAATCTGGACTACTCATTTTAGAAGTTCTCCATTGCGTAAACGACCTTCAATGTCACGGGTTGTTGCTCCTTCGTTAAGCCAAAAAGAAGCGGCATCAATCCGATTTTTACCACCTAGCAAGAACTTGCAATAATTTTCGCCCATGGAATAGCATTGAATTTCGATGCATTCTAGTTCTTTATTAACTAGATGCGTAAAAAAGCCTGAGAACAAACCTGCATATAAATGACAGACAGGCTTGCCCACATCCCCAAGGCTCCGTGCAACCGCCGAATCAAATACGCTGATAAACATAAAGCCCTGTTTGCGATCGCTCATGTCTACCTGCCAACGTCCCCAGCCTTGGGAGGTAAAGGGCCACCACCAAGTCTCTAGCAAGAAAGGCAAATTCGTTTGACGAATACTCCGACCGAAATCTTTCTCAAACCACTTGGTAAAGACTAGAGCATCCTGCTGACCCCATTCACAGCCAATAGAATACATTACTGCTGCTGAAGCTTCGCCTACTTCATCTTCTAATCCTTCTTGTAGTCCAATGATAAAGTCTTCACTGGTAAGGATGTTTCTGACTCCATTCCAGTCTTCAATTATCCCTTGCTCAAGATTCGGCAGAAAAAAGTCTTGCAGACTATAGTGGTTGTTTTTTCTTTTAGATTTGGTGGCGCTATTGGGGCGATCTACAGCAACAGTCATAAGTAAATACTCCTATCTAAAAAGTTATCGAAAATTGTCGAATCCAACGATAGTTATTAAGTGATGAGCTGATCGACTCTAGCTCTAGCATAAATAATTCATCAAGAATGTTGCATCTAGATGTTACTTCGGCTCAAAAATATCAGCTCTTTTGGTGTTTGCCAATTGTTCACCAACGCTAAAATTCGTATTTTCTAATTGACGAACTACCGATCGCGTAATTAATTGTCCGACTTCTACTAAGGTCTGACCTGTGATCGGACTAAGTAGAGGTTTTTCGCAGCGTCTTCCTATCAACGCTTCAATGTCTTGAATCGACTGGACATACATACCTACTGGTAATTCAACGACGATGCCTTCACCCATAACTTTGGCTTGGCAAGCAAGCCTAGAGTTGGGCTTGCAGGTTGTGATTACTTCTAAAGTACGCTGCTCGCGTTTGCCCATGGGACTAAGCGAAGACATGCCGTCTTGGATATAAACATGGCAAGTGGCACACATACCACGTCCACCACATTCTTTTAAAATATTTAGCTCATCCCCCATTAAGCCAGATAGTAATGCACCGTTTGTTGCTATATCTGCTGTCTGGGCTATAGGCTCAATTCTTACACGCTTAGCCATTATTTAGCTTGCCTCTGCGGTTGTTCCCCTTATTATTAAAGACCAGTCTAACCCATTTAAGGTGTATACGTAGAGTCCTTCCCGCCAAATTGCTTAGAATTGTTAAGCATAGTTAAGCATTATAAAGATTAAGGTAGCGCTTCGGGCTGCCTTGATGTGTCGCCTTGATTTGGGTTTATAGCAATATTTGTTTTTGGCGGCTATCTAGGCAGTCTTGCTCCAGCATTTGATCGAAATTGCGAATGACTTGTTTACAGCGTTTGATATAAGCCGTAACCCAAGTTTGAATTTGTTTTAGCTCTTCTGGATTACAGGCGATCGCTGGCTGTTTTGGGTAGGAAATTTTACCATTGCGATCAACTTCAAACTCACTTAGCCACACAGACTCTGGGCGGCTAGATTTCCAATAATTAGTGACTACGACTTTGCCAAGGTATTGAGTTGTAAAGAGGCTGAGCTTATTGAGTGCGTCTAAAAGTTCATCTAACTTATACTCTTGTGTGTCAGTTTTCGTTGATACTTGCTTAGTAGGACTAGTGTTGACCTGCTGCTGATTGCTATTGGTAGTTGTTGACTTAGGTATGGAAGGTAAGGGCGATGGTGCAGGAGGTGTTTGAGGCTTAATTGTGCTTGGATTGTTTACATTGGGTTGAGTTTGAACGCTGAAGCTTGGGCTTTTACTAGAACTTGCATTGCTTTGCTGATTGTTTAAATTTCTTAGTTCATCTGGTTTTTGGCTACGAGATGATGGGGTATCAGTTTTTAGATTGGAGTTAGAAACTGGAGTCGCAAAGTTATGTACAGTGGGCTGTTCTGGTATTTTTGCTTGATCTGTTGCTTTGGCATTGTTGGCATTCCAATTTAAGCTAGGCAAAGAATGCTGGGTCACCGAGCCTAATAAGAGCTTAAAGTATGCGACTGTGTTGTATGTATCTGTTTCGATTAGATACTTGATTTTGGCGATCCCCCGTTTGTAGTCAACTGGCTCAAGATCGCTATCTGTAAGTACTAGTAGGACTAGTCCATGGGTCAGCTTGTAAATAAAGACAATATGCCCCGCAAAGTGAAACTCGAAGGATTCAAATCCTTCTGGTATATTTTCGACAACTTGCAGAACTCCTTGACCTAATGCTTGCTTTGTCCTGTCCAATACGGCATCTAGTCCGTAAAAATAGGGACGCATACGGCGATTTGTGAGGGCGATCCCCACAACTCCTGCTAAATTCAAAAAATCCTGAATAACCTCCCGACTCATCTTTTCTCACGCTGCTTCTATGATCGACATACCGTTCACCCTAGACCAATTACGCATTCTCAAGGCGATCGCTGCTGAAGGTAGCTTTAAACGCGCCGCCGATAGCCTTTATGTGTCACAACCCGCCGTTAGCTTGCAAGTACAGCATCTAGAGAGACAGCTAGATGTGCCTTTATTTGATCGCGGGGGGCGAAGAGCACAGTTGACGGAGGCAGGACAGTTACTACTTTCCTATGGTGATCGCATTTTAAGCCTTTGCCAAGAAACTTGTCGCGCCATTGATGATTTACAAAATCTTAATGGTGGGACTCTAATTATAGGTGCTAGCCAAACGACTGGAACCTATCTAATGCCACAAATGATTGGTTTATTTCGCAAGAAATACCCTGATGTCTCGGTGCAACTCCATGTCCATTCTACAAGGCGAACGGCTTGGAGTGTAGCCAATGGGCAAGTAGACTTGGCAATAATTGGCGGTGAAATTCCTGCGGATTTGCTGGATTCTTTAGAGATTACACCCTATGCTGAAGATGAGCTAGCGCTAATTCTACCAACTTCTCATGAATTAGCACAGGTTGGGGCTTTATCTATTGATGAGTTATACAAACTGCAATTTATTACGCTTGATTCGCAGTCTACGATTCGGAAGGCGATTGATCGGGTGTTGCTAGATAGTGGGGTCGATCCGCGCCAATTGGCGATCGCGATGGAGCTAAATTCAATTGAGGCGATTAAAAATGCGGTACAGGCTGGTTTAGGGGCTGCCTTTTTGTCGGTCACCGCGATCGAAAAGGAGTTGCAAATGGGAGCCTTACAGCAGGTTCGGATTGACGGGGTGGTCATCAAGCGGATGTTGTTACAAATTCGTAATCCTAATCGTTATCGCTCTAAGGCGACAGAAGCTTTTTGTAATGAGGTTTTGCCAGTTTTTCGAGATAAGCCTTAACCAAAGAGGGGGCTTCGCGCTCTCTTTGGTTTGAAAGCGATCGCGTTACAATAGTAGCCCGCATATATTCCAAGAAGCGAATCCTTTTGCTTCGCGGAATAATCAGCTTTTTGGAATATGCACTTTTTACTTTTTACTTTCTAACTGTCACCATGAGCTACTTCCGCCCCGCTATTGACGCAATGACTGGCTATGTTCCTGGGGAACAACCTAAGTCGGGTCTCAAAGTTATTAAACTCAATACTAACGAGAATCCCTACCCTCCATCGCCCAAAGCGATCGCGGCTTTGCAAAATATTGATGGTGATTCTTTGCGGCGTTATCCTGACCCTTTTGCCCATGAGTTTTGTCAAGCGGTAAGTGCTGTGGTCGGTGTGCCTACGGATTGGATAATTGTGGGCAATGGCAGTGATGATGTATTAAATATTTTGATTAGGGCTTGCGCGGAAAATGGCGATCGCAAAGTAGTTTACCCAATGCCCACCTATGTGCTTTACCGCACTCTTGCAGCAATGCAGCCATCAGAGACGGTAGAAATCCCCTATGGTGACAATTTTCAGTTGCCCATTGATGAACTTGTTGCCGCCAATGGTGCTGTAACTTTTATTGCTTCACCCAATAGTCCGTCAGGACATATCGTACCGCTTGATGATTTACGTCAATTGGCAAAAAGAGTTTCAGGTATTGTGGCGATCGATGAAGCTTATGTCGATTTTGCGGAATACTCGGCTTTGCCCTTGGTGCAAGAATTTGAAAATGTAATCGTATTACGCACTTTATCCAAGGGTTATTCTCTGGCAGGGCTGCGTCTAGGCTTTGGTATTGCAAATCCCAAGCTGCTATCAGGGCTATTTAAGGTTAAGGATAGCTATAACATTGATGCCGTAGCGATCGCTGTGGGGACTGCGGCGATGCGCGATCAAGAATACAAAACTGCCAATGCTGAAAAAGTCAAAATCTCACGGACTAAACTTACTTTAGATCTCAAAAATCTCGACTATAGCGTTCTAGAGTCACACGGTAATTTTGTGCTTGTCACTCCACCCAAAGGCAATGCTGAAGAGATCTATTTAAAGCTCAAAGATTCTGGCATTTTAGTCCGATATTTCAATCAAGCAGGACTCTCTGATAAGCTCCGCATTACAGTCGGTACTGACGAACAAAATCAAGCTCTAATTGATCAATTGTCGTTAATTGGTTAAGTGATTGTAAACGTAATTAACCGTTTGTCTATAAATATGGAGAATAGGAGGCTCGAACCCCTGACCTCTGCGGTGCGATCGCAGCACTCTACCAACTGAGCTAATTCCCCGATCTTAGGTTAACTATATTAGCATATCTGCTTGACAGAGATCCCCTCACGATCGCCTTGTTTATTTACTGACAGAGATAGGCGATCGCAACTCGCCACGCATTAAAAACTTAGTTATTTTCTGCTCATAGCCAGAACCATCGGGAAACTCAACCATGAGTACGGGCTGTTTAATCGTTTCCGAGGGAATTTGCAGCATATATACATAATCACCATTGTAAAACTCGAAATAACTGCCTTGATTCGGGTTATAGGTTTTAGCCGTAAGTTTCACCCCCGGAGTCCCATTTTTGTTCACACTGCGATAATGCTTTGGTTGTGAAGGCTCCTTAACGTCAGCGCAAATGTATAAGGAGTAGTCCTTTGTTTCCGCATAGGCAAGAATTCCACCTGTCCCCTCACAGGTTTTGTCATTAACTAACTCATTGGTTAACCCCGTAACTAAAGTTTCGGCTGTAGCTCGCCCTTCATATATACCAACACCCAAAAATAGCGAAGCTACTAACAATAAAGCGGTCAAAGGCTTTTGAGAAATAGGTTGCCCAATGAATTTAGAAATATCTGGATGAATTGCTCGCATCTCAAAACCTCACGATCTTGCTAATTGTTTCTGTACTTGCTGTAGCTACAGAGAGCCCCGTATCCCGATCATGACGGTAACAATGATGAAAACTTTTGTAATCAGCAACTTTGCCTAAAATAGGATAAGTAGCTAAGCGAAATTAAATATAAAACCCAAAACCTGTGGCGCACGCTGCGCGTGCGCCACAGGTTTTGGGTCTGGGTTTTTAATTATGCCCAGCAGCGCAATCAAGATTGCTAGGGACAGTATTTCCTAATGCCCATAGCAATTAACCCATAGCAATTAAAATCTTTTACTCAGTAAACTTGGCAAGCATCCACTATGAACTCAGGTCTCACCAATCATGAATCAACATTTCAGAAAATTGTGCGTCTCTTGCGTTGGCATAAACCCGCAGGTAGGTTGATCCTGATGTTGCCTGCACTATGGGCTACGGTTGCAGCTGCTAAATCCATGCATCAACTGCCTCCACTTGATTTATTAGGTGTGGTCATCCTTGGTAGCTTGGCAACTAGCGCCGCAGGTTGCGTTATTAATGACCTCTGGGATCGTGATATTGATCCACAGGTCGATCGCACTAAAAATCGTCCTCTCGCCGAGCGATCGCTATCGATTCAGGTGGGGATCGCGGTCTTGCTGGTTTCAGGATTGTGCGCCTTTTTACTATCAACTTATTTAAATCCCCTCAGTTTTGGGCTTTGTTTTGCGGCTGCCCCTGTAATTGTGATTTATCCCGCTTGTAAGCGCTTTTTCCCAGTACCCCAGTTAGTTCTGTCCATCGCTTGGGGATTTACGGTACTAATCCCTTGGAGCGCGGTTACGGGTGGTCTAGATCGCTATGCTTGGGAATTATGGTTAGCGGTAATTACTTGGACGATGGGTTTTGACACAATTTATGCCATGAGCGATCGCGAGGATGATCTTAAGGTTGGGGTCAAGTCTAGCGCTCTATTTTTTGGAAGATATGTAACGTTTGCGATCGCTATATTCTTAGCAATTACGCTAGGAAGCCTAATTTGGCTAGGGTGGGAGATGCAACTTGGTTACGCACACTACTTTGCTTGCTTGACGGCAGGAGTAATATGGATATGGCAATGTAACAGACTAACCCAAGCTGAAATTCCTAGCGACTTGTACCAAAAAGCCTTTGGGCAGAACGTGTGGATCGGCTTTCTTATACTGGCGGGGATGCTTCCATCGACTCTAGGAATCGGTTAACTGCCAATCAGTACATGGTGTTTTCCTACTCCTGACGTATGATGGCTATCACGCATTAGTCTGTTAGGATCTAGTTCATAGACATTAGAAAACAAATACATGAGCAATATCAAAGAGAAAATCCTAGAAGAAGTACAGCAAGCCAGAGACACCTGTGAAGTTAGCGGGACTGGTTCTAAAGAATGTGCGGCAGCATGGGATGCCGTGGAAGAGTTGCAAGCTGAAGCATCTCACCAAAAGCAAGATAAGCCTAAAAACTCCCTTGAAGTTTACTGCGACGATAATCCTGATGCTGCTGAATGCCGTTTGTACGAAGATTAATCTTTTTCGATTAGGCAATAAGTAATTTGTCAATCTGTTACTTAGATGTCCTCAATCTACCTTCAATAGCTGTAGCTATTTAAAAAAAATAAAGAGTTGCGGTGCGAAGCACCGCAACTCTTTATTTTTTTATGTACTAGATAAAATTTGTCACTAAATTCACTAATGTGTAAGATTGTCAGTTACATTATTGAGAGTCTCAAACTCCATAGTTGAGTTAATGTGCGGTTTTCAAATTAATATTATCAATGAGAAAATTGCCACAGTACCCCAAAATTACTAAACATCTATAGTTGCTAGGGTAAGAAATTTGTAGCCAATTGGGAATAGGATATGACACAAGTGAGCGTTATGGAATTGGCAAAGCAAGGTGATCCCCATGCGATCGCCGCTTTGATCAATCGATCGCTAGAATCCAAAGGCATCCATGCTCAAGCTCAGCTAGAAGATGAATGTCTGAAAATCTCTTTGCAAGCATCACAAATACCAAACCAAAAAGCGGTTGTTACAATTATTCATCGAGGCATGTTGGTTTTGCAGATACCGCAAATCAAACGTGTCAAAGTTTTTACCTATCGATCAGATAACAACTATCTAGCTTGGCAACATGAATTTTCGCTTAGCATCAGCCCTCCAAACTCTGCATCACCATCTTCAGAATTTCGGTCATTAGAATCTCAGCCTCTACCGCCTAGTCCATCAGGTTTAGTTACAGAGCCAAAAAATACGCATCTTACAAATAATTATCCAGTCAATAATTATCAAGGCGCAATTCTCGTTCAAAAACTATCGCAAATTCAACAAAACTTGCAAGAATACCAAGATATTATTGTTCGATTTACTGACGAGCATGTGGGAACAGTCCGATGCTTGACTACACTTACCGAATTAATCCAAGTAATTAGCAAACCTAGTTTTTTATTTGCAGCAGTTGCCTCAAATCCTAGTTTGAGGAGCTTGTTAGATACGATCGCCGAGTTTAGTAAAACTGATGAACATGGCGATCAGGTCATCACCAATCTATCGATTTTACAACCGGGGCAACAATGGCAAAAAGCAAAAATTCGCCTTGTCTCTAAGATATTTTTAGAACCAGCCCAAGATCCGACCAATGTAGAGAATAAACATCAAGGCATCACTCTTGACTTAGATAAAACTCTTCACCAACCTGTCGGCTATTCTGTTCTCGAAACATCTGAGCCAGCTACCCCACCTTCTCCATCGGTGGTAGCTACTCCTACCGAAGAATCAACTTCCATTTCTTCTGAATCCTCTTCTGAATCATTATTCGATGATTTCCCAGAGTCTCCAACATCAGATTCACAGGAAATCTTAGATCAACCAGAACCCGTGAATACGACGGAGTCTTTATTTGAGGATTTCTCAGAACCGAATAGTCCCGATTTGCCAGATTCTTCAGAATTTGGAGTTACAGAATCATCCAATACAGTGGAATCATTATTCGATGATTTTATGACTGATGTTACGGAGGCTGCCGGCGAATATGGGGACATTAGTAGTCTGGATGAGAGTTTATCCGTAAGTCCCTCTGTAGTCCAAGCTGTCAATAGAGTAGCTGATGAAACTGCACCTTTAGATGTAGAGGAAGGTGATTTATTTGGAGATTTCTTAATTGAAACGCCATCGCCTAAGCCAAAATTTTCGAGATCAGATATTTCCGACATAGTAAATAATCCAGAAGATAATCTTGATGTGATTAAGTCAAGAATTCCTAAGCAAAATCTTGAAACTCTTTTAAAGCTGATGGATGAGCAGGAACAAACTCCAACGGAAGTTCCAATATCTGCAAATAAGCAACCTCAGAATAAAAAAGACGCTTCTAATGATCTGGGTGCGACTACTATTGAGCGAATTTTAGGTGGTATGGAAACATTGGTGTTAAATGGAGATGGGGGATCGGGAAAATCGGAACCTGATTTTGTAACGTTAGAAAATTTTTCTAACGATTTAGATTCTCTGGGTTTTTAAAAGCACGCTAGTACTTTTAAAAAACGATAAGTAAAAGAAAAAGGCGCAAAAGCGCCTTTTTCTTTTACTTATCGTTTTCTACTATTTGTTCACAAATTTCTACAAGACGAAAATTAGCAGGGAATTTACCTTCGACTTTAATCTGTTTAATATATTCCGAAGAAATCCGCCATTGCAACTTGCTATCTAGAGCCTTAATCACATCACCTCGATCAATTACTCCAGCAACAGAACCAACTGGCGATCGCACAATTACATAACGAAGTTGCTTCTGCTCAAGGAGATTGATTACACTCGACAGCTTGGTTCGTAAATCAACGGTATCAACTTCATCGAAGGGTTTAATCAGGGATTGTAAAGATTTGGATTGCCATTCACTGCTGTCAATATTCCGAATTGCATTGGCAGAGATGATGCCGCGATCGCGTCCATCGGAAGAAGCAATATAAATCGGATTAGCATCCTTTTCTTCCATTAGCAAAAATTTATCTGCAAAGTCTCGCAAGGAGATTTCTGCATCTACTAGGCGAAAGTCTCTGGTCATCGTGACTTCAGCATCAATATCCAGAATTGCTTGTTGTAAATTCGTGATGTAGAGATATCCACTGGCACTGCCAAAGAGAAACCATCCTAAAAAGATTAAAAAGATACCTCCGAAGTTGGTAATTAAAATCATTCCCCCAAAAATCATGGTTAGGACACCAAAAAACTGTCCCGATCTTGCCGCCCAGCGAATACCCGCCCAGCGATCGCCTGTAATTTTCCAAATAATTGCTTTGAGGATATGACCACCTTCAAAGGGTAAGGCGGGAATGAGGCTAAAAACAGCGAAGATGAGATTGATACGGGCAATATTGAGAGCGATAATTGTCCAGATTGTACGAATATTGCCAATGCTTTCAGGCAATGTCTCAATTACTTTAGGATTGCTAGAAAAAATAATATCGCCAGCAAGTAACCAAGCCGCCGTAAAGCCAATGATGCTTAATAAGAGGCTACTTAAGGGACCCGAAAGGGCAATGCTAAATACAGATAGGGGATCTTTCGATTCTTTCTCAAGCGTAGTTGCCCCACCCATAAATTGAATATTAATCAGATTAATATCCACTCCTCTCGATTTAGAAACTAAGGCATGAGCGACTTTATTAAAGGCGATCGACAGAAAAAAGAGTAAGGCTGTAATTGCGCCATAACCTAGGGAAAAAGATGGCGATAGTTTGGTGTAGGCAGCACTTAGCCAAACGGCTAGAAATCCAAGTACTAAAAACCAAGAGGAATCAATGTATAAGGGTATGCCTGAAATACTGCCGATGCGGATGCCGCCTCTCATGATGTTGCTTGTCCTAGATTTATTAACTGATTGGCGCTGAAAGCTGTGTTTAACATTTTATCGTAAGTAGTTAGGCGAAATTTCAAAAAACTAAAGCTCACGCCGCGTGAGCTTTAGTTTTTTGAAATCTGATTAGTGTGGCAAACGTAGGTAGGAGATCGCCTCCTCTTGGTTGGTAATTTCGCCATCCAGCGTGGCTCCTCTTAGTTTTTGTAATATTTCACCCATTTGTTTGCCTGATGCATAGCCCAGCCCTTGGAGATCTATTCCTGTGAGTGGCGATTTTATTCTTCGCCATTGAGTCAAATATCGCCAAATAATTCGCCTCTGGAATGGCTGACATTTTACGCCCGCTAAAATCAGGGTTTGAAGATCAAATTTTTGGAGATTTTGGGTAATTTCTGAATTTTTTAATGATTTATTAGTTAAATCAGACACATTTGCTAATAATTCTGCTAGCTTGATTTGTCTGGTTTTCTGTTCGGGGCTGAACCCAAGATCCAGTTGAGTAGAGATTTGAGGCGACAAGTAGGACAGCAATAATTCCACGCCTAAATTGATGGGATTAAGGGCATTAATTTGAGCATTAATTTGGGCATGATTTTTACTGCTAGGACTATTTTCTAGGCGATTAATTAACTTGAGCCAATATTGCGATCGCCGCCATTGATATTTAAAAGTATTAGACCGAGTATTTGCCCCATCATCGGGCAATCGCAAATCTGGATGAATACAGCGCAAAGCCCCTAAGTCTTGCAATAGGGCAAACATTTGACTGGCTCTGGATTCCGCCAAGGTGTAATGCAGTTCGGCGCGTAGTCTTGCCCCACCGATCGCATCATGGAGTCCGCTCGCAGTGGTGGCGATGATTTCCGCATAAGTTTCGGGTGCGATCGCCAAATTTAATCTGGTCGCAAACCTTGCTGCCCGAAATAATCGTCGTGGATCTTCTTCAAAGCTACCTGCACGAATCGCCCGTACTTGCCTATTCGCTAAATCTTGCAACCCCTTAAAGCGATCAATGATTTCGCCTCTAGTCCCCAATTCTGAATCGAGTTGCACTGCCAAAGCATTGATGGTGAAGTCTCGCCGCTCGAGGTCATCTTTGAGGGTAGTGGCGATAACTTCAGGATTTGCGCCAGCATAGGCATAGGTTTCTTGCCTAGCAGTTGCCATGTCCATCGCAAAATCTTGCCAGAGCAACTCCGCAGTTTGAAATTTTTCGTGGATTTGTAATTTTGCTTCAGGAAAAGCTCTTTGTAAGGCGATCGCCACTTTAATTCCCGCTTGCTCCGCGCCATCAAAGACTAAATCGAGATCCTTCGGAAAAGCGGTCGTTTTGAGATGATCTAATTTGAAACTATCGACACACTCTCTCACCACAGCATCACGGACAATCCCGCCTACGGCAAAAGCTCGTAAATTTAGTTCATCAGCAATTTGGGCGACCTTGCGCAAGACTTGCCATTGCAAAGGACTAAAAAAGCGATCAAAATGTTTTATGTACATCTTTTTAAAAATGTTTTACCGTTTCGAGCTAGGCGGCTTCGCCGCCTAGCTCGAAATTAATGTTTTGCCATTTTGAGCTATGTGGCTTCGCTGTCTAGCTCGAAATTAATGTTTTGCCATTTTGAGCTATGTGGCTTCCTCATGTAGCCCAAAATTAGCGTTGTTCAGGATGGCAGACCATTGGGGCACCGCTATTGCAAGTGTCATTAATCGCAGCAATTAGCTCATGCAAACGACCAAAATCATGCTGATTGAAGTGCATTGTCAAACGTGGTAAGTCAATAATATGAGCCTCATTGACTTCATTAGGTAACGATTTACTGCGCTCGATCTTACCGTGAGTCAAAATATCGCTGAAATTATCATTTAGACGATCAAGATGTTCATCCGTAATATCTACGTTTAAGCGAATCACAAACACATCACTAACCCATCGACAGGAATGATAAACACTGTAGAAGGATTTAATGAATTGACAAGCCTCTTCCACATCATCAGTAATTTGGTAAAGACTGCGATCCTCTTTAGTGATCAAGCCTCTCTCCATTAACTGATTTTGCACAAATACATCCCACTCCTTCCAATAATCACCACCTTTTTTATCCATCAGCACCATTGGTCGGGGTGTAGTGCGTCCTGTTTGGGTAAGAGTTAAGCATTCAAAAAATTCATCCTGCGTACCAAAGCCACCGGGAAATAAGGCGATCGCATCACTCTCTTTCACAAAATACAATTTGCGCGTAAAGAAATAGCGAAACCTCACTAGGCGGGAAGCCTCCGAGACAAAACCATTACTAGACTGCTCAAAGGGCAAACTAATATTAAGTCCAAAGGAATTGTTGCCAGCCCCCTCGTTGCCCGCCGCCATGATGCCACCACCAGCCCCAGTGATCACCATAAATCCCTGCTTGGTGATTTGCTCCGCAAATTCATAAGCTTGGAGATATTCAGGATCATTTTTAGGAGTTCGCGCCGATCCAAAAATACTCACCTTGCGCTTAAAACGATGCGGATAAAACATGGCGATCGCCTTTTGCATATCCTGCAATGACCCCGCTAAAATCTTCCAGTCCAACCGTTCAGCGTTGGTATCACTAATTTGGGTAATCGCTTTTAAAGCATTATAAATAAGCTCCCCATGCTCGGTTGACTCAAGATTATCAACCAACCTCTGCAAATCGTCGGCAAGAGCTTTAATGTCTGAATTTGAAGGATTTGTAGCCATAAATGATTATCTTACAGCGCTTTGCGCTCAAATTCAAACCAAGAAAACTAATGAAAGCGTTGCAAAGTAACGCTTTCATTAGTTTTCTTGCGATTCGTTCTTCCATATACGTTATTGGTTAGATTGCGATAAGCAGCCATTTCATAAGATACTGATTAAGTAATAAAAATTAACAAATAATTAATACTTAGCTATGGCAAACATTACGTTTGTGAATGAAGGTAAGGAAGCGATCGCCATGGATGGCGCGAACCTCCGCATCAAAGCTCTCGAAAACAACATTGATGTCTATAAATTTGTTGCGAAGCTCACTAACTGTAATGGTTATGGTCAATGTGCTACCTGTGTTGTGGAGATTGTGGACGGGTTGGAAAAGCTCTCTCCTAGAACTGAATTTGAAGAACGCAAGCTAAAAAACAAACCAGCAAATTATCGCCTCGCCTGTCAAACCCTAGTCAATGGCGATGTCAGCGTAAAAACAAAACCATAATTTTGTTTTTTAATCTTGGCTAAATCGAGATTGAAATCCAGCCTGTTTGGGCTTTGGGTAGCCCAGATAAATTTTGCAAAAGCTTGCGAAGCAAGCTTTTGCAAAATTTATCTGGATTTTAGAAAAGCACCCAGCATTGTAAGGATGTGCGGTAAAACGTACCCTTAGTTAATATCCATAAGTAAACGATAAGTGCTAGGTTAAACTAGAACAATTGTCCATGAATCCTTTAGGCGACAGAGAAACCCCCTATGGCGCGTGATTATTACGAAATCCTTGGAGTCGAACGCAATACTGACAAAGAGGAAATCAAACGAGCATATCGACGTTTAGCTCGAAAATATCACCCCGATGTCAATAAAGAAGCAGGGGCGGATGAACGATTTAAAGAAATTAACCGTGCTTACGAGGTACTCTCTGAGCCAGAAACCCGTGCGCGGTACGATCGGTTTGGTGAAGCTGGTGTATCGGGAGGCGGTGGCGCACCTGATATGGGGGATATGGGCGGATTTGCTGATATCTTTGAGAGCTTCTTTAGTGGCTTTTCTAACACGGGGCAGCAACAAGCACGCCGCCGCAGTGGACCCACCCGTGGCGAAGATCTTCGCTTCGATCTAAAACTCGAATTTCGCGAAGCAGTATTTGGCGGCGAAAAACAAATCAAGATTTCCCACCTTGAAACCTGTGGCACTTGTAGCGGTTCTGGCGCAAAACCCGGAACACGTCCTCGCACCTGTGGCACTTGTAGCGGTACTGGTCAGGTGCGTCGGGCTACCCGCACCCCCTTTGGTAGCTTTACTCAAGTTTCCACCTGTCCTACCTGTAATGGGACGGGGCAGACCATTGAGGACAAATGCGAAAGCTGCAATGGCTTAGGATTAAACCAAGTTACCAAGAAACTGAAAATCACCATTCCCGCAGGTGTAGACAGTGGTACAAGATTGCGCGTTTCCAATGAAGGTGATGCGGGTCAACGTGGGGGCCCTTCTGGTGATCTTTACGTTTACTTATTTGTCCAAGCTGACAATGAGTTCGAGCGCGAAGGCATCAATATTTTGTCGGAAATTAGGATCAGCTACTTGCAAGCGATCCTTGGCGATAAGATTGCCATTAATACCGTTGATGGCAAGAAGCCGCTTACTATTCCCGCAGGTACACAACCTGATACTGTGCTGACCCTAGAAGGACTAGGCGTTCCTAAGCTAGGTAATCCCGTAGCCCGTGGCGATCATTTAATTAAGATCAAAATCGATATTCCTACGAAGATTGGCACTGAAGAGCGGGAAGTATTAGAAAAGCTCAAAGAAAAGCAGCTTGGCAATGCCTCTAAAGGTGGGATTGGCGATATTTTAGGCGGTATATTTGGTAATCAAAAGTAATATCAGCAAAAGAGAATGGCGATGCAAAGCGCCGCCATTCTCTTTTAAAAAGTAGTGGTGCGTGCCTTCGTCGCACACTACTACATAAGCTTTGCTTCGGACATAAAACCCAAGAAGCGAGTTGCAGCGCGAAGCGCTGCAACTCACTTTTTGGGTTTTGGTTTGTACTGGCTAACTCTTGCTTTGCTATAAAAGTAAAAATGGTAACGCCATTTTTACTTTTGGTATTATTTTACGGCGAAGCCCTTATCGCTATAATGAGCTAACAAGTAGGAAGTATGTATGTGTATTCAGGCAGACAAATCAATTGATTTACGCGGTGTTCCCTGCCCCTTGAGCTTTGTGAGGGCAAAATTGCATTTAGAAAAACTAGAAGCTGGGCAATTGCTAGAAGTTTTGCTAGATGCTGGTGAGCCGATTGAGCAAGTACCCAATAGCCTTATTTCTGATGGTCATCAGGTGAAGGGCATTGAAGAACGCGATCGCTTTTTTGCATTGACAGTTCAAAAGGCAGCATGATGTACCGAGAACTATGTTGGCTTTAACAGGCACTGTCTTGGCTGTACAAGCTAATTTTTATCGAGTCATGTTAGATCAGATTTTCTCTTTAGATCTACTTGATGAATTTGGACAAAGTTCAAGCCACAATATCTGTGAGCTACTCTGTACTCGACGAGCCAGACTAAAAAAAATTGGTCAACAAATTTGTGTTGGCGATCGCGTCACCATTGAGGAACCCGATTGGCAGGGAGGACGGGGAGCCATATCGGAGGTGTCACCTCGACGCAATTTATTAGATCGTCCCACGGTCGCCAATGTCGATCGCATCCTCTTAGTTTTTTCCTTAGCCGAACCGAGCCTCGATCCCCATCAACTGAGCCGTTTTTTGGTGAAAGCCGAAAGCACGGAGGTGGAAGTTTTACTTTGCTTAAACAAGCGGGATTTAGTTTCTGACGCGGTATGGCAAGAGTGGGGCGATCGCCTCGACTCATGGGGATATCCACCCGTTGCCATTAGTACCTATACCCATGAAGGGATCGAACAACTTGCACAACATCTGCAAACAGGCGTAACTGTTGTGGCGGGGCTTTCAGGAGTAGGCAAATCCAGCCTGATTAATTTACTCGTCCCTAACCTACGAGTAAGAGTTGGCGAAGTCTCCCAAAGATTGGGACATGGACGACATACCACCCGCCATGTGGAATTATTTGCTCTGCCTGCGGGGGGCTATTTAGCGGATACCCCCGGCTTTATGCAACCAAATCTAACTGTTACGCCGCAGGAATTGGCGAGTTGCTTTCCTGAAGCCAGACAAAGATTTGCGTTAGGTAATGTCTGTCATTTTAATAATTGCTTACATCGTCGCGATGAGCCTAATTGTGTGGTGCGGGGTGATTGGGAGCGTTACGAGCATTATCTTGCTTATTTAGATGAGGCGATCGCCTATCAACAAAAGCTAAAGAATACGACTAATGCAGATTCGGCTATTAAAATGAAGGATGCTAGTGATGGTAAGCAGCAGGAACCCAGATTACTCAAAAAACGTTATCGTCGAGAGTCTCGCCGCAGTGAGCATCAAAATCTAGATGAAGATTACGAGTAAATAAAGCTGTCGCCAAGTGAGTGAAGATCAAAGAATGGTGGCGCAAAGCGCCACCATTCTTTGCGGGGATTTTGTTTTTTAAAGAGAAAAGCCCACGCCAATCCAACGCATTCTTTCTTCCACTTGAGGGATCAACTCATTAGGGGTGAGGTCAGTCTCTTCCACAAGGCGATCGCTTGGTAATGCTTTTAAAATATCGATAGTTGAGCGATACATTTTAAGAGCGCGATCGCGATCGCTTTCACGACCATAGATATCACCAAGAGCCAGATAAGCCGCCACAAAATATAGATCGAGATAGATCGCCTTTTTTAAAAGTTGCTTCACATCATCGTATTTGCCCATTTCATCGGCAATATGCGCCATCAGGTAATAGGTCTTGGGGGAATTGGGATCTAGTTTGATGATCTCTTCACAATTTTGATAAGCGGACTTGAGTTCTCCTAAATTCGCATAAATTAGAGCGCTCAGTTGATGGATTTTTAGAGTATGTAAGCGTTTTTCTTGGATTTGCTCGATGTAGCGCAAAGCTTCGCGGTAGGCAGCGCGACTGATGGCAACCTCGGCGGCGGCTAGACGATCCCAATCGGTCTTAATTTCTGTGGGATGGAGATTTGTTTCTTGTTTATTGATACTATCGGCATAGTTATTGGAAGCATGGCGATAGGATTCCCAAGTAGAACTAAGGGGATCTGGAGAAGCTAATGGATTTTCAGAACTATTCGATTTAGGAGAACTTGGAGTGTAGGATAAATGACTTATATAATCTGTTTTCTGATTGAAAGAAGTATTGGCTGATGGATAGGAATTACTAGCTGGAGAAGTTGGATAATTACGGAAATCAGGACTGCCATAGGATTCGGTAGTATAAGCATTAGGGCGATCGCATTTTTGATAAACCACTGCATCGGGAAACACATTCACCTTAAATCCATCAAGATTTTGTCCATGCAGTTCCATGTGACCTGTAATCAAGTAGCAATTATTTTTGAGAGCTAGTTGAAAGCGATGTAAAACTTTTTTAATAGCCTGCGGCTCAAAGTAAATAAAGACATTGCGGCATAAAATCAAATCGAAGTTGGAAAATTCGGAAGATGACCGACTAAAATCTTCATCTACTAAGTTATTGGAATAGAAGACTGCCATTTTGCAAAGATTTTCGTGGAGCCGCCACAGACTTCCTTGCTGTGTGAAATAAAGACTTTTTTGCTTAGGCGTAAGGCTCCGCAATGACCAATCGCTATATATAGCCTGCTTTGCTTTTTGAATTACTTCAGGATTGAGGTCAGTCCCGACAATCTTTAATTTCCAATTCTGAGGATCAGGAATTAGTTCCTGCAATAAAATTGCGATGGAATAGGCTTCTTCTCCTGTTGAGCAACCCGCACTCCAAATACGCAGGGTTTTCGTATTTTGCTGCGCCTTAATAATCTCAGGCAATATATTGTTTTGCAATAAATTGATATGCCCTTTATCGCGCATGAAATAGGTTTCAGAGATCGTGATTTGACGAACGAGTTCGCGCCATTCTGAGTGACTCATATCGGAGGCACTGTTGAGGAGGTCGCAGTAGGATTCGTAGGTGGAGAGCCTTAATTCCTGCACTCTTCCATGAATTTTTTTGCAAAAGGGAGCATCATCTTGGGGACGAATATAAATTCCAAATCGCTCTGCGATCGCTGCTTTTAATTTATCTAAAACCGCTTGAGGAATAGTTACCATGACGATGCAGAACTGGTTTGGGTGGTGAGGATGTGATTCATCACAAAGGGGGCAATTTCTTGGATTGCGAGAATATTTTGGGCAGCTCCGATTTCGATCGCTACCTGTGGCATTCCAAACACAATACTGGTGGCTTCGTTTTGGGCGATCGTCACGCCGCCAGCTTTGCGAATTGCCATTAAGCCCGTTGCGCCATCGCGTCCCATTCCTGTTAGCAAAATGCCAATACTTCGCGCCCCATAACTCTTCGCCGCCGCCTGAAAAGTAACTGTCACTGATGGGCAATGTCCATCCACAGGAAAAGCTGCCGTGTAGAAAAATCTGCCGCGATCGTCAAATTCGAGTTGGCGATCCTCTGGCGCGAAGTAAATCGTGCCAGCTTCGGGCATCGTGCCTTGGACAGCAATTTTGACGGGCAAATGGCAAAGGGAGCCGAGCCAATCGATTAATCCCATTAAAAAGCCGCGACTAATGTGCTGCACACAGACAATGGGCGCAGGAAATCCCACAGGGATTTGGGTTAATAAAGTTTGTAAGGCTTGGGGACCACCTGTGGATGCGCCAATGGTGACAATCTGGGTGTCAGGGGCGATCGCAAAAAATACTGGTGGTGGGGCGGGTTCTTTGTAGGTTTGTTTTTCGAGAGATAGTAAGGTATTGCGCTTAGTGCGTGTGAATACCGAAACCCCTGACAAAACCCGAATCCGTTCGATTAAGTCCTGTTGGATTTTTTTGTAATCTTCAAACAAGCCACTGGGGGGTTTGGGGAAGACATCGACAGCACCCGATTCCAGCATTTTAAAAATGGTTCGCGCATCTTCAGTTTGTACGGAAATGCTAATTACTAAAATTGGGCGCGGATATTTCATCATTACCAATTCCGTAAGCTGCAAGCCGTTCATTCGCGGCATATGATAATCGGTGCAGATCACATCAGGATTGACTTGAGGCAAGAGGGCTAAGGCTTCGATGCCATCTTTGGCACAGCCTACTACTAAGATATCAGGAGCTTGGGAGAGAATCCGTTGCAAAATCTCTAGGGCAATGTGGGAATCGTCAACCAGTAATACGCGGATCGGTGACTTAGGCATTTAGATCAGCCTCCCTAATGTCTCTAGAAGCACATTTTGATCAAAGGCACTCTTGACGATATAGGCATTGGCTCCCACCTCTACACCTCGGCGTTTGTCCTCTTCGGAAGCGAGGGATGTAACTAAAATTACGGGCAGATCGGTATATTCTTTGTGCTGACGGATGCGGGCGGTGAGTTCTAGCCCATCAAGGTGCGGCATTTGAATGTCAGAAACTACGGCATCAACGGATTTGGTGCGAAGTTTTTCATAGCCATCTAAACCGTCAACGGCGGCAATGACTTCATAACCCGCATTTTCGAAAATGCGTTTGACTTGGGTGCGGACTGTTATCGAATCTTCGACCATTAAGACTATTTTCTTGCGTTGTACAGATTCTAACAGTTTACTCGTTGAGACAAATCCTGCACGTTTCCGCGCCGATTTTAATAAGTCCGATGGGTTGAGTACCATGCAGACTTCGCCTGTGCCTAAAATAGTCGCGCCACTGACGTTACGAATCCTTTTGAGGAGTTTGCTTTGTTGCTTCATGACGACATCTTGCTCATCGAGTAAAGCATCAACAATTAAGCCTAATCTTTCGACTCCGATTTTGAGGATGATGCAGGGCAAGGACTTGTGGTTAAAGTTGCGATCGCTGATATCTAATTCCAGTAAGTCCGACAGCCAAGCCACGGATACTGGATGCTCATCGATCGTAATCGTGTGACTGCCTTCGATGGAAAAAATATCTTGACGGGGAATCAGGCGCGTAGTTTGCACAAATTCCACAGGGAGGGCATAGGGCGTATCTTTGACGGCGGCAATCAGGACATGGGTAGTGGCGAGGGTGGTGTCAATCTGCATACGGAACTGACAACCCTGCCCAGCGCTAGATTCTACCCAAACATCGCCCTTGAGTCGTTCGATATTGGTGCGAACTACATCCAAGCCCACGCCGCGCCCAGACATTTGGGTAACCGCAAGGCGGGTGGAAAAGCCCGAAGTGAAGACTAAATTGTGAATTTGTGCTTCCGACATTGATGCTAGTTCTTCTTCACGACAAATACCGCGCTGGATAGCAGCTTGGCGGATCTGGTCTATGTTCAGCCCTCTGCCATCGTCACTGATTTCGATGATCACGCTACGGGCATTTTGCAAACCCTTGAGGCGGATCGTGGCAACTCTGGGCTTGCCAGCTTTTTCGCGCTCGGAAGGTAACTCGATACCATGATCGATCGCATTGCGGATCAGGTGCATCAAAGGATCTTTGATCTCTTCAAGAATATGCTTATCGGCGGAGGTGTCGCCGCCTTCGATGATTAGCTCGACCTCTTTGGCTTGTTGTCGTGCCAGATCGCGCACCATGCGCGGAAATAGATTAAAGACGGTGGCAAGAGGCAATAGTCTAAGAGTGCGAATACCTTCCTTGAGATCCCCTGCGATCGAGTCGAGTCGCGCCGTGTCTTCGTAAGTATTGCGGCGGAGATGGTTGAGTTGATTCCCAAGGCGATCGAGTCTTTCTTCGAGGCGGCGGTGGAAGTTGCTGTTTTTAGGGCTATGGCGATCGCCTTCTTTACCCAGAGAAATATCAGATAGAGCTTTGCCATTTTTTTCGAGAGCAAGGCGGCTGACAAAGGTATCGCGGCTCCATTCTTCCCAGAGGCTAATAATTTCTTCAATTTCCGTAAGTCTTTGGGAGATGCGAATTTTGGTAACGGTTAACTCACCAACTTGGGTCATCAAGGCATCGAGCTTCTGAGGATCAACGCGAATTGTATCAATGCGATATTTATCGGTTTCGCTAAAGGTGGCGGTTAAATTGTTGTTAATGACATTAGTACTATTAACATTGCCATTAGCCGATCGCAGATCAGGATGGGTTGCACTTTCAGGCGATCGCGCTGATTGGGTGACTTGAGGACTAGGATTTAGGGGAGGAGCCGCAGGGATGGTGGGGTTAGTTTTGGCGTTGGTAGAACTTTCGGACAAAGGTGCGATCGCTACGCCTTTATTGCCATTATTTTGATGACCATTGCCATTAAGTTTTTGACCATTCCCATTCACACTATTGAGGCTCACCAGTTCAGGGCTAGGCGCAATATTATTTGGCAATGATGATAAATTTTCGACCACAGGCGGCGTATTCATCATCACATCCCTAGTATCTTCAAAGGGATCGTTAAAAAGATCGTTTTCCTTGCTCGGCTCCGCCTCCTGCACCTCAGCTCCCATTAACTGCGCCAGCACTTCAAAAATACTAATTCGCGCTTCCTCATCAGTGATCGCCTCATGCACCAACTGCCTGATCGCATCTAGTCCTAAATACAGGCGATCGAGCATTTTGCCCGATATTTCTAACTCTCCCCGTTTCGCGGCTCCGAGTAGATCCTCAACTTGGTGAGTGAGCGTCTCCACGCCTGAAATGCCCAACATCCGCGCATCACCCTTAAGGGTATGCGCTTCTCGCAATGCTTCCTCTAAATGCGCCTTATCCTGTGGATTTTTTTCGAGAAATAGAAAGTCTTCTTCTAACTTCTGAATATGTTCTTCACTAGCGATCTTAAAGACATTTCTCAGTTCTTCATCTTGGATATACATAATAGGCACTCCTTATTAATACTTGCCCCTCATCCCCCAGCCCCTTCTCCCACTAGGGGAGAAGGGGAGCCATCAACTTTCTAGTCCCCCTCTCCCATTAAGGGAGAGGGGCTAGGGGTGAGGGTCTACACCACTGCCTGTAACTTCTGCGCCGCCGCATTAAGTTGATGGGTGCTGACCTTGATCTGCGATACGCCCGAAGCGGTTTCCCTTGCGCCAAGGTTAATCGCATTCATCGCTTCCACAACTTGATTGATTGCCACTGCCTGTTGTTTGGCATTTAGCGAAATCTGTTGACTGCTGATAAAGACGTTATTAATAGAATCCGAGACGCCTGTGAATGCTTCAGCCATGCTGCGAGCGAGGGATAGACCTTCGTTGACGGTCTTATTACCTTCATCGGTAACCATCACGGTTGAGTTAATCGCCGTTTGAATGTCGGAAACAAGGGTGTTGATTTTTTCAGCAGACTTCTTGCTTTGATCGGCGAGTTTACGAATCTCTTCCGCAACTACCGCAAAGCCTTTACCATGATCGCCAGCACGGGCGGCTTCTACAGCAGCATTCAGAGCCAGCATATTAGTTTGATTTGCCAAGTCGCCCACAAGTCCCGAAATATTACCGATCTGATTAGTTTGCTCACTGAGTCGCAAAATTTGTTCCGCGATCGCGCCGACTTTATCCTTAAGGGTAGTCATCTCATCAAGGGTTTGACGGACTGCTTTTGTGCCGCTTTCGGTGAGCGAGAGGGCATGGCGTGCGCCAGATGCTGAGACTTCCGCTTGTTCTGAGGATTGGCGCGAAGATGTGCCAAGTTCGCCCATCGTGGTTGAGGTTTCATTGACCGAGCTTGCCTGTTGCGAGACGGTGCGCTCCTGCTCTTCGACGGCGCTGGCAATCTGTGCCGAAGAACTAGCGATCTCACTGGCAGATTGATTGAGGGTATTGGCGATCGCTGAAGAAATCACAAAAGCAACCACCAAAGCAATCACTAGAGAAGCCATAGCACCAAGTACTGACATCGTAACCAATAACCCCAAAGCATTCTTAGTGGTGGCTTCTGCTTCCTTAACCACCTCAGCTTGGCGACCGTCAAACTCCTTCATCACCGCCTCAAAAGATTTCAGGAGTTCTGCGCCCTGTTCTACAGTATCCAAAACCACTTTACGGTTGCCGACTCTAGCCGCATCAACCTGACTGCGAGTAATTTTTTCATACTGCTCACTAAAAGCCACCATCTTAGTCATGCGTTCCTTTTGTTCAGGTATCGCATCTTTGACCAATGCCAAAGCCTTTGCTTGGACTTCATTCAAAGTCTTTACGCCACCTTCATAGCGATTCAATAACTCCTTGTCTGTGGTGAGGGCATAGCCCCGTGATTGGCGAGCAATCTGCGAAACCCTTAATTCCAAGGCGTCGGAAACTCTAGCGCGATCGGTAGCCACCAATGCGTGTTCAAAGTTCTTACCCACAGTTTGCGAAGTGGTGTATACGCCGATCGCCAGCCCTGTGATTAAAGCTACTGGCACAGAATAGCCAACGAGCATTTTGCCCCTGAGTTTCAAATTGTTAAACATAGTCTTAGCCCCAATTAATCTAAAATTATTCAGTTCGAGTTATCAGTCTTGAAGTAGCAAATCAATTCGTAATTCCCTATACCTCCTCATTCACCGAAAGATTCCCCTCCGCGAAAATCTTGGCAAGATTCAAAATTCCCATCATTTTTTCTTGATAGAGAACTGTCCCTTGTAAATAATCGCGATCGCCGTCACTGGTTGCCATCGGATTGGGCTTGATGTCGCTCTTTTGCAAATACAGCACATCAAACACCCTCTCCACAGGAATCCCCATAACCAGCTCGTCAATATGAACCACGATCGCCTTAGAAGTGGGATGGTGTTCGTCAATCTGCATATGCAGAGCGCGACGAATATCAATCAGCGTCACGGTTTCGCCGCGCAAATTGATATTGCCAATCACATGATCAGGACAGCAGGGAATAGGTGTCACTTTATGAAATTCGGTAAATTCGCGGACAACCTCCAAATCTAAACCGAAGTATTCATCACCCAAACCGACCACGGCGAGGGGACGTAAACCCATAAGATCGTTGCGCTGTGACGCTTGCATCAGTTGCTCAGCACGCAAATGAAAAGTGTGATGTTCCTGCGGCGTGGTATGGGGACAAAAGGTATCAAAGAAATTGCCTTGTTTTTCGACCCAATGATGCAAGACAACTTCTTCCCTATCTACATCTGCATTGTCAGCACTATTAGGCGCATGAGCAGACATCTCTAAGACAGCATTGGTGTACTCGAATAATGCTTCTGATTTGAGTAAAGCAATATTCTCGGCGCCCAACTTAGCGACACTACTAATCAAGCGTGAGGGATGTCGCGTGTAAATCGTATTTTCGATCGCTTCAGCATCTATAGAAATCACCTCCCGCACCTGATTAACCACAATCCCCAGCAGTTCCCCTTCCTCCTCGATCACAATCACCGAATCCGACAATTTGTATTCTTGAAAAGGATATCCAAAGCGACGGTTTAAATCCATCACTGGTACTAGCTTGCCCCGTAGATTTAACAGCCCCACCACATCTTCAGGAGCATCAATCGCGATCGCCAATTCTGGCAATGAGAAAATCTCTTTCACTGACATTGCATCAATACCGTAGGACAATCCATGCAGTGAAAAGATTACATAATATTTTTGGGTAAGTTCTTGAGATAACATGATGCCCCTATTGCCTCACTAACTACATTGATATTGAATTCGTGTTGTCATCTGATCCTGCGGCGTATCCTTTAGCGTACAAGTTGGTGACGACTTCACCATATTTTGCTGATGCCCTAGATCTTGCCTGTCTGGCTGGGCTTCAGTCTTCGGAGAAGGCGTGGGTAAATGGAGGTATTGGCGTACTAACTGCTTGAGATTTTCGGCTTCAAAGGGCTTCGTAATATATTCATTGGAGCCAGCCATTTTGCCTTTCATCTTGTCAAAGAAGCCATCCTTGCCCGTCAGCATAATGATCGGCAAATCGGTAAACTGAGGCATACGGCGAATTGTGCGGCAAACTTCTAATCCATCAATTTCAGGCATCATCACATCCAGCAATAGTAACTTCACTGGCTGGTGATACATTACACCTAGTCCATCCACAGCATTACTCGCCACGGCAACTCGACAAAAAGAAGAGAGCGTGCGTTGAATCATTTGCTGCACTACTGCACTATCATCGATCGCCAAAATCAATGGCATCGCGTTAGTTTCTTCGGAAATGAAATTAACCCATTTTTCCCTTGCCCATTTAGCGTAGGACTGCGCGATTTGCAAAGGATCTTTATCTAAACTTTGCGAAATATCACAGAGCGATCGCTTTCCATCCACCCATTCCATCAAATGCTTCTTGACGCTAGGAGGCATGGGCGACGATCCCGTTTTTGTCGATATCGTAGGAATTAGCTTCATAGAGGGGATCAACGACCTAATAGCCGCCCAACGATCTTTGCGGTGAGCAAGTTCTAATAAGAGATCCCCAACTTTCCATGCGCTCCGTAGTTCCAAATTGACATTTTTTTCGATCTTAAAACTTCCCCCACATTCCCAAATCTGTTCCAAGCGCACAATCGTCTGAGCATAGAAAACTGCTTCAATCTCTCCCCATGTAAACAGTTCCATAGCGATCAGGCGTTCGATCAATTCTTGGGTTGAATGTTCATCCTTAAGTTGTCGCGAAGCAAATACCACGGCTGGAGCAATCCATTGACGATGCAATTTATGTTCGAGAAAGTCAATAATTGCATGAATGTCTGGTAAGCATGGCACTGCATACATGAGTAAGCCATTGCGCCAAGCCAAAATACATTTGGATAAATGCTCATCCTTGATTTCTAAATCGAGGTTGACAGTACCCGAAAAGGCTATACTCTCTAGTTTTTTTAACAGAGCCAGCAGTTGTTGGTTGTGAAATTTACCTTGCACGGTTTCCACCTCCCGTCCAAATGAGTGTGAATGAGCCTCACATTCCCCTTACGCAAATTGATAGTCAATTCTCATTTAATTCCAGCTACTAAGCTACAAACTCAGTTGCTAATTACTTCATGGGTACTTTGCCTAAAAGCTATAAAAGGAGAGACTACATAGATGTTCTCTTAATTACTATATTAGATTTTTTTTGCCTTTAAATCGAAATCACACATTAAACTTAACTTTTGTCTATCCGCCAAAACTATTAAACTGCAACGAGGACTTCTCACTTTGATCCAGCCTGTTGAAGCAGTATGTAGTCCAGATAAATATTGAAAAAGCTTGCTTTGCAAGCTTTTTCAATATTTATCTGGATTTTAAGAAAACGCAAAGTGCTGTACCTAGTAAAAATACTCGTATTACTAAAACTCAAAAATGGCGTAGCTATTTTGGGTTTTGGTAATACGGGGTTGGTTTTAATTTCTAAAAGTGTCCACAAAAAAAATAGCCGCTAAATGCTAATAATTAGGCGATCGCGGCTTTGCCGCGATCGCCTAATTATTAGCATTTAGCTAATCTTTGTTAATGCACGGTTAATGCGCGATATAGTAAGCTACAAGTCTATTGCTGATCACTCAACTGAAGGTCATATCTTAAATTAGACATGAAAAAATACATTTCCTTAGTCTCTGGTTTAGTCTTATTTGCAGTTAGCGCTTGCACTCCTTCTACACCAAACGCCGAAACCCCTACCCCCACAGCCTCGGTTTCTTCTGCTACCCCCTCTGTTAAACCTACTGAGAAAGTATCTGATAAGCCCACCGCTACTGAGTCGCCTAAGGCTGATGACAAGTCTCCAGCGAATGCTGCGGGTTGGCAGGACTATAAATCAGGGGCTGGGAAATTTAGCATCCAAGTGCCTAGTAAGCCTCAAGAGCAGTCTCAAGATCAAAAAACTGATGTGGGAAATATTAAGCTCAATATGGTGATTGCTGAATCCAATGACTCAGGTTATTTTGTAGGCTACGCAGATTTTCCAAGCAAAATTGCTAATCCTGCGGATGTACAGAAAGGATTGGCTGATTCGGTTAGGGGTTCTGTATCTAACCTCAAGGGAGAAATTAAGTCGGAGAAAGAATCTTCCCTAGGTGATGTGCCATGTCGCGATTTTGAAGCTAGCGGCAAGGTTCAATCTACAGATGTTTTGATGAAAGGAAGATTTTGTCTTGCGGATAATCGCTTGTATCAAGTATTTGCGCTAGGGGCTAAGGATAAGTTGGCGATCGCTGACGTAGACCGCTTTATTACATCTTTCAAGATTGATAAGTAGTCTCAAAAAAAGAGAAAAGAAAGAGTAGCCCTGCATTGCTCGGCTACTCTTTCTTTTTTTTGAATGAACAAAGGACTTACTCTCTTCCCACCGAAAAAATAGACATATAAAATCCAGAAATAGCGGTGCGCGGCAAAGCCGCGCACCGCTATTTCTGGAGTGGGAAGGGAGTAAGCCCCTTGTCTGGAAACAAATCACATCGCCTTGAGTATTAACCTACTTTAGGTGCAGCGATGAGTAAAATCTTTTCCATTAGGAATGGAAAAAGTCGATGACACCAGACCGCAAGATGGCTTTGCCAACCGACAAGGATTTCAGGGGACTCATGGTCTAGCCCTTTGATTAAGGCTTTGGCTACCTGTTTGGGAGTCATCAGCGCTACCCATCGGAACCATTCCAAATCCTGCGCCATGTCAGTATCCGTAAGAGATGGAAGTAATGCTGACACTTTGATGTTATAGGCTGCTAATTCACCACGTAGGGCTTGAGTGAAGCCCACGATCGCAAACTTAGTAGCAGAATAGGTAGCCATCGTAGGAGCAGCAACCTTACCCATGAGGCTAGAGACATTGACGATTCGACCATTTCGTTGAGCAGCCATCCGACGCGCCACCATCCGTGTGATGGCATACATTCCCAATAGATTGACTTCGATTTCTGATTGCACATCTTGCAAGCGCGATCGCAAAAATGATGATTGATGCGCCACTCCTGCACAGTTAATCAGGATATCGATAGGACCGAAATCTCTCCATACTTGCGCGATCGCAATATTTACCTCAACAGTTTGAGATAAATCGAGAGGTAAACTTACCGCTTCTGTTCCTAAAGCTTCTACTTCGGAAGCAACAGAATTTAAACGTTCCAAATCACGAGCTACCAAGATCACGCACTTTACTCCTTTTTGAGCAAGCTCCAGAGCGATCGCTCGACCGATTCCGCGAGAGGCTCCAGTAATTAGAGCTGTTTTTCCACGTACATTCATAAAACCTCCAAGGTTGAGGTCTCACTATTTTTTACAGGTATAGCGGTTTTCAAATGAGTGTGCATACTCATTTGAAGAAAATTAATCCCAGAAAAGGTTTTGATTTTTTATTTCGCCTACAGCAAAATAAAAGCCGCTATATGTGTTGAAGAGGTTTAACTAACCTATGCCATTAGTTAGAACATTCATCAAGTAAATTTTGTGAGACAAGTATTAGACCTGTTATCAATAACAACTAACTAAACTTATATATGCGTTGAGTTTAAAATTTTTTGCTTAGTTAGTGCATTGTCAACATATGATTGCTTGATTAATCAGTAACTAATCGCTGATTTTTGCCCTTAGTGCTGCCATAACGTTACCTCCAATGGTAGACATGGTTTGTGCAGTAGTAAAAGGAAATTTATACTTGCGTTTAACATGAGCATCACCTTACATCTATTTTTAAATTATGTAAAGTATTATTAAATACATTTGTTTTGTGCTTACTTATAAAAAATCAATAACTATTTCTTGAGAGC
The DNA here is from genome assembly GCF_014696355.1 of Pseudanabaena sp. FACHB-1998. Taxonomy (GTDB): domain Bacteria; phylum Cyanobacteriota; class Cyanobacteriia; order Pseudanabaenales; family Pseudanabaenaceae; genus Pseudanabaena. The sequence continues at coordinate 197,622 of NZ_JACJQA010000028.1, read as the reverse complement.
TAGGTCTATGGATATAGAATAGTTTTGTAATCAAGCAAATGTTGCTCTCAAGAAAACAAAGTATAAATTTATAGGTAAAGACATGAACTGGACTAATGAAGCTGAAAACAAGTTAAAGGATGTTCCATTTTGGGGAAGATTTTTAGTAAGGAGAGAAGTTGAAAAATTTGCTAAAGGAAGGAAATCGGAGGAAGTTAATGGGGAAATTTACGATTTAGCCAATGAAAAGTGGCTAGCAATGAGTAAAAAAAATTAATTTACAGCGCTTTGTGCTTAAGCCCCAACAAAAAAACTGGTTAAAAGTGGTGCTTTGCACCACTTTTAACCAGTTTTTTGCTAGATTTATTGGCGGTTAGTTTCATTGATCTGCCATTGACCTAGAGCTTCGTTCCACACTAAGCTCATGCGAAGGGTTTCAGGAAAGATCGCCTTTCCCTTTTGATAGGTGAGATCAATATCAATAGTTGCTGTATTGTCTTTGATTTCGACGATTCTTGTACTATTAATCGAAACCTTACTGACGGTACTCCACCAGTCTGTAAATGTTTGATAGCCACTTGCCCGATCGCGTTGGAACTTGGGCGTTAAATTTTGCCATGCGGTTTGTAGTTGCCGATTGTTGATGAGACTGTAATAGTCCCTAATGGCTTTTTCTGGATCGGGTTTGGGCTTAGGTGAGGTTACGGTGGGCGATGGGGTGGGGGATGGCGAATTGGGCGGAGATACGGATAATTTTTCGCCAGTGATCCGATTTACAGGATCTTTAGCATTTTTGCTCGCAAAGGCACAGTAAGCGTCTGGGACTCGATTGACATAGGCTTTGAGATCTTCGGTACAGCTTTTAGCTTCGGTGAAGGGAACGGCATAAACTTGGTAAAACTGGCTATCCCCAAGATTAGGATAGTCGGGTATCCAAAATAAGCCTGCCTGTTTAAAGCCTTGGGCGATTAAGTTCTGGACTCTTTTTTCGGTATAGTTTTTGTCTTCAAAGGCGGAATCCGCTAGAAAGTAGAAGGATTTTTTATCTATGGGTTGGCTAGAGTTGAAGAGTTTGTTCCAGAAAGCAGCTATACCGCCATTTTGAGTAATTACTACGCCCAAGGCGATCGCTGCGCCAAGGGATATGCCAACAATAGCAGTGGCTATTAACTGAGCGATTACTTTTTTCTTGGGATCTTTTTGCGGCTGATAGATATAGATTTCTGGATTTTGAGATTGATTTTGATTTTGAGTTGAATTGCTAGGGGGGACATATCCTCTGGGCGTAACCGCCACAGTCTGCATACTGGACATATTTGCAGCAGAGGAATTGGCGGGAATGGGCTTAGTCTCAGCCAAATTAGGAACTTGGGGATCGGGTTGTAAGGCTGTCAGCATTTCTCTAGCGGAACTATAGCGATCGCGAGGATCGAATTGCAAAACCTTAGTAAATATGGCTTTTAAATCATCGCTAATTGCCATCACATGGGGTTGCCAAATCACTTCGCCTGTCTGGGGATCAGTGCCTAACTCTTGGGGATACTTACCCGTAAGGGCAAAAATGGCAGTGAGAGCCAGACTATAAAGATCGCTAGCAAAAAAAGGTCGCCCTGCGGCTTGCTCTGAAGCCATGAACCCGGGTGTACCAATGACGATGGAATGTGCTTGTTGTGCAGAACTTCTCAGGGTGCTTACATTGAGCGTTTCTTTGACTGCGCCAAAGTCGATCAGCACAGGTTCACTAGAGCGCAAGATAATATTGTCAGGTTTGATATCACGATGAATAATGCCCCGTTCATGGACATAGATGAGAGTCTGAAGTGTCTTGATGAGTAAGGCTCTAACCAACGCTTCGTTCCATTTGCCATTACGTTCGATTTCGGCAGTTAAGGTGAGTCCATCAATCCATTCTTGAACTAAATAAAACAGTCCATTTTCCACAAAATTAGCATAGAGTTTGGGAATATATCGACTCTCTTCCCCTAGAGTTTCTAAAACTGCTGCTTCCCGTTGAAATCTCTGTTGCAGTAATTCATACATTTGCGGATTGTCCGCAATGGGCTTAAGTTGTTTGATCACGCAGCGACGATTTGATGGCATTTTGGTGTCTTCAGCCAGATAGGTTTCCCCAAAGCCGCCACTTCCTAATATGCTAGTGACGCGATAGCGGTTATCTAAAAGGTTTGACATCATGGATATATTAATCGCCTAATTGATCGCTAATAAGTAGCTGGGCATAATTAAAAACCCAGAACCAAGACCTGTGACGCACGCGCAACGTGCGCCACAGGTCTTGGGGTTTTATATTTAATTTTGCCTAGCTAATAGTATTTGTAAGCCTGCTTGTAAATACTATTAGCGATCGTACAGCAATTGTTGATGCTATTGGCAGCTAATCAAGTCTAAATGTTGGCGGATCTCTTGCTTGAGCTTACGAAAATCTGACTTTTGAAAAGTGAGAAAGTCATCAATGGAGTAAACTTCTACGATTTCATCTCTACCTTTAGTATGAAAATCTCCCAGCCGAACAGGTTTCCAGCGATCGCTTAAACCTAAGCGCACATCCGCCGAAAATACTAAAAAGCGATTGAGCTTTCTAGTGATCGCTTCTAACCTCGATGCAACATTCACAGCATCGCCTATGACTGTATATTCCTTTTTAGTTTGAGAACCAATATTTCCTTCTAAAACAATTCCCTTAGAAATGCCGATACCTGTATAGAGAACACATAGAGGACTATGGGCAGGGGAGTGACTGCGTAAGATTTCTAGCTCTGAGAGAATTTCTAAGCTTGCTTGGACTGCTTCGTTGGCGCGATCGCCTTCAAAATATGCCATGACACAGTCCCCGATAAATTTTGTGACTTCGCCACCTTTTGAGGCGATCGCATTGGTACAAATTGTAAAAAATTGATTGAGGAGTTCCACCACCTCCGCAACCTGTAGTTTTTCGGTAATACTAGAGAAGGAGATAATATCCGCAAATAGGATGATTTTCTCGCTATAGCGGGGCTTAAGGGTGAGGGGATTAATCCCATTTTCAATTGCTTGCAAAACTCCCGATTGAGTATAGCTAGCCAGAATAGTTTGAGATTCACCTAAAGTTTGCAAAAGAATTTTAATTGGTTGCAAGAGAATGTCATTATTTTCATCAAGAACAATAACTTCCATTGACCAGTCAGGAAATTTACGCGTTGAAACATTTTGTTCAGATTTCAGGCATAAAATGCCATTGTGGCGATCATCTCGTAAAATCTTCTCATACAGCCGATCAATGCAGTCTTCATCGCCTTCTAAAATTTGAAAGAAAATGCTGTTACAGCTTAATAAAACCCCTGTAATTCCTTCCCTAGAATTATTAGTTTGAGAAATATGCCCAATGGCTTCAATTTCTCTTTTGCTAAGCGATCGCGAGAAGCTACTAATATAAGTTAGCCTTTTCATGAAATTGAGAGGTTATTTTTATGAAAAAAATTGATTAAAGAGATATTATATAGTTGGGTAGAAGAAGAAACAATTAAGCTCCTTTACTACTTGTAACGCAAATGAGGAGAGAAGGGTTATAAGCAATACGGCGTAAATATTTCTTCCTATATTCTATATTACTGCTTCTGAGCGCATAGGTCTGGGATTGTTATTAGCGATCGTATAGCTTAAATAGGGTTTTGCGTTGTTTGTAAGATGCTAGAGTTTGCTTTCCTATGAGTTCAAGCTGCTCGTTAATCTCTTGTTTTAGATTATGAAAATCTGATTTTTGAGATGCCAAAGGATCGTCAATCGAATATACCTCCACGATCGCTTCTCTTCCTTTAGCATAGAAATCACCCATTTTTAATAATTCCCAGCGATCGTTAAGTCCTTCTCTTACTGCTGCTGAAAACACTAAAAATCTATTTAACTTTCTGGTTAAAGATTCGATTCTGGCGGCAACATTAACTGCATCGCCGATGATTGCATACTCTTTTTTTGTTTGAGAACCTATATTTCCTTCTAGAACTGTTCCTTTAGATAGCCCAATTCCAACATAGAGAACTCGCAACGGGCTATTAACAGGCGATCGATCGCGTAAAACCTCTAACTCTGAGAGAATATCGAGACTGGCTTGTAAAGCTTCATTCGCCTTATCACCATCGAAATATGCCATCACGCAATCGCCTATAAACTTCGTAACTTCACCTCCTTTAGCGGCAATTTCTGAAGTGCAGATCGTAAAAAATTGATTGAGTAATTCCACAACTTCGGTCACTTGCAATTTCTCAGTCATACTGGCAAAGCCCATAATATCTGCAAAGAAAATAATTTTTTCGGTATATCGGGGGGTCAGAGTAAGAGGATTGATTCCATTTTCTATGGCTTGTAAAACCCCTGAATGAGTATAGTTAGCCAAAGCGATTTTTGACTCTCCCAAGCTTTGTAGCAATATTGTAATTGGCTTTAATAAATAGCACTTAATCCCAACTTAAGGAGATCAGAGCGATATAATGACCTTCCCATTAAGTTGATGTCTTCTTGTCTCGCATGGTGCGATAGGATTAAAAGTACTGCTTTAAAAGTTATAAATAAGTATTTCTAATGAGTATTTCTGCTGAAGATATTAAAAAGTTAAAACAAGAAGTTGGGATTGCGGCGGCGCAACGAGTGCAGTCTGGGATGGTCGTAGGCTTAGGTACTGGCTCAACTACTGCTTTTGCGATCGAAGAGCTAGGTAGACGGATAGCGGCTGGTGAACTTAAGGATATTGTGGGCATTCCCACCTCCTTCCAAGCATCAGTTTTAGGCAAAAAATATGGTATTCCGATCCGTAGTCTGGATGATGTCGATCGCGTTGATGTGGCGATCGATGGTGCGGACGAAGTTGATCCTCATAAGACTTTGATTAAGGGTGGTGGCGCAGCCCATACCCGTGAAAAAGTTGTTGATTCTCTTGCTTCACTGTTTATCGTAGTCGTGGATGAGTCGAAATTAGTAGACAAGCTGGGTTCGACCTTTGCTGTACCGATTGAAGTGTTGCCGATGGCAGTTGCGCCAGTGACGCGAGCCGTTGAAAAACTAGGCGGTAAGCCAGACTTGAGAATGGGTGTGAAGAAGGATGGCCCCGTCATTACCGATCAAGGCAATATGGTGCTTGATGTGACTTTTGAAGCGATCGCGGATGCGGCGGAATTAGAAAAGACTTTAAATAACATCCCAGGTGTTGTGGAAAATGGTCTATTTGTCGGCGTTACCGATCTGATTTTGGTTGGTGAATTTGTCGATGGTAAGCCCCAAATTCGCGAAATTTCTTAACTGTAGCAATGTAAGGTTTGCTTAGGACATAAAACCCCAAAAGCGAGTTGCGGCGCGTAGCGCCGCAACTCGCTTTTGGGGTTTTGGTTTGTACTGGCTAACTCTTGCTTTGCTATATAAAGAGAAAAATACATTGCAAAACGATGCATTTTTTCTTAAAAGTGGCGGCGCAAAGCGCCGCCACTTTATTAGATTTTTTCGCCACTAATAATAAACATGGGACTGACGGCGGCGAAAACTTGGCGATTGCCACGAGTTTCTAAACGGTTAACCGAAGACTGCACCACTTCAACATTGCGTGCGTGTAATTTGGCAAAGCTTTCAGAAATCGCATACAAACCTTCCAAACTATTAGTTGTAGCGATCGCCCGACCACCTATTTGCAATCTTCCCCAGCAATATTCCAAAATCTCCGAAACTGATCGCCCACCCTCAATACAAATGCGATCGGGATCAGTAGTTAAATTGGTTAAGCATTCAGGCGCACTACCGATTTTAATCTCGACATTACCGACCCCAAATTTTTTGCAGTTACTCTCGATTAAACCTGCTACATCTTCATCTCGCTCGATCGCCACAATTTTTCCCTGTGGGCATAGCAAGCCTGTCTCTACGGGAATCGTCCCTGTACCTGCGCCAATGTCCCATAAAACCGCATCTCGTATTAAGCGCAGTTGACCAATGATTAAGAGACGAGTCTCACATTTGCTCATAGGAATACCTGGCAAGCGATCGAATAATTCGTCAGGAATACCAGGGGTAACATACGACCAGATGGGTTCAGACATGGACTTAACGCACGAGATGATTAAACATGCTAAATATAACGTAAAGAGCGAGATTTTTTGTGGCGCGGCTTTGCCACGTCACAAAAAATCTCGCTCTTTACGTAAAACTTTTGTGCAATAGTTTTGTAACTAAGTTTAGGTAAGCGACTATGAGCGGGAGTATATTAGGGACAACCAAAATATTGGGGGTGATGGGCTTTCCCGTCAGTCACAGCCTTTCCCCAGTCATGCATAATGCCGCGATCGCCGCATTGGGTTTGGACTATGTATATGTGCCATTCCCAATTCCCATTGAAAATCTACCTGCGGCGATCGCTGGCTTAAAAGCTATCCAATCGGTACAAGGTTTTAACTTGACTATTCCCCATAAGGTTGAGGTCATCCCGCTTTTAGATGAAGTCACTCCCATAGCCCAATCCATCGGCGCAGTTAATACTGTTAAGCGCCTTGGCGATCAATGGGTTGGCACAAATACCGATGTCGCAGGCTTTTTAGAACCGCTCAAAAAACTCGATTGTGACTGGAAAAATATGCCTGCTATGATTCTGGGCTGTGGGGGAGCCGCTAAGGCAGTAGTTGCTGCTTGCCTAGAGCTAGGCTGTCCAATTATTCATGTGTTTGGACGCGATCCTAAGAAAACCAAAAAGTTTCATGGCACGATGACTAGCCAACTTCGTGATTACAATTTGCGCGTACATCCTTGGACTTCAATCCATCATTTGCTAGAAGTTACAGGAATTATCATTAATGCTACTCCCATAGGCATGTCCAGCGATTTTAATACGCCCGTGACCGAAGATGAGATGACTCTATTACCCGATCATGCGATCGTCTATGATTTGATTTATACACCCCGACCGACTAGATTTCTCCAAATTGCTGCGGCAAGAGGACTCAAAGCGATCGATGGACTCGAAATGCTGATCAATCAAGGCGCGATCGCCCTCGAGTTTTGGCTAGAGCAACCTGTACCCATTGAAATCATGCGTCAAGCATTATTACAACATCTCCATTTATAGGAATACAAAGGATAAAGGCTGGGCTTTGCCCAGCCTTTATCTTTTAGATTACATCCGCAAAAGTGCGTTCCATTTTACGAAAATACCAAATTCCCGTCCAAAGCAACAAGAAAACTAGTCCTAAGGAAAGTAAAAATCCTGGCATGTAAATCCGTGCTTCACCCCCAAGAATAGCCCAACGAAATCCATCAATTACCCCTACCATAGGATTGAGAGAATACAAGAGTCTCCACTGCTCAGGCACGATGCTACTACTAAACCCAACAGGAGAAATATACAAGCCAAATTGGATAATAAAAGGAACTACAAAGCGGAAATCTCTATATTGAACGGTTAGAGCCGCTAACCATAAACCCACTCCCATTGAAGCCGCACAGGAAATCAAAATAAAAATCGGTAAAGTCAATATTTGCCAGCTTGGAACGAAGTTATACCAAGCCATCAATCCTAAGAGAATGATCCCAGAAATCATAAAATCGACAAAGCTAACGATGACAGCACTAGTCGGCACAATTAAGCGGGGAAAATAGACCTTAGAAATTAAATTAGCATTACCAATCAAACTATTACTACATTCACTCAGAGCATTTGAGAAAAACTGCCAAGGCAACATTCCTGCGAATACTAAAATCGGATAAGGAACTCCCTGTGGAGCTGGTAACTTCGCAATTTGCCCAAATACGATCGTGAAAACTACCATTGTTAAAAATGGACGCAGTAAAGCCCAAGCAATACCGATCGCTGTTTGTTTATATCGAACTAAAATATCGCGCCATGCCAAGAAATAAAACAATTCTCGATAGCGCCATAAATCTTTCCAATATTGTTTCTCTGTCCTACCAGCTTCAATGACTAATTCTACAGATTTATTTTGCATTTTGATTTTATTCTTTATTTAGGATTAATATTTTCTTGCTTTTGTAAGTTAAAAGCCATAAGGTTTATATATACCTAAATCATTATATATAACAGTCATAAATGATCTGTAGTTTTTTTGATAATTAAGACCTAAATACTTTAGACTTATCAACAACAACAATTATAAATTGCTAGTAGTTACAAGTTTAAAGTATAACTTTTAAATCCCAAAGATCAAGTCCCTATAGGTATTTCAGGAAGGTTAAGACTATGCATAATGAAATAGAGATTCATTCTTGTCCGGCTTGTAATTCCAAGAAAATTAAGCCTATACAGAATCTATCTACATTAGAACTTACCAACTATTATTCACAAATCAGTTTATCTGCCTCAACTCTTTTAACTGAAATGATTAGTAAAGGTGATATTCCATCATCTATTCATATAGATAAGTGTAGTAATTGTGGACTAGAGTTTGCTAATCCTATGTTTACCGCACCAAGTCAATGGTATTCAGAGATCGAGGATTATGGAGTTCGGGAGTGGGATTTTCAACAATGTTTTCAAAATTTAAAGCCTAAATCTCATGTTTTAGAAATTGGTTGTGGTGAAGGACACTTTCTCGATCTCGCAATTAAAAAGGGTCATAGCGGGATGGGATTAGATTTCAATTATGGGGCAATTGAAGTCGCTAAATCAAAGGGCTTGGAGGCATATTGCTGGGATTTAAAAGAACTCAAAAAAAATCTGCAAGAAAGAAGATTTGATGCGGTTGTATTCTTTCATGTGATCGAGCATGTGGAGGACTTATCAATGTTTTTTGAAGATCTTTATCCAATAACTACCAAAGACGCTTCCCTACATTTTACCTGTCCTGCTCCTAATCGATGGACGATGAATCTTGAGGAAGTAAAGGTAGGAGGAAGGGAAGGATGGGACTATCCGCCCCATCATCAAACTAGATGGAATAAGTCTGCCTCAGAAACAATTCTGTCAAGATTTGGTTGGCAATTGCAAAACTATGTAGAAGAACCTTTTGACTGGTTTGGATTATCTAATATTCTTGCAGCTAAAAAGCTAAAAAAATCAGGATTAGAGCTATCTAATTTGTCTTCATTTGACCGTAAGATAAAAATTGCGAAGGCTATGGTAAGAACTTTTATTCCTTCAATTACTAAGACTGGGATGAATATGTATTGTTTAGCTAATCATAAATAATTAATCAGCTCAGCTATTTTTTGACAAATAGAATACTCAAAAAGCTCGATTAAACCTACTGATTTTGCATTTGATGGTACTTCCATAAAGCGCCTTTTCTTTCAATTAGTTCTTGATAAGTTCCTTCTTCGACTATTCGACCTTTTTCTAGCACAACAACTTTGTCAGCTCGGACAATTGTCGAAAGGCGATGAGCGATCGCGATGACAGTACAGCCCTTAGACAGTTCATCGAGAGATTCTTGAATCAATCGCTCGGTAACTGAGTCCAAAGCACTAGTCGCTTCATCTAAGATTAAAATATCGGGCTTACGCAGCAAAGCACGGGCGATCGCCACCCGTTGACATTGACCACCAGATAAACGCACTCCGCGATCGCCAAGAATAGTGTCAAATCCTTGAGGCATATCTAATATAAAATCTAGGGCATTAGCCTGTCTGGCTACATCAACTAGTAAATCTTCGTCGATATGGTCAAATCCATAGCCAATGTTGTAGCGGACAGAAGCATTAAAAATAAAGGTACTCTGGCTAACGATCGCCATCTTGCGGCGTAAGGAGCTAATTTTGAGATCGCGTAAATCAATACCGTCAATATAAATTGATCCACTAGTGGGATCGTAAAGACGGGGAACTAAATCAGCTAAGGTGGTTTTTCCCGCCCCTGAACTGCCCACTAAAGCTGTGGTTTCACCCTTTTTGATTGATAAATTAATATCATACAAAATAGGCTTGTCATCAGCATTGTAGGAAAAATTTACTGATGAGAAGTTAATTGAATCTTGTAGTTTTTCAAATTCTAATTCTCCATCCTGAAGATAAATCTTATCTTCTGTTTTTAAAATGTTTTTGATTTTATCAATAGAACCTCCATAACTGCCTAATTCAATCCTTAAGCCGTTAACTTGCTCCACTAAAGGAATCATCCTAAACAAAACAAACATGAAGGTCAGTAAGGAAGCAGTTTGTAGCTGTCCACTGGTAACAAAAATATTGAATGCTGCAACAATTACAGAGATTAAAATCGTCGTTGAAATCCCCTCGGCAAGGGGACGAACTAAATCTACTGACTTATTCAGTTTAAATAGTGCATGCTTAACGTTTTCAGAAGCTCCATAAAAGCGCTTTCTTTCAAAGTTATGTGTTGCAGAAGTGTGAATCGTTCGCATGGAATTAATTAATTCAATTCCTATAGAAGTAAAGTCAGATCCCGCTTTAGATACAGGGAAACTAGCTTCTCTAACCCTAACTACAAACCCCGATATCATTAACGAAAGCATTCCAAACAAGATTAAAGCACTAATTGATAGCTGCCAAGATATCAAAAACATGGCAATTATATAAACAATTAGAGTCGAACCGCGAATCGCAAAGGCAGATAAGGCTCCAAATCCTCTTTGAATAGTAGCAATCTCACCAGTGAGGCAATTAACGAAATCTCCCGTTCTTGTTTGAGAGTAATAACCTAAACTAAGGCTAACCAGTTGCTCAAACATCGACTTCCGCATTCTATCCGCAAAAGAAGCATCGGTTAGCTTTGCATAAACTGGTCCTAAATAGGCAAAAAGCGATCGCACCCAGCCTAAAAAAATCACCAAAAGCCCTAAGCGAGCAATGCGATCGCCAGTAGTGGCACTATTAGAAAATAGCCATGTGTTTAGCCAATCTAAGCCTGTATTGCTAAGAGGCTTATCAGGATTAGTTAGCACTTGTAAAAAAGCATTGATTACGGCTACTGCCGCGCCCTCAAAGAAGGCTCCTAAGAAAGAAAAAACAAGGGCGAGGATTGCAATATTCCAGAAATATTTAAATTCTCGCAGAAAAATATAGTTATCTTTCCAAAAGGAAGTAAGTTTGAGCTTTCTTTGAAAGAACGGCAAAGCTTTCTGCATAATTGTTTACTCGATTACTCAAAAACAAAAGTTAGGTTGACGATACAAGTAAAGGCTTATTCAAACCTAAAACTGACGCAGAAAACGCAAATCGCTGGTAAATAAGCGGCGGATATCATCGATTTTGTGCAAAACCATCGCCACCCGATCTACCCCAAATCCCCAAGCGAAACCTGTTACTAATTCAGGATCATAGCCTACGGACTTAAATACATTGGGATCGACCATACCACAGCCCCCTAGCTCTAACCATCGTCCATTCCACATAACGTCAACTTCGGCAGATGGTTCAGTGAAGGGGAAATAACTGGGGCGAAAACGAATCGGACATTCGCCTAATAGCTCTTCGACAAAGGTTTTTACAGTGCCTTTAAGATCGCCAAAGGTTAGCCCTTCTTCAACTGCTAATAACTCGATTTGATGGAAAATTGGGGAATGAGTAGCGTCAATATCATCTTTGCGATAAACTCTCCCCGGGCAAGCAATTCGCAAAGGAGGTTCATTTTCTTCCATATAGCGAATTTGGACTGAAGAAGTTTGCGATCGCAAGAGCTTACCATCGCTCAGATATAAAGTATCTGCCATATCACGGGCAGGGTGATCGGCGGGAGTATTTAGGGCTTCAAAGTTGTAATAATCAGTTTCAATTTCTGGTCCCTGCGCTACCGTAAATCCCAAGCCTACTAGTATGTCCAACATGCGATCGATAGTGCTTTGGATCGGGTGCATTCTACCTTGGTAAGAATGCAATATGCCAGGCATGGTGACATCGAGAGTTTCGGATTCTAATCTTTTTGCGATTACTAATTGCTGAATTGCGACCTTACGATCTTCTAGTTGAGTTTGTAATGCTTGCTTGACTTGGTTGGCGATCGCGCCAACTTGAGGGCGTTCCTCTGCGGACAACTTACCCATTGCTCCAAGAATTTGGGATAGAGTTCCCTTTTTCCCTAAGTACTCAACCCTTAACTGCTCTAGTTCTTCGGGAGTTTGGACATCTCCGACGGATTTTGCTGCTGTTTCTGCCAGAGATTGTAATTGAGCTGTTAAGCTTTGTAAGTCCGTTGCCATCAACGTTTTCCGATTATTTATGAAGGATTTTGCTGTCCTCACTTTAGCAGAAAACACAGAGCATCAGGATTTTCATTTCGCCAAACCCTAAAGACAAGAGGCGGCGCTTTGCGCCGCCTCTAATAAAGTCTAAAAAAAGGCGACGCATCGCGTCGCCTTTTTTTAGACTTTATTAGATTTATTTGCTAACACCAGCAAGAAATGCCATCGGGTCAATGGCACTGCCACCATTAGGACGAATCTCAAAGTGTAAGTGAGGACCTGTACTAAAACCAGTACTTCCCATCGCGCCAATGGTTTGACCTTGGCTTACAGTCTGACCTTCCTTAACGTATAGCTCATTCATGTGAGCGTATCTGGTAATAGTGCCATCCGCATGACGAATATCAATCATGTTGCCATAGCCACCATCATTCCAGCTAGAGTATTCAACCACACCAGACGCTGCGGCAAGAATTGGCGTACCAATCGGTGCGGCAATATCAATACCTTGGTGAACTCTACCCCAGCGCCAGCCGTAGCCTGAAGTGAATACACCATCCGCAGGCCAAATAAAGCCACTAGATAATCCGTAGTCTTGGACATCGGGCAAGTAGGCACTAGCAGTTAACTGAGGCAATTGAGGTGATACACCTGAGCGATCATTAGGATTGGCGATCGCACTGCGACTAGCATCAAAATTGCGATCGGGGTTAGGCGATGAATTCAAGTTAGCGGCGGCAATCTTGGTAGCTTCCAACTTACGCGCTTCTTCAGCTTTACGTGCAGCTTCCTTAATTTCCGCATCACGTACTTTTGCATTCAGTTGATCGACTTCCGACTCTAAACGCTTAACCTCTAAAGAAGTCATTCTGGCTTCAGGTTCAGGCAATAGTGCTACTTGATTAGGCTTACCAGTGTTAGCTGATTGCAGTTCTACAGACTCAGAAGAAGGAACCTTGGGCGCTAAATTAGCGGCGATCTGCGCGGGGATCTGCACATTAGGCTCAGCGGCAGGCTGTACTAACACAGTCGCTGGCTTGGAACTAGTATTGCTATTTTGCTCGATCGCCCGATTAGCAGGAATAGTAGGAACTGATAATACGGCAACAGTCGAGGTCTTAACAGTTGGCTCAGCCGCAGGTTGACTAACTGATTCAGCAGGTGAGTTAGACAAACCTCGTTGCTCGGACATCAAGACGCGAGGTATTTGAGGGATTGATAAAACTGCTGCGACTTTAGTGGGGAACTGAATCTTTGGTTCGGCTACAGGCTGGGAGGAATTTGCTTCCAATGGCTTTGAGCGCATGGCGCTGTACTGCTCAGCCGCACTGGATGCAGGAATTGATGGAGCTGAAATCGAACGCGCAGGTAAGTTAAGGGCTGTTGGTGATAGAGAGCTATTTTTCTTAGCTGAACCACCTAGTTCACCGAAAAGCTGATCGGGAGCAAAGGGGAAAAGGGCGGCGGCTACCTTGAAATCTGGCTCACTAGCTACAGGTAAACTTGGTTGAACAGCATTAGCCTTGGTTTGCAAGCTTGCAGATTGTTCTTGGGCTGGTGCGTTAGAAATAGCGGTATTTGCTGACCCAGTTAACTGAATTAAGCCATCCCAAGGAGATACCCGATTAGCTGCTGCTACTTTTGTCACTAATGATTTAGGTAAAACCATAGGCGTAGCCGCTACAACCCGAACCTGACCCATATCCTTGGGTGAAGAGGAGTTGCTTGCTTGAGAATTGCTTGACGGAGCAGGTATAAGACTAGTCCCATCATTTACAGGGGATGGCACATCTTTAAGTGGCTTAGCATTATTTGAAGAGGCAATAGTCTGCACATTTGAAAAACTACGCTCTTGAGGTAACTTTAATTCTTGATTTAGCTCTAGCCATTGAGGATTTTCTAGCTTATTCGATTCAATAATCGACTTTTGGGTAATGCCATAGCGACGAGCAATTGTCTCAATTGTGTCGCCACTTTGTACTCGATAAGACAAGTATTTAGGCTGTTTGGCGATCGCATTTTCCGCCGCATTAGGCTTGGCATTAGTGCTAGCCAGAGTTGCATTAGCTTTCTTCCCTTCTAGCTCTTGCAAGCGCTGCACCAAACGTTCTTTTTCAGCAAGTAACTGTCTCTTGACATGCCCTTCCTTTACTTGCATCAATGTAGCAACGTTTCCAGGAATCACTAAAGACTGATCGATCGCTAGGAAATCGCCAGAAGTTAACGATGTAAACTTAATAATTTCGTTCTTAGGAACGTTGTAGTAGTTGGAAATAGCTTCCAAAGTATCCCCAGGCTTGACCTTGTGAACTAATCCATTCACTGGGGGAATTACAAGCTTTGTTCCAGGCTGTAACTCGGTGTTAGCACTGATATTGTTAGAAGCCGCGATCGCTGCCGCGTCAACTTGATAAACTTGCGTTAATTTCCATAAAGTTTCATCTTCGCGAACTTCATGAACTATTACACCCTGTGTGTTGTCCCAAGCTCCCGATGCGATCGCCGTTCTTGCCATCTCATACTTACGGTCTTGGTTTTGTGCCATCACATCAGTCAAAGTACGAGACGATGCAGCAACAGGTGTAGCTTTGAGATTGTTATTCGCCGACTGTTGGTTAATTAGTACCCCTACTGTTCCTGCGGAAAGGGCAAACCCTAGAACTGCAAGCGAACGACGTACCTTCAAAGAGGACACCTTATCACCCAATGTCAGGGAAACATTGGTCATCAGATCCTCGTCTTTGGAAGATATCTTTTTCAAAAAACTGCCTCCTCTAAACTAGCTTCGCTCCTAGAAAGTTAAGTAAATCAAGTGTGAGAACATGACGAACTGCATAAAGTAACCTACAAAAAAGTTAAGTTACTAAATTAGGTAAGGAGCAATTACACCTCTTAAAGTAACTTGATTTTTCGCCTCAAACAAGTTCATATCGAACAGTCAAAATAGTCATTTTATGCATCCCCCACCTTATTCCTTTGTAATGCATGTCAATATAGGTTTTGTCAACAACCAATTCGGTAAAATATCTCTGCAAAATCCATAGAAATGTAGATTGTAACAAAATATGCCGAAAGATAGTTTTTGCTAAAAAATTCTACTCAATCGAGGTTAACTTTTTGAGTCTACGAGCTAACTTGAATTGATTTGCAGTCTTACGTTATCTCGCAACCATTTCTATAGCAAGAGACAAGCTTAGGGACTTTTACATCTCTATACTCTTAATTACTTTGTTTTAATCCTATTTACTCTTCCTTACGACTGTATTTATTTTTTTTGACTATGTAAGGTTTTTTTAACAATTTCTATCAAAAAATTTACAAACTCTTCACCCTCCCCCACATCCATCATTTAAAACACTAGAAAAATTTAGCAAGGGTACTGAATTATAGTTGTCGTTGGTCTTATCAGGACACAAACTCAGAAGACAAGTAAGGGTGCGAAGTGCTGCAACTAGTCTTTTGGGTTAGGACAGCAAAATTGCGTGACGTTGCACTAACGCATCCTACAAATTGAACTAAGCCTATCTGCACCCATCTACGTTAATAAACCTCAAAAACTAAAGAATCTGATTTGTTCGTGAAGTCCGCGCCATAGTTTTTGGAATCTTATATTTAATTGTGCTTACCTACTTAAGTACATCAATAGCCTAAAATTAATTTAAAAATGTTTTAAGAAATGACATGACGTTTATAAATGAAGGCTTTTTAGTACCAGCAGATCGTAGAAGTTTTCTATATTTTGCAGTTATTGGCATTTTTATAAAAAACAGGGGAGTTTTGAAAAAGTTTGCGTAGTGAACCTTTTCAAAACTCCCTTGTTCTCTTTATGTAGGGTCAAGCTTTCATTCAAATCTTGTGTCTGCACAAAATAACGTTATGTAGCTAATTGGTAGATTCTGGAATTAAGGTTTTGGGGTAATGTGTCAATACCTTAAAATTCCCAAATTTCACCATATTTAGCATTATTGGCTAATTTAAAGACTCTTTAGGAAAAGAAGATCTATGAGCATTGGATATCTCGCGCTGGTCTTACACGCTCATCTACCCTATGTTCGCCATCCCGAAAGCGACTATGTACTTGAAGAAGAATGGCTGTATGAGGCAATCACCGAGACTTATATTCCCCTGATTAAAGTCTATGAAGGACTCAGGCGAGATGGCATTAATTTCAAAATGACGATGAGCATGACCCCCCCATTGGTGTCTATGCTCCGTGACCCGCTTCTGCAAGAACGCTATGACAAGCATTTGGCGATGTTACAGCAATTGGTTGAGCTTGAGGTAATCCACAATGAACATAACGGTCATGTTAAGTATCTTGCTGAGTACTATGTCAAAGAATTTGCCGAAACTCGCGAAATCTGGGAAAAATACAGCGGCGATCTCGTAACGGCTTTTAAACAGTTTCAAGATACTAATAATCTCGAAATTATCACCTGTGGCGCAACGCATGGTTATTTGCCACTGATGAAGATGTATCCAGAGGCAGTATGGGCGCAGTTAGAGGTGGCGGTTGAGCATTACACCAATGAGTTTGGACGCGCTCCCAATGGAATTTGGTTGCCAGAATGTGCCTATTACAACGGTTTAGAGCGAATGCTTGCCGATGTGGGGATTCGTTATTTCCTCACCGATGGGCATGGCATTTTGTATGGTCAGCCCCGCCCCAGATTTGGAACCTATGCCCCTGTGTTTACAGAAACAGGTGTCGCAGCCTTTGCCCGTGACCATGAATCATCGCAGCAGGTATGGTCATCGAAAGTCGGTTATCCGGGCGATCCTGTTTATCGGGAATTTTATAAAGATTTGGGCTGGGAAGCGGATTATGAATATATCAAGCCTTTCATTATGCCTAACGGTCAACGGAAAAATACGGGTGTTAAATATCACCGTATTACAGGGCGAGATTTTGGGCTAGACGCAAAGCAGCTTTATGATCCTTATTGGGCAAAGGAAAAAGCGGCTGAGAATGCGACTAACTTTATGCAGAATCGTCAAAGCCAAATTAGTTATCTACATGACATGATGGGTCGTCCACCACTTGTGGTGTCTCCCTACGATGCAGAATTATTTGGTCACTGGTGGTATGAAGGTCCTTGGTTTATTGATTTCTTGATTCGGAAGTCCTATTACGACCAGACCACCTATGAAATGACCCATCTTGCCGATTATTTGCGTGGTAATCCGACTCAACAAGTTTCCCGTCCTGCTCAGTCAAGCTGGGGTTATAAAGGATTCCATGAATATTGGCTAAATGAGACTAATGCTTGGGTCTATCAACATTTGCATAAGGGGGCTGAACGGATGATTCATTTGTCCTATCGGGAGCCTGCGGATGAGTTGGAGTGGAGAGCGCTTAATCAGGCGGCGAGAGAATTGCTTTTAGCGCAATCCTCTGACTGGGCGTTTATTATGCGTACTGGCACGATGGTTCCCTATGCGATTAGAAGGACGCGATCGCATTTGATGCGTTTAGAGAAGCTATTTGAGGATATTGAGGCAGGGACGCTTGATTCTGGCTGGCTTGAGAAGGTGGAATATATGGACAATATATTTCCTGACATCAATTACAGAACTTATCGTCCCCTAACGGCTGGTTAAAACAAAAGTGGCGGCGCTTCGTGCCGCCACTTTGTTTTTGCAGGTTTTTCTTTACATTTATTCAAGAAAGTTTTAGTAGCTTATGATACTATTTACATGCTTATATGTTATGGTAAGCATAACTAAATAATATATCTGCATAGTGAGAAGCTAACCATGAATATTAATCAAAGAAAAGCCGAAGCAGCCGCAAATCATAAGGCAAACCTATCTGCTTCAGTTAAGCGCCGTATGGAAGTTGCCCGCGCTAATAATGACACTAATTTGCTAAATGTTCTTGAGCAAGAAATGAAGCAATTAGGTTTAGCCTAGCTATAGCTATTCAATAAAAAACAAAAAAGAAATGCAGCCCTTCGGGCTGCATTTCTTTTTTGTTTTTACTAGGCGCCGCCAAAAACTTCAATATTTTCAAATAAACATACTGGTGAGGCATGACCAACTCGAATTACCTGATTGGGTTCCCCTTTGCCACAGAAAGGAGATCCGTAGGCTTCGACGGTGTGCCGATCGCCTAATTTAGCAAGACTGCTCCAAAACTGGTTGGTGATGCCGCGATAGTTAGGATTGCAGAGAGTTTTGGTTAATTTGCCATTTTCGATGAGTTTTGCGTATTCACAGCCAAATTGAAATTTATTGCGATAGTCATCAATTGACCATGAGCGATTGGATTCCATATATACGCCATATTCAATGTCCGCAAGAATCGACTCAAAGCTATATTCTCCAGCTTCAAGGTTGATATTTGCCATGCGATCGATGGCTGGACGGTTCCAAGAGGTGGCTCTGGCATTCGCTACGCCCGCAATTCCCGATCGCACCTGACTTTCAGCGCTACCTAATCCGCGCAAGAGATTTCCTTCTTTAATTAAATATTCCTTAGTGGCAGGTATACCCGCATCATCAAAGGCATAACTGGCGAATTCTCCAGCCATGGTGGGGTCAAAGGTGACATTCATCAGGGGTGAGCCGTACTGCATTGTGCCGAAATCGCTAAGCTTAACAAAGCTGCCGCCTGCGTAGTTACGTTCATCGCCGAGAATGCGATCGATTTCAAGGGGATGTCCGATACTTTCATGGATTTGCAGCAACATCTGATCGGGGGCAAGTACGAGGCTAGTAGTTGCGGTGGGGCATTCATCGGCTGTGAGCAGTTCTACCGCTTGTTCACCAACGATCTTTGCCCTTTGCAAAATGAGATCACGCTCAAATACTTCCATCCCTATTTGATTGCAGCGTGCTAGTTGCCCTTTGTCGCCCCTACGCTGAATAATTGCCCCATCTTGAGCAGTCGCCGCATAGTCTGTAGCAATAGTAAGAAATTTTTGATAAATATCAGAGCCATTACTGCTTACAAATCGCGTTTCAATTTCAGTAATGACGGCATAGGCACTAGTTTTGACGATTTTGTCAGAGACTTTGAGGGTATCGCAGATTTCGATTAGTAATTCGTTGATGTCTCTAGGGGCGATCGCATCGGCTGCTTTAATAAATGGTGAAAAATATTGTCCAATTGCTTTAGGTCTTTGGGCGATCGTGAAGGGATGGACAGCCCATTGTGCGGCGATTGTGGCTTGCTCGTAAGCTTTTTGGGCGGTGAGTTGAATATTTTCTATGTCGAGATGATTGGTGCTTGCATAGCCAAATTGACCATTGGCTAAGACTTCAATCATGACTCCGTGGGATAGGCTGCGCCCATTGGACTGGGGCTTGCGATCGCGTACATAGCGAGTGGTCGTAATTTCGTGGACTTCCCGTATTCCCACCCAATCCGCAGAGGGTAGATCTATATTTGCTAGAGCGTTTTTTAAATCGAATTTGGTAACGGTTGGGGAAGCAGTCTGCAAATTAAGCTGCATAAGTTTATGGAGGTAGGATCGCAATGAGATTTGGTAATCATAACCGAACTAAAAATCTAGCAGTGCTTGAATTGTCACAAGAATGTCGCTGTGCGACGCTATTCTTGTGTTGATCAATCATCAACCAAAACCCAAGAAGCGAGTGGCGGCGCATCGCGCCGCCACTCGCTTCTTGGGTGGGCTATAGCTATAAGACAAGAGAGTCCAAGCTTTTACGCAGGACTCTCTTGTCTTTATTCTTTTTCTTAAGCGGGTGATGGGATTCGAACCCACGACATTCTCCTTGGCAAGGAGATGCTCTACCACTGAGCCACACCCGCATTTTGCGGTTGATTTGCGTTTTGCGCTTTATTAATATGCCAAACATTGTGGGTAATGTCAACTGTTTTATCAAAAAGATTTTTGCGACACGCCTAAGCCGTGTCGCAAAAATCTTTTTAATATTTAAATCCATTTTTGCGGGTATGGATGGCGGATTCACCTTCACGGAGGCGATCGCCTGCATTAATCGTCGCCAAAACGATTACGTGGTCACCAGCGTCAAGACTGCTAGTTACAGTTGCGTCTAGATAGGCGATCGCCTCGGTTAGATAGGGCTGACCACTGGGAGCCGTAGCGGTTTCAAGTCCCTCAAAGGGATCAACATCTGGCGCAAAACCCTTGGCAAAATGTCCAATAATTTTGCCCTGCCCCTTTTCGGCAATATTAATGACCACGGGGCTACCTACAGTCAAAGCAGCTTCAAGGGGGCGACCCTTACCGACAGCAAAGGTTACCGATGGGGGATTAAACCCAGCCTGTTGTACCCATGAAGCAAGCATGGTGGCTGTTGTGCCATTTTGTTGAGAGGTAATAATAAATAAGCCACTCGGAATCGCACCGATCGCGGCTCCGAGTTGTTCATCTTGAGAAGTGGTAACAGTCATTATTTAGAAAATTGATCAGAAACTTGTCTTAGATTACAGGGTTATAGACCCAAAAAAGAGATGCAGCCTAAACGACTGCATCTCTTTTTTGGGTCTATGGTTTGATAATATTTTTAAACGTAAGCAGTCTGGAAACCCCACCAGAGTAGGAAACCGATCGCACTGAGGACAACAACGCTAGAAAGCACGATTGACAAAGGGCTGTCAGCGTTTTCAAATTTCATGATCCCGCGATTAAAATCTGACATATAAGCAAAACCTAACGAGATTATTTAGATTACTTAAGCAAAACATTTTATTTATAACCCAAATCTGCTTAAGATGGCGTGAAAGTAACTAAATATCTGGGTATGAATAACTTAGGATAGTAAATTACCTATGCCTGAATGGATACGTGTTTTTTGGTTGCCATCTAAATCCATCGACAACCTTAAGGAATTACCGCAGGAATCAGGAGTGTATTACATTACGGCTCTGTGGGTGGTGTTATATGTTGGTAAAGCTAAAAACTTGCGTAATCGCTGGCGTACTAATCATCACCGTTATCAACAGTTCAAGCTTTTACAACCATTTGGGCGATTGCATTACAGGGTTGTATCGATGAAACAGCTTGATGGTTATGAGAAGTCAGAAATTTCTAAATTTACCCCCAAGTGGAATGGGACTTCCCGTCCCAGTTTTTGGAATTTGTTGGGTTTATTCTTAGCAGTCTGGGGGCGCGTTATCGTTTACGCTTCTTTGTTAATGTTGGCGATTGCTGTGGTTATTTACAGTGCGCTTAAGTAAACATCAAAATCCTATGTTGCTCAACCAAAAATCCTTAAGAAATCGATTTTGCGCTATTTGGACAAGTATTCTCGCAGTTATTCCAGAAGATTATGCCGATCGCCTAGCAATTTTGACTGAAGCCGTAGTTAAGGACAAAATTGACTCACTTTCTTTAAGTTTTTTGGCAAACCCTTTGGATTTAAGTGTGTTAGCGATCGCTATTGGGGCTTACTGGCATCAAGACTTACAGGAAGTGCGATCGCGAATTTTAGATTTACAAAATTACAGCAAAGCGGATATTTCCGAATTAGTCCTAGCCTACGCGATCGCCTATGGCTGTCGTGGCGAATTGCAACCCTTATTGTTAGTTCGGCAAATTTATACTGATTTCAGTCCAAGGCGATCGCTAAGCCCACATCCTCACAACTTCCAAAACTGTTTAGCTCAATTGCAGCTAGCTCAACAATTTGTAGAATGTGGCGCAAGTGCCATTACGGTGCATCGTGCCAACACAGGAATTTCGGCGGCGATCGCTAGTAGCTTTTATTACTTCCTCAGCACGCCCCACAATTGGCAAATTGTGATCGAACGAGCAAAGCGACATAACTGTAATCAGCAAAATGATGCCGAAGTTAGATCTCTAATTTCTCTACAATCAGGGGCGATCGCGGCGACTTATTTAGGTGAATTAGGCGAAATCAAAATTGGATTAAACACCTTAGTCGATAGTAATTATCAAGGCAAGTTTCCAAAACAAGCAAAACAGCAGGAAATTTGGCAAAAAGGCGAAATAATGGGTAGGCAAGTATGGGCTGAATGGACAGGTATTTATGAATCCAGTCAGCAATAGTAGAACCGAGAGTTGTGGCGCGAAGCCCTGCAACTCTCTCTTGGTTAGGCTACCCACTAATGAGTAAAATAAATTAGGATTGAAAGTGGAGTGACATCTCACTTCACTTTCAATATCAATTTTGAGATTAAATTAATTGCAAATTTCTGTGATTATTTAGACTGAGTACATTCAAGAGGGATTTATGCTGCCGCAGTTAATTTTGATTTTACTTGTCGTTGGTTATGTATTTGGGGTTGTGAAATTTTTGCAAGGATTTCGGCGCACCGATTTTTCTGGTAATCAGATTGGTCTAGCGTTGTTATGGCCCGTATTATTTGTCATGAATGGCAACTACCGCAAAAATTTTTTCAAAGCACTTAAAGGCTCCTAATGACTTGGTGGAAAAGACTCAGAGCCAATCCTCTGGCTTGGATTGGGATTGTAATTTTGACAATATTTTATGCTTCAGCCATATTTGCTGATTTCGTCACACCCTATGGTGTCACTGAATCAGTCAAAAATGCTTCCTTACTGCCGCCCACGCAAATATATTGGCACGATCGCCAAGGTCAATTTATTGGCGCTCATGTTTATCCCACTACCCAAGGCAAAGTCGATCTGGAAACAGGCGATCGCGCTCTGATCGTGGATTACAACAAGCCTTCACCAATTCAGATTTTGCATGGTGGTCATCTATTTAGTACCAATGGAGCAGGACAACTGAACCTTTTAGGAACGGACGAACAAGGACGGGATCAGTTAACCCGCTTACTCCACGGAGGTAGAATTAGTCTCCTAATCGGGTTTATTGGTACAACGATTTCCTATGCGATCGGCTGTTTTGTGGGAGGAATATCAGGATATATCGGCGGCTGGGTTGATGTCGTGCTGATGCGCTTTGTAGAAATCTTGATGTCGATTCCTTCAATATATTTATTAGTAGCATTAGCTGCAATTTTGCCGCCGCAGATCAGTAATACTCAACGGTTTGCACTAATAACTGCGATCATCTCATTTGTTTCATGGTCTGGACTAGCAAGAATTATCCGTGGACAAGTCTTGTCCATCAAAGAACAAACTTTTATTATGGCGGCTCGTGCATCAGGAGCCAGTCCATTGCGGATCGTGATGAGCCATGTCTTACCGCAAACAATTACCTTTATTATTATTTCGGCAACCCTCGATATCCCCCGATTTATAGTAGTAGAAGCAGTCCTAAGCTTAGTAGGACTCGGCATCCAACCGCCCGATCCTTCATGGGGGAATATGCTATCTTTGTCTACTAACGCCTCGATTGTAATTCTTCAGCCTTGGCTGGTTTGGACTCCTGCATTAGCGATCGTGCTGACGGTACTGTCATTTAATCTTTTAGGTGATAGCTTGCGTGATGCCCTTGACCCCAAAAACATAAGATAATAATCTCTCTTAAAAATATGTCGCCAAAAAGCTCATGCAATTCGGTAGTATGAGATGAGGATCTAGGCTATTTTGTATTTTCAATGACGGGTTTTTGCTCTTTCGTCATGTCAATCTGAAAGTTAGCATCAGCAAAATAGGAGTATATTCAGCGTGCAGTACTTAGCGGAACTTCAAAAAACTCAAGCAGCTTTTGGATTAGGTGGTAATTCGTCAGTCCGTCTATTAGCACGTAATACGGGTGAAAATGTTTGGCAGCCGATTACGAATGAGCAAACTTTACCAATTCAAGACTCTAGCCAAGCCAAAGATTTTAAAGATGGTCAAATGGTCATTGCCGAAGTCACAGGCAGTAACCAAGTCCAAAGTGTCCAAGATGCTTCTAAAAAAATTGTCAACCTCCTTCAAGCTTTCTCGCGATCGCAGGATAAGTATAAATCCGCTGAGGAAGAAGTTGAGCAGTGGAAGCAATCTCTTAATTTTCAAAGCCAAGAGTTACATCGTCGCGAGCAAGAATTAGAACAAAAAGAATTAGAACTAGAACACCTTGATACTCGAAGACAGGAAATTGAGGAACTTGAGGAAAAGTTTGCAAAAGAGCGAAGTGAGATCGATCAGTTAAGAAAAACCATAGAAGCAGAACGTGGGCATTTTGAAGCCAAGGCGGCGGCGCTTACCTCTGATCAAGCTGAGCATCTAAAAACATTAATTGGTCAATTATCTTCTGGATTTACAAATCCCGATTCTCTTAGAGATAGAATCCATAGCGCTCTGGACTTAATTAATAAGCGCCAAGAAGTACTTACGGGCTTTTGGCAAAATCTGGATGCCCTCAAAAGTGAGACTGAAAAACAAAAGGGACTTCTTAATAAATCGAGCGAAGAGCTTAATGCCCGCAAAACTCAATGGCAGCAAACTCAAGTTGCTTTAGCTGATGCTCAAGCCGAGCTTAAGGCTCAACGGGGCATCTTAAAGCTACAAGAAAATAATATGGCTTTGTCGAGGGTGCAGCTAGAAGCTCAAATAGATCTCTACGAACAAACTTCCAATGCGATCGAGTCCTTTGGTGGACCAGGAAGTATGGAAGTCCTCAGCCCAGAGGAGGAAAATCGCTTACAATCAATGCCTATTGAGGAATTAGAGTCCACAATTAAGGCTCTGCAATCAGACTTTGATAAGTTAACTAACTATATTGGCGCTCAAGAAGATGAGTTGGCTGGACTAGAAGGAGAAATTGCCGATTTGCAAAGTCAGGTCGAAACAGCCGATCAATTTGCGCGAATTGAACTAGAAAGTAATAAGGAATTTGCCGAAGAACAATATAAGCTTCTTGAAGAAAGCGTTTCAGGCATGAGACGAGGTATGCAAGAAAGATTGTCTTTGCTTAATCAGCAAAAGGCAATTTTGGATCGCCGTAAGGGAATTGCTGTTGAAGTAAATGCCGCCCAAAGTTTAATGCCCCTGCTATCGCAAATCGAAGCTCAAAAAAATCGCCAAGAGCAAGAATTGCGTAAAATGGAAGGTCAGATTGACGCGGTACGCAATTACACCCAGCAACAGCAGGAAATGCTTGGTAAACAAACCCAAGAGCATTCACAGCAAGAGCAAGTTATTAAAGCGGCGGAATCTCAGTATCAGGAACGCATTAAAACCGTTGCTGAGCTAGTGGGTCAAATCAACGCTCAGGAACAATTATTACGTCCTGTGCAAGATATTGTTGATACATTACGTCCCCAATTAGAGGCAGCAATTCAAGATTTAGGAACGATGTCTAACGGCAATAGCTCTTCCCAAGTTTTAAGTGATTTGCAATCGGCAATTTCTAGCCTCGTAGGTTAATACCATCGCGATTTTCGTTTAACAAAAAACAAAAAAAGATGGCTCACGCCCAGCGTGAGCCATCTTTTTTTGTTTTTTGTTAATCTTCGATTTTGATAGAGATGATTTTATCACCACGACGGATTGCTTGGGCTACTTCTGTGTCTGCGGTGTACCCAAAAGCTGCATATTGACCATCTAAAAACGATGCATCGCCAAGGGTTATAAAAAATTGACTGGTGGCACTATTAGGATCGGGAGTACGTGCCATTGAGAAAATGCCAGCTTTGTTATGCTTAATTACTGGCTTTTTGCCGCCTGCCAAAACTTTGCCGATCGTGGCTTCGCTATCACCTTCAGCCCAGATTTCTAATTGGACGCGATCGCCTGATCCGCCAGTGCCATTGCCAAGGGGATCACCACCTTGAATTACAAATCCTGGTTCGACGCGATGAAAGGTCAGCCCATCATAAAAACCATGCTTGGCTAGGTCTACGAAATTTTTCACAGTAATGGGAGCATATTGGTCATCAAGCTCAGCACGCATGGTTCCCTTAGCGGTCTCGATTACAGCACGAATCATAAATAAACTTACCTGAAAATTTTTTGTGAAGTTAGAGCAGCTTAAAGTATAGCAACCAGCAAGGTATTTAAGATGTAACCCATCCTAAAAGTAGGAGCCATTCATGAATTGCTCCTACTTTTTTTAGTATGATGGAGCTATAGATCATCTCTAGGGATCGTATAGGTTTATGGATAGCAATAATTTGCTTAAGCAGTTATTAATGCTTGGTGTTGGTACAACATCGATTGTGCTGGAAAAAATAAAAGAAGCAAGTGAAGATTGGGTCAAAGATGGCAAAGTCGATCCAGAGCAAGCCTCTGAGATTCTCAATGATATTGCTAGTCGTTTAAAGTCAGAGCAAGGAAATTTGGAGACTTTAATTCAGCGCCAGATTCGTAATGTGATGCAGGATTTGGGTGTGCCGCGTCAAAATGAAATGGATGAATTGCGGGGAAGAATCGATCGCCTTGAGCGTCAGGTTCGCGAATTAGAAAATAAACAGTGGCGTTAGATAAAACCCAATATTTTTGTTAAAAGTGTTGCAATCCAACACTTTTAACAAAAATATTGGGTTGCTATATATGGATATTAATTAATGGAAGCTTCAGGAATTCTCTATTTGGTGGGAACGCCAATTGGCAATTTGGAGGATATGACTTTTCGGGCGATCGCTACGCTTAAACAGGTCGATTTAATTGCGGCTGAGGATACAAGGCATACGGGTAAGTTATTACACCATTTTGGTATTGATACTCCTCAAACTAGTTATCACGAACATAATGCCCATAAGCGCGCGCCTGAGTTGGTGGAGAAGTTACAGCAAGGCATAGCGATCGCCTTAGTTAGTGATGCAGGGATGCCTGCAATTTCTGACCCTGGAGTAGAACTAGTGCAGGGTTGCATTGCTGCGGGAATAAGGGTTGTACCGATTCCTGTGGTTACGGCGGGAATTGCGGCTTTGACGGCTTCGGGTTTTGCCACCCAGCATTTTGGATTTGATGGATTTTTGCCGACGGATAAAAAGGAACGTCGCGATCGCTTAGAAACTCTGCGATTGGAAACGCGCACGATGATTCTTTATGAAGCCCCCCATCGTTTATTGCGTACCCTTGAAGATTTGGCGGAAAGTTTGGGGGCTGAGCGTCACATTGCGATCGCAAGGGAACTTACAAAACTCCATGAGGAATTTTGGCGAGGTTCGATAGAAGGGGCGATCGCTTACTTTACAACTCATGCGCCTAAAGGAGAATTTACGCTGGTTTTAGAAGGTGCAAAACCTAGTGAAAAGCCTGTATGGACGGAAGAGACGATTTTGCATGAGTTACAGAGTTTGATTGCATCGGGAATTTCGCGATCGGATGCTAGTCGTCAATTAGCCGAACTAGCGGATTTACCACGCCGCCAAATTTATCAGTTGGCTTTGTCTTTAGATGAATAAAGCGTTGCTTTTTTCGCGGCACAGCTAATCTTTCGGTGGGAAAAGAGTAAGAGGTTTTAACAACCCAAAATGGCTTAGCCATTTTGTGCTTTGGCTTTATTTCCTACGGCGCAAAGAATCTAATAACTTCTCAAAGCCTTCGGGTAAAGGCGCAACATTTTCTATTAATTCGCCTGAAATTGGATGGGTAAACGTGAGTCGCCATGCGTGGAGCGCTTGTCCTGATAGGTATTGAGAAACTTCTTTGGTTTGACTTCCATAGACAGGATCACCTGCGATCGCCCAGCCCATATAAGCAGAATGTACCCGAATCTGATGAGTACGCCCAGTTTCCAAATCAAATTTAACAAAGGTGTAATTTCCTAATCGTTCCTTGATTTGCCAATGGGTGACGGCTCTACGTCCATTTTCCATTACTGCCATTTTCTTGCGATCGCTATGATGTCTAGCGATCGCTGCTTCAATAATTCCCGATTCGCTGCCTAATTGACTTTTCGGAACTCCCCGCACAATTCCTAAATATTCCCGCCGAGCCGTTTTCGCCTGTATCTGTGCTTGTAAATCTTGATGAGCGCGATCGCTTTTCGCCACTACCATCACGCCACTCGTATCTTTATCTAAACGATGCACGATGCCCGGACGTTGAGTTCCATTTATGCCTGAAAGTTCTTTACAATGGGCTAAGAGGGCGTTTACTAAGGTTCCATCGCTATGTCCTACGGCTGGATGTACGACTAAGCCCGCAGGTTTATTAATTACAATCAAATGTTCGTCTTCATAAAGAACATCTAAGGGAATCTCTTGGGCAACTAAATCGAGGGGTTCGACGGCAGGAGTAATTAACTGGATGCGATCGCCTGCCTTGATTAAGTCCTTTTTGTTATTACAAAGAAGGTCATTAACGGTGACATAGCCTTCATCAATTAATGTTTGTATTCGCGATCGCGATAGTTCGGCGAGGTGATGTGCTAAAAAGCGATCGATTCGCTCAGGTTTAGACAAATCCGTTGCAACTTCAATCAAGTTAATGCTGTTTGTTGTAGTTAGGGTCATTCAAATAAGTATCCATCTAATTTCTAATCATTCCAATTATTAACATCCTTAAAAATGGCTCTTTTAGCATCTGTAAGATTATTTCACTTATCTCCAAATCTTTCCATAAGCCCTTGATATAAGTAGTCTTGCGAGAGTTCGGCAACAATTGATGATTGACAAGCTTTTTTAAATTCTCCAGCCTTTCTTGTAGAGACTGAATGCGAGGTAAAACATATTGACTCATAGTAATTACCTCGTTAACAATTCGATTTTACACCCAATCTCTCAGATTTAGAATCAATGAACGGGACATACTTATTTCTTCAGCATGTAAAAGTATCTAACTCACAGCAAACTCTGTGTATTTTCTTGCATAGGGCGCATGGTATGCCAAGACGATATCTTGCTTAGGTACACCGCGATCGCTTAATTCATTGGCAACTGAATACTCAGTTCCATCATATTGAATCCAAATCTTTCCATCTTTAATATCCACATGAATTAGACAACCATACATACGAAATCCATCTTCCCAACCCACACTAATCACTTGATAGTGATCACCTTCTGTATCAAATACAGTATAAGTTTCCATCGCTTCACTAACAGGATCGAGTTGACAGTGATGCGTTAAAATTGACTGAATATGTTGGCGATATAGAGTTAATTTATCCATTGTAAAACTTCTTCATGTTGAACATCAAAAACCATAAAAAGATTAAAAATGCACAAATGCGTAGCTCCTATTTTACATAATTTGAGCTTCATCAGCTTTTATCTACAAGACTGTTACTAGACCGACTAAAATCCTTGATGCGTTTTAGGAAACTTCTGGCATAATACTAGGAATTTTTTTGAGGCGTGCGATGTCTGAGTTACGAGACTATCAAAAACGGGTCATCGACGATATTTATGCGACTTGGCGGCTCGGCAAGCGAGCGATCTTGCTAGCAATGCCCACAGGCTCAGGCAAAACCCGAACCTTCAGCGAACTTGCCAAACATTTTTACGATCGCCATCAGCGTGTTCTCCTATTAGTTCATCGCGAAGAACTGCTCTGGCAAGCAAAAAATACTCTAGAGAAAACATTGCGATCGCCTGTTGGCATCATCAAAGCCGATCAACCCATGCACCTCGAGCATCCCGTGCAATGTGCCTCCGTGCAAACCTTAGTGAAACGCCTCGAAAAACAAGAAATAGACTTAGGTGCGATCACCTTTGTAATTGTTGACGAAGCCCACCTTTCTTTAGCACCAAGCTATTTAAAGATTTTGAGCTATTTTCCTGAAGCCTTAATTTTGGGCGTGACGGCTACACCTTCGCGACTAGATGGTAGAGGATTTGATCGCCTTTACGAAGCATTAGTCGTGGGTCCTTCTGTATCAGAATTGATTTGGCGTGGATTTCTCGCAGATTATGACGTACTTGCCCCTGAAAGCTTTTTACCCACAGAAGAAGGGATTCGGATTGCAGGGGGCGATTTTAATTCGGCTGACTTAGCAGAACGTATTGATCGCCGGTATGTGGCTGGTTGTGCCGTCGATGCATATTTGCGCCATGCCCATCAAAAACGTTGTGTCGTATTTGCGATTAATCTCGACCATTCCAAAGCGATCGCCGAACGTTACCGAAGCGCAGGTATTGCTGCTGAACATATTGATGGCGAAACTGTCCCCAAAGAACGGCAAGCCATCCTCGAACGCTTTCGTGGTGGTGAAACCAGAGTCCTTTGCAATGTCAATTTGTTTACTGAAGGCTTTGACGTTCCCGAAATCGAAGTTATTCAACTCTGTCGCCCTACGAAATCCGTAGCGCTCCATTTGCAAATGCTCGGTCGGGGTTTACGCCCCAAGGGTGGACGTAAAGCGTTAGTTCTCGATCATGCAGGAAATTGCTTGCGACTGGGTGGCGCGAAGGCGGAACGCAATTGGACATTGCAGGGCTTAGTAGAAGAAGTTCCCCAATTAGAGCCAGTTGCGGAACTATTAAGCGAACAGCCTATACTCGATCTTCCTAAAGCCCAAATAGATTTACCCAATTTCCCCAAACGCCGCGTCGAAATTTACGAAACCGATGCTGATTTCTACAACATTCCTACTCATACCGAACTCGAAACCCATCTGGCACAGCAAAGCTATCGCCAATCGCCTCCACCAAGAACTGGTGCAAATAGATTGCAGCGATCGACTTCAGACTCCGGCCAAAACCCACCCAATCGAGATCGGCGTTCCTCTCAAACTCGCAAAGTCGCTACGAAGCCATCTTCAAAACCATCTTCCCCAAAACGATCTAGCCGTCCATCTCGCCAGTTATCCCCTTTGCAAAAGGTCAGTAAAGCGGCGATCGAACTAGCCGAGACTCTCGAAAATATTTTAGTTTGGGTCTGGCGATCGTGGTTTCCGCCTAAACGTCAACAGGTGGATGTATTGCGTAAATACAAACGCCCTCCCCACTTTCGCTAAAGCTGAACTATAGCTTTAGCCCGTCTTGTTAGGACAAACCAAAACCCAAGAAACGCCGCCACTCGCTTCTTGGGTTTTGGTTTGTCCTAATGCAAGTGACCAAAACATAAAATGGCGTAGCCATTTTATGTTTTGGTATAAAATGTCTAAGGTTTCTGACATTTTGAGCTTGACATGCTAAAAACTCTCGGTATATTTCGCCAAACTGTAATTGTGACTGTTTGTTCGTTTACGCTGACGGCAGGCGAAATTGTCCAAGCTCAAGTGGATTCTAATCCCGTTCTAAAAATTGGTATAGTCCAACGTTTTGGCGAAAGACCACAGGATCGGCTCACCCTCAAAGCTCCATCTGGCGGCAAGTTAACTCTCACCTTTCCCTCAGCCGACGGTAAAAGTACGCAAACATTAACCAGCGATCGCCTAGTAATCGACATAACACCACAGCCATTAGCGGAGCCAATTCTCGAAGAGAAGTTGGTTCTGAGCAATCATCGAAGTTTTGAGAATGCTGACGCGAGTGCGTTCCATTGGAATGAGAAAGGCGTTCAAACGGAAATCGCTCAGCCGAGGCGTTGGCAAGTCTGGGCAAAGCGTGATGTCTATGACTCGATGCTGTTGCGCTATTTGATGTTTTATACCCTGCGATCGCAAGGTAATCTGACGGTACAACTCGATCGCCGTATTTTGCCTCAAAAAGCGATCGCCTCATGGACAGTGGGAGACTTTAAATACAATCGCGATCGGCTAGATGTGAGCAGTAGTTCAGGAATTGTGGAAGTTAGTTATCAGCGTGAGAATAAGGCAGAAATTAGTAATCGTCCTTATGCAGGAACGCTTAATCTTCAACCCAATGCCCATCAAAGTTTTACGCTAGTAAATAAGGTTCCCTTAGAAACCTACGTGCGCGGAGTTGTTCCCCATGAAATTGGCTACAACGCTCCCTATGCCGCAGTTCAAGCCCAAGCGATATTAGCAAGAACCTATGTCTTAGCGAGTTTGCATCGCTTTAAAGCCGATAATTATGAACTGTGCGCGGATACACAATGCCAAGTCTATCGAGGCTTAGAAAATACAACCGAAGTTGCCGATCGCGCTATTGCCGATACCAGAGGGTTAGTTTTAACCTACAACAATCGGGTAATCGATGCACTCTATTCCTCAACGACAGGCGGAATTACCGCCAACTATAACGATCTATGGGATGGAACCCCTCGCCCTTATCTAGTGTCAGTTCTAGATCTTGCTAAACGTCCTGAAAATCAGCGATCGGCAAATATCTCTGCTGATAAGAACTTAAAGGCATTTCTAGACCGTCAAGAAGGATTTAATGAGGTGGGCTGGCGTACTTTACGCTGGAGCAAAAGTGGCTCCTTAGATGAATTGCAAATCTCTCTCAAAAAGTTTTTACGCTTCTCAGGAGACAATATCACTAACTTTAATTCCATTAAACAGTTGCGAGTAACTAAAAGAGCCACTTCAGGTAGAGTTCTAGAAATGGAAGCGATTACGGATACAGGAAAAATTCTTGTTAAAAAAGATGAAATCATTGATGCCTTTGATCCTCCCGACAGTACTTTCTTTCGCTTAGAACCCATTTATCAAAATCAGGTTTTAACAGGCTATAACTTTATTGGTGGAGGTTTAGGTCATGGAGTGGGGATGAGCCAAACTGGTTCCTATAACTTGGCTCGTATGGGTTGGTCTTACGATCGCATTCTCAGTTTTTATTACACTAATACTCAATTACAAAAGTTGCTTCCTGAGAATTACAAGTAGACTCCAACAAAAAAAAGTGTCAGCCGCTTAACGGCTGACACTTTTTATCTAACGAGAATTGTCTAACTAATCCATCCCATTTCTGCGGCTCGATTAAAAAACTTACGATAAGCCAACTCCAGCGCATCCGAAGGAGCATGAATATCAGTCGTCAGATCGTAAGGAGCAGCCCCCGCCTGAATTTTAACCGCTTCATTGTCTTGAACAAATGTTTTAACTACATCTCGACGCATAAAATAATCCGCTAAAGGTGTAGTCACAAAATTGCGAATATGTAACCACTTTGTAATGGTTTTAGTTGCATTCACGGGTATGTGCAAGAGAAATAAAACAAATTGAAACTTTCCAAATTGCAAATCTACTCTCGTAATATTTGGCATGTAAAAAGTGGCTCGAAAAACCCCAGACGGATGATCGGTACCAAGAATAAGTTTTAGAGAATAGGCAGGCTTAGTATCAAAATTAATGAATCCGCTCCCACTCCATTCTCCAGCTTCTAATTTATAAGATGGAACGGCTGGGGCTTCTTTACGCCCAAAGGCTGAAGCATGGACAAAAGGAGCATGAGCCATATCAATTGTATTCGCGATTACTCTTGTGTAATGACCATCCCAAGTAAACTCACCCTGTACCGATCGCCAGCCTTTTTGTTGGAATTCATTTAAGGGGGGAATCTCTGGACAATCTTCTACGGGTAAATCACCCCAAAAAAGCCAAACTAAATCATATTTTTCCTGCACTTTATAGGATCGCAATTTTGCCCGTATGGGTATGCTTGCACCTAATTGATTAGCAGGAATATGACTGCAAGTACCATTAGCTTCGTATCGCCAACCATGATAAGGGCAATGAATACAATTACCTTCTACCCATCCTGCGGCTAATTCCGTACCTCTATGAACACAGCGACCATCTAATGCAATTATTTGTCCTTCACTTCCTCGATAAAGAACTAAATCATGTCCCATAAAAGAAATGGTTTTAGGCTTAATAGAAACATTACTACTATGTTCAATTCCATACCAAAAGTTTTTGAGTACTGTTAAGTCATTTGGCTTACTCAACTCTTCTTGTGGTATCAGAACTTTATCTTTAAGACTTTCCATAGATTAAAACGTTGATTTACTGGGGAATTGTCACTTAATTAAGTGTTTTCTCTGATACTTTAGCAGAAATCAAGAAAACTCTACATTTTCAAGAAATGTTATGTAATATATAGCAATTTTCAAGGGTTTATGGTATTCATAAGTTCAATGTAGATGCAGTAATAAATTTCATCATCAATATCCAACGCAAGAAGTTGTAGAAATATTTCTTTTGGTGGGAACCGTCGCGGAGGACTAGCTCATAACTTCCTATAGAGCTAGCTTAATTCAATAAATTTACGAGTAATACGATACATAACATGATATTTCCTTTAGATCTTTCGATCTATAGATCAGAACTCAAGAGCTTCATATTAATCAAGCAAAAATCTCCCTAAAGCACGATAAGTTCTTGCAAACTTATCGTGTCAGAGTAAAACATGAATTAATTTAGTACTGCTTTCTCATACAAATTTCTTTAATCCGATAAGTGAAAATATTCTGTATATCAAACGTTACAATATGTTTAGATAATTGTGTCTAAATGTTTAGATAGTATGAGTATTGTGAACAAATGCACCAAGATAAACCTTTGCTCTTGTAGTGTATTTTCAGTCTCATAAAAGATTGAAGGTAAAGACTTAACTATTAGCACTAAGGGGGCTAAGATGGCAATGTTCCTATATCCGTTTTATACGGTATGTCATTTATTTTTATTAGCGTGGGCACATTATCTTTATTATCAATCTCATCAAATAGGTCTAGTTATCCTGATTTTAGTAATAACTGCGATCGCCTATGACAACCTTATTGTGAGTGTAGGTAGCTTAATTGGCAAAGGTAAAACCCTTTTAAAATTAAGTCATCCTCGTTTTATGGGGCATGTTTTATTAACACCTTTATCTATTCTTGCAGCCTTCAGTTTTTGCCTCCAAAGTCATATGGAATGGGCTTTTCAGCCATTGTCTATTTTCAGTGTTTGCTTCTTAGTGATTAGCTTAATCGCCGCCGAGATTGTAACTTACTACAGAAAATTTGAGCCAAAAGAAGTATGGTTTGAAGGTACTTTGCGTTATACAAATAGTGCTTACAAGATGTTGCCAATTCCTTCTATCATCACAACTATTTTAGTAGGCATAATTGGCTTAGCGATTTGGCAACAAGTAGGTTCTCCTTGGTTACTCGTTAGCAGTATTGTGATGTTTGTCGGTGGGGCTATTCCACAGTGTGTAGCTGGTCCTGTAGTATGTTCGGGAGTGGAAGTCTGCTTAATTGTTGGTTTTTGTATGACGGCAGCGCAGTTACAAAATATTATTTAGTCTTGTTTTTATTGGTCTAGATTATCTGCAATATCTTTAATCTCTACAATTTGTAATTACTTTGTTTATATGTTTGCCAAGCCAATCTTTCTATTAGATAACTTAATGAATCAATCAGTACCACTAAGTGTCCTAGCATTTTTCTTGATAGCTTTCGTTCTACCTCTAATTCGCCTTTGGATAAGAACAGGTACATTCGCTATGGCTTTCAGCCGAAACCGCGATCCTATTCAAAAGTTGGTGGGTGCAGCGATCGCTATCTACATGACAGGATTATGTGTCTGGGCAGTTTGTTACGCTCTATTAGGGAAAAATGCATTAGGTGTTTGGGAAGTCCCCTCTAATGTAAAGATATTTGGATGGACTTTACTAGCTATTGGTTTGACAATGACCGTTACTGCTCAAGCCCAAATGGGAATCTCATGGAGAATGGGCGTAGATCCAGAACCCACCGCTATTGTCAAAAGCGGACTATTCAAATTTAGCCGTAATCCTATTTATAGTGGGATGCTTCTAACCTTATTTTCTTATCTATTTACGAGTCCTTGCCCTTGGTTGCTAATGGGATGCTGCCAGTTCTCATTACTCATTTATCTGCAAACACTTTACGAAGAGCAAGCCCTAATTAAAATTCACGGAGATAGTTATTTAATCTATGCTTCGTCAGTAGGGCGGTTTTTTCCAAAAATGGGTTACTTAAAATCTCCTACACTCCCAAATTCTGATGATAGTTTAGAAACAGCGATCGTGAATTCTTGAGTATACTTAATTCAATTTTTTAAATAGTTTATTTATTAAATTACTATCCCTCAATTAGATAAGTAGTTTTACTTAAAGCTACTTCCTACGGAGCGAATAATCCGCGCATTGCTTATTGACTCAGTAGGAAGTATTAATGTTTAGTTAAATATATAAATTTAGTCAAGTAAATTAAGACGCAAGAAATATAACTGTTGCCATTCTTATTAGAACCCAAAGCCAGAATAGGAGTTGCGTCGCTTCGCATCGCAACTCCTATTCTGGCTTTGATTTTTCCTAATACAATTGACCAAAGCCATACAAGCGTATTTTCTTGATACTAACCTGTGGCGTAAGCGGGGATTGTGCCATAGGTTTTTAAATTTATGTCTAGCTACCCGTTCCCAATATTCATAATCTAATCAATTCTGGATTTCATCTTGTAATTAAAATTTTTTTAATGTTAATCCTAGGCTAAATACTAAACATATTGTTACTTTTATGAACCTAAGTATCTAATATTTATTAAATAATTAAAGTCACTTTTTTGTTTACGGATGTGACATCTTGATATATGATTTGAATATGTGCAACTTGCAGTATATTTACCTTGATATAGTATTGTAAAACACATATAACTTTTCGTGAGATTACTGCTAATAGTAGAAGCCTCACGATTAGCATCTACTTACACAAAAACACAACCAAATCTTTTGGAGATTTAATAATGCGTTTATCCTCTCTTGGTCTAATCGGTGGCGCTTTACTAGTAGGAGCTGTTAGTGCAGCACCTGCATTCGCTGGTGGTCTTTCTTCTTCTGCTACCTTTATTACCCCTGCTGGTTTTACTTCTACCGTTAGTGGTGAAATTATTCTTCCTGCTGGAGCATTCTACAAGACTACAAATCCATCTGTTTTGACTCCTGGTACTCCTGTGACAAAAGCTAGCATCACTGATGCAGACTTGATCGTAGTACCTCAATTCTCCTTGCAAGGGTTCTCAGTTGCTGTTGAATCTTTGTCAGTGGGTTCTAATGGTGTTGTTACAGTTCTTCCTGGAGCTAGCTTCACTGCTGCTGCTGCTACTGTCTTAACCTCTGCTGCTGCTGCTGCTGACCCCACAGCAACTGGTGCTGAGTTCCAACAAGGTGGTGTTCGCGTTTATAACTCTTCTAACATTGAATTCATCAGCGCAATCATCAAGGCTGGTGCTGGCGTTAATGGTCTAGACTAGTTGACACATTTCTGATGATCAACAAACTACAAAGATGATATTACTATTATCTTTGTAGTTTGTTTAACTACAAAAACCCTAAGATTTTGACTCAAGTTTATCGATCAATTTCTTAGGGTATTTATTTGGTTAAAACTAATCAAGTTGTACGGATTTTATTGACAAATAACGCTGGCTCCAAAAGCTTAACTATAAGTTCCAAGGATTAACAATCAAATTCATGTAAGACAAAAGATTACCTA
This sequence comes from Pseudanabaena sp. FACHB-1998, assembly GCF_014696355.1. Taxonomy (GTDB): domain Bacteria; phylum Cyanobacteriota; class Cyanobacteriia; order Pseudanabaenales; family Pseudanabaenaceae; genus Pseudanabaena. The sequence continues at coordinate 160,419 of NZ_JACJQA010000028.1, read as the reverse complement.
AAATGACAATTTCTATATTTTTAAAATTATTTTAAAAATACAGAGGGAAAATCCCGATTTGACTTACACGAAAGATCTTAATCAATTGAAATATTTAGTGACCCAAAAATTAGTTAAAGTTAAATATTAATTTAGAAATAAGCCCCATAAACGCTTATAATGTTTCGACTGTATTTATTTTAGTTAAGAATGGTATGAAACCATGAAATCCATTAAAAATAAAAACCTTTTAACATTAATATCTGTAATTGTACTGAGTTGTAATGTTGAAAGCATCTCAGCGCAAACAGCTAGAATCTCTGCTTCAGCAGTATTCGCCAATGGAGAAACGAAAACATTTGCCACTTTTAATACCGTTACAAACAACTTTGATACGGCAGGAAATCTTATATCTAACACAATAACCCCCACATCAGTTCTTACCTCATCTGTATCAGGACCTATAACTACTATCTCTGCTGAATCTTCTCTGCCATCTGGTTTTTACTATTCGGGTACGACTGTTGTCTTACCTACATACACTACTTTGACATCTGGAGAAAAAGTTCTGGAGTCTCTAAGTTTAGGTGGAGGAGCAATTACAGCCGCTGGTCCCGCAAATTCCTTTACACAGGCGGCAGCAAGCATATTACTTCAGGCTGCAAGTGGTAATCCATCAGCTCTTACGTCCAGACAACTTGAGGCGGCGGCGGCTTTAATTAAGGCGGGCGCAGGAATTAATGGACTTGAATAGCTTGGGATATATTTAGTTAGTTTCATTTTTCTTGATTTTTACCTATTTATATTATTTAAAAATACTGGCAAATTATGACCCAATTTAAGGCACACTCTGTCAAAATTGGGAGTGCGGCAGCAATTTTTTTGTGGATATTTGCTGGACAAAATGATGTTTTTGGACAAAATTTTGCCCAAAATATTCCTATTGATCCAGGTAAAATTCCCGATCAGATACAACAAAACTTACCTGTAATTCCTCAAGAACCTCCCAAGGTCGATCAACAATCAAATACTCTTAAGCCAGAACAAATTAATGAGGTTGTTAATTTTGCCATCAGTACTACTTCGGCTCGCTATCCTTGGCTAACTAATCCCACGGATCGCTTAACTTTTCCGCCAACTATTTTTAGTCCCAATAACTCAGAGAGTTATCTGGATTCTGACATCCGATTTGCTAGTAAAAATCCAGTTGTTATTAAATTAACTTACGGTTATTTTCCTAAGTCCGATCAGTTTTACTGGGTGCTGCCAAATAACGAAATTGCGATCGAAACTCAAGGATATCAAGCAGGAATATTGCATCAAGGTGATGGGACGGACATTAGCTTTAATTCAACAATCACTTTTTCGCGTGCTTTAACAGGAACTCAAGTTGTTACATCTTTACCTGAGAACTTTCCACTAATTACCAACAATCTTGATCCAAGAACCCTTTCTGTTCAATCAACGGCTGCGGAAGCAGTTAATCCACCTGGGATACCAGCACCTAATATTACGATCAATTCAGGTTTCGATCTTAATAGACCAAATGTAACCTTGATAGGAACTGGTTCAACCAATAATCCTCAAGGTGGTTCCTCTAATTTTGGAAATTTAGAAGCCCAAAATACTCCTCAAGTAATTCAAGGATTTCCGACAGTAAACCTTCAGGCTCTATTTGATAATGGAGCTATTCCGTTAGCTCTAGACTCGGTAGTTTCGCCTAGTGGTTTGGACGCACTAGGATTAGCATTTAATATTAGCTCTAATTCCCAATCTGCAAAGTCAAAGTTAGGTGGATTTACATCTTTACCTGGAGTCAAAATTCTCCAAGATGGTAAATTTGATAATTTCGATCTCCTACAAATTTTGACTAATCCTAACCTCAAAAAGGGAGAAAAACAGTTTTATTATTTAAATTCCCTATTTTGGTCTGATCTAGGTGCTAGAAATCCGACCGTGCAAACTACTACACAAACAAGTTTTAGTTCATGGGAAAGGATATATGCGAGTCGTCCTGTAAATCAGTCTCTTATCACCTATGACAAGGAAGAAATAAAAGCTAGCTATAGTAATAGATTTGTCAATATCGGCGCATCCTTAACCTATTCTTTCGATCGCGGAAAAGTTGATGGAGCGCAGAGTTTAAATAGTACAGTGGGGATGTTGTTGGGTAGTACTTTTTTAGGAATAGCTCCAAACAATATTCAAGATAGGATTGATGAGGCAAAAAGATTACGAGATTCACAGGCTAAATTCAACTCTCTATCTACAAAATCCACTTCTGAACAAAGGCAGCAAATTAATCAGCGCTTAAATTCAAATCTTTTTTATAGCAATCTTTCTAGTGCGCTAGAGCAGATATCTGGCAACATTACAGTTTCTAGTGATATTCGACCTACCAGTTCGGACATATTTCAAGTGAGAACGGGGTTGTACCGTAGGGCTGTTCAATTTATTGACCAAGAGATTAATGATATTGTTTTTGGCGATACGGTGGTTTCAGAACTGCGTACCAATTTTCAGGATTTTGGCCCTTTAACTTTTATTGGCACGCTGATTCCTCGGAATGAGACAGGATTTCAGCCTAGTTCAGCCTTTGCTTCCGAAATTATTTTAACTGCTCCCGATGGTCGGCAATTTGTTCAAAATATTAATTCCTCTAATCCTATTTTTGCTACTATTCCTGCGGGTATTAAAAGGCTAGTTTTAGCCTTCGATCGCATTGAGTTAACTCAAAAAGCCACTCAATCGGGAAAATTTTCCAGTTATTTAGGCTATATCTCATTGCCTAGTATTGAAGCAAATTGGTCAGGTTCCGTCGACAATTTCAACTATGGGATTTCATCTGGCTTGTGGTTCAATCTTTCGCCAAATAAAGCAGGTAACGTCTCCAATAATACTTTGGGAAATCCTGAACCTTCTCTCGGAGCTTTTGTCAATGCTGTTTTGAGTTGGTCGAGTAGTTCAGTTGAATTGGATGAGAGCAAGAAAATAGCCACTGCTATCACTACAGGCTCTCCTGTGCTAAGACTGAATTGGAATAGTTCTATTAATAATAACAATGCGGGAACTTTGATATTTTCCTACACCTATGGTCGTCAGGGACAGGGAATGAATATCTCCTTAACTCCTGGTACTGGCTTAGTACTTCAAGGCTCAAACCTTCGTACTATTGGATTTTTGCAAGGATCGCTAGATATGATGGGGGGAACGCGATTTCGGGGAAGTTTAGAATACGATCAGAATTTTAATTGGTCTTTGGAAGCGACGCAAGCTTTAAATTCTATTTGGACAGCAGGTTTGTTTATTAAAAATTTTAGAGATATTAATCAGGGGATTGATAGTCGCGAGCAGTCTTCAGTCTTTGGGGTTTTATTTCGATATCAAATTCCCCAGAGCTTGGCGGCGATTGAGATGCAGTTAGGTACGGGTGGTTCTGGAATTGATTTCAGGATTAAGGGTAATTTGCGTTGGTAATCGCGATCGCCTTATGTGGTGGAAAAAGTTCCCGAATGGGGAGGGATAAAGCCCTATTAGAGCTTAATGGAGAATCTCTTTTAGCTAAAACTTGTCGCACAGCTTTAACCGTAAGTGACTCGATGTTTATTGTGGCTCGAAGTCAGAAACAGTTTCAAGAAGCGATCGCGAGTTTGACGATTTCTCCAGAAAGCACGCGAACTATTTCGCAATCTCCACAATTGGTAATTGATCAAAAGTTTGATGGAGCTTTAGTTGGTTTTTGGCAGGGAATGGAAGCAATCGCCAATTCTTTGACCTACCAACCCGATTGGATATTGCTCCTAGCTTGCGATTTGCCAAATCTTCAGGATGAAATTTTACAAACTTGGGTATCTCAGTTAAGGGACTTACCGAGTAGGGCGATCGCCTATTTACCTCGCTCTGTAGATCAGCATTCCCAAAAGCAATGGGAACCTTTGTGTGGATTTTATCGATGGCAATGTCGAGATTCGCTGAAAGAATTTATTAAAAATGGAGGAAGATCATTCCAAAAATGGTTAGCGAATCAAGAGGTAATGGAAATAGAAAATGCACCTAGGTCGATGCTGGTTAATTGCAATACACCTGAAGAATTTGCTGCTATAGCTAAGCGCTCAAACCCCAACTGACGGTACAAGTTTGCCAAGCAATACTTGTACCGTCAGTTGGAGTGTTAAAACAAAGTTAGTTGCTCTGGTGGTATAGCGAGAGCATTCCAAGGCAATGGAGGAACAGGAATATTCGCTTTTTCTAACATTTCTTGAAAATATTTGGCATTATGGGGCGATCGCTCCTCTCGAGGACAATGAACAAAAAAATAGATCTGAGTTCCATTGGCTAGCCATTCCTGTAAATAATTCGTCCATTCTTGCCAGAATCGAATATTTAAGTCGCGATTGGGATGACTGATAAACCGCACAATACTAAAAGGGGCGGTGACTACAGGTAGTAAAGGTAAATTCGGTTTACGGCTTTCTTGCTGAACTGCTAGAAATAGGGCGTGATCAATCTCCTCCCCTAATGCTAAGTCTCCCAACGGCAAATCATAAATTGGTCGGGTATCTAGCAATACCCGACCAATACCTAAAGTTTGTAATAGCTGATTGAGGTGATCGCTATGGGGAGATTTAAACCAGTCAGCGTGGCGTACTTCTAGAGCAATCTGATATTTGCTGGCTGGTAGGGCTGTAAGAAAATTAGTCAAATCCCCAAAACTAGCAGGGCTATAGCTAGGTGGTAACTGCACAAATACTACACCTAAGCGATCGCCGAAACCAGACATTAAATCTAAAAAATGCGAAGCTTGCTCAATATAGGGCAAAAGCAAACCATTATGAGTTAGTTGTTTAGGAAATTTCGGGCAAAAACGAAATCCTGTGGGTGTATCCTTTGCCCAACGCTCAACGGTTTGGCGATCGGGAATCACATAAAAAGTCGAATTGACTTCTACCGCCGCTAAGCGATCGCTGTAAAGCTTCAAAAGTTCAGTGGCGCGACTACCTTTGGGATAAAAATCACCGAGCCAACCCTTGTAAGCCCATACAGCGCAACCCAGATAGAAATCAAAATTCATATTGCTTGACAAATGGATGCGTTGAGGTCATCTCTATCAATTATATTATAAATTCTAATAGGATTTTAATTGCGACATAAACAAAAGCTATGTTAGTTTGGGTCAAGGGTTCAACATAGAGGAAATAACCAATGCAGAAGTTACAACAGCTAATTGATAAAAACGAACATCAAAGGAACGAGGAGCAAACTATTGATCCTTTGCATAATCAAACTCTGCGGTGCCGAATTGTCAATACTTTAGAACTAGTCCAAGATGTTATTGCTGTTTCCTTGTGTATTGGACTTTTCTGCGTCATGGTATTGCAGCTAAAACAAACTTTTCTCTCTTTATTTACAAACTTGCAATTCCATGAAATAACAGCAGATATATTGTTTATTCTTATTTTAGTAGAATTATTTCGTCTGTTAATCATTTATCTGCAAGAACAACGAGTTTCTATAGGGGTTTCCGTAGAAGTTACGATTGTGTCGGTCTTACGAGAAGTAATTGTTAAGGGTTTGCTAGAGGTTGATTGGAAACAAATATTGGCTACCTGCGCTTTTTTAATTGCTCTTGCTGTACTTTTAGTGGTCCGAGTTTGGTTGCCCCCCACCTTTGAAGGTATTGACCCAGAGCAAACAGCCTCAGCAAAGCTCAAAGAACGTAAATAGTATAAACAAGTATAAAAAAGCAATTGGTGGCGCATCGCGCCACCAATTGCTTTTTTATACTATTTAATTTGGCTAAGTAACTGCTTAATTGTTTTGATTAATTCAGGAGGATGATAAGGCTTGGTCAAATATGCATCTGCTCCCTGTTTCATACCCCAATATTTATCAAATTCCTCACTTTTAGTTGTACACATAATCACGGGTACATTCTTCGTAGAGGCATTATTTTTGATCCAACGACATAACTCATAGCCATTCATCCGAGGCATAACTACATCGGTAACTACGAGATCTGGTGTCAAAGTTTTGAGTTTTTCCACCGCATCAGCGCCATCATTAGACTCTATGACTTCCATGCCATGTTGCTTTAAATGTGCCGAGACCATCTCCAACACCATCGAACTATCGTCCACTACGAGGACTCTTACCATAACTGCCTTCCTGATTTTCCAGTTGTGCATCAGATAGGATCGCCCTAAACCTTGAGTTTTCAAGGAAATTTATTAATTCCTCAGAAAACTTAAGCTTTTTAAAAACGATCGCTCGCTAATGCAGTCATAAAATTTCCAAAACCCTAAAAATAAGATAAGGTTATGAATATTGCTTAATCAACATTAACTGTTTTTTGATTGTGTCTTTACAGAATTGTTGATCCAACTCTAACCGATCAATGAAAAACATCGATATTGTTGACAGTATATCAGAATGCATCTTGGTTAGAGCGCTATAGGGATGGTTACAGTCGAAGGTTTGAGCAAAATTTATAATATTGCCATTAAAGAAGCTGGACTGATTGGCACTATTCGCCATTTTTGGCATCGCCAATACCGATCTATTGCGGCGGTTAAAGATGTATCTTTTGCGATCGAATCTGGGGAAATGGTCGGTTTTTTGGGGGCAAATGGTGCAGGTAAAACCACGACCCTCAAAATGTTGACAGGTCTGATACATCCATCTGCGGGGGCTATCAAAGTTGCAGGACATATTCCCTTTCGTCGTGACCGAGATTTTTTACAAAAAATTACTTTAGTTATGGGGCAGAAGCAGCAGCTAATTTGGGATTTGCCAGCTCTAGACTCTTTGAAAATGAATGCTGCTGTCTATGACATCCCCGATAAGGTGTTTAAACATCGTCTGGGCGAATTAACAGAAATGCTCGCCCTAGAAGGAAAGTTATCCCAGCCAATGCGTAAGCTTTCCTTGGGAGAACGGATGAAGGCGGAGTTATTAGCTGCTTTGTTGCATCAACCGCAGGTTTTATTTTTAGATGAACCAACTCTGGGCTTGGATGTTAATGCTCAAGCTAGTGTGCGGGAATTTTTGCGGGAATATAACGATCGCTATAAAGCGACGATTCTCTTGACTAGTCATTACATGGCGGATATTACGGCTTTGTGTAAACGAGTATTGCTAATTCATCAAGGCGGACTAATTTATGATGGTAGTCTCGAGGGTTTACACAATGATTTTGCACCCTATCGCGAGGTGCGCGTCGAGCTAGCCCAGTCCATTAGCGATCGCGATCGCTTACAAAAGTATGGTCAAATTTCCCAAATTGATGGACAGGCGATTTGTTTTCTAGTGCCACGGGAAAATTTAACGAGGGTAGTTTCTCAAATTTTGGCGGAGTTGGAAATTTTAGACTTATCGGTGAATGAACCTGCGATCGAAGAGGTAATCGGGAGAGTTTTTCGACAAGGTTCTACTATTCATTTTGATTAGTGATTCTATTTTTATAGATGAAAGGTGATGCTTTGCGCTATCTCTCATCTTTTGAATTCAGATTGTCGTGCTGTCTTCCTAGTGAGCCTTACACCAATTAGAGTTTCAAGGTTATATAGCAAAGCAAGAGTTAGCTAGTACAAACCAAAGCCCAAAAAGCGGGTTGCAGCACGAAGCGCCGCAACTCGCTCTTTGGGTTTTATGTCCTAAGAAAACCTTACATTTCTATACCAATTTCTCTTTGATTGTTTATGCGAGTGCCCTGCTTAGCGCCTCAACTCTCTTTCTTGCTATTACATACTTGCTATTACATATATGTGCCAAAATTTATAAGCACAATGTCAAAAAGTTTTTGTCTAGATAGCCATGCTCAAAGCTGGGATTGTCGGACTACCCAATGTGGGCAAGTCTACGTTATTTAATGCCCTAGTTGCCAACGCCAAAGCCGAAGCAGCCAACTTTCCCTTTTGTACGATCGAACCTAATGTTGGCTCGGTGTCAGTACCTGACGATCGCCTGACTACTCTTGCTGAAGTCGGCAAATCTGCCCAAATCATACCTACCAGAGTCGAATTTGTCGATATTGCAGGATTGGTCAGAGGCGCAAGTAAGGGTGAAGGACTAGGAAATCAATTTTTAGGAAATATCCGAGTTTGCGATGCGATCGTGCATGTCGTGCGATGTTTTGAAAATGATGACATCATCCATGTGGAAGCATCGATTGATCCCGTTCGTGATATTGAAATCATTACCCTTGAACTAGCTCTATCGGACTTGGCACAAGTAGAGCGTCGTATTGATCGTACTCGCAAAGCAGTTCGCAGTAATGATTCCGAAGCAAAGATGGAATTAGCTGCCTTAGAAAAAGTTCGGGAAGTGTTAGATTCTGGTAAGCCCGCTCGTCTCGCTAATCTCTCCGACGAAGAAAAAGATGCCATTTCTGTGCTTCAGTTGTTAACTCTCAAGCCTACAATTTATGCTGCTAATGTCGCTGAAGATGATTTAGCCACAGGCAATGCGTTTGTCGATAAGGTCAAGGCGATCGCCGCCACAGAAAATGCTGAAGTAACTATCGTTTCGGCTCAAGTTGAAGCCGAGTTATTAGAATTACCCGACGAAGAACGTCAAGACTATCTAGAGTCCTTGGGTGTAAGGGAAGGCGGATTGAAGTCTCTAATTCGGGCTACCTATCATCTTTTAGGACTGCGTACCTACTTCACAGTTGGGCCCAAAGAAGCTAGAGCATGGACAATTCATGCTGGCATGAAAGCACCCCAAGCCGCAGGGGTGATTCACTCTGATTTTGAGAAAGCCTTCATCCGTGCCGAAACCGTAGCATTTAAAGATCTTATAGAATCAGGATCAATGAGTGCGGCGCGTTCTAAGGGACTACTCCGCAGTGAAGGGAAAGAATATGTCGTTCAAGAAGGCGATGTGATTTTATTCCTCACCAGTGCCTAAAAACAAAAAGACCTAGTCATTGACTAGGTCTTTTTGTTTCGGAATACTTTAGGATCTTTAGGTCACAGTCAACTGCTGGAAGGATCTCAGGGTTACTAGATAATTAAACTAGCGAACTAGAGATAATCAACTAAATACCTTACAGAACAGCCCCAGCACACAGCTCGGAAACCTGAAGACCCATACGTTTACCGTTACTACTATCTGATTGCATGGGCATCACCTCCTGTCTATCTAAATGTTTGTTATTTGTTTAGTAATGCTTGGCATCACAGGCTTTTTCAAGCTTGTACACAATATAACTGACAAATCTAAGTTTGACAATAAGTAAAAATACAAAATCCTCAAAAGCAACGCGCTATATTATTTAACGATGGGCGAAGCTTTGCGCTGTCTGTTCTTAAATAGTTAGCACTACTGATAATTTCTATGATTGAGTTTGCAGTTAATGGCACTTTGATGCGTGGGCTGGAATTAAATGATAATTTACAGAAGGTGGGAGCCAGTTTTGTCAGAGAAGACAAAACTGCGCCAATCTATCGATTATGGACGATCGCTGATCGCCATCCCGCCATGCTTAGGGTGAGCGAAAATGGACAGGCGATCGCTTTAGAAATTTGGTCAATTACGCCCGATGCACTGGGGGCAATCTTGCTATCTGAGCCTGCGGGATTATGTATTGGCAAGATTGTTTTGGATAATGGACAAGAAGTATTAGGCGTTCTTGGTGAGCCTTTTCTATGTGAAGGGCAAAAGGAAATCACTGAGTACGGTGGTTGGAGAAATTATATTAATCGATAAATTAAGAAGGTGCAAAGCACCTTCTTAATTTATCGATTACATAATTGGTAATTCTAAATGTGAAGGATATTCCAATCCATAAAAAACCTGCTGTGTTGCTTCTATAAAATCACTTACGGTTGCTTCGGATGGTAGCTTTTGAGTATTAGAATGTCGCTCAATGATTGGGAAAGCAGAACTAGAAACTGCAACTCCTATTCGATGTCCTGTAGCAAAATTTTGGCAAGTAGGGCGTAATTTGATGCGATATTCAGTCACTACATCAGGCTCAACCCACTTAGGCTCAGTCCATGAATTACGGAACTTTGCGCGTAACACTCCCATAGATACCAGCATTTGCTTGCCATCAGGATAAATATCTAGGAGCTTAATTACCCAATCGGTATCGGGAGCCGTGGTTGCGGCGTAGAGAATGAATTGGGGAATACCTGCGATCGCTAAATCTTGATCAAGTTCATCACTTTGATAAACCATGACATCCCAACGCTGATGGACATTACGCTGATCGTAAAATCCATAATTTGTGGAGGGATTAGGATTACGGGGATCGTAGACGTAGATATCGGGTAATGGGCTATTAGCTGTTAGCTGTTGGCTGTTAGCTGATTGGGTAATTAGTTGTTTGTTTGATGAGAGATAGAGATTTTTGATGTTAGTAGACTTGGGGAATTCTGGCAGGTCTAACCAATGATTTTTACCCATCAGGAAAAGCTGCACTGGTGCGCGATCGCTAATCCCATTCTCAATTCCTTTAAGCCAAAAATCGAACCAATCTATTTGTAATTGATCAACTTTAGAAACAGCATTTTCACCGAAATCAATCTCACCGACTTTGGGTAACCAAGGTAAATGCTGCCAAGGTGCGACTACTAAATGTTGAGGCTTTTTAGTCGCGGATTTAGCTTGGTGATAGGTATTAATCGTCGCCTCAATGAAAATATCTGCCCATCCTGCAATGTGTAAAGCTGGCAAATCATAGCGATCGAAATAACTGAGAGGATTCAACTTTTGCCAATATTCATCGTTTGGTTGTTGGTTCCCTATCCAGTCAAAAAAGAAGTCTCCAAAATTGCCAAATTCTGCGTTTTTAAATAGTTCGATTTCACTTAGTGGCGCAGACTCTAGCCATTTTGCAGATTGTTTTTGAGCTTCAAAAAGTTTTGTGGCTTGCGGCTCTTGTTTCAAATACCATGCGAGATTTTGCGCCAGTTGTAACGCCCAATTTACATCAAAATCTAGGCAAACTGCACCACCAAAATAGAACCAACCATGATATAAATCTGCTGTTGCCATAGTTGGACAGATCGTAACTAGTCCTTCAGGTTGTTGGACTGCCGCCTGAAATTGGGTCACTCCCTGATAGGAAAATCCATACATTCCCACCTTGCCATTACTGCCTTCTAATTCCTTGGCGCACCATTCCACCGTATCAAATCCATCGTCATATTCATTACGGAATGGATAGAACTCACCTTCCGAAGTACCACAACCCCGCACATCTTGGATCACCACAATATAGCCTTGATGGGCATACCAACTAGGATGAGCATAGGTACAGGTGGAGGCGATCGCCCGACCGTAGGGCAAGCGCATTAATAATACTGGCAACGGTGTTTCTACATCCTTGGGGCGATAGATATCGGCAGTTAAGTTAAGGCGATCGCGCATAGGAATTTTCACCTGACGCTGCACATTAACTTGAGAATGGAAGGAAGTTAATTTTGGAGGCATGGAAATTTTAATCCTGCTTAGTCCTGCCAATCGGGGAAAACTTTCCTGATTTCAATGAGTAGATCATCAAGTTCTTCTAAAGCTTGGATCACATCAATGCTCAAAGTACCCAAATTATCCTTGAGAGATAGCTGTACCAAGAGTTCGCGCTTACTGGCGATCGCGACAAATCGTTCTTTTAATTTTTCAGGAGTTGACATAATTAAGGCTTTCTCTAAATTGGTTTAATTATTGTGCTGCTCACGACAGGGGTGGCGCAACAGTCTCTATTTTGATCATACTTGAAAATTTAGGTGCTTACTAGCGCTTGTTGCCCAAAACGCTTCAAAATTCGCAGGACACCATACAAAGCATTACCGCGATTAAACAGGAAAAAGCTGTCAGATAGGGCATATTGAGGATTTTCGCCTCTTCTTACTTTTACAAACAGCGTATGATCGCCACTGGTAATCATGCCAAATACAGGCTTTTCAGGATGCGGTGCTGCCATCATATAGGTAAGGATTTGCGGCAAGGCTTCCATAACATTAAATTTGGCGCGTTTTGCTTCAATGACAGCAATCCAGAACTGATTTTGTACCACCAAAACATCAATTTGTCCTTTAATAATTTCGCCTTCTTCTTCTTCTACGATTTCAACTGATTCTTCAGCCCTAACTAAAAAAGGAGATTCATAAAATCCTGCAAGTTCTAGTAATGGGGACAGTATTAACATCTTGACCACTACTTCCAGCATCGGACGCTCAGATAGATACATGTAATGAGCCTTTACCTGATCTAAACGCTGCTTTTCCTGATCACTAAGATCTGGTAAATTTTCTATCCATTCTGTAAAGAAGATTTCATCTTCTATATATTGCAGATGAAATCTTGATTTGACATCATAAAGACTTAATTTAGAAGCATAGAGAGTTTGAACCATGATTTTTTCCCTTAACGCTTATCTTAATTATAGAACAAGGGGCTTAAGCCCCTTGTCTGAACAGATTATTTGCCTTGCAATTGGGCTAAACGTGCTTTGAGAATTTCCTGTTGTTTCAGAGATTCTTCTAACTCCGCACGTGCAGTTGCCACAACTTCAGGAGGTGCTTTTTTGATATAACCCTCATTATTTAAACGTCCTTGAGTGGAATTAATCGCTCCTTCGAGTTTTGTCAACGTGCGTTCTAATTTCGCCACCAATTGACCGATATCAACCACACCAACCAGCGAGACAATTACCTGAATTGTTCCCACTACACCAGCGATCGCCTGTTCCGTTGCCGAAGCATCGACAGTTGCTACAACTGCTAAATCTTCAACCCTTGCTAAATCGAGAATGTAGCTTTGTCCTGCTTCTAGGAGATTGCGTTCGCGATCCCTGTCGGATTGTAAAATTGCTTTGACCTTGGCGCTAGGCTTAATCTCAGCCTCGGCGCGAAGATTACGAATCGTGCGGATTGTGCCAATTAATAAATTGAACTGTTCTTCCAGTTCCTCATTGATATAACTGGTATCAATTTCAGGATAGGGTTGGATGGCAAGCACAGGGCGATCGCTGGATGGTTCACTAGTGTCGTAGGTCAGCAATTGCCAAATCTCTTCGGTAACGTGCGGCAAAAAGGGATGCAGTAAGCGCAAAATACCATCAAGGACAAATCTGAGGGTTTGCTGTACGGTGGCGCGAGAAGTGGGATCGGCGGATTCCTGTAAACGCGATTTAACTAGCTCAATATACCAGTCGCAGAAATCGCCCCAGAAGAATTCATAGATGCTTTTGGTGGCTTCACCTAAGCTATAGCTATCAAGCTGTTCACGAACTTGCAATACCGTTTGAGCATAGCGCGACAAAATCCAGCGATCGGCAAGTTCTAAATTCTCAGTACTAATCATGGCGGAGCCATGATTAGCGTCGAGATTCATCATTACAAATCGCGAAGCATTCCAGAGCTTATTCGCAAAGTTCCGCGCTGTTTCTACGGTGGTGGATTCATCGGTTTTGCGATTGTAATCAAGACGAATATCTTGCCCTGCTCCCGTTATTTCCTTAACTAGAGAATAGCGCAAAGCATCAGTTCCATACTTGTTAATCAGAACTAACGGATCGATGCCGTTATTCTTCGATTTAGACATCTTCTGATTATTCTCATCCCGCACCAATCCATGAATATAGACCGTGTTGAAAGGCATCTTACCCGTAAAATAGCCAGCCATCATCGTCATCCGCGCTACCCAGAAGAAGATAATGTCAAAACCTGTAACTAGCACACTGGTAGGATAGAAGGTTTGAAAATCTTGTGTTTCTTCGGGCCAGCCAAGAGTGGAGAATGGCCATAAACCTGACGAGAACCATGTATCTAGTACATCAGGATCGCGTTCCAGTTTCACATCTTCGCCAAATTTAGCTTTCGCCTGTGCGTAGGCTTCCTCTTCAGTTTTAGCCACAAAAATGGAGCCGTCGGGGGCATACCATGCAGGGATCTGATGTCCCCACCACAACTGACGGGAAATACACCAATCTTTGAGGCGAATCAACCAATCGCGATATACCTTACCCCAGCGATCGGGAACGAAGGTGGGCGAGTTCTGCTTATCAAATTGCTCTAGGGCAAAGTCTGATAGAGGCTTAATTTTTACAAACCATTGAATTGAAAGTAATGGCTCAACTGGAACCTTACCCCGTTCCGAATAGGGAACAGTGTGGTTATAATCTTCAATTTTTTCTAATAAGCCCAGTTCATCCAGCTTCTTCACGACATTTTTACGCGCCACAAAGCGATCTTGCCCTGCAAATTCGCCGCCATTCTCATTAATCGATCCATCTTTATTGAGGATGTTGATTAAAGGCAAGCTATGGCGTTGCCCCATTTCAAAGTCATTGGGATCATGGGCAGGAGTTATCTTGACACAGCCACTACCAAAAGCCTTATCGACATAGCGATCGTCAATGATCGGAATCTCACGATTCATAATTGGCAGCATTACTGTTTTGCCAATCAGATGCTTGTAGCGATCGTCGTCAGGATTAACTGCTACAGCCGTATCGCCTAACATGGTTTCGGGGCGAGTAGTCGCGACAACTAGATAACCTGATCCATCAGATAACGGATAACGGAAATTCCAGAGATGCCCTTTAACTTCTTTATTATCAACTTCGAGATCAGAAACCGCAGACTGGGACTCAGGACACCAGTTAACCAGATATTCACCGCGATAAATTAAGCCAGCTTCGTAGAGTTTGACAAAGGCTTCGGTAACAGAATTGGATAGCCCTTCATCCATCGTGAAGCGTTCGCGTGTCCAGTCCGCCGAGACACCAAGGCGGCGCAGTTGAGAAACAATGGTTCCCTCTGATGCGGCTTTCCATTGCCAAGCTCGTTCGAGGAACTTTTTGCGCCCAATTTCTTGATTGGTTTTACCTTCAGCTTTAATTTGTTTATCGAGAATCGTCTGGACTGCAATACTGGCGTGGTCGGTTCCGGGAAGCCAGAGGGTATTAAACCCCCGCATACGGTGATAGCGAATCAAGATATCAATCAATACTTCCTGAAAGGCGTGACCCATATGCAGACTACCCGTGACATTGGGCGGCGGAATCATGATGCAGTATGGGTCTTTATCACTTTGACTCTCTGCTACAAATACGCCACTTTCCTCCCAATATTTTTGCCACTTGGCTTCAGATTCGAGAGGGTTATATTGTTTTGGAAGTTCGTTCGTACTCATAGCAGGTTAATTACAGAATTATGCGGATTTATTGAAGTTTACACTTAGCTTAATATTTTATAGCGTTTCCCAGATTTTATGAGTTGATATGGCTACAGCTTGTGAAATAGTCCAATATTTAATACGATTTAAAAGGAGAATAGCTTACTTTTTGTTTGGGCAAAGATCGCAAAATGAGTTAAACTCTTACCTCCAGCCTGAATCTCAAAGTATCTCGTTAAATGTTGGCAAAACAGCAGTTTAAATATTTGTAGGAGTAACAACCTTGGAAGTCGCTCAACTGTTAGAACTATACAGACAGGGACAACGTAACTTTTCCAATGTAGACCTTAGTAATGCTCAATTACGAAGTGTCACGTTAATTGGTATTGATTTGCGTGGGGCTACTTTGAATAAAGCTGATATGAGTAGTGCAAATTTAATAGATGCTAACTTAACTGGGGCAAATTTAATTGAGACTAATCTGAGGGGAGCTTTGCTGAGAGGGACTAATTTTTCAGATGCAGATTTGGGTTGGGCTAATTTAACTTGGTCAAATTCTTCTAACAGTAAATTTACTCGGGCTAATCTTAGTGTTACCAATTTTAGTGGTGCTAACTTAATTGAAGCGGATTTCACGGGTTCGATTATGAAAGGCTCAAATCTGCGAGGAACAAACTTGCGGGGAGCGATTTTAAAAAATTTAAGGACTTGTGCGGATACTGAGTTTACGGGTGTGCGGAATTTAGACGATCGCACAAGGTTATATCTCTGCACGATCGCCAGTGGTACGCATCCGTTTACCAAAAATGATAGCCGCCAAACTTTGGGCTGCCCCATTTAAAAAGAAAGACCACGCAAAGCATGGTCTTTCTTTTTGTGGATTACTTCTGAATAACAGGGTTGAGGTTTTCAGAAATCTGGATAATATAGGGAAATGATGCGTTTTGTTCGTAGGAGCCAATCCAAACTTCATAGGTTCCGGCCAGCCAATCGCCTGATATTTCGGGGTTGCGATCGCTGACATCATCACTGCACCAACTCCCGCCCGGCCCCCGCACTAAAAGTATGGTGTCGCCTGAGCTTTTTACTTGGAGTTTCAGATAACGAAATGCTTGGGTGAGGGTGATTTTGTGATCTGGTTCTGTGTCAATAAACCCAATGCAATCGCCTGTTTCCGTACTTTTGCGACCAGATTTTTTTTGAGTTTCGACGATGCCACCACTAATACCTCTGAGTTCGATCGCTTTTGGCGAAAAATTTGGCGCAAGCGTAATGTCTTCAAACATTTTGACAACGCTAGTCTTTTTGCTAGAAGTGTTTTGTAGCTTCTCGGGCTGGGGCTGGGGGCGCGAAATTTCCACCGATGTGGTTGGCGAGGGTTGCGATCGCAAAGGGGTTACCACAGCAAATATGGCTGTAGTGGCGGCTATGGTAATTAGCGATCGCGCGGCAAATTTTCTCATGACACAAATATATTGGCTCTAAGACCTAGATTTTAGCATTCTGTGCCAAAACATAAAGGCAGGGCATTGTAACGCCTTTATGTTTTGGGTTTTCGATATAATCACAATGAATGAGAAATGAACGAGCTTAGATAAAAACATGGCAGCGATAGGCATCATGACCGCACAGGTGCGTCCCGAACGTGAGATCGGACAAATCCATGTTTACGACGGAACAGGCAAAGGTAAATCACAGGCGGCCCTGGGCGTAGTCCTACGATCGCTTGGTCTAGGAATGTCCGACACATCACCTTTTGGCACAAGAATTTTGTTGTTGCGCTTTCTTAAAGGCTCCGAACGTGAATATTCGGAAGATGCCGCAATTTCTGCCTTGCAACAAGGATTTCCCCATTTGATCGATCATGTTCGCACTGGTCGTGCTGAATTTTTTGATGCCGAACATGTCACACCCTTTGATCGCCAAGAAGCTGAACGGGGTTGGGCGATCGCTAAAGGCGCAATGGCATCAGGACTTTATTCTGTAGTAGTTCTCGATGAAATTAATCCCGTTCTCGACTTAGGCTTAATTCCTGTTGATCGCGTCGTTAAAGACTTAAAAAATAAACTGCCCCACCTCGAAGTTATCTGTACAGGACGCGGCGCACCCCAAGCATTGATTGATATTGCCGACCTGCACTCAGAAATGCGATCGCACGATGAAGCCCATGCTGAAAAATATGATGTCACAGGTATCGAGATTTATACAGGGGCAGGTAAAGGGAAAAGCACCTCCGCTTTAGGAAGATCTTTAAAAGCGATCGGTACTGGCATCAGTCGGGATTTATCCCATCGAGTTCTGATCATGCAATGGCTCAAGGGCGGTGCAGGCTATACCGAAGATGCCGCGATCGCTGCCCTCAAGCGGGGCTACCCCCACGTAATTGATCATCAACGCTGTGGAAGAGATGCGATCGTTTGGCGTGGTCAACAACAGGAAATCGACTGCATCGAAGCGCAACGGGGTTGGGAAATCGCACAAGCAGCGATCGCTTCAGGGCTATATAAAACTATTATTCTGGATGAACTAAATCCCACCGTCGATTTAGAGTTGCTGCCTGTCGAGCCAATCTGCCAAGCACTGCTCAAAAAATCCCGCGACACCGAAATCATCATCACAGGTCGATGTCTCAATCAACCTGCATATTTTGACCTCGCCTCAGTGCATTCCGAAATGGTATGTCACAAACATTACGCGGAAAAAGGCGTAGACCTCAAACGTGGAGTAGATTTTTAAGTCAATAAAAAAGAGAGCTTGCGAAGCAAGCTCTCTTTTTTATTGACTTAAAGGAATTACTTAGCAATATCAATAGCCGTAACTTCTGAGTCAGGTTCTTCTTCCTTAGAAGAAGAAGGATTCAGATAGTATTGGTCATAATAACCGTAGTGGTAATCACTATCAGACGAACCAATCATGTTAATTAATATCCCAGAAACATTAGCTCTAGCGGTGGATAACACCTCTAAAGCTCTTGAAATTCCGCTTCTTGTAGAACGATTAATTGCCGCAACCAGAATAAATGTATCAACCTTAGAAGTTAAGCATTGAGCGTCAGTAATCCCAATAACAGGAGGAGTATCAACCAAAACATAGTCATACTCTTGTCGCCATTCCTGCAATAGCGCCGTCATCTTATTTGACTCCAGCAATAGCATTGGGTTGGGCGGAATCGAACCTGATGTCAAAACATGCAAGTTCCCCTTATCATCTCCCACTTGAATCAAATCTTGCCAAGGACTAGGAGTAGCGAGGGCAGTGGATAAACCAACCTTATTACTCAGCTTAGATAACTTATGAACGGTGGGCTTTCGCATATCCGCATCCACAAGCAGAACTCGATAGCCCAAAGCTGCCAAAATCGTAGCCAGATTATAGGTTAAGGTACTCTTCCCTTCGGAAGGTACTGATGAAGTAAAAGCAATTACTTTCATCATGTTATCTGTGCCTAAATAGCGCAAATTCAAGGCGAGAGAACTCAAGGCTTCCTTAAAAGCATAATAACTGCTAGTTGGCAAAATGCCTTGACCGATCATGGCTGACAAAGAGGCAACTTCGGTCATAGGAATTGAAGCAAGCAATGGAACATCAATAATCTCTTTGACTTCTTCAACTTCGCGGATGCGCTGATCTAAACGATTAATGACCAGCGCTAGCAATACTCCTATACCCAAGCCGAGAAAGGCTCCCGTAACTAAGCTTCTTTCGATATCAGGAGATGATGGTCTCGTGGGTATCAGAGGTGGCTCTAAAATTCTCCATGAAGAAATCTCTTGGGCTTCCGAAATGCGTAATTCTTCTAATTTTTCAGTGAGTTTATTATAGGTAGAAGTATCAAGAGCTAGTTGCCTCTGAATTTCCACAAACCTCTGCTGAATCTGGGGAATTTTAGAAAAAGCCGTAGATACTTCAGACTGAGCATTTCTGATGCTTTCTAGCTGGGCTTGATTAACCGCCAGAGTTGTTTGAGTTTCAAACAATTGAGTTGCTAGCTTTTGCTGAATTTCACTGTTAGGCTCATTAACGATGTTGGCGCTACCACCTCTTACGCCAACTACTGATTGGGCGCGAGTTTCAAGTAATCGATAGAGTTCATCTCGACGATCCTTTAGGGCGACGACATTCGGATGATCTTCCCTAAATCTAGTACGCTCTAAGAAGTAGGCAGTTTCCACTTCTTGAAACTGCTTGACTAAGGACTGATAGGGAATATCCTGCTGGAGAATTGCGCCCCCAATCGCTGCGTCTGGCGATTTCCCAACTTGGCGGCTAAGCAAATCATACTGCTGCTGAGTCTGAGCAATTTGAATTTGTAAATCCTGTGCTCTAGTTTCTAAAGCCTCTCGCATCTTATACACAGAAGCGGCATAGGTTTCAGGATCGACAATATTGTAAGTTTTGCGAAATTGGGTAACTGCTAGGGCTGACTTGTCGAGTTGTTGCTTAACTTGAGGTAGCTTTTCTTGAATAAACTTAATGGCAGTACTGGACTTAGTCCGTCGATCATTTAAGCTGTACTCGACATAGGTCTGTGAAAGTGCGTTGAGGACTTCACGGGCGCGTTTTGGGTCACTATCCGTGTAAATAAGCCTTAAAATTAAAGCGTCTTTTTCAGGGCGAATATCTAGACCACCCATAATTGTCCCTGCATCAATATCTTTGTAGGCATTTGCAGAGGGTGACTGTCGCATCTTGGAGACGGCGACTTCAATCAATGGACGACTTTTCAGGATGCCAATTTCTGTCCCAAGGTTGATTAACGAACTACCTGGTAAACCCGGAACTTGAATGTCCGATACGGAGATCGTGGAGTTATTGATTAACAGTGCGGCGGATGAGCGATATTGAGGGGTTCTCGTAAATGTATAATAGGCATTTGCGGCAAAGACTGTAGCCGATGCAGCGACGATGACAATCCAACGTTTGCGTAATACTCGAAAAAATTTGGCAAGCTTAAACGAATCATCGACATACTTGCCTACATAGGTAGCTTTAGGATATTCAGTCATCGTTGTATTTTTACCCAATTAGTTCTAATCGTCACACGCTTAACCGCTAATCTTTATATCAAAATAAAATGGATATATCAAATTAAAGATTTAAGTGCTTCTGGATCTTTAGGGTTGCTTTTTATAATAAGTAATTAACAGATTGTATCTTAAACCTATAGCAAACCCATAGAATTCCTGTCTTAATGCCTGTAACAGTTCCTACAATATACTCCACCCTCTTCTTAACAATCCTGTTATTTTTTGGGTTGATTTCCTTTTTGCGAGGTTCGATTAAAGATCGGACTATAGATGCTTGCTTCGCTGTGGGCAATTTCACTGACGATCGCCTACTAATGCAAGTTCGTGATCATTTTTTACAGAGAGCCTATAAGGTAATTGAGCTTGATCCAGAACGGGATGTTGCAATTTTGCTTGGACAAGTAAAGCCAAGTATTTTTTTAGCGATATTTCTTACTTTTTTGGCGGCTATTGGTTTGATTTGTCTGGGTTTAGTTTTAGGTATTTTAATTCCTGATTTGGATAATATCTGGCTTTGGCTCACCTTCATGTCACCACTGGCTGGTGTATTTTATTGGCGTGGCATAGCCCGCGAACAAAAAGTAAGTTTGCAACTTTTGCCCGATGCCAAGCTCAAAGTACGCGCCCACAAAGATGAGATCACCGAATTACAGCGATCGCTAAATCTAGAAAAATTAGAGATTTAAAAACCAAAAAACTTTAGTGCACGCTTTGCGTGCGCTAAAGTTTTTTGGTTTTTAAATTGCTGCACCCTAGCACCCTAATTGGTGATTATTAATCATGCTTTGTAAATAAAGCTGCATCTATTTTTTATAATAGATTTAGAGAATTTTGAAAATATTAATTGGTACTGCATGACTACTGTCTTAACCAGTCTCAGACAAGAGACTGTCATATCTAACGCTCCTGATCAGGAGTTAAAGAGTTTACAAAAACTATCTCCCAATCAACAACTTTTGCCTTTAACTGCCGTTGTCAATGCCAACGACCATCTGGAAATCGGTGGTTGTGATGTAGTGGATCTAGTAAGTCAATATGGCTCTCCCCTTTATATTTTGGATGAGATGAGCCTGAGAACTGCTTGTCAACAATATCGTGATGCACTGGTCAAGCATTATCAAGGTCAATCTCAGGTTTTATACGCTTCTAAGGCTTGGAGTTGCCTTGCTGTTTGTGCGATCGCGGGTTCCGAAGGACTAGGTATTGATGTGGTGTCGGCTGGTGAAATCTTGACCGCAACCCGTGCTGGAGTTTCCCCTAGTTTGATTTATTTTCATGGCAATAACAAATCTCTTGATGAACTGACCTATGCTCTAGAGTCAGGCTGTACGATTGTGGTTGACAATTGGCACGAACTCAAGAATTTAGATCGCTTAGCCCGTGAACAAGCTGATTTACCTAGTTTTGTGGCTCCTAGAATCATGTTGCGTTTGACTCCTGGGATTGAATGTCATACCCATGA
Organism: Pseudanabaena sp. FACHB-1998; assembly: GCF_014696355.1. GTDB lineage: Bacteria > Cyanobacteriota > Cyanobacteriia > Pseudanabaenales > Pseudanabaenaceae > Pseudanabaena. The sequence continues at coordinate 138,825 of NZ_JACJQA010000028.1, read as the reverse complement.
ATATATTCGCACTGGTCACATTGATAGCAAATTTGGGTTTGATCCCAATGAAGTGGAGTCTGTATTCGCTTTCTTAGCAGATTCTTTGCTCAATTGCATTGGCATTCATGCCCATATTGGTTCGCAAATTTTTGAATTGCAACCCCATCAAGATATTGGTGGTGTGATGGTGCAGTGGTTCAAGCTAGCTGGTGATAAGTATGGTTTGAATTTCTCTGAATTAAATATTGGTGGTGGCTTAGGAATTCGCTATGTCGAATCCGATGATCCTCCTAGCATTGAAGAATGGGTGAAAGCGGTTAGTGCGGGTGTGACCGAAGCTTTTGTGTCCGCAGGGCTTGCTTTACCGAAATTGCTTTGCGAGCCTGGGCGATCGCTGGTGGGTGCAACCTGTATAACTGCTTACACCATTGGTGGTAGCAAGACGGTTCCTGATATTCGTACCTATGTGACGATTGACGGGGGGATGTCTGATAACCCTCGTCCAATCACCTATCAATCCCAATATCGCGCTGTTGTCGCAAACACGATGAGTGCGCCTTTGTCGCAGACGGTCACGATCGCTGGTAAGCACTGTGAATCAGGTGATATTTTAATCAAAGACATCCAGCTTCCTCAAACAAATGCTGGCGATATCTTGGTTGTGTTCGGCACAGGCGCTTACAATTACAGCATGGCATCGAATTACAACCGTTTGCCTAAGCCTGCGGCAGTTGTAGTTGCAGATGGGGAAGCGAGCTTGATCATTAAACGGGAAACTCGTGAAGATCTATTGCGTCAAGATTGCTTGCCCGAGAAGTTAAGAAAGTAGTTGTATTTTTTCAGTTGAGAATGAGAGGATTATGAATGCAGTGGTTAACCAATATCAACTCAATTGCATTCATCATGAGGGCGATCGATATCCTTGCAGTTTTAGGATTGATCTACCTCATGCTGTCTCTCAGCAATGATCGACGCACTCTCTTGATGGTGCGTGGCATCATCTTTTTACTCATCGCTAGTGTATTGAGCGATCGCCTTGGGTTTAGATTGCTCAATTTCGTGCTTGATAAATTATTGATTGGGACAGCTGTGGCTATGGCTGTAATTTTGCAGCCTGAGTTACGGCGGTTTCTGGAACGTCTGGGTCGCGGAGATTTACTCTCCTTAGTTCAACCCACGACTAATCGGCGATCGCCTATCGAAGCGGACTCAGTAATCGAAGAAATTAATGATGCTGTGATTGAGCTATCCCAAAATCGCACGGGCGCATTAATGATTATTGAGACAGGTGAACCTATTGACGATCGCGATTTTTCTGTGCCTGGGGTTAAACTTAATGCTTTACTCTCCAAAGAACTATTGCATACGATTTTTCAAACTTCAACACTTTTGCATGATGGAGCAATCCTAATTCGTGAAGATCGGATTTTGGCGGCTGGCGTTATTTTGCCAATTTCGGAACGAGCCGCCTCGCGGGAAATTGGTACAAGACATCGGGCGGCTATGGGTATTACTGATCGCGTGAGAAATTGCTTTTGTATTGTCGTTTCTGAAGAAACGGGTTCAATTGCGATCGCCGAAAATGGCATCTTAGATCGTCCGATTACGAGTAGCCGTTTACGAGAAATCCTAGAAACTAAACTTGGTAATTATCGTCCGACTCCTCTAGGTAGAACAGTGCCGAAGTTTAATTGGCTACTGTCGAACCTCAATCTGAAAAACATGGTAAGTCGAAAATCGTCAGAAAAGAAATGACTGCTAAGCTATTGCAAACTTTGCCACCAGACATCGATCGTCACCGCTTGCCCAAACATGTCGCCGTAATTATGGACGGGAATGGACGTTGGGCAAAGAAAAAGGGAATGCCTAGAATAGCAGGGCATCGGCAAGGAGTGGACGCACTTAAGGATTTATTACGCTGTTGTAAGGACTGGGGCATTGGCGCACTGACTGTGTATGCTTTTTCTACGGAAAATTGGAGCCGACCAGCGCAAGAGGTCGATTTTTTGATGGTTCTTTTTGAGAGAATGCTACGCCGTGAGTTGGAGGAAATGTGTAGCGAAGGGGTACGCATCTCCTTTGTGGGCGATCTTGATTCTTTGTCCAATTCTTTACGTGCCGAAATCGAGCGATCGCAAATTGCGACGGCAAATAATCAGGCTATTCATTTCACTGTAGCGATTAATTATGGTAGTCGGCGCGAGATTGTGCGGGTCTGTCGCAAACTTTCCGAGGGAGTGCAAGCGGGTGAGATTAAAGCTGAAGACATTGATGAAAACCTATTTGAGCAACATCTTTATACCGCCGGAAATCACAATCCTGATTTGCTAATTCGGACTAGTGGCGAAATGCGCTTGAGTAATTTTTTGCTGTGGCAAATGGCATATACGGAAATGTATTTTACGGATACTCTTTGGCCAGATTTTAATCGGAGTGAATTTCACCGAGCCTTAATAGATTATCAAGAACGCGATCGCCGTTTTGGGAAGGTATAGAGTTTTTGATATTGCCGTAGGCAATATCAAAAACTCTATCTGGTTTCCTCATATAGTGAATTAGCATGGGTAAGAAAAAAATGCTGGATGTAAGTAAGGTAAATAAAGTTTATCCATCAACTAGACAAACTCAAGCTCAACAGGATCAATATGAGCAGGATTTTTATGCGTGGACTCAGAAACAGGCGCAATTATTGCGGCTTGGGGACTTCCAAGGCTTAGATCTAGAAAATTTGGCAGAGGAAATAGAATCTTTGGGTAGACAGCAAAAGCAGGAGTTGCGAAATCGTTTTGGAGTTTTAATCGGACATTTGCTGAAATGGGAATATCAACCTCAACGGCGGGGCAAAAGTTGGAAAATTACTATTGATTTGCAACGTGATGAAATTACAGAATTGGTTCATGAAAATTCTAGCCTGAAGCCCTACTTAGAAGAGGCGATCGCTAAATCCTATAAACAAGCGATCGCGCTAGTCGTCAAAGAAACACCTCTAGATAAGCATGATTTACCCCCACAATGTCCTTATAGTTTTGCCCAAGTTCTAGATCAAGACTTTTATCCCAATTAACAAAAAAAGGGCGCTTTGCGCCCTTTTTTTGGAATTATGACTGGGCGCTTTGCGCCTTTTTTTTAGTAATGATTGCCAATTTTGCGGTGATGCGTAGCGGTGAGAGCTTCAGGCTTTGATACTCGTCCTTCCTCTGCGATCGCGTAGATAATCCAATGATCGCTACATTCCATGCGGCTCATCACTTCACACTCGATGAAGGCAAGGGCATCGGTCAAAATCGGCGCACCCGATTGCGAAATTTGGGTTTTTACCCCTTCAAAACGATCTGCCCCGGGGGCAAACCGCTTCAAGAAATGCTGCATTAGCTTGGAGTAGTTGCCATCCTCAAGGACATTCAACACAAAGCGATCGCCTACTTGCATAAATGACTCGATCGCCCGATCCTTTGCCACCGCAACCGTAAAGCCCAGAGGCTTAAAACTAGCCTGTGTAACCCAAGAGGCTAACATCGCACTCCGAGCGCCACCTTTTGCTGCCGAAATAATATACAAACCACCTGCTAAACGTCCTAAGGCTTTATCAAGATCGGCATCGATCGCCTTTAACTGCTTGATATTTTGCTTACGAGTGAGCAACTGTCCCAAGTCAGTTCCCGCTTCATCACAGGTTTGATAGGTGGCTTCATTGGGATTTTCGCGGACACGAATAGCAGGAAAGGCTGTCACCACTCCGAGATCCTTAAACCGATTATTCAGCAAGTCAATGGAGGAATCTTCGTTGCCATGAGGTTCATACAAACCAATCACCTGTTTTTCGGTAGCCGCCGCCAAAATTGCGCCGATCGCCGTTTCTACATTGCCATTGGAAGCTGGGGCAGTACATACGACTAAGCCCGCCGCATGACTGACTAATTCGCGCAATTCCTGCAAATCAATCACCTTAAGGTCTGCCATTTCTATGGCTACACCTGTTTTGGCGATCCCACGGGCGATCGCTTGGGAGAGGCGATCGCAATATCCATAGTCTGAAACATAGCAAACCACTACATTCGTCTCGCCTTTGGTTTGCTCTTGGCTCCAGCGACGATAGTTTTCCGTTAATTCCTTAACGTTATAGCGCAGTAGGGGACCGTGACCATTCGCCACAATTTCCACTTGAGGCAACTCATCCATGCGCTTCATTGCCGAAATTACCGATCGCGCATTGGGAGCCATCAAGCATTCATAGTAAAAGCGATAGTCGGGCGAAATCTTTTTTAAGTCCTCGTCATAGGTCGCATCACTGCAATAGTGCATCCCAAAAATATCGCAAGTATACAAAATTGAGGTGGCATGATCAAAGGTCATCATCGTGTCTGGCCAGTGCAGATTAGGCGCATTCACAAATTGCAAAATATGCCCATTGCCCAGATCGATCTGGTCACCATTTTTGACAATTTGCTGTTTAAAAGGATGATGTACCAAATCATTCAAAAACTGTAAAGCCACCTTTGTACCAACCACCGTAACATTCGGGGCAAGGGCTAGGACTTCTCGCACTAGTCCGCTATGGTCTGGCTCGGTGTGACTAATTACTAAATATTCAATTTGGCTGGGATCGATTAGCTCTTGGAGGGTTTGGAGATATAGTTCGCGGAATTTGCCATGAGATGTATCGACGAGGGCAAGCTTTTCACCACGAATGATATAGGAGTTGTAGGTTGTGCCATTTTGCAAGCCAAACTCAATGTCAAAGCGATCGCGATCCCAATCAAGCGATCGAATTGTGGTGGTGTCCGCCGCAATTTTTTCTACTTGAATAGTAAGGCGGCGCTCAATGGGCTTTTCTGCAATTTTTTCAGCAGACGGAATCTCAGTAACAGCTACCACGATTTTGTCTCCTATCTCATGTTTTTTCTATCTCCAGTCTAATCCGTACTTTTATACAAGTCCAATTGAATGTACTGATTGCTACTATAAGAGATCAAAGGGGAAGTTTAGGATTTCCCTTAGTCTTTGTGAGTTTAGTCAGTTAACTATGTCAGACCTCTATGTTTCGTGGGAAGAATATCACGCCAAAATTGAGCAGTTGGCAGCCCAGATCTATCGATCCCAGTGGGAATTTGACCAAATTCTCTGCCTTGCTAGAGGTGGCTTACGCATTGGTGATGTCCTGTCGCGGATTTATAACAAGCCTCTCGCAATTCTTTCTACGTCATCTTACGGGGGCAAAGACTTTCAAGAAAGGGGCAAATTAACGATCGCCCATAGCATTACGATGACGACGGAGACGCTAGGCAAAAGAGTTTTGCTGGTTGATGATCTGGTTGATTCGGGGGTAACGCTGGTCAATATTCTCGAATGGCTAAAGCAACATCAAGAATACGAAATTACAGAGGTGCGATCGGCTGTCCTCTGGTTCAAAGATTGCTCTGTCGCCAAACCCGATTACTATATTGATTTTTTAGCCGATAATCCTTGGATTCATCAACCCTTTGAGAAATACGAAAAACTAAATCCAAGTGATTTATAAAGAATGATGATTCCTGCAAAGCCTAATTTAGTAAGCAAGATCTAGGTAAGTTAAGAGGCAGTTTTATGGCGATCGCGACTCAACCGAAACCACCACAAAGCCTTATTTCACTGGAAGATTTTTTGGTGCTTCCTGAAACTAAGCCTGCTAGCGAATTTATCAACGGCGATATCCTTCAGAAACCGATGCCACAGGGGAAACATAGCACATTACAGGGAAAACTAGTTGCTACGATTAATCAGCTTGGCGAACCTGAGCAAATCGTGTTTGCCTTTCCTGAATTGCGTTGCACTTTTGGAGGAAGATCCATCGTTCCTGATATCGCGGTATTTGAGTGGGAGCATATCCCCCTTGATGCTAACGGTGAAATTATGAATAGGATGGAGATTTCGCCAGACTGGATTATTGAAATTCTGTCACCTGATCAGTCACCGATTGATGTAATTGATAAAATTAGCTTTGCCCTTAAACATGGCACAAAACTCGGTTGGCTGATTGCCCCTCAAGAACGAACCGTACTTAGCTTTCAAGGCGATCGCTTTAACAGTCACCGAGGTAAAGATCTTTTGCCTGTGCTAGAAGGCTTAAAAGATTGGCAAATATCAGTCGATGATTTATTTAAGCTACTTAGCTTTGTTAAGCGGTAGAGCATTTCAAAAAAATGAAGCGGGGCTTCACTTTTTTAATCACCAAGATAAGAAAGCGGCTTCGATACCTTGTTCTCGCTTGATCTTCGCATCACGCTCTACCCATGCAATCACCTGCTCTGCGGTTAAATCTTCAAGATGAATACTGTAATCTTTGGCGATCGCTCCTAACGCTTGCATCGCCGAAATCACCATCCGCGTTAAAAACTTTTCATGACTCGATAGCTTTGCAGGAGTCACCTCGTCCTCTCTGGTATCCTCAAAATCTAAATCAGGATGGGGTGAAGTCCATTTCAGAAAAGCCGCATCTTCACCTTGCTCTTTCCGAATCAGCGCATCTCGCTCAATCCATTGCACAATTTGCGCTGGCGTAAGCTCCTCTGCATGAATAGCTAATTCTTGAGCAATTTTGACAATGATCCGCAACGAAGAAATCGTAATACGGGTCATAAATTTTTCCATTGTTGACAACAGCGCACCATTGATCGCATGGGCTTCCGCTAAAGTCAAAAACTGGATTTCTACATGAGGATTAGACATAAAACTATATTCACAAATAATTTGGGGTGAAGCAAAGCTTCACCCCAAATGAAGAAATTGAGATTAAAGACCGATAATTTGCAAAAATCCCTTACCAGTTACAAATTCAATAATTACGACAAGTGTGAAACCAACCATAGCCAAACGACCGTTGAGCAATTCTGCATATTCTGTGAATCCCACTCGGCTATCGCTTTGCTCATCGACATACATTTTTGGCTCGATCGCCCAGTTGTTTAAAATTCCACGCTCATCCTTAGTAAAAGCCGTGCGTGTTTTCGTTTGTTCTGTCATTTTTTTACCTTTTTATTATATTTAGCAATTTTGCTGCTACACAAATTTTCTTGTTAAGTAATTGCTTAGCATTGCTACATGAATCTTAATGATTTGTTGATCTTAGCCCCAAATGACAAAATTAGCCAAACATCAAAGGGGAGATTTCTCAGGGAGAAATTAGTAATAAGGGGCTTTACCGCCCATCACTAATTTCTCCCTGAGAGTAACATTACTGGCGTAAGCTATATAATTTCCCCGTTAGCTGCAAATACCTGCAAAATTTACGCATGTCCCATTTTTCCCATCTATTCGAGCATTGGCAATCCACCCTTAATTGGTCACCAAGCCCTGACCAACTTGAGCAATTTGAAAAGCTCTACGAGCTTGTATTAGAGGGCAATAGCCAGCAAAATCTGACACGCATCACCGCTCCTGATGACTTTTGGGAAAAGCATCTATGGGATTCATTGCGTGGGGTTTTAAATTATTGGGAAAGGGAAAATCTTCAGGTAATTGATATTGGGACTGGTGCAGGGTTTCCGGGACTACCGATCGCGATCGCTAAACCATCATGGCAAGTGACTTTAGTAGATAGCAAACAAAAAAAGGTTGCTTTTGTGGAACAAACGATTAAGGATTTGCAGTTAACTAATGCGATCGCGGAGGCTGGTCGAGCCGAAGATATTAACAAAATCTCGCCATACAAAAAAAAGTATGACTTAGCCGTTGTCCGTGCGGTTGGTAGTCCCGATCTTTGCGCTAGCTATTGTCTACCTTTTTTAAAAAAGAATGGCACAGCAATTTTATATCGCGGACAATGGCTTCCCGAAGAAAGCGAACAACTGGATATATTTTGCGAGGAGCAAGGATTACAGGTTGTGCAGCAAGATCGATTTCAAACCCCTCTCACCATGAGCATTCGCCATAGTGTTTATCTATCACCTCGCTCAACCTCCATTTCCAACTCATAGGGAGATGCAAAGTTAGAGGAATCATACAGAAATCTAATTACCTCTTCTTCGAGGCGGTGAATATTATGGACTTCTACAGCATTAGTAACGCGCAGAGCCGATAGGTAACCGTCCAAAAAGAGTCTCATTTCGTCGGTAGAACGATAACCACGTTCAGACATTTCGACGAGTGAGTCGGTAATCTTTTGATAATGACGAATGGCGATCGCGTCTTGAAGCATAGGTCAAGCTGGAATAACTACCGTCCTAGATGGTTAATTTACCTAGGTATATATAAAGGATTCCCCACATTTTAGATCAGCGATCGCCAATGGCGAAAATGCAACCTTACATATACTTCTAAGTTCCGTAATTCTAACATTTACGGAACCTAAAGACCAATATTGCGATGGTGTAGAACCGCCCCATTATTTGAGCAAAAAAAATGGCATAGCCATTTTTTTTTGCTCAAATAATTAGCATTGCATGGTGAATCCGCGCAGTGCCAATTGTTTACTGGGATTCGTAAAGGGGGAATACATTTTGCCAACTAGGATAAATCCCTGATTGCCATTGCCCATAGGCGATCGCCAGCAAACTCTCGCTCAAAGTTAATGGAGGAGAATTTTGTTGTGAATAATGAATAATCGTGGGGCAGTCAATCCCATAAACGGGAATATTTAGCTGTTCCCCAAGGGTTCTGGCTGTCACAACCCCGATCCTTGTGCCTGTAAAGCTACCTATACCAGTGGCGATCGCTAAAAACGCGAAATCAGCCCATAAAATATCACCCACAAACAAATTTAAGCAGTCATGCAACTGTACAGATAATTCTCTGCCAAGTTCCCATGACTGCTGTTTGTGGATGATATAAGAGTGAGAATTGCGATCTGAATTGTGATTAATTACGGCGATCGCAAGCTCTAAATTTGTCGTCGTTGTGTGTAAAGCAAGGGCAAAACTTGTGGTCATGATCTGTAGAATACTGGAAATTTAAATCCAGAATTCAATTTAGAACTTACCAATACCGATCGCAGCGCCTGTATCAGCAGCACCAGTATCCGCCGCCCCTGTATCAGCAGCTCCATTGGATTCAGAATCTTCAGGATCATTATAGTTGCCCATTGGTCTTCTACGTCCAAAGCGTCCCATAGGGGTGCGCTTGCGAAACTTACGCGCATACGCTTGGTTGCGAAGAGCTTTTTCTTTTTTCTGATTGCGGCGCTTAGCCATTTTAAACCGTTATACCTTTTAGAGATTGCGTCTATTTAAGCTAGCACAAAATGAGAAATAGACAAACACAAGTTATTTTTTGTCTGTATTTTTTTTTAGATTTCCCTGATCAAGAATTCAGATTTTTGATGGTGCAGCTTTGCTACACCATCAAATTGCGATCAAGTTACGCTCAAACCAACCACAAGAAACCGCCAGAAAATTTTTGTAATTAATCGATCCATTCGTTATCTGATTTGTCATCCCGAAAGAGGATGCGATCAAAACCTTCATTAAGGCTAGGGGGATTATAGGAAAGAGTGCGATACATATCTACCACAATATCTTCGGGGACTGAGCGATCGCGTACTTCATTGCGCGACAAACAAATCCATAGCGGCACATTGAGCCATAGCCCCGTGATTGGCTTAAAGCCATGCTCCTTAGCAAGGGCGATCGCCTCTTTGCGATATTCACGCTTATAGTTTGTGGCATCATATATTACAGATTGTTGCGATTTTGCGGCTTCGGCAAACTCCTGTTGTACATGCGCCCAAATTTCTGACCAATTGCCTTGCGTGGTCGTATCTCCGTAGAGTAAAGCCCTGATGCGATCGGGGCTAATTAATTTGGTGGATGTATAGCTATTTTGGTTAGAAGCACGTAGCATCTGCTCTGCAAGAGTAGACTTGCCGCAGGCGGGGATACCAATCAGGATTATTACGCTTGCCATTCAAATTGCCGCAAAATGCTAACTTAGTCTTCTAGCTCACTATAAGGGCTTCGCCATAAAATAAGGAACCGATTTTTGATGTCACCGCGAAGCTACGCACTCAAAAATCTAGTTCTTTATTAAATTGGGGAACCCTAAGTGATCTATGCTTCGCTCAAACAAACCTAAAACACTCAACTATGTCTACACTTTACGACTACAAAATCACTAACATCGATGGTCAACCCGTTGATCTCGCTCAATACAAAGGCAAGGTTGCTCTAGTTGTCAATGTTGCGTCTAAATGTGGTTACACCAAGCAATATAAAGGGTTAGAGGCTCTTTATCGTGAATATAAAGACAAGGGTTTTGAGATTCTTGGTTTTCCTAGCAATGACTTTGGCGCTCAAGAGCCAGCCCCAGAAGCCGAAATCAAGAGCTTCTGCTCACTTAATTATGATGTAACTTTTGATATGTTTAGCAAGGTTACGGTCAAGGGTTCTGGCATCGTAGATATTTACAAATACCTCACTGATACCACTGGTAATCAAGTCCAATGGAACTTCAACAAGTTTCTCGTAGACAAAGAAGGTAAGGTTGTGAAGTATTACCCATCTAGTGTTGCTCCTGAAGATGCTGGACTTCGTAAAGATATTGAAGCTTTAATTAACTAAGTAGCTAGTCGCAGCTAAATACAAAGCCACAAAAAATGGGACGCACGCTGCGCGTGCGTCCCATTTTTTGTGGCTTTGTAGCCCAACATCTTTAAAAAAGCAAAACCTAGATTATCCCTTCTTAGGAATGCCATACATTTGAGATAATAGACTGATAGTGTTCAAGCTCACATAGGGATATGCAATATTTTTTGTAATCTTTAAAAAGATCTAAGTTTTTGATGATTCCTAAAATATCCGATCGCTATTTACTAACAATTTGAGAAAGATTATAGTTTTGCTCCTATGACTAGAACCAAAAAAGATTTAACCCATAAAAGCTCCGAATCTGTTGCAGAGATACTAATTGAGTCGTCAGATTCGGCAAATTCAGAAAAGTCAAAGACGGCGGCAAGCTCTCTGGGAGTACAAATTGAAAAAGATACTGAACCTGAAGTCGATCGCTCTGTGTACTTTTTTAATCGTGAATTGAGTTGGATTGCCTTCAATAAAAGAGTATTACACGAAGGAATTGATTCTCGGACTCCCTTACTAGAACGGGCTAAATTTTGTGCGATTTTTAGTACTAACCTTGATGAATTTTTTATGGTTAGAATCGCAAGGGTGAAGAAAAAACTCGCAGAACAGATTGATATCATTACCGATGATGGGCTGACTCCCCAAAAGCAGCTAGAGGTGATTCGGGAAGCGTTAGTGCCATTGGTGACGATGGAGCATGAGTTTTTTGAGAATAATCTGCGCCAAGAGTTGCATAAAAATGGTGTGAAGCTACTGGACTACAAAGATATTGACAAGAAACATCAGCGCTATCTCAAAACCTATTTCCAAGAAAAGCTGTTTCCTGTACTTACGCCCTTAGCGGTTGATCCTGCCCATCCGTTTCCCTATATTTCTAATCTCAGTTTAAATTTGGTCGTAATTGTCCGTGATCGCGAAACTGGCGAGAAAAATTTTGCAAGGGTCAAAGTGCCAAGTGTTTTACCCCGTTTTGTGAAAATACCTGAGACTGATGATCATACCTTTGTGCCTTTAGAACAGGTCATTGCTCATAATCTTGATGCTTTATTTCCGGGAATGGAAATCATGAGTTATTATCCATTTCGGATTACCCGTGATGCAGAACTGGATATTGAAGAAGAGGAAGCTGATGATCTAATTTCGGCGCTGCAAGAGGAATTGCGGAAGCAAAAATTTGGCTCAGTAGTACGAATGGAAATTGCTAATGATATACCAACGGAAATTCGGCAAGAGTTAATAGAACAGCTGGGAATTACAGAAGCGGATGTTTATGATATTCCGGGGCTGATTGGTTTGGGTGATTTGATGGCGATCGCCTTTTTGCCTATGCCCGAACATCAGGATAAACCTTGGAAATCGGTTACTCATCCGCGATTGAAGGATACGAGTGGCGAAAGTAATATCTTTGAAATCATTCGAGAAGGGGCTTTTCTGGTTCATCATCCCTATCAATCCTTTACGACTACGGTACAGCGATTTATTGAAGAGGCAGCTCTCGATCCTAACGTGCTAGCGATCAAGCAGACTTTGTATCGTACTTCGGGAGATTCGCCAATCGTTCATGCCCTGATCGGTGCTGCGGAAAATGGCAAGCAGGTAGCGGTATTGGTGGAACTCAAAGCAAGATTTGATGAAGCTAACAATATTCTCTGGGCGAAAAAGCTCGAAAATGCGGGAGTCCATGTGGTCTATGGCTTGAAAAATCTGAAGACCCATACGAAAACTGCATTGGTTGTTAGGCAGGAAGGCGATCGCCTTGTGCGCTATGTGCATATTGGCACTGGTAACTATAATCCAAAAACCGCCAGATTTTACAGTGATCTTGGTATATTTAGCTGTTCTGATGATTTGGGGGCAGATTTAACGGATTTGTTTAATTATCTCACGGGCTATTCACGACAACGTGATTATCGGAAGCTGTTAGTTGCGCCTGTAAATATGCGCGATCGCTTTTTGCAATTGATTCATCGCGAAATCGAACACCAGAAGAAAGGATATCCTTCGTACATCATCGCGAAGATGAATTCCCTAGTCGATCCCGAAATTATTACGGCTTTGTATGAAGCTTCACAGGTAGGCGTAAATGTTGATCTCATTATTCGCGGTATTTGTTGCATCCGTCCTAAGGTGAAGGGCTTAAGCGAACGCATTCGCGTAATTAGTGTGATCGGACGCTTTTTAGAACATTCTCGAATTTTCTATTTTAGCAATGGTGGTCAGGAGCAAGTCTATATCGGCAGTGCCGACTGGATGCCACGCAATCTTGATGCCCGTGTGGAGGTGATTACGCCCATTGAAGATACAATTCTCATTCAAGAACTTAAACAAATTCTCGAAATTGTCCTTGCGGATAATCGCCAAGCTTGGGATCTCAAAGCAGATGGAACCTACATTCAAAGGATTCCCAAAGATGATGAACCTGAAATGAGTTCACAAAAGCATTTCATGTCACAGGGTAGACCTGAATTTGCATAAAAAAGAAAGAGCGCTAAGCGCTCTTTCTTTTTTATGCAAATAGGGTGCAGCGCTTCGCGCCGCACCCTATTTTTGTTTTTAGGCAAATTCTTTAGGTTTAATCCCTAACTGATGAAACATTTTTGCATCATCTTGCCAATCGGGATTTGCCGTAGTTAATAACTTCTCGCTGGAGAAGATCGAATTTGCGCCTGCAAGGAAACAAAGCGCTTGATCAGATACACTGAGGCGATCGCGTCCTGCGGAAAGCCTGACGATCGCCTTGGGCATCAAAATCCGAGCAGTTGCTACCATTCGCACTAGCACTAAAGGATCAATTGGCTCCACATCCCCCAAGGGCGTTCCTTGCACAGGGGACAACGCATTGATCGGCACTGACTCAGGCTGGGGCGAAAGATTCGCGAGGGTATGCAAAAGCTCAAGGCGATCGCTATCAGTTTCCCCCATGCCGACAATGCCACCACAGCAAACCTGAATCCCCGCATTGGCAACATGCTGAATTGTCTCAAGGCGATCGCGATAGGTGCGGGTCGTAATAATCTCAGGATAAAACTTTTCAGAAGTATCAAGATTATGATTATAAGCAGTTAAGCCTGCCTTTGCTAAGCGTTGAGCCTGATCGGGGCGCAACATTCCCATAGTCACACAGGCTTCCATACCCATGCCCGCGACCGCTTCTACCATCTGCAATACTCGCTCAAAGTCTTCCCCATCTGGCGCATTACGCCAAGCCGCACCCATACAAAAACGAGTTGCCCCATGTTCTTTTGCATCCTGAGCTTGACTAATTACTTCCTCTAAAGGCAATAGAGGATAGGACTCCACCTCCGTGGGATAACGCGCACTTTGGGGGCAGTACTTGCAATCTTCGGGACAACGACCTGACTTAATATTAGAGAGGGTACACATCTGGACGGCATCGGTTTGATGATGATGACGATGGACAGATTGCGCCTCAAATATAAGAGATAGCAAAGGTTGATGGTAAATCTTGGTGACGGCTTCGAGTGAAATCAAGAGAGTATTTATGCTTAAAACATAGAAAGAGCGATCGTCATTGTACTGCTAAGGAATACCGATTGAGGCGGCGATCGCAACACTTCTTCAAAAAAGATCGATGAAAAGTTAATCAATTGCTATATTAGAGGTAGCTATAAACGATAGGAATTATTTAAACAAGTTATAGTTGATTATTAGTCCTCTAAAGTTAATAAGTCTTTTTGATAAAATTTTCTGTTTTCGTAACAATTAAATCAACTTAACGGGGAAAAGGGGCTTTAGGTGGAATTTTTGATCTCTTTCTGTTATGAATATTTACTAGAAATTTTCAAAATAGACATACGTTAAAATACTGACGGATTTAGTTTTAGACTTCTATTCAACCAATGATTGATTAACTCTTAATTTATTTAAATGATTCCTGCAAAAGAGCCTATAAACGAACTGGAAAGAGTCGCCGCTCTACATCAGTGCAATATTCTCGATACTAAGCCAGAGAAAGGTTTTGATGATATTACTCAATTGGCTGCTCAAATTTGTCAGACCCCGATCGCATTAGTGAGCTTAATAGACAAAGAACGGCAATGGTTTAAATCAAAGGTGGGAATCACGGCGTTAGAAACTCCTAAGAAAATAGCTTTTTGCGCCCATGCAATTCTTCAAGACGGTATTTTTATAATCCCTGATACCTTAACCGATGAGAGATTTAGCGATAATCCATTAGTTACAGGCGCACCGCACATTCGCTTTTATGCAGGAGTTCCCATTAAAACTTCTGAAGGGTTTCCCATCGGCACTCTATGTGTAATTGATCATAAGCCCAGAGAGCTTAGCCAAGAGCAGATTGTTGCCTTGAAATCTTTAGCTGGTCAGGTTCGATATATTCTGGCAACAAGAAGAAGTATCACTAAAATTGGGCGTTTATCACTATTATCAAGTTCTAGAGAAAAAAGGAGTAGGTTTTTAACAAAAATTGCTTTATGGACAGGGATTACTGCCACCATGATTGTTGCGTTAGGTGGTATTTCTTACCTAAATTTAACTAAATTACAAGAGACTAATGTTGCTTTTTTGCGTCAACAGGAAATCCTAGAAAAAATTAATCGTCCTCTTAATCATCTTCGTGATTTAAAAGCTACGGTGATGGAATATATCTTCACCAATAGTGAAGAAAAGCTCGAAAAATTTGAAATATTAATGTTGCAACTGGATCAGGATATCCAAACATTAAAACAGACGGAAACACCCAATAACTTAAAGGTTGATGCCAAAAAAGAATTTGGTCAATATATTGAAGCCAAGAAATTTTTAATTAAATACATAGCCAAAGAAACAGACAATTCTCTACAACTTGTGGCGCTATATAAAGCTGCTGGTATTAAAGCAACTCAGAAAAAAATTCAAGATGATAGTGCCAGATTATTAAATATTTCAGAACTACGTTCTGAAGAATTAATTGAAATTGAAAAAAACAATCTAATAAATTGGCTTAATAGAAGACAAGCTTTAATCAATCAATCCATAGAATATTCGATCATCACTCTAGCTCTTGCCTTAGGAGTGTTAGGGCTAGTGTTTTATTATGTCTATCGTGAAATTGATACCCGTCGCCAACTAGAACATGTCCTCAAAAAAGAAAGAGATTTTACGATCGCTGTTTTGGATACGGTAGGCGCATTAGTAGTTGTAATTAATCCACAGGGAAAGATCGTACGTTTAAATCGTGAGTGCGAACAGATAACGGGCTATTCCTATGAAGAAGTAATAGATCAAATTTTCTGGAAGATTTTTTTACTGCCTGACGACATTCAATCTGTTTGTCAGATATTAGAGGAATCCGCAAATAAAACCCTATCTAATCATCAAGAAAACTATTGGCTAAGCAAAAATGGTCAAAAACATTTAATTTCGTGGTCTAGTACAACCTTATTAAATGCAGATAAAAAAGCGGAATTTATCATTATTACTGGCTCTGATATTACCGATCGCAGGCAAGTTGAGGAAGAAGTTCGCCTCCAAAACTGGCGATCGCTCGTAGCTTCTCAAGTTACCCTCCGTATTCGGCAATCTCTTAATATTAATGAAATATTAAATACAACCGTATCGGAAGTAAGTAAATTTTTAAAAGCCGATCGGGTTGTTTTTTATCAATTTAATGGAGAATGGGAGGGTAAAGTGGTCGCTGAATCCGTTACTTCTCCTTGGCTATCCCTATTAGATGCGAATGTTAAAGACCTCTGTTTCCGTAATGGTTTGTGGCAAGCCTATCGTCAAGGTAAAAAGATTATTAATGATGATATTGCTAACTCTAATTCTCCAGTATGTTATAAAGAACTGATGGCAGATCTTCAGGTCAAAGCCAATTTAGTAGTTCCTATTCTCGAAAGCGATCGCCTCTGGGGCTTACTCATAGCTCATCAATGCAGTGATGTTCGGCATTGGCGAAATTTTGAAATAGATTTTCTGAGTGAATTAGCTTCACAATTTGGAATTGCCCTCTATCAAGCCTCACTCTTAGAGCAAGAAACCTATCAACGCAAGCAGCTTTCATTACAAAACATTGAACTAGAAGAAGCACGCCGTGAAGCGGAAACTGCGACGAAGATGAAAAGCTCATTCTTGGCAACCATGAGCCATGAAATCCGCACGCCAATGAATGCAGTTTTAGGCATGACAGGGTTACTCGCGGATACTCAGCTTTCGCCAGTACAGAGAGACTTTGTAGAGACGATTCGGATTAGTGGCGAGAATTTACTGACTTTAATTAACGAAATTCTTGATTTCTCTAAGCTTGAAGCGAATGAAATGGAATTAGAAGAAATTAACTTTGAGCTAAATACCTGCGTTGAGGAAGTTATAGATCTGCTAGCGATGCTTGCTCAATCTAAAGGATTAGAACTCGCTTCCCTAGTTCATCATGATGTTCCTAACTACCTATGTGGAGATGTGTCGCGATTAAGACAAATATTGACCAATCTAGTAAGTAATGCCATTAAATTTACTGAGAAGGGAGAAGTAGTCGTGAAGGTTTCTTTGAAATCAGAAACTGACTCCAGTGTAAACCTTGAATTTAGGGTTATTGATACAGGCATCGGGATTCCGATAGAATCCCAAAGTAAGCTGTTTCAGCCATTTACACAGGTGGATGCTTCAACTACACGCAAATATGGCGGTACGGGCTTAGGTTTAGCTATTTGCAAACAAATTATTGATTTAATGGGGGGCAAGTTTGGTATTGATAGCGAAGTAGGGAAGGGATCGCATTTTTGGTTCCTAATTCCTTTTACTAAGCCATCTCTTAGCGCGATCGCCAATCTCCGACCTCGCCGTGAAATTAATCTCAAAGATATTCGCGTATTAGTTGTTGATGACAACGAAACTAATTGCAAAATTTTGACCTATCAATTGACAGCTTGGCAGATGCGCGTGGATGCAATCCAACATTCGTCTGACGCTCTTTCGGTAATGCAAAAAGCAGTCGATGAGGGTGATGCCTATGAGTTAGCCATCTTGGATATGCAAATGCCAGATTTGGATGGAGAAAATTTAGGTATTCAAATTAAGGCGGATGTGAGATTGAGTTCCACTAAGTTGATCATGTTAACATCCCTCAATCAAAGCAATGGAGTAAATAAAATTAAGGAGATAGGCTTTGATGAATATCTAGTCAAGCCGATCAAACAGTCTCGATTACTAGACACCTTGATGTCTGTAATTGCCAATGCCCGTGGAGATCTAGAATATGAAACCTTTAACAATGATAGAAATAAAAAGGCTAGGGGAACTGCTATTCAAGGAATTAAAACTTCTAAACTCAAAATTTTAATTGCGGAAGATAGTCCGATTAATCAAAAAGTAGCTCTGCATCAATTACGCAGCATTGGTTATGAGGCGGATGTGGCGGGCAATGGGAAAGAAGTTCTCCAGTTACTAGAGTGCATTGATTACGACATTATTTTGATGGATTGTCAGATGCCAGAGCTAGATGGCTATGAGACGACTATTGCCATACGCAATCAACCTTCGGATAAGTCGAAAATCACTATCATTGCCATGACTGCCAATGCGATGAAAGAGGATCGCGATCGCTGTATCAATTGTGGTATGGATGATTACCTTAGTAAACCAATTCGCAAAGACGATCTTGCCCAAAAGTTATTAGAATGGGAGCTAAAACTTCAAATTGAGAGAGAACTCATTGATACTAGTGAAGCTGTAGTTACTGCGGATATGTCCCATGAGTCAGTAGGTCAAGATAATGCTGATAACAAATGTCTAGAAATAGATGTGCCCCTCATCGACTGGACATATATAGATGAAATTGCTGATGGTAGTGAAGAATTTAAAACTGAACTTCTCCAAACTTTTTGTAGCGCAACTGTCGAGAGTTTAGAACAACTCCAACAAGCGATCGCCTCTCAAAACTGGGTAGAGATTAAACGTGTCGCTCATTTCATTAAAGGTTCGGCTAGCAACTTAGGTATCCTTTCTATGGCAGCGATCGCCAATGACTTAGAGAATAGCGAGATAAATCACAAATGGGATGATGTAGAGGATCAATTTAGAAAAATACAAGAACTATTTGCGATGATTCAAAAAAAATATCCATAAAAAAGCTGGGCAAAGCCCAGCTTTTTTATCCCAATGGCGATTTTTAGAAAACCTGTTCGATTTCATCAATTTCAGGAATCTCTTCTTTTAACTTGCGCTCAATACCCATTCTGAGAGTCATTGCTGAACTAGGACAAGAACCACAAGCACCTTGCAAACGTAATCTCACAATTGGTCCTTCGATTTCCACAAGTTCCACATTGCCTCCATCAGACATCAAATAGGGACGCAATTCATCGAGAACATTCTCAACATTATCTCTGGTTAAAGTTAAACTCATATTTTTTCCTTGATTTATCTCAAAACTACTAGGGTTAAAGAATATGACGCAAAATGTCACATTCTCTGTAAACCATAACTACTAATATCTATGCTAATCGAAATCATCTCTATTTGTGAAGTTATCCGCTAACAGCTAACACCTTGCTCTCGAATTAAATATCCACAACGATGTTCGCCATCAACCATCCAGTGAGTTCGCTCCACTGGACAATCTAGTACCGTCGCAAACATTTCTAATTCATGCCCACAAACACTAGGAAAAGATTCCGCCACATGGGCGATCGCGCAATTATATTCTGTAAAAATAAAGCTTTGATTTTTTCCTTCTACAGGAAACCATTCCGTTACATAACCTTCGGAACGGCGGAGCTCAGCTAATTTCTCTAGTCTTTGTTTTAGCGAACCTCTTCCAAGTTGCGATTTATAATTTTGGGCTTTGCGTTGCCATTGCTTTTGCAACACCTCAGATACTTGCTCTTTGCCTAAGGTATCGATCAGCGTATCTAAGAAATTTACGGCAAATTGATTATAACTATCAGGAAAGCGATCGCGTCCCGCCACCGTTAGAGCATAAATAAATTGAGGACGACCCATGCCCATTTGCTCAGCAGTGTGGTAAATCAGCCCCTCAGCTTCTAAATCTTTTAAATGCTTCCGAATTGCTTGGGGACTAATATCTAGCCGATCTGCCAAATCTTGGGCGGTCACTTCGCCGCGCTTTAGCAAATGCTGCAAAATATCTTGCTTAGTGTCATGTTTAGTTTCAGGCTTGGCATCGCTTTTATCTACGCTTTTGTCTAACTGATGATCTTCAGGATCTAGCTTTAAGTTTGGCGTAATCATCTCAGCAACGCCGATGGGAGTTTTCATGAAATAAGCTCCTGATGGCAATTCGAGCAGTTGGTCATATAAGCAAAACCCAAGAGAAAATTGCGATGCTTCGCATCGCAATTTTCTCTTGGGTTTTGCTTGATGTTAATGACCATGGTTATGTGCCGAAGTTGTAAGTTTATAAAAAAATTGACTTTGACAACTTGTATGTTGCTAATGTACCGTACAATGAGTAAAGAAACAAGCAAGTTGTTTTAGTAAGAACATTTCTTATGCTTTGCATAAAAAATATTCAAAAGTTAATCACTAGGAGCCTTAACTGACATGACTGCAACGGTTCAAGCACTTGTCAACCAACCATACAAATACGGATTTGTTACGTCCATTGAGTCGGACACGATTCCTCGCGGGCTTAGCGAAGATGTCGTCCGCATGATTTCGGCTAAGAAAAATGAGCCAGAATACATGCTGGAATTTCGTCTCAAAGCGTATCGACAATGGTTAAAGATGCAAGAACCGACTTGGGCGCATGTGGATTATCCTGCGATCAATTATCAAGATATCGTTTACTATTCTGCACCTAAGCAGTCCAAGAAAAAAGCAAGCCTCGATGAGGTCGATCCCGAATTGCTGGACACCTTCGAGAAGTTAGGTATTTCTCTAAATGAACAAAAACGTCTCGCTAATGTTGCCGTTGACGCAATTTTTGACAGCGTTTCTGTCGCCACTACCTTTAAAAAAGATTTAGCCAAAGTCGGCGTAATTTTCTGCTCGATCTCGGAAGCGATGCATGAGTATCCCGAACTAATCAAAAAATATTTGGGTAGCGTTGTCCCGATCGCTGACAACTACTTCTCAGCACTAAACGCCGCCGTATTTAGCGATGGTTCCTTCGTCTACATCCCCAAAGGCGTGAAATGTCCAATGGATTTGTCCACCTATTTCCGCATTAACAATGGTGACTCTGGACAGTTTGAGCGCACCCTGATCGTTGCCGAAGAAGGAGCTTATGTTAGCTATCTTGAAGGCTGTACTGCGCCGATGTTTGATACTAATCAACTTCACGCCGCAGTTGTCGAAATCGTCACCCTCGATGACGCGGAAGTAAAATATTCCACTGTGCAGAACTGGTACGCTGGCGATAAGAATGGCAAAGGCGGTATTTATAACTTTGTAACTAAGCGTGGTTTATGCCAAGGCAAAAACTCGAAAATCTCTTGGACGCAAGTAGAAACTGGTTCGGCAATTACTTGGAAATATCCTAGTTGTGTATTAGTCGGTGAAAATTCCGTTGGTGAGTTTTACTCGGTTGCTTTGACTAACAACAAGCAACAGGCTGATACAGGCTCAAAAATGGTGCATATCGGCAAAAACACCCGCAGCAAGATCGTTTCTAAGGGTATTTCCGCTGGTGGTTCCCAAAATAGCTATCGCGGCTTAGTGAAGATTTCACCAAAAGCAGAAGGCGCAAGAAATTATTCTCAATGCGACTCAATGCTAATCGGTGATTGCTCACAGGCGAATACTTTCCCCTATATCCAAGTCCAAAATAATACGGCAAGGGTTGAGCATGAAGCCTCAACTTCTAAGATTGGCGAAGAACAACTCTTCTATTTCCAACAACGCGGTATCGCTGTAGAAGATGCGGTTTCAATGATTATTAGCGGCTTCTGTAAGGAAGTATTCAACGCTTTGCCGATGGAATTTGCAGTTGAAGCAGACAAGCTCTTGGCTTTGAAGTTAGAGAATAGTGTGGGTTAAAATAGAGTTGACGCTTTGCGTCAACTCTATTTGTGAATTACAGAATTATGGAAGAACTCATAGAACTGCGATCGCTAATTCAGAGAGGAGATACCCAATCTGCTCTGATGCTGATCGATGAGCTAGAAGAGATGAGCAAAGACGACAAGATTAATAAAATCCAAAGTTATGCTGTGATTCTTTTACTACATCTTATCAAGCAGTCTGCTGAAAAGCGTTCTACCAGTTCTTGGGATGTATCAATCCGTAATTCTATATTCTCAATCCAACGCACAAACAAACGACGGAAGGCTGGCGGTAATTATTTAAGTGATCGCGAATTGCAAGAAATTCTCGAAGAAGCATATGATCGCGCTTTAGACAATGCTCGACTAGAAACTTTTGGCGGTGCTTATGATGCGATCGCCCTTGGTAAAATGGTGAATCAATCGGAGATCTTGAAACGCGCTATGCATTTATTAACAACAATTTAAACGAGAATATACAGGTGTTTGATATGGCGGTTAAATTTATTCTTAGTGATTATGTAGAGCAAGCTCTCAGACAAGCAACATACGATAAGCTAGAGGATAACTCGTTTGTTGGACGTATTCCAAATTGTCATGGTGTAATTGCTTTTGGCGAAACCTTACGAGAATGCGAATATGAAGTGCAATCTGTATTTGAAGACTGGTTATTTTTAGGTTTAAAGCTAGGTCATCATTTACCGATCATTAGTGGGATTGATCTAAATCAGGAGCTAAAAAGTGAGTCGATTAGCGCCATGTAAGCGTAAAGAATTTATCCGAAAGCTACAAAAACTTGAATTTGAAGGCGTATTTTCTGGTACAAGACATCAATTTATGATTTATAAACAATGTCGGCTCACAATCCCCTCAAATTTAGAATATTCCGTTCCACAGCTAAAAATGATGATAAAGGAAATTGAAAATATCTTAGGTAGAGAAATCACGATTGATGAGTGGAATAACTTGAATTAAAGTGTTCTAACGTATTTATCTGGAACGAAAAGCATTACAATTGAAGTTAACTGTTAAGAGAAACATAGATGATTGTTGAAAATAGTGAAGTGATTTTATCGGTCAAGGATTTGACTGCGGAAGTTGGTGGAGTTGAGATTCTTAAAGGACTAAATCTCGAAATTAAAGCTGGTGAAGTTCATGCGATTATGGGACCAAATGGCTCGGGTAAAAGCACCTTCTCCAAAGTATTAGCGGGACATCCTTCCTATACCGTCACAGGTGGTGAGATTTGGTATAAGGGCAAAAATCTCTTAGATTTAGAACCTGAAATTAGATCTAGAGAAGGAAT
Organism: Pseudanabaena sp. FACHB-1998; assembly: GCF_014696355.1. Lineage (GTDB taxonomy): Bacteria > Cyanobacteriota > Cyanobacteriia > Pseudanabaenales > Pseudanabaenaceae > Pseudanabaena. The sequence continues at coordinate 116,026 of NZ_JACJQA010000028.1, read as the reverse complement.
ATTTTTAGCTTTTCAATATCCACTGGAAATTCCAGGGGTAACTAATTCTGATTTCTTACGTTTGTCCTATAACAATTTGCGAAAGCATAAGGGCTTAGAAGAGTTAGATATTATTGATTTTGATGACTTTATTCAAGAAAAGTTGGAAATCGTAGAAATGAATCCTAGCTTTTTGAGTCGTAGTGTCAACGAAGGATTTTCGGGTGGCGAAAAGAAACGCAATGAAATTTTGCAAATGGCAATTCTTGACCCCACTTTAGCGATTCTGGATGAGACTGATTCAGGGCTAGATATTGATGCATTGCGGATTGTGGCGGGTGGTGTAAATAAGCTTTCCACACCTCATAATTCTTCACTAGTAATTACCCACTATCAGCGCTTGCTCAATTATATTATTCCTGACTTCATTCATGTTATGGAAAATGGCAAGATCATCTTGACTGGTGATAAAGACTTAGCGCTAGAGCTAGAAGAGAAGGGCTATGACTGGCTCAAAGAAGAAGAGGCGGTGTTGGCATAATGGCTATACAAGTTTCTGAACAATTGGAAGATCAAGCAGAATTTAAGGGTGCGTTAAGTACGCGCAGTAAGTTGGCTGTAAATAGCGAACAATTTACAAGTCAAGTTGTGGAGCTAAGTTCCGATATTGCTAGTCCTGACAAGGAGACTAGTGATTTTGTGGGCAAACTGCGTCAATTGGCTAGCGATCGCCTAGAAACCCTTGCTTTTCCCACCACAAAAGATGAAGAATGGAAATATACTGATGTTTCAGCTTTGGGGAGTTTGACTTTTGCTAATCAACAAGCGATCGCTTCCCGTAGTGCTAATCTTGAAGCCTTAATTGCCAATAATATCGCCCCAGAATCTTTAGGGAATTGTCTGGTATTTGTCAATGGAAAGTATCGCAAAGATTTATCAGATGCTAGCGATGTAACTGAAGGCTTGGTTATTGGTACACTAACCACCCTTGGTGATCGCATTTTGCCGAAGTTGCGCTCGCACCTCGCACAGCATCCCGATGCTAATGATTATTTTGCGAGTCTCAACACGGCTTGTATGGAAGATGTCGCCATTATTCTCGCCCCTAAAAATCTGGTGGTTGATAATCCTGTGCAATTGATCTTTATTTCTGCTCCCCAATTAGGAGAATCAACTTTAATTACCCAGCCTCGTTGTTTGGTAATCGCTGAATCCCACAGTGATTTGACCTTTGTGCAAACCTTTGTTGGTGAGAATCAACAAGTCTATTTCACTAATTCGGTGACAGAAGTTTGGCTAGCGGAAGGCGCTCAGGTCAATCATACGAAGGTGCAAAGACAAGGCAATGAATCAATTCATATCAATACCACCGCGATCGCTCAAGCCAAGAATAGCGTCTATAAAAATCAATCAATTAGCTTTGGCGCAAAAATTTCGCGTCAGAACTTGATTGTGCAACAGATGGCAGCACAAACGGAGACTTCGCTCACAGGGCTAGCCTTTCTTGATGGAGAACAGCTTGCCGATACTCATTCTGTAATCTCTCACAACTATCCGCACGGATCGAGCAAGCAACTGCATAAATGCATTGCCGATGGACGTTCCCATGCGGTTTTTAATGGCAAAATTCAAGTTGCGAAGCTGGCTCAACAAACAGATTCCGCACAGCTAAGCCGCAATCTGTTGCTATCGGGTAAGGCGCGAGTGGATACTAAACCGCAGTTAGAGATTTTTGCGGATAATGTCAAATGTGCTCACGGTGCAACGGTTAGCCAATTGGATGCTGAAGAAATCTTCTATCTCCAAAGTCGGGCGATTGACGCTGAAAGTGCGGCGAATCTGCTTACCTATGCCTTTGCAACGGAAGCAATTTCCCAAATTCCGATTGTATCAATCCAGCGATCGCTTAGTAACTTTGTACTTGAGAAAACCAAATCTTAAATGACTGACAAAAAAGCGGTGCATTGCACCGCTTTTTTTATTGAATATTTCGTTCTATATCAAAACGATAGGACTGAAAACCTGTGAAATTGGCGCGTTTTTCAGAATCTGCAAGAGCGATCGCTACATGCTCAAAGGGAGAGAGATGAGCAGGCTTAGAAGTTAAGAGGCGATCGTGCAATTTTACATCATCCGCCAAACTCCTGACCCCATCATGATTGAGATAACTAACTCGCGCACAGCGACCCACCGCAACTTTAATTAATTCATTAATATCACTGATTTCATCCATGTCATCTTGCTTAATTAGGGGCAAATGCCATTTTCCATTGGCTAACTGCTGGGGCTTACTCCTATCATAGGCAGACTTCATTTTATTGGCGAGGGCTTGAATTTCTGGCTGCGCGTCTGGATGACAGCGCTGATTGAAAAAGTTTTGAAACTCTGTTCCTGAACAAATTACGGTAATTGTGGAAAATGGTTCAAGCAAACGATTGACCACCTGCTTATGAATTCCAATTTCTACTAGTCGCCTTGCATGACGGATGGCATCGTTTTTGGCTTGTTGCCAGACTTCAGATGCAGCTTGCATATCCGCTTCACTAACTTCCGCTTGGGCGGACATGCCCTTTTGATTTTTGCCCCAATGTAATGGATAAACTTCCTGACTTTCGACAAGTTTGATCATTTTTTCGACAGGAATAGCGCGACTGCTGCTGCTGTTTTTGCTAAGCATTCGATGCGTCATAAATTCTGAGTGAATCATGCGGTGATAGGTCAAGACAAAAGTTGTCAAGCGATCGCCCGCTAAATTGACGCTATCAGCGATGATTTCTGCTTGGGGCTGGAACATAATCTAAATTTTTATTGCTGGTGATTGAGGATATCTCTATCGCCAAGTTTATCAGGACATAAAACACTTTCTCTGGAAACCCAAATCAAGAAAACCGATGAAAGCATAGATTTGCCAGACTTTCATCAGTTTTCTTGACTTACAGTGCTTTGCGCTCAAATCCAAACCAAGATATTTTTTGAAAGTGTTGCTTTGCAACACTTTCAAAAAATATCTTGTGATTCGATTGCTCGGTAATTGCTGTAGGCTTCAGGAAAGGGCGTTATTGATTTTAATAAAAAATTAGCTTTTAAGTAACGTCAACTTTGATGAACCTATAAAGCCCAAAAGCCAAGTGACAGCGCGAAGTGTTGGCACTTAGCTTTTGAGTTTTGAGCTACGATAAATTGCCCCAAAGGCGTATATCTCTGTTGGAAATTTACTGAAAACCGCTATAGTTATTGGCAGAATGTAATATCTGCAATAAAGGGCATCATTTTATGTCAGCCGCAACAAAAAAATATCGATTGATCACCCGTAGCGATTTTGATGGTGTTGTCAGCGCAGTATTGCTTAAAGAATTAGACATGATCGACGAAATCCTATTTGTCCATCCCAAAGATGTGCAGGATGGCAAGGTAGAGGTCTGCGATCGCGATATTTTGACCAACTTGCCTTATACCGAAGGAGCCTACCTCGTTTTCGATCACCATATGAGTGAAACGATGCGGGTTTATGACACTCCCGAAAATCATATTATTGAAGGGGAAGCCCCTTCCGCTGCCAGAGTTGTCTATAACTACTATGGTGGCAAATTAAAGTTTCCGCATATTTCGCAAGCAATGATGCAAGCGGTGGACAAATGCGACTCAGCCCAATTTGATATTGATGATGTTCTGCATCCCAAAGATTGGGTATTGTTGAGTTTCTTAATGGATTCTCGCACAGGATTAGGCAGATTTCGAGAATTTACTATCTCTAATTACGCTTTAATGATGGAGTTAGTAGAGGCTTGCCGTACTAATTCCATTGAGGAAATTATGGAACTTCCCAATGTTAAAGAACGGGTAGAACTTTATTTGATGCAACAGGAAATCTTTAAGCGACAAATCCAAAACTGCGCGGAAGTGCATGACAAACTGGTTATCGTGAATTTGCAAAATGAGTCAACCATTTACGCAGGAAATCGGTTTATGGTCTATGCCTTATATCCTGAATGTAATATCTCCATGCATATTATGTGGGGAAGGCAGAAACAAAACACGGTATTTGCGGTGGGCAAATCCGTTCTCAATCGTACCTGTCCTGTCAATGTGGGGGAATTGATGTTGAGGTACGAAGGAGGGGGACATGTTAATGCGGGTACTTGTCAAATTGCCAATGATGAAATGGAAGAAGTCAAGCAGGAATTGATTGATATCATTACGCGGAATAATGTGATTCAACCAATGTTTCTAGCTTAGAGCGGAGAATTGCTAGAGCCTTGGCTCGATGGCTAATTTTAGCTTTCACTTCTGGCAAAATTTCGCCAAAGGTTTGCTGAAGTTCGGTTACTAAAAAAATGGGATCGTAGCCAAAGCCACCCTCACCCCTTGGAGATTCGCAAATTTCGCCTTTGCAAATTCCGATCGCATCGGCAGCGATCGCCCCATCGGGGGAAGCGATCGCGATCGCACAGACAAATTGAGCTTCGCGATTATCCGCATCCGTCAATTCTTGCAAAACTCGATTGATACGAGTTTGATCTGTCTCAGCATATCGGGCGGACATTACTCCCGGTGCGCCATTGAGCGCCATTATCTCTAAGCCCGAGTCGTCGGCGATCGACCATTCTTGAGTAGCGATCGCTACTTGAGAAGCTTTCAAATGAGCATTTTCTATAAAGGTTGAGCCAGTTTCTTCTACATCAATATCATCTGGTTTGGCGATCAGATCTACGCCTAAATCTGCTAGATAGGATCGGAATTCTTTTATTTTCCCAGCATTACCGCTAGCAATTACCAGTCTTTTCAATTGGGTCGAGCTATCAGACATTGTTTATACCATTATTTTTTATTTATAAAACTCATCTGGCATCTTACAACGCTTTGCGCTCAAACCAAAATCAAGAAATTTTTTAAAAGGCTTGCAAAGTAAGTCTTTCAAAAAATTTCTTGCTCTCTTCCCAGTCTAAAAATAGACATTAAAACCCAAGAATTAGCTATGCGGCGCGAAGCGCCGCATAGCTAATTCTTGGGTGGGAAGGGAGGATGATTCGTTAGCACGGTAAATGAGAGTCTTTGCAGGGTAACTTCCAACTAACCGTAGTTTCTTGTTTATAAATACTTGCAATTGAGAACTCACCACCATATTTCTCCACAAGCTTAGTCACAATTTTTAGTCCTAGTTCTGCCCCCTGCTGCTCATGTTGCTTACGCTCAAATTGCACGAATGCACCAACTTTAGAAATCTGTTCCTCTGTCATTCCCCACCCTTGATCAGCGATCGCAAAATGTATTTTCCCATCCACCCTATGACTAGTTAATTTAACAGGAGTACCTAATTTTGAGACCTTAAAAGCATTTTCTAAGAGTTCGCAAAGAATCAGCTTCATATCATGCTCACTTACGGCGACCTTTTCCTGCGTTAGTTCACAAATCAAATCTTCGATACGACCATCTTTTTTAGCCTGTTCCTGAGCAATGCTCAGAATAAATAGGCGATCGCATATTGGCTCTAGTGGATATTGCGGTTTATTATAAGAAACTTGATGAGGAGATATTTCTAAATAGGCATAATTTAAAAATTTACGAGTTAATTTTTCTAACCTTTTAGCAGATTCTTTAGCAAGCCAAAGAAATTCCTTAAGTTCCTCTCTTGTCATTGTTTCACATTCCTCAAGGAGAATATCAATAGAACCGATAATTCCATTTAGAGGTGTATTAAGTTCATGGGGAAGGGTCGAAACTAGGTTTCCGCTTAATTCACCAAGGCTATTTTGCAATATCTCAATGGTGTGATTTTGCATCTTAGAGAGATTTTTAATACTGTCGTACTGTTGCTTAAGGCGTATCATCGATCGCACTCTTGCTCTCAGTTCCGTACTATTGACAGGCTTGGTCACAAAGTCATCTGCCCCAGAATTAAGACATCTCGCTAAGTCTTCCTTACTATTAAGAGCAGTCACCATGATTATGGGTACACTTAGCCATTGAGGCATCGCTTTAATTTTCCGACATAGTTCTATTCCATCCATGCCGGGCATCATTACGTCTAACAAAATAATACTCGGATTGATTGCTTCAATAGAAGCGAGGGCTGATTCTCCATTGGAAGCATAATAAAGCTCATAGTCTTGATCGGACAAAAAAGTTTCAATAACATCAAAGTTATTAGGTTCATCATCAACGACCAAGATGTTATGGACTGGCGAATTCATGGTTTTTATCTTAATTATTCGGAGATCTAAACTTCTTCATCTTTATGTTAATTCAGATTAGCTCGATATTAATTTAAGATATAAAAAGAAATTTGTTGAAACTATCTTACTCTCTCCCCCGTGAATAAGACCAAATCACGAAAGTGTGCCAACACTTTTGTGATTTAAAAAACAAATCTAGTAAGATTTTTTAAATGAAGGAATGGCTATGCCATTTTTTCTTTGAAATAATAAGCGATGGGTGGCAAAGCCATCCATCGCTTATTATTCGTCACTTTTTTGAATTATATAAGGTCGTTAATTAATCATAATCGTCAACATTAACTAACTTATTTCGTCCTGTGAAACCGACCAGAATCGTAATATGAGATTTTGGTACGTCAAACTTTTTTGCTAATAATTCAATTAATTCTTTATTGGCTTTGCCATCAACAGGTGGGGATTTTAAATGCACTGTTAGGCTACCATCAGATTCTTCAATAATTGCTTGCTTTTTAGAATTAGGTTTAACCTTAACTGACTTTTTCATATTATTCCGACTGGTGGCACGAAGCCCCACCAATCGTTTTGTACGTTGCTATATTATCCAGTAAAGTTTTATTCCCTTTGCAATCAAAGATTAGTGGTGCGAAGCAAAGCGCCGCACCACTAATCTTTGATTGCAAAGGAGTAAGATCTAGATTTCTAAATCTTAAAACTATTTAAACTGTGGCAGCAGTGCGCTTGCGTCTACCTGTGCTGGCTGTCGCTGCACCCGTAGTTACCGAGGTAGTGGTAGCACTCGCTCCATTACTACTTGCCGCAGTATCGGTATTATTAATTACCTTGACAGCACCTGATTTGAGGGTAACACCGAGAGCATTAGGCTTAGCCACAGGTGCAGGAGCCGATTGGGTGGAATCTGGAGGAGTCTGCAATAGAAACACGATCATGGGTTTGCTTTGCATTTGTTGGCGCAGTACACGGGTGAGGTCTCGCTCTAGTTGACCACGCAGACCAATCCAATCAACTTCCAGAGAACCAACATTCCGTGCAAAATTGCCCCAGCAATTAGCTAGGGAATTATCAATCGCTCTAGCTACCGAAGCAATAATTTGAGAACGTTCCATTGGTAAGACCACACCACTGAGTTGGATATCAGGATTTGTAGATAGCTTACCGTCTAGCCCAACCGATACAGCGATCGTGAAGATACCATCGCCCGCAATTTGTTGGCGATCGCGCAATACATCACCCTTGACCATGCCATCACGAGAAGAATCAACCAACTCTACACCTGAAGGAACCTTATCTACAATCTTCATGTAGTCTTGGCAAACTTCAACTACATCACCGTTTTCCGCAATGACAATGTTTTCGCTAGGAATACCCATATTCTCAGCCATCTTCGCGTGCTGCTTCAGCATTCTCAACTCACCGTGAGCAGGGAAGAAGAACTTCGGACGAACCAGAGCCAACATCATCTTATGTTCCTCTTGAGAACCATGACCTGAAACGTGAATCCCCTTATCTTTGCCATAAATGACACTCGCGCCGAGAGCCATGAGTTTATCAATAGTCCGCACTACAGGAATTGTATTTCCGGGGATTGGATTAGCCGAGAAAATTACCGTATCACCTTGACGAATTTCTAATTGCTTATGACTACAATTGGACATACGGGTTAGCGCTGACATTGGTTCCCCTTGAGAGCCAGTGGTCAAAATGAGAATTTGGTCATCGCGGTAATGACGCAAGTTTTGGAGAGGTTGGAAGAGGTCATCACGGCACTTGATGTAACCCAAGTTACGCGCATGGGCGATTACGTTTAGCATCGATCGCCCGACTACGCCGACTACACGACCTTGCTTATCCGCAATATCCAAAATCATATTCACCCGATGGACTGAAGAAGCAAAGGTAGTGATAATGACCCGACCAGTAGCTGAACGGATGTAGCGTTCTAAATTTGGATAGACTGCTCTTTCCGAAGGTGTGATCCCGGGAAGTTCCGCATTCGTCGAGTCGCTAATTAAAGCCAATACTCCTTTTTCGCCATGCTCAGCCAAACGATGTAAATCAAAGAATTCTCCATCTACAGGAGTATGGTCAATTTTGAAATCGCCAGAATGGATGACTACGCCCGCAGGAGTGTTAATCGCGATCGAGAAACTATCGGCGATGGAGTGAGTATTGCGAATGAATTCTACAAAGAAATTAGTGCCGACACGCACTACATCACGGGGCATAACTCGACGAAGTTCGGTACGATTTAATACACCTGCCTCGCGAAGTTTATCTTCGAGCAATGCCATGGCTAGGCGAGGACCATAAATCACAGGAATTTCAAACTGTTTTAAATGGAAAGAAATCGCACCAATATGATCTTCGTGACCGTGGGTAACGATCATGCCTTTGATCTTATGCTTGTTTTCACGCAAATAGGTCATGTCAGGCAAGACCACGTTTACTCCGGGCATCATATTGTCAGGAAACGACAAACCGCCATCGAGCAGCATAATCTCGTCATTATATTCAAATACCCATGTGTTTTTCCCAATTTCATGGAGTCCGCCAAGGGCAATAATTTTAAGGGTAGGAGCGTTAGATGTAGTCATAATTATTTTTCAAGAAATAAGGTAAAAGGAAAAAAGAATAATCAAGAAAGAATCAATTAATCATTGGGACGATTAAGTTTGACTTGAATAATGGAAAACTTTAGGCTTGTAGATGTTTCTATAGGACGGATTAGAAAGGTGAAATCCCCCCTTAGGGCTACGTTTACCCTAAATAATGTCTCTATAGAAGTGTTTACAACTTAATTTGCAACTTAAGCGGCAAATTACATATTTGTTGTTACTCAATAATTCCCACTTCTTTTAGCACTGAGATTAGTTTGGCTTCAAGTTCTGCATCACCCGCAACCAAAGGCAATCGTACTAAACCTGTATCTAATCCCATAAGTTTCAAAGCTAACTTTAGAGGAATGGGATTGGTAGTTAAGAATAAAGCCTTGAACAATGGAAATAATTTGAGATGAATGGCGATCGCCTCTTGTACTTTGCCTGTAGCAAAGGCTTCCATCATGGCTTGTAATTGTTTGCCCACGAGGTGAGAAGCGACACTCACAACTCCCTTTGCACCCACTGCCATTAAAGGCAATGTTAGAGAGTCATCTCCTGAATAAATGGCAAATTCAGCAGGAGTGAGAGCGCGAATTTGACTCGCCTGATCGAGATCGCCTGTAGCCTCTTTAACACCAATAATACTGGGTATTTCCGCTAGTTTGGCTATAGTGGTTGGCTCTAGCTTACAGCCTGTACGGCTAGGTACATTATACAAAAGCATCGGAATGTCTGGAGACGCTTCAGCGATCGCTCGGAAATGAGCATACAAACCATCTTGAGGTGGCTTGTTATAGTAGGGAACTACTTGCAGTGTACCATCTAAGCCCAGATGTTCTGCTTTTTGAGTGGCAGCGATCGCTTCCGAAGTGGAATTCGATCCAGTACCTGCCATGATTTTTGCTTTACCAGCAACCACACTCTTCAGTGCTATAAACAACTGATATTCCTCATCCCAACTGAGGGTTGGAGATTCACCTGTCGTACCGCATACGACAATTGTATTTGTCCCCGTCTCAATTAGATGATTGGCAACCTGTTCGGCTTTTGCATAATCTACTTTCCCTTCTATATCAAAGGGAGTAATCATTGCTGTTAGTAAACGCCCGAAATCAATTTCACTCATAGATACTCTTAAGTAGAAGCTTGCTGACCAATAAGTAATGCAGCGTGCTGCTTATTGGATTAGGTAAAAAACTTATTAGATAAGGGACTTAGCAATAAGTAATTCGGCGATCTGGACAGCATTAAGAGCAGCGCCTTTACGAATTTGATCACCACATAGCCATAACTCCAGACAATTAGGATGGGAAATATCCTGACGAATTCTTCCGACTAACACATCATCTTTGCCGCTAGCATCAATGGGCATCGGAAAATAATTTTTGCTGAAGTCTTCGACTAGCTTTACCCCAGGGGCGGTTGCCAAAATCTCTCTCGCTTTATCGGGATTAAAGGGATGCTGAAACTCTAGGTTAATTGCTTCAGAATGCGCTCGCAATACGGGAACCCGTACACAGGTTGCAGTGACCCGAATATCAGGATCGCCAAAAATCTTGCGAGTTTCATTCACCATTTTCATCTCTTCTTCGCAATAGGCGTTATCCGTCATCGGCGAGTTATGAGGGAAAAGATTAAATGCAAGAGGATAGGGCAAAATCTCTGGTACAGCAGGTTCCCCATTGAGAATAGCTTGAGCTTGGATTTTAACCTCTTCCATTGCCATTGCGCCTGCGCCGCTAGCAGATTGGTAAGTAGAGGCAACAATACGCTTAATTGGTTGCACTAAATGCAGAGGATATACTGCAACATTTAATAAAATCGTCGTGCAGTTGGGATTAGCGATGATGCCCTTGTGGTGAGCCGCAGCTTCAGGATTGACTTCTGGCACAATTAGGGGAACATCGGGATGCATCCGAAAAGCACTGGAGTTATCGATAGATACTGCTCCCGCTTTGGCGGCGATCGGTAGCCATTTTTTGGAAATACTACCACCCGCAGAGGCAAGAACGATATCCACACTATCAAAGGATGATTCTGTAACAGCTTCAATAATTAGGGATTTACCTGCAAAGCTAATCGTCTTCCCAGCCGATCGCTCTGAGGCTAAAACCTTTAAACTCCCAACAGGAAAATTTCTTTCTTCCAGCAATGCTAGAAGTTCCGTACCAACCGCACCTGTTGCTCCGAGAATGGCAACGTTATATTTCCTACTCAATGAACCTCCATATTAAAAACATCAAATTAGGGTGGGAAACTTTTGTAAAACCATAGAATGACTTATGTGTAGCTTCGTCATCAATGGTGATAATTAAAAACAACTATTGATAAATTACCAAAGCTGATTAATCAAATTAATTTAGTAACTGGCTCTATTAACAACCAGTTGAAATCTTTACTTTTTCTAGTTCTAGCTACATACTAGCAAACTTTCGGAGTGTTGATAATTTTTTTGATTAGGGCCCAGTAAAAATTGCGTCCTCTACATCCTGACGACTCAAAGAATAAGGGAAAGCTCTTTGAATTTCTTTACTACCAAATCCGTCTCGGATGTAACGTACACGGATATCTTCAACATCCATGATGATTTCTGCTTGCCAAGAGGGACGCGTAACGCGCCAGACATTGGGGTTTGACTTGTCTTGAGAACATCCTTGATCATCTAACCATGCTTCTAGGGCTGGTAGGGGATGGTTGTAAAGGGGGGTGGTGGGTGAGGGAAGCGCCATAGGTGACGATTGTACGGAAATTTTATTACAATTATTACAAGTTAATGGCATTAATTACAATGCTGGATAAGGGCGCGATCGCTTCGGGAAAAAGGCGATCGCCACGCAACCATGCAACAATGATCGCGAGAGCTAAACAGGCTACTAGAGTAGCACCAATTAACAGGAGCGCAAATAGCTCTGCCCCAGATAATGGTCGTTCGGTGGGTAGCCCATCATCATCAACGGTTTGCAAATTTTTGGGTGCTCGGTTTTGTAATTCTACACTATTGTTATTGACATCACGGCTAGAACTTGAGTTGCTATATTGAAAGCGCGAAAATTGAATTCGGCGATCGTAGGCGCTACGACGCTCAGGATTGCTAAGGGTGGCGTAAGCCTCGTTGATTTGGCGAAAATTATCAACAGCTTCATCCTTCGGGAGTTGGGTTGTGTCAGGGTGGTAAAGCTTACTTAGATCGCGGTAGGCTCGACGAATATCAATTTCAGTAGCCCAAGGGGGCACGCCAAGAATTGCGTAATAGGTTTTAGTCATAAAGTTTTGACTTATAGCTATAGTCGATCAAGTCGATCAATGTTAATTCCTTGCCAGTGAATAATTATCAAGGTAGGACAAAGCCTTACTTCATTAATTATTCACTTTATAACGCATATTTGGTTAAATCAAGATCAAGCTGAGGCACGCATTGTCTCAACTTGATTGAATTCGCAAATTTGCATAACGATTTAGTTGCTTCAACTATTGATCGGAGTATTATGCATGGGAATGTTTATAAGTCTTTATAGACATTCCCATTAATTGATACCAAAACCCAAAATGGCTACGCTACCAAGAATGGCGGCAGCTATAAAACCCTAATTGGGTTTGATTTTTAATTCACAAAAGTATAACGACACTTGAGTGAATGCGTATGACATCAGATTAGTGATTATTATATTGAACCTGTCCACTTTTTGAGTTGTGCTATTTTCATGCCTTGGACTCGCATTATTAGTGCCTTGTTAGTCATTCCGCTGGCGTTGGCGGCGATCGCGCTAGGTGGTTGGGCGTTTACCGCAGCCTTTGCGCTGTTGGTGGTTTTTGGTGAGAGGGAATATTTTGCCCTTGTGCGTGCCAAGGAAATTGTCCCAGCCAGCAAAATCACAATTTTTGTGAGTCTAGCACTGCTAATTGTTTCGCAATTAAAGGTAGAGCTTGCGGATGCGGTAATTCCGATCGCGGGTACTTTTATTTGTTTTTATCTACTTTTTCAACGAAGGATTGCCACTATTTCCGATATTTCTGCATCTATTCTGGGCTTGTTTTATGGCGGTTATTTGCCGAGCTTCTGGGTAAGGATTCGCGGTATTGGCGATGGGGCATTGTTTGAAGTTAGCGATCGCCTACAACAGTTTGATTTTTTTAATCAGTTACGCAGTCTAGAACAGCTTAGTTGGTTGCGGATTACTTTTCCTGTTTCTAATGGCTGTATTTATGTGCTGATGGGCTTTTGCTGTATTTGGGCTTCAGATGTGGGAGCTTATATATTTGGCAAGGTGTTTGGACGTACTCGTTTATCAGATATCAGTCCTAAAAAAACCGTAGAAGGGGCGATCGCAGGATTAATTTGTTGCTGCGCGACTGCGGTAATTTGGGCTTTTAGCTTAGGTTGGCATGAGTGGTGGCTCTTGGGCGCAATTTTGGGCTTATTAATCGGGATTGCGGGGCTGTTAGGAGATCTGACAGAATCAATGATGAAAAGAGATGCTGGGGTTAAGGATTCAGGGCAGATCATGCCCGGACATGGCGGTATTTTAGATCGTGCCGATAGCTATGTATTTACGGCTCCCTTGGTTTATTACTTTGTGACCCTGATTTTGCCATTGGTGAATCGGGTGTAGATTTAAACTTATTGTAGAAAAGCGTCCCATCGGGACGCTTTTCTACAATAAGTTTAAACTAAGAAAAATTTATGTCTGAAAAATTGGGATTTTGGTTAGTTTGGATTTTATTCTCGGTCTATGCTTTTATTTTTGCGCCACCTGATCGACCTGAGACATTTACATTAATCCAAAAACTTATCGCTGGGGATTGGCAAAGTACTAATGCTTACATTGTGGCTTTGTTTAATTTGATGGGAGTTTTTCCTTTAGTTTTCGCTTGTATGCTGGCAACGGATGGACGTGGGCAAAAAGTACCCGCTTGGCTATTTGCGACCCTATCTTTTGCAGTCGGAGCCTTTGCCCTCTTGCCTTACTTTGGCTTACGCGAACCAAACCCCACTTTTACGGGTAAGAAGGGGTGGGGAACGAAGATTTTAGATTCAAGGTTAACGGCGATCGCGATTTCGGCGATCGCTTTGTACTTTTTGGTCTATGGATTTTATTCAGGAAATTGGGCAGATTTTATTCAGCAATGGCAAACTAGCCGATTTATCCATGTGATGAGCTTGGATTTTTGTATGCTTTCGTTACTATTTCCTTGGTTACTAAGCGATGACATGGAAAGACGGGGCATGACTGATGATCGCTTTTTTACATTTATTGCCCTCGTGCCTTTAGTGGGTGCTTTGATTTATTTATGTTTGCGATCGCCTGTAGTTGAGACTGAATAAAAAAGGGCGCATAGCGCCATTTTTTATTGGCAAATTGCTTAAATCATGCGACTTGCTTGGGAGCCATAGCCACCACCAATATTCAAATAAAAAAGGGCGCGAAGCGCCCTTTTTTATTTGAATATTGACTCAATCATGCGACTTGCTTGGGAGCCGTAGCCGCCACCAAAAAGATTGTAATGATTGAGGATGTGATAGAGGTTATACAAAGTTTTACGTTGTGCATAGCCAGCATCTAGAGGATAAGCCGCTTGGTAGGCGCGATAAAATTGGGCAGGAAAACCGCCGAATAATTCGGTCATCGCCAAATCCACTTCGCGATCGCCAAAATATAAGGCGGGATCAAAAATTACGGGTTCGCCATCCACAAAGGCAGCATTTCCGCCCCACAAGTCTCCATGCACCATCGAAGGTTGCGGTTGATAATTGTCAAAGAATCTTGGCAAAGTAGCATAGATTTTTTCCTCAGCGATCGGACAAGTCCAACCCTTACGCTTGGCTAAATGGATCTGAAAACCAAGGCGATATTCTCGCCAAAAGTCGATCCAATTATTTGTCCAATGGTTGATTTGAGGTGTTGCACCGATAGTATTGGCGCGATCCCAACCAAAGCGATCGCTTTTCACTTGATGCATTGCTGCCAAATGATGTCCCATTGCTTCCCAATCTTGTCGACCGCCCAACTCCAGACACTCCATCACTAAGTATGCACTATCGCCAGCGCTTCCCCAGCAGATGGGCTGTGGTACACGAATTTTTTGGGTGGCATAGATTTGTTTAAGGGCGATCGCTTCAGCTTCAAACATTTCCAAGCAATTAATATTATTGGTTTTGACAAAAAATTGACGCTGATCATCACAAACTTTGGTGGTCTGATTAATACAACCACCCGATTGTCCTTGGCGGCGATCAATGGTGAATTTTTCTCCTGTTGCTTGCGAAATGGCGATCGCGATTTCTTTCCACATATCTATCCTCTCAATAAAACGTAACCCTAAAATTTAAATACTCTTCGTATACTGTTGAGTTAAGACCATAAACCCAAATAGTTTTTTAAAAAGATAGCAAAGCAAGCCTTTTAAAAATCTATTTGTATATCTTTTAATTGTGATTTGATTGGACTTTTGATTTTAAAGAAACCTCATTTGTTTAATACGCAGATGTGGGTAAATCAAGAATAAAGTCCAAATTTAGATTTATTAATAAAGCTTTAAAAGTACTCTAACAGGTGAAATATGATGAATAACATTGGCAAATATCGCTTTGTTTGTACCCTCACCCTAAGCGACATCTTAGGACAGGTAATTGTCTGGTTAGGCGTAATTTTTGCTGCGCTTGCTTCGGCTTTGTCTTTAATGAGTAAACCCATCTATTCCTTTGGAGCCGTTGGCTTAATAGTGGTCACATCTTTGCCTTTCTTATTGTTTACCTTTGTCACCACTTTATTCAATCACATTGATATTGTGCCTTTAACCGAAGAAGAAATTAAGATTAATAATTCTAAAATATCTGGAGTTCGGAAAACTGCCGTAAAAGCTTAGTCAATCAAAAAATCCAAAAAAGATAAGTGGCGGCGCTTTGCGCCGCCACTTATCTTTTTTGGATTGTATTACAGATAAATTTTAAAAAAGCGTCAAGCTGGAGCTATTGATTTAGAGGTAGACATTAGGAGCATTGTTTGATAAACCATTAGCTAAGATTTTAGAAGAGAGGTTTACTCGCAGTGCGCCAGCTTAATTTCGTCTTTATTTTTATCATAGTTCTTGCCCTAGTCCTCTTTGCCTTAGAGAATACTTCCCCCGCATCTATCCAAATTATTCCTCAACTTAAAGTTGCTGCACCGATCTCTGTAGAACTGATTTTAGCAATGGGTTTAGGGGCGGTATTAGCTTGGTTTTTTAGCGTCTGGTCTGGTCTGCAAAAGACTATTGAATTACGCAATCAAAATATGAAGATTCAAAATCTGCAAGAAACAGTCCAGAATCTGAGTTCTGAAATTGAGGAGCGCAAACGTTTAGTTTCGGCATCGGCGATCGATGTTGAAATTGATGAAGATAAGTCTAAAAATTAAAAACCAGAGCCAATACCAGTGGCGTAGTCGTAGCGTGCGTCACTGGGTTCGGTGTTTTATATTTGAAAATTGAGATTACTGGCTATTTCACCGCAATCGGTGATATTTTTAAACATCCGCTTCCCGTAAGCTCCATGACCATATCGATCGCCGAATCAGTTACTAAAGATGCCATTGCCCTATTGATCGACCTTGCGGAAAGAGGTGAGATCGATCCTTGGGATGTTCAGGTGATTGATGTGGTAGATCGTTTTTTATCAAGATTAATCGTTAGCGATCGCCGTGATTTATATGATTCGGGGCAGGCGATGCTCTATGCCGCCATGTTGGTATTGCTTAAGGCTAACTCCTTATCTGATATCCAAGCTGCCTACGAGCAAGCTGAGGAAGTAACCGCAGAAGAGGATGAACTAGATGCGGAAATGCTTACCCATACCTTGAGACTACCGACAGACTTTGATAAAAGGTTACGCCGCCTTCCTGTGGCGCTACCGCCAAAAGCAAGGCGCATCACTCTCGAAGAATTAATTGCTCAGATAGAGGCAATCTCCGAAATAGTAGATCGCAAAATAAGTAAGCCCGCTAAGCGCCCGACTCAAACGAAGATGGCGCGTAAAGCTGCGATGAAAGCGATCGCCCAGCTTGCTCACAAAGAGAATCTATCGGAGATGGTGGAGGAAATTGAACGATATTTTTTGCTACATCCCGATGAGGAGATTGAAATAACTGCCTTGGCTGAAGTATTTAATGATCGGGTGGGCGTATTTTGGGGGTTACTGCTGATGTCTTCGCAATCCAAAGTAGAGCTATATCAGTCAGAATTTTATGGCAAGATCCAGATAGTGCCAACGGTTAAAGCTGCACCTAGCCCAGATATAGCCTTTGTTGTTGGTTCAAATGCTACGTTAGACTCAACTCAACTACAATTAAAATTCCCTGAATTAAAAGAAGTTTCGTGAATTATTTACCTTTGTTTCTCTCGTTAGGGTTCCGCAATTTAATCAAGACAGAGATTTTAAATGATGCGACTTTGCCACACCATTTAAAATCTCTGTCTTGGTTTACTTCGATGATTGCTAAATTGGGGGCGATCGCTATCTGCATAACTATGGGCTTAAATTCGGAAGGGGCGGAAGTCTTCGCCCAAAGTCGAGCCTCGGTTTATAAGCCCACGGCGATCGGGAGTGGGGTAGAGGTTAATGATATTCTCACGGACAAAGATATTCCCACGGGGCAAAAGGGTTTTGCTAGAGATTATTTGATTTCAGCCCAGAAAGACGAACGCCTAGAAATTACAGTTAATGCGGGAAGCTTTGATACAGTTTTAAGTTTGATTGATAGCAAGGGTGAAGTAATTTCTGAAAATGATGATGCAATTGGCGATACTACCAATTCATTGATCTTTTTTAAGGTGCGACAATCAGGCAGCTATATTGTGCGAGTTTCCTCTTTTGGTGGTAGTAGTGGCGGCAAATTTACCCTGAAAGTCACTAAACTTCGTCCCATTAACTAAAAAAAGGTGAGGGGCGCTTCACACCCCTCACCTTTTTTATTGGGTTTGATGCGTCCCATTAACAAAATAAAAGTGGGAGTGCCAAGCACTCCCACTTTTATTTTGAGTTTTATATTGGCGCAAAGCGCCGTAATTTTTGTAGTACCTTTAGATTATTGATAATCAGTTGGATACGGCATTGGCACTTAAGGATAAAACCATCGCAATTACAGGGGCTTCAGGCTCGATGGGTAGGGCTTTAGTTACAGAACTAAGTAAGCGTGGAGCCAAGCTAATCGCCTTAACTACTTCCCCCGATGCTAGTTTTGCGCTTAGTGATCAAAATATAGAAGTTCTCCCATGGCAACTGGGTAAAGAGGCTGATCTGCGCGATCGCTTACAAAATATTGATATTCTCATTCTCAATCATGGCGTGAATGTACTGGGATCTAGAGATTCCGCATCCATCTACAAATCCTACGAAGTCAATACCTTTTCTGTGTTTCGTTGGATAGATTTATTTCTAGAAACATTAACTGAGGCTAAAGATGTCGCTAGTAAAGAGATTTGGGTAAACACTTCCGAAGCAGAAGTTAATCCCGCCTTGAGTCCTTTATACGAACTTTCTAAAAGAGCGATCGGTGACTTAGTGACTTTACGTCGTCTTGATCATCTTTGTATAATTCGCAAACTTATTTTGGGCCCTTTTAAAAGCGAACTCAATCCATACGGGGTTATGTCGGCGAGTTTTGTGGCTTGGGCGATCGCCATATTAGCGGAAATCGGTTTTCGCGATATCATCGTGACGATCAATCCCATTACCTTCATTGCCTATCCCATCAAAGAATTAAGCCGATCGCTGTACTTCCGTATTTTTTCCCGTCCTACTTAAAACGTAGAAAAATTTGAAAAGTGTTGCGAAGCAACACTTTTCAAATTTTTTTCGTACCACTCTAAACCTTCACAGACTGTAATATCCATTCCCATGAATCCCTCACTCAGAAACGAAATTAGTCAATTCATTCGTGATATCGGTCAAAAAGCAATCCATTTAAGAACTTTAGGTTTTCAAATAGATGAAAAGGGCTTTGATGATTATGTAACTAACGTAGATCGTGAACTTGATCATCTCTTAAGCCAACGCTTTCAGGCTTGGTTTCCCAAAGATATTGTGATTAGTGAAGAGAATGCGCGATCGCCAGAACTGTGGCAGCAATCCGCCATAATCTCAAATAATCAGCCCCAAAAATTTTGGTTTATCGATCCCATTGATGGAACCGATGATTTTATTCATGGTCGCGAATTCTATTCGGTCATGGTAGGCGCGTTAGAGGATTCCCAACCTGTTCTGGGTTGGATTTATGCCCCTAAAATTGATCGTCTCTACTTTGGTGGTTCCGCAGTAAATGGATTGTTCTTTTCCACGAACGGTAATGTTCCTGAAATACTACATTCCTATGCACCCATATTCCCCCATAGCGATCGCGTAATCGTCAGCAAAAAAGATGATTTAGCCTATGGTAATGCTATTCGCGCCGCCGTTCCCAATGTGGAATTTTATAGCCTCGGTAGCTTCGGCTTAAAGGTAATGGAAGTTGTCCAAGGAAGGGCTAGCGCCTATATTTATCTCAATCGACGGGTCAAGCTCTGGGATACCGTAGGACCTCTAGCGATCGCTAAGGCGGCGGGCTTAGTATGTTGCGATCTTGAAGGTCGGGAAATTAGCTTTGGCTACGATGATATTAATTCCGAAACCCTCACCCATAACCAATTAATTGTCATCGGCTGGTCGAAATTTATCGAAACTTATCTCGATGCGATCGCTAAGGAGTTGCATAAAAGCTTTGCTGTAAAGGCAAGAACTGATTTTTGATGGCATGGCTTTGCCCCCCATCAAAATCAGTTCTTTATTAAATTGCGGAACTCTAAGCGATAAAATACGATTGCAACTAATATTTCAACATATCCATGAGTGGAACCAAGCTCTACGAAGGCAAAGCCAAAATTCTGTTTACTACAGATGATCCCAATATTTTGCTGTCTCGCTACAAGGATGACGCAACTGCCTTCAACGCTCTTAAAAAAGGGACGATCGCCAATAAAGGGGAAATGAACTGCGCGATCGCCTCCCATATCTTTCAATATTTAGAAAAACAAGGACTCGCTACCCACTTCATCCAGCAAGTTTCACCGAACGAGATGCAAGTTTCCGCAGTTCAAATTCTGCCCATTGAAGTGGTGGTACGCAATATAGCCGCAGGAAGTATTTGCAAAAGACTGGGCTTGCCCCAAGGTCAAGAGCTAAAACAGCCCCTTGTAGAATTTTTCTACAAAAATGATGACCTTGGCGATCCCTTAATTACCGATGCCCATGTGGCGATGCTGGAGCTTGCCACACCTGAGCAAGTAGTTCAACTAAAAAAACTTGCCTTAGATATTAATCACCACCTACAAGCATTTTTTGATCGCTGTAGCTTGATTTTGGTGGACTTTAAAGTGGAAATCGGCACGGATGCAAGTGGTCGCCTGTTACTCGCCGATGAAATTAGCCCTGATACTTGTCGTCTCTGGGATAAAGCGATCGCCGATCCCAGCGATCGGATTATGGACAAGGATCGTTTTCGCCAAGATCTTGGAAATATTGCTGAAGCCTATCAAGAAGTAATGAAGCGAGTTTTGGCTGTTTAACCACCAGAAATTTTTTGAGAGTATTGATTTGCAACACTCTCAAAAAATTTCTGAGTAATGAAAATTGTCATAGGATTGCCCATAGGATTGCTATATGGGGATCTTGAAAGTTATAGTAACTTATTACTAGTTCCAGAAACTTTTCGTTTACATTTGCTCGTCAATAGTTACCTGTTAAAAAAATCTGTAGGTGTTTGGAAGACTTTATGCGTATAAACTTGCTCGTATTCACAGCCCTTGCCGCATCCAGCACATTACTGTCTAATCCCCTGATGGCAAAGGCTGCTCCCGCACGGCAAGAGATTGCTCAAGCGCCCACCACTCAGCCCATTACCCCTTCTGCTCCCCCCACAGAGCCAACTCCCCCACCTCCGTCCAACACATTGCCAAATTTGGGGCTTCCTTCCTCCACACCCACGCCCCCACCTGCAAACGAGCTACAAGTACTAGTCGGTGAGGTTTCCATTAAAACCCCAGAGGGGCAACCTCCTTTACCGCCAGAACTTGAGCAAAAAATTTATGACGCAATCTCGACCAAACCCGGACGCACTGTAACGAGAACCCAACTCCAATCTGATATTAACGCTGTATTTGCGACTGGGTTCTTTTCTAATGTGCAAGCAGAGCCAGAAGATACGGATATTGGTGTACGGGTCACATTTTTTGTACTGCCCAACCCCGTTTTAAAAGCCGTCAACACTGAAGGCACACAGGTATTAGAAAAAGGTGTAGTCGATCGCATCTTCGGCTCACAAATTGGCAAAATCACCAACCTCAAGGATATCCAAGCAGGGGTCAAAGAACTCGAAAAGTACTACCAAGATAAAGGTTATGTATTAGCTCAGATCGTTGATATCAAAGCTACCCCCGAAGGCAATATCAACCTATTGGTATCTGAAGGAGTCATCGAAGGCATCAAAGTTGCCTTTATTAACGAAGATGGCAAAACCGTAGACAAAGAAGGTAAGCCAGTTACAGGCACTACCCGCGACTTCATCATTACTCGCGAACTCACCATTAAAGAAGGTGAAATCTTTAATAAAAATTCCGTGCAAAGTGATTTGCAAAAAGTCTTTGCTTTGGGCTTGTTTGAGGATTTAAACATTGGGCTTGCCCCGGGCAGTGATCCCCGCAAAGTAGTTGTGACCGTCAACGTGAAAGAGCGTAACACTGGCTCGATCGCCGCAGGTGCGGGACTTAGCTCCTCAACGGGACTCTTTGGAACAGTGAGCTTCCAACAACAAAACCTTGGTGGCAATAACCAAAAGCTAGGGCTAGATGTCCAAGTCGGTGAACGGGAACTACTATTTGACCTAAACTTCACCGATCCTTGGTTAGCGGGTGACCCCAATCGCACCTCCTTTACGGCAAACCTTTTCAACCGTCGCTTGTTTAGCTACGTTTTCGATAGTCCTGTGGGAATTGGCATAAACAATGACACCCCTCGGATTAATCGCTTGGGGACAGGCTTTAGCTTCTCCCGTCCTTTAGGAGTCGGGACAACCGCCTCACTGGGTCTACGCTATGAACGGGTAAGTATTACCGATAGTAATAATGCGATCGCTACCATTGACTCCAAGGGCAATCCTTTAACTTCTAGTGGCACTGGTCAGGACGATTTATTACTCCTCCAATTTGCCTACGCTAACGATCAACGCGATAACCCCATTAAGCCATCGACAGGTTCAGTATTTCGGATTGCCACTGAGCAATCGATCCCTGTGGGCTTAGGCTCTATTTTCCTTAACCGCGTTAGGGCTAGCTACAGCTATTTTATGCCTGTGAGCTTCTTGAACTTCTCAGAAGGTACACAGGCTCTAGCCTTTAATATTCAAGCAGGAACCGTGTTAGGAACTTTACCACCCTACGAAGCTTTCCAATTAGGTGGTAGCAACTCTGTCCGTGGTTGGGATGAAGGCAAGATTGGTAGTGGACGAAGTTTTGGGATCTTTTCCGCCGAATATCGCTTCCCCGTCTTTAATATCGTTGGCGGAGTCCTGTTCTTTGACTATGGTACTGATCTAGGCTCGGCTTCAGGTGTCCCCGGCAATCCCGCAGGCGCAAGAAATAAACCAGGCAGTGGTGCAGGTTACGGGCTAGGTGTGCGGGTGCAGTCGCCTTTGGGTTCAATCCGCGTGGACTATGGCTTAGCGTCTAATGGCGGCACACAGTTCAGCTTTGGTCTAGGAGAAAAATTCTAGTCATGCTCTATCAACAGACGATCGCGGCTCCCTTTGAGCTATCGGGTATAGGTCTGCATAGCGGTGAACAGGTAGATGTCAAAGTCAGCCCTGCACCAGTTAACTCTGGGCGTTATTTTGTCTATGGTGACGAAAAAATCCCTGCCAATACTCAGGTGGCGGCAGGTTCTCCCCTATCGACGGAGTTAAGACAAAACGGTAAGGCGGTGCGGACGGTGGAGCATTTACTCTCGGCTTTGTTTGGCATGGGTGTGCATAATGCCTGTATCGAGCTTAGTAGTGCGGAATTGCCAATTCTTGATGGTTCGGCTTTGCCTTGGGTAGAGGCGATCGCTAAGGTTGGCATCGAAACCCAGTTAGATGGCGATCGCTTGTTGCCTTTAGCAGAAGTGGTGACTGTCCGCAAAGGCGATAGTTTTGTAACCGCAATTCCTGCGGATACCCTGCGCTTTACCTATGGCATTGACTTTCCGACTAAGGCGATCGGTGAGCAGTGGTTTAGCTGGTCGCCCGCAGTCATGGACTTTAGTACAAGATTTGCCTCAGAAATTGCCCCTGCGCGGACTTTTACCCTAGCTGCCTATATTGAGCAAGCCCGTGCGGCGGGGCTAATCAAAGGTGGTAGCTTAGAAAATGCGATCGTTTGTGATGGCGATCGCTGGATGAATCCACCCCTACGTTTTGATAATGAACCCTGTCGTCATAAACTTTTAGATCTCATTGGTGACCTAAGCTTGCTAGGATTTTTACCTAAGGCACATATTCTTGCCTACAAAGCCAGCCATAACCTTCATGCTGAATTTGCTCTAGCTATTGCTAAACAGCAATTACTCGCAATTTAGAGACATCTCTGCGGTGCTTCTAGATCTTACATACCGCCAACTTAACACTTAAATATGTCCACCTTGACCGAAGAAACTACGATAAACACTAGTAATCTCAACTCTGAGCCTGCTGTCGCCACTGCTGAGAGTGAGGCTAGCAAAATTTTGATGATCGAAGATATTCAGAAATTGTTACCTCACCGTTATCCTTTTCTGTTAGTTGATCGCATTATTGACTTTGTGCCGAACAAATCGGCAACAGGCATTAAAAATGTCACTTTTAACGAACCTTTCTTTCAAGGACATTTCCCCAATCGTCCGATCATGCCGGGGGTACTAATTGTAGAAGCGATGGCTCAAGTTGGCGGCATTGTCCTCCGACATTTACCTGGCATGGAAGATCAACTATCGTTATTTGCAGGAATTGATAAAGTCCGTTTTCGTCGTCCTGTAGTTCCTGGCGATCGCTTAACCATTACCACCGAGTTGTTAGTTTCACGCAAACGCTTTGGTAAGATGCATGGACGGGCTGAGGTGGATGGTCAATTAGCCTGTGAAGGTGAATTGATGTTTTCTTTGGTTACTCTTTAGTATTTTCTATTTTTTTTAGGGTGAGTTCTCCTCTAAAAAACAGCCATCAAAAAATAGCCCCTATTTTTACGATATTTTCACTGTTCTACTTTTCTACTGGCGATCCAAGCGATCGCAAACCGAGCGATCTATCTTAGTATCAAGCGAGCCAAACTTTTTATGCCTGTGTCTCATGCGCCTGTGTCTGAATTTATTCACCCGACAGCCATAGTGCATCCTGATGCCCAACTACATCCGACCGTCAAAGTTGGAGCTTATGCTGTCATCGGTGAACAGGTGAAAATTGGCGCTCATACTGTCATTGGACATCATGCCATTGTCGAAGGGCGTACCGAAATCGGCGAACGCAACCAAATTTATGCGGGAGCAGCGATCGGTTTAGATTCTCAAGATTTGAAATATGTGGGAGCAGAGAGCCTTGTTCGCATTGGTAATGACAATCGCATTCGCGAGTATGTAACGATTAATCGCGCCAATGAAGCCGATGAAGTTACAGCGATTGGTCACGGCAATCTCCTGATGGCGTATGTCCATGTCGGGCATAACTGCGAAATCGAAGACCGCGTAATTATTGCCAATGGGGTCGCCCTAGCAGGACATGTTTACATTGAGTCCCTTGCGCGTATTAGTGGGGTTTTGGGTGTACATCAATTTGTGCGGATTGGTCGCCTTGCGATGGTGGGGGGGATGAGCCGCATCGAGCGCGATGTGCCTCCTTACACGTTAGTTGAGGGCAATCCCTCCCGTGTGCGTACCCTCAATCGAGTGGGTATGGATCGCGCAGGAATAGACGCGGAAACCCAACAGCTACTCAAGGGCGCTTTTCGATTGCTTTATCACCAAGATCTTACTTTAGTCGAAGCTCTTGAGAAGCTAGAAACTTTTTCTGATGATAATCATGTGCAGCATTTGCGCCAATTCCTCCAAGATTCGATTACCAGCGCTCATCGAAGGGGACCAATTCCTAGCCGACTTTAAACTTACGGCTATGCCGTGAAATAAAGAACCATATTTTTGATGACGCGGCTCCGCCGCGTCATCAAAAATATGGTTCTTTATTTTGTTAAATCTTCATAACGTTGTATCTCTTTTTTCAGGTTTTGGCGATCGCTTATACATACAAATGGGTACGATCTATTCTATGAAGGTTATAGAAAAAGCACTATTGTTCTGTGTCTGTGTAATTTCATACATAAGGATGAATAATAGGTGCAGCGATTTCTATTTAAGGCATTTATGTTAAGATTAATAAAGTAAATGCTTTAAACGTACATTCTCTGAATCAAAAGAGCGTTTGGTGAACATGTCAAGTACTAACAGCACTGGATTCGGTGGGGAAAAACCTTATTTCGGCAGTCCTCAATCTAAACCAAGTCTCGATCTATTAAAGCCACTGCGTAACAAACTCGACAACTTTGTAATTCGGAAATCTCAGACCGCCCATCTCATTGCAAAACTGATTCCTGCTCAATGTCCCTTCGAGCGCACCATTAAATTATTTGGTCATGCGATCATCCATATTCCACCCCTTTGTAAACTTAATCCTCTATACGATGAATTTGTCGGTCTACGGTTCCGCGCTTTGTGCTTTCTAGTAGACACTTGCGGCGAAGATATTACTTCCTATTGCTAATATCTCCCCCAAATAAAGGTTGCACACTTTTGTAGTTTAGAAACCATATATCAAATGAAGAAGTGGCTATGCCACTTCTTCATTTGATATAAATTATTGAAAAGCAAAGCCGCATTCAGTAATTTTTTGGGTTTAAAATAAGAAAAATAAGAGATGCAAGCTCAGCTTGCATCTCTTATTTTTTAACCCTGTCATGTGATGAAATGTGAAAGTGGATATGCAAAAAAAATTGCAGTGGGTATGGCGATCGCTGATCGCTTTTTTTATTGCTGGTTTGATTATGGTAACGA
Source organism: Pseudanabaena sp. FACHB-1998 (assembly GCF_014696355.1). Lineage (GTDB taxonomy): Bacteria > Cyanobacteriota > Cyanobacteriia > Pseudanabaenales > Pseudanabaenaceae > Pseudanabaena. The sequence continues at coordinate 90,140 of NZ_JACJQA010000028.1, read as the reverse complement.
CGATCTCTTTACAGCCGAGTAATGCGGCGATCGCGCCCTTACCAGATCCCTATCTCACCTCTGGGCGGCTAGCGGAAGGAGAAAAAGTCCTCAGTGAATATTTACAAACTACACCCAAGGATGACAAAACGCGCTTTGGGTTAGGGGTAATTCAGTTTATGAGAGGCACAGAAAGATTAATTCAATCTCTCTATCGCTATGGAATGGTTCAGAATTCTTTTGCGGACAACTTACCATTTTTGCGCTTACCAGTTCCCCTAAATCCCAAACCCCAAGTTTTAACCTATGACGGACTGCAACAGGTTTTCCAGACTTGGCTTGATGATTTGACGACAGTACGCAATACACTCGCTCCGATTCAGGATGAAAAGGTCAAGCTTTCCCTAAGACTAGGCTTAATCCGCTTGGACTTTGATGGTGATGGAAAAACAGACGACGATGAAATGCTCTGGCAAGTCTTTAATGCCACCACCCGCTCAACGGTTACCGCAGCCCAAGCCCAAGAATTTCTGATTGCCTTCGATCGCGGAGATGCTCTTTGGTTACAGGGCTATACCCATGTACTAGGAGGCATCACCGAATTTCTGCGGGCCTATGATAGTCGCGAACTTTTTGCTGCCTGCGCCCATCTATTTTTCCAAAATGTCGATACTCCACACAAAGCATGGCTAACATCTCGTACAAATAATTCTGGCTTTCCAGATTTCTTTGATTTTGTGGCAGCCGTTCATCTTGCTAAATTTCCTCTTGCGGAGCCACAACGGATGACGACAATTCTCAATCACATGAAGTCCGTAATCCAACTTAGCCGTGAATCGTGGAAGTCAATTTTGGCAGAAACTGATAACGATCGCGAATGGCTTCCCAATCCTAAACAGGTATTTGTCGTGAATAACTTTCGGATTAGGCAAGAAATTGTGGATACTTGGCTAAGTACTCTGGATGAAATGGATATGATTCTAAGTGGGAAGAAGAATGTTCCTTTCTGGCGAGATCCCAGATTTGGCATGGATTTTCCGCGCATTTTTATGGAGCCACGCAATTTTGATTTCATATCTTGGGTTCAAGGTACGGCGGCTACCCCTTATTTAGAGAAAGGAGTGGCTATGACTGATATGCGAATCTGGAATAGACTACTGGACACTTTGGGCAGTAATCTATTTGGCTTTGTCATTTGGTTTAATTGAACTTCAGTTTTGCTCGCTAATCAAAAAGCATAAAATGGCGCAGCCATTTTATGCTTTTTGATTACTTAGAATACCAAGCCTTACGCCATTGTTTCATTTGTTCAATTTCAGCTTGCTGGGAAGAAATAATCTCTTTTGATAATTTAGTGATTTCCGATCGCTTAGATTTTTCTAGAGCATCCTTTGCCATAACCACGGCTCCCTCATGGTGGGGAATCATCGCCTCAATAAAGCGAAGCTCAAAATCGGCATCTGCTGCACCCAAATCCACTTCCATTCGCATTGCCGACATTTGTTCAGGAAGCATTTCCATCATGTGATTCATTTCCTTATGCCAAGCCATCGGTTTATCGCTAGCTTTGGGATACCAATCCTTGCGCCATTGTTTCATTTGGGCGATTTCTTGCTTTTGAGCCTGAATAATTTCCTGAGCCATTTTTTTTAGCTCAGGACGTTGGGACTTCTCTAATACCGCCTTTGCCATGATGACCGCGCCTTCATGGTGGGGAATCATGGCATCGACAAACCGTAAATCGTAATTCTCATCCGCAATCCCTAAACTCATTTCACTGTGATTCATTCCATGATTCATGCCATGTTGAGCAGGCTTTGCCTTGTCAGTCATAGCTGGAGTCATTGACTGATTTGGTTGAGTTTTTGTTTGGATTTGGGCTTTTGCTTCTTCGTTTGTGGGACTAGTGGCTGTATTGACACCACTACAAGCAGTGCTAAGTACACCGATCGCGATCGCCACCATTAGCGATCGGCGCAAAGCTTTACGAGAATATAAGTAAGGATGGAAAGAATTAAGGATTTTCATAAATAGCCTGAGGTGTTTTGGTATCATTCGGATTTTGGATGTGTTGCGGACTATAGCCATGCATAACTTAAAGCAAGAAAATGAAGTCAAGATGAATTTAGCTAAAAAGTAAAAATATTCGATGAAATATCTCTATTTGCATGGCTTTGCCTCTAGCCCTAATTCCTATAAAGCTAATTACATGAAGGAAAAGTTTCAGGAAGTGGGGCTAACATTGCATGTACCCGATCTTAATCTTACTGATTTCTCACAGGTGACTCTTTCCGAGCAACTTGATTATCTGGAGCGCAATTATCTAACTAACTCTTTAGATAATTTTTTAGGTAATGACGAACCAATTGCGGTAATTGGTTCTAGTCTGGGAGGTTTTTTGGCTGTGCAGTTAGCGATGCGTAGCCAATCAGTCCAGAAATTAGTTCTTTTTGCCCCAGCCTTTGGGTTTGGCGATCGCATATCTCAAACATTAGGGGTGGAAAATATCGCCAAATGGCAACAGGATGGTACTCGCGAGTTTTTTCACTATGGCTTAAAGCGTAACGTAAATTTACATTATCGTTTTCTGGCTGATGCTCAAACCTACGCAGGCTCAGAACTTAAGCGATCGCTACCAATCTTGATCTTTCACGGGCTTCACGATGAAGTTGTGCCTTGTCGCCTCAGTGAAGAATTTGTGGAAGGGCGATCGCAAGTTACTTTAAAATTATTAGATGACGATCATGCCCTAGGCAAAGACTTAGAGAGCATGTGGCATGAAATCAAGCAATTTTTGCCTATTAAAGGATAATCTTTAAATATTCTTGCTAGTGAATAATTAATACTGCGAAATCTAGTCAGGCAACATTAATTATTCCTTCACCAAGGAATATATTTTTGATATTTACAAATAGTCATTCCAAAGGGTAGTTTCTTCTGATACAAAATATCAGATAGGATCTCAGATAAGCAGTTGAATTTAATATAAAGGTTTAAAAACCGTTGAAAAATATCATCAAAACACTGCGAGCCGATTTCGCAATCATTTTTGATCGCGACCCTGCTGCGCGTAATTGGCTGGAAGTGCTGTTATGCTATCCAGGACTTCATGCCATTTGGCTGTATCGCTTCGCCCATTGGCTACATTCCCTCAAGTTACCTGTAATTCCTCGCATGATTTCTCAGTTTGCGAGATTTTTAACGGGCATTGAAATCCATCCAGGCGCAAAAATTGGTAAAGGCTCATTCATCGATCACGGCATGGGCGTTGTGATTGGCGAGACGGCAATTATTGGTGAATATGTCTTGATCTACCAAGGTGTCACCATTGGCGGTACTGGCAAAGAGTCTGGCAAGCGTCACCCCACTCTTGGCGATAACGTGGTTATTGGGGCAGGCGCAAAGGTTTTAGGAAACATTGAAATCGGCAGCAATTCAAGGATTGGCGCTGGTTCGGTTGTTTTGAAGTGCGTTCCTCCTGACTGTACTGTTGTGGGTATTCCCGGACGAATTGTGCATCGACATGGGACAAAGGTTTCAGCCCTCGATCATTGTCAAGTCCCTGATCCTGAAGGCGATGTCATTCGATCGCTAATAGGTCGAGTCGAGCAGTTGGAAAGAAGTGCAGAAACGCATACTTTGCATCCGATTCACAGCTATCTCATTGATTCAGAATTGTTGAAAAATGTGCGCCCTCGCCATCTCACACCGACTGACTATTTTGAACGTCCCGAAGAATACGAAGGCTTTTCGGAAGGCGGCGGCATCTAAATAAAAAGGCTCGCAAAGCGAGCCTTTTTATTTAGATGCCCAGAATTAGTGGTGCGACGCTTCGCGCCGCACCACTAATTCTGGGATTGGAAAGGAGTAACACTTTTGGGTTTTGGTATAACAAGACTGGCGGCAGCTATATAATGCACTCAAAATGGCATTCAAAAAATATTCATGCATCATCAGCTTCGATCGCGTCGCAAAGGATTTGCGAATTTTCGGCACAGACTGTTTGGGCAATTGCGTAGCGGTTGGCTAAAGGCGATCGCCTTGCTATTAGTCGGTTTATGTTTGTTTGCCCTAGCCGCCTGTGAACCAATTCCAGAGCCAAATCAAGTTGCCGTCGGTACTGCCAATCGCCTCAAAACAGTAATTAGTCGAGGCAAATTGATCTGTGGTGTCAGTGGCGAATTACCGGGGTTTAGCTTTGTCAATAAAGACGGTAAATATTCGGGGCTAGATGTGGATATTTGTCGGGCGATCGCAGCCGCCCTCTTTGACGATCCCAATGCTGTCCAATTTCGCAATCTCAACGCTAAGGAACGCTTCACCGCTTTGCAGTCAGGGGAAATCGACATTCTTAGCCGCAATACCACATGGACGATTAGCCGTGATACGTCTTCCCGCCTTGCTTTTATGCCTGTGGTGTTTTATGACGGACAGGGCGTAATGGTTCGTAAAGATAGCAATATTAAGGTGATCAATGATCTCAAGGATGCGGATATTTGCGCCCAAACAGGTACAACCACCGAGCAGAACCTCGCCGATCAAATGCGTAAGCGAAATCTTGCCTACAAACCCGTCGTTTACGAAGATGTCAATGCCACTTTCGCTGCCTATCAGTCAGGGCGCTGCGCTGCAATTACTGCCGATCGCTCAGCGCTAGTGGTTCGTCGTACTCGTCTCGCTGATCCCGAAAATCACGTCGTCATTGATGGGGTCTTATCGAAGGAGCCATTAGCCCCTGCGGTAAGTGATGGCGACTCCAAGTGGGCGGATATTGTGAAATGGATCATTTTTACTGCGATCGAGGCTGAAGATCTGGATATTTCATCGACTAACCTTGCCACTCAGCTTCAAAGTAAAAATGCGGATATTCGTCGCTTTTTAGGCGTTGATGGTAGCCTCGGCAAGGATATGGGAGTTAGTAATGATTTTACGGCGAGAGTAATTAAGCATGTGGGTAACTATGCCGAAATTTACGATCGCAATCTGGGTAAAGATAGTTCCTTTAAGCTTGCCAGAGGACAAAATGAACTTTGGAAAAATGGCGGCTTAATGTATGCCCCACCTTTCCGATAAACCCCAAAAAAGAGCGCTTAGCGCTCTTTTTTGTCGAAGAGAATTTACCAGCCCAAAATTGAGGCGATCGCCTGTGGGGCTGTATTGCTATCAGCAACATTTTCCACATTTGCCGCTTCATCAACCTCCTTAATAAGTTCTTCAGTACAAAAAGTTGCCTGACTAAAGCCACCAAAACGCTTCACAGTGCTAGCACGTACACGCACATTGGGCGCTGGAAACCAGAAACGCTCATAGGAACTCATTGAGGGATACTCTGTAATTAATACCAGCGCATCTTCTTCATCGATCTCATAGCGACCAATTACGGGCATTACTTCCGCATAGCCCCGCTCCCTTAATAGCTGGCCTGTGCGCCCTGTGGCATCATCGGGAACTAGCGCAAAAACTGTTTCCCCAGAATGCGTCTCCCCATCATCTTTATCCCAAGCCATTGTGCCATCCCATTTCACATAGGCTCCACCGATCGCCCCCGTAGGCGCAATCTCATGCATTTCACAAATTTCAATTACTTTAGGATCATCAGCATTCAGGGGATTTACATAAATTTCTGATCCCCCTCTTTCCGCACGACGAAAGGCTAGGTGATGCGTAGTCCGTTGCGATCGCCAACGACCCGCACTTTTTTGAAAAAATTCCAAAGCGTTCATAATTTCTACAAAAAAATTTTGATTTATATATAGCTTTTGCCAAGTTTATCAGGACATAAAGCTCAAAAGATAGTTGCAGTGCTATGCACGGCTATTATCTTTTGGGTTTGGAGCGAGTCGCCAGATTATTCTTAATCAAAAAGTTGTCTTAACTACTTGTCTATAGTCAAGTACAATGTGTAACCCTATTAATAGCGACACCTTAGACCAACTAAAAGATAAACACCTTCAACGCTTTGCGTTGTTAAAGATAATAAGCAGTGCAAGGTACTGTTTATTATCTTTTTTTCACGAAAAACAACTTCTGTCGTCAGTCTTGGGAGGACACATTAAGGCTTTGACTCACATCGCTAACTGTTCTCTCTATTTATAAAAAATTCAAATTAACGATATTTAGATACAAAGTATGAGGTTGAGAAATCCACTTAGAGTTCTTCTAAATGTAAAGAAATATTCTAGGGATTTGCGCCGTTAAGAAAATTTATTATGACTTAACAATCAAAAATCTGTAAAGATTTATAAGCGACTCAATGATGTTTTTGACCTTTAAGCGATCTTTAAGTATTTTTTAACTATCTAGTATTGCCTTATCTAGAAACAGGATTGAGGATTTAATTAGTGTTTTTTATGAGGCGGGGATCGCTTTTATAGCAATGATCCCCAATTTTTATGATTATAATCGTTGCATAGTTTATCTGGATTTTAAAAGTTTGGTTTATTTGAGCTTATTTATAAAAAAATATCTGGCAAATTATATTTTTTGCAAATATCTTCTTCAAGAATATTCTCAATAATCCTCATAAAGTTTTTATAGACCAATAAATTAAGTTGATTATTGTAGTGATTTCACAACAATCACAACAATAATTAGACAAAATAATGTAATGCATCAAAGCTATTAGAATCCGTTTAAAAGTCTAATTTTCAATTTTATATTTAACCACTTAAATTTCTGTTTAATAAAGAGGATCTCAAAATGATTGAATCAATACGCTGCCCTAACTGTGGCTCGATCGCAGAACGTCACCACCTCTCCTATCTCGCCCAAATCAAGACTCAGTGTGAAATCTGTGATTATCTATTAGTTATGTGTACCCGTAGTGGTCATGTGCTTGAGTCCTACGCTCCCGGACTGCCCACTCCCAAAGCCAAACCCATGTCTGTCCGCATCTCTCCCCTCTCTTCCTCCCATAACTCTAATTCTCGAATTAGAGATATTGCTACCTTGAGCATTTAAATAACGATTAAATAACGTCTTAGAGAAATCGAAACTTAGATGCTAATAAGTACCACAGCCAAAGGCTCTTCTAGATTGATTCCCCTGAGAATCAGATCTAGGAGAGCCAAAATTTTGCTGAGGGTTGCGATTCTTCTGCAATAAGCAACCCAAAAAAAGTTAAAATTCAAAAGCCTTAGGTCATCGTCTATTAACAAAGACTTCCAGTGGTGACCCATAGCTAAAAATTATCATCGGCATCTATAGCGCCAGCCCCCCAATAGCAGCGCCCCAAATATTAAGCAGTTACCGATATCCAAGCCCCAATTACCAAACTACCCTTCTGAAACATGGCTCCAATCGCCAAACTACTGATTGCCAATCGAGGTGAAATTGCTCTCCGAATTATTCGGACTTGCGAGGAACTAGGAATTCCGACAGTTGCGGTTTATTCTGACGTTGATCGCAACTCATTGCATGTGCAGCTAGCCCATGAAGCTGTCTGCATTGGTGATTCTCCCAGCAGCAAAAGTTATTTAAATATTCCTAATATCATTTCCGCCGCTATTACTCACAACGCTACAGCCATTCACCCAGGCTATGGCTTTTTGTCAGAGAATGCGAGATTTGCCGAAATTTGTGCCGACCATAATTTGATGTTTGTGGGCCCCAGCCCTAACTCGATTCGCTCCATGGGTGATAAGTCTACCGCTAAAAAGACCATGCAAAAGGCTGGTGTACCCACTATTCCCGGAAGCGAAGGCTTAATTGAGTCGGAGGAACAAGCGATAAAAATTGCCCACGAGATCGGCTTTCCTGTGATGATTAAGGCAACCGCAGGTGGGGGTGGGCGTGGTATGCGTTTGGTTAATAATCCTGATGATTTATTACGTCTACTACGGGCGGCTCAAGGTGAAGCGGAAGCTGCTTTTGGCAATGGGGGAGTTTATATTGAAAAAGTAATCGAAGACCCGCGCCATATCGAAATTCAAATTCTGGCGGATATGCATGGGAATGTCGTCCACTTAGGGGAAAGGGATTGTTCGATTCAACGTCGTCACCAGAAGTTATTAGAAGAAGCACCTAGTAGTGCGGTAAATCCCAAATTGCGCGAAAAAATGGGCGAAGCGGCTGTGAAGGCGGCTAAAGCGATTAATTACGTGGGTGTGGGTACGGTTGAGTTTTTGCTGGACAAGTACGGCAAGTTTTATTTCATGGAAATGAATACTCGTATCCAAGTTGAGCATCCTGTAACGGAGATGATTACAGGTATTGATTTGATTGCCGAGCAGTTGCGAGTTGCCCAAGGCGATAAGCTGCGATTTCATCAAAAGGAAATTGAGATTCGCGGTCATGCGATCGAATGTCGGATCAATGCCGAAGACCCCGATCACAATTTCCGTCCGAATCCTGGTCGGATTAGTGGCTATTTGCCTCCGGGAGGACCTGGTGTGCGCATGGATTCCCATGTTTACACTGATTATGTGATTCCGCCCTATTACGATTCCCTAATTGCGAAGTTAATTGTCTGGGCAAGCGATCGCCCATCAGCGATTTTACGGATGAAACGAGCTTTACGTGAATGTGCGATTACGGGTGTACCGACAACGATTCCTTTCCATCAGAAGGTTTTAGATGATGAGGAATTTAGGCAGGGTCATGTGTATACCAATTATGTGCCACTGCTGCAAGCGCGATTAGCGGAACAAGAATAAATAAAAGCACCTCCCTGAGGTGCTTTTATTTGTTAACGCAAAGTTTTATACCGAAGCAAAACCAAAACCAAGAAGCGAGTGGCGGCGCTTCGCGCCGCCACTCGCTTCTTGGTTTTTTTTGATCCTTACGGTTGGGTATTATTGGGTGAACTTGTGGGAGTTGGCTGAGGTGTGGAATTACCAGCAGCAGGAGAAGGAGTGGGTTGGGGTTCGGGAAGAGTGGGGATTTTGGAAGTAACTTCTTCGGGATGGCTAGGCGGAATCCCTTCGGTGACGATGATATCTTCGATTACGGCTTTGACGATGGGAGCCGCTACAGTGGAGCCGAAAGCATCAGAGCCAATGGGTTCGTCAATTACCGCGATCACTACATAACGGGGAGTTTTAGCAGGGAAAATACCAACAAAGCTAGTGATTTTGGCATTAGCGTAACCGCCGCCTGTAGTGGAGGCTTTTTGAGCAGTTCCTGTTTTACCAGCGATGCGATAACCCGGAATCCTTGCAGGTAAACCTGTTCCCTTTTCGACTACGCCTGTCATCATTTCTACTACCCGTTGAGCGGTGGCTGGAGAAATAATTTGTCTAGGGGTAGGCAATTTGGGTTGATAGTACTCTTCCCCTTCTTCATTGATTAAACCTTTGACTACATGGGGAGTTAACAACTTACCGCCACTAGCCAGAATGCCGTGCAGTTGCACCATTTGAATCGGCGTAAGGGAAAAGCCCTGACCAAAGGCCGCCGTTGCAGGTTCGATAACGTATTCGATGAACTGATCTTGCGGTTTAAGGGTGCTGGGTGTTTCTGAAGGTAGATCGATTCCTGATATATCGCCTAGTCCGATGCGCTCGAGCCAGCCGTAATATACTGAGGGCTTCATGCGTTGGATGATATGTACCATCCCCACATTGCTCGATCGCTCTAGAATCTGGGAAATGCTAAGAGGTCCAATTGCCCCTGCTTGCTCATAGTCAAAGTTGGCAACTGGCCAGCCGCCAATGGTCAAAGCGCCTTCATCGTTAAAGACGGTATCGGGTTGGATTGCACCTGCTTCGAGGGCGATCGCTACGTTAATCGGTTTAAAGGTAGAACCCGGCTCATAGAGATCGGATACAGCCCAATTTTTAAAGAGTTTGACATCGGCTTCGTAGTAGCGATTGGGATCATAGGTTGGCTCGGTGACGAGGGTAAGCAAGCCGCCATCCTTGGCATCCATTACGATTACCGAGCCACGCTTGGCATTAAACTTGACCATTTGCTGCTTAAGGACTTGCCGAGCCGTGCGCTGAATCCGCGAGTCAATGGTCATTTGCAAGCTGGTCTGATCGGTGCGAATCATGCCCGCAGGAATCCGAGTAGGAATTAACTTGCCGCTACCATCTTGAGCCACCGCAGGGGTTTGATCGGTGCGTTCTAATAATTTTTCTTGGCTAAGTTCAATCCCCGCCTGACCGCGATGATCCACATTGACATAGCCCAGCAATTCCGCCGCTAAATCCTGCTGGGGATAAAGGCGATGGCGTTGCTGAATCAGATCTAAACCATCAAAGCGCAAATTGTAAATGCGATCAGCATTTTCTTCCGATAGCCAATATTCTACTTGGATCGATGTGGTGTCACGAGTAAGCACACTTAAAAGTTTGTCGGCAGGTCTTCCGAGGATGGGCGCAAGTTTGGCGGCGATATCTTCGGGCTTCTCTTTGTAGAGATGGGGATGGGCAAATAATGTATAAACAGGGCGATCAAGGGCTAGTACAGCTCCTTTGCGATCGGTAATGGTGCGTCTGGGAATAAAGGGACGCAGGGTAAACATTTGTTGTCGGCGAGCCTTTTCGAGCAAGTCTGGTGATGTGACAACTTGCAAGTAAACTAGGCGCACGATTAGACCAACCATAGATAGCGCCAGAATCGCCCAAATCAGGACAGTACGGCGCTTGAAGAGGTTAATGGTGGTAAGGTCTCTGGGAGGAAAGGATGAAGTCATGAAAGTTCTTGACAAAGTTGGCGGAAGCGATCGCCCCGTTGCTCGAAGTTGGCAAATTGGTCAAAGCTGGCACATGCAGGCGAGAATAGCACAGTTGGTAAAGGCTGACTAGGGTGATTGTGGGCGCGATTATGGGCAATGTGAGCCGCTTGTTTGACCGCTCTTTCGAGGGTGTCCACAATTTCATAGTTTTTGAAGCCTTCATCGTTGAGCATTTCCGCAAATAGAGGAGCTGCTTCTCCAATCAATAGTACGGCGATCGCCCTTTGGCGAATTTGCTCTAACCAAGCCTTAGCATCCCCTTGCTTAGGCTGACCACCCGCAATTAAAACTACAGGTGGTCGGACTGCCAGTAAGCCGACTTCCGCAGCGTCATAATTTGTTGCCTTACTGTCATTAATAAAGGCAATGCCTTCATAAAAGCGAATATGCTCAAGGCGATGGGGTACGCCTTGAAATTCGGAAATGGCGTGATCGATATGGGCGGATTCTAGTCCTGCTAGTTTGGCGGCGGCAACTGCCATTAACAGATTTTGGCGATTATGTTTGCCTAAGAGATGCCAATGGGAAATGGGAAAAACTGGCTCACCGCGAAACTTAACCCAGCCATCATGGACACAAGCACCGTCCGTAACAGCTTCCACAACTTGATCTTCAATAGCTGTCCACACAGCTTTTGGCCACATGGCGGCTCCAAAACCCAGCAAGTAGGGATCGTTGCCATTGAGAATGATGTGGGCTGAGCGATCAATCAAACTCGCTTTGATATCGCGATATGCATCAAGGGTGTAATGACGATTAAGGTGATCGGGGGTAAGGGTTGTCCAGATGCCAATTTTGGGCTTGACAGTATGGGCGGACTCAATTTGATAGCTACTGAGTTCGGCAATAATCCAGTCAGGTTGCAGTTGCTTTTGCAAAACTTGAATGGCAATTTCGCAGGCTGGTAAGCCAATATTGCCACAGGCGATCGCCTTTAAGCCTGCTGCTTGAAAAATAGCCGTTGTCAGGGCCGTGGTCGTAGTTTTGCCATTAGTTCCCGTGATGCCCACCCAAGGAATATGCTTGAGATAGCGCCAAGCCAGTTCAATCTCGCCAAGGGTGGTAATGTGAAGCGATCGTGCCTCTTGGACTTCTGGACGATCCCAAGGGACTCCGGGGCTAACGGTTACAAGATCAACGGGTTGACCAATTTTCAGTAAGTTTGCGAAATCAGGAAATCCCCCTAATTCAACCTTGATGTCCTCAGATGCTAAAGCTTGTTTACGCTTTTCTAGACTAGGACTAGCACTGGTATCACAAACTGTTACCTGCCAACCGTCGGCTTTAAGCAATTTTGCGGCAGAAATTCCTGACTGACCCAGTCCTAGTACATACGCTTGAGGCATCGCGATCGCTTGATATATAGGTTTATTCACAAGTTGCATGATGATGCTTAGGCAACCTGTTTGGCGTATTAGGTTATCACATCATCACACATTAGATAATATGTGAAAGCGCACCCCATTGGGGTGCGCTTTCTAAAAACCGAATTTGTGGTTGCCATCACCAAAGGCGATGGCAACCACAAATTCGGTTTTGCGAGAATTGCTGTTTGTAATATTTCTGTGATATTAATTACGCAAACGTAGAGCCGTAGGTATGCTCGCTATGATCGCTAACTTTGTTAAACCTTTAGCGGAAAACTTTTGGAGTGAATATAACATCCGCTTAGAACCTTGGAGCATTGGTTATGATGCCCCTGTGAGCATCAATCCCGAAGAGATCCCCACGAGCGACAAGGTGAATACGGAGGTGGAATTTGGGCATGGGGAATGGCAACCCATCCGTACCGCGATCGCCCCTGAATTACCTAACCAGATTTTATTTATTGATGGCAGATTGCGCCTCGATGCAAGGTTCTTGGGGCGCAGTGACGATGAGATTTTGTATGGAGCCTTTGCGACGATCGCGGTAGGTGCTGTGTTAGTTGATCGCCGCATTAGTCGAGCTAAATGTATTGCCACAGATATCAAAAGAATTATTGCCCTCGGCGGTAACTTAACCGCACCCCCCACCGTCATTCCTTGCCCGATCAGTGGTCGAGGGGATTTGAAATATGATTATTGCCTGACCAGTAGCAATAATGAACCCGATACACCCTCTCAAATTGTCCAAAGCGCAATGCTTGACGAAGAACTTCGCATTGCTAACGAACTTTCCTTAAATAAGGAAATCATCCAAGAAAATACCTTGATTGTCCGTGATGGACCCCTACTATATCGAGTTTATCAAACGCCCTACGACACAATTGGCTATGTGAAAACTATGGGTAAGGCATATCTCAAAGGTGACAATGCCCAAGTCATGCGATCGCTAAAGGTGGGCGAACGCACCCCTATTTTCCGCATTTCGAATACGCATGGGTCAAATCTGAGTTGGTATTTGCGATCGGGCAGTGGTGATTTAAACTATAAGAAATTGGGCTATCACGATTTACATGGCATTATTCGGATTGATTTAGATGGCGGAGTATCCTTAGAAAGGGCAAAAGCGATCGCCGATCAAAGTACCTATCTAATCCCTAACTATGCTTCTCATCCCACCCGCGATCCGCGAGCGCCTCAAAATTTGACCCCCGTTGGAGCCTTAGAAAAAGAATTGGGGCGGAGAATGGGAAGTCGTGAATTGATTTCTCGTCGCTTACGGGAATTTTTAGCCAACTCAGCCTATGAAAGCTTAGAGTAAGAAAAAACAACAAACTCGGTTCGCAATTCTGTCAAAGTAACCTCCAAATGTTTCATACCCGCAAAAAGCTAAAAATTTTTCCGCTTGTTTCCGCGACTCTCTTCGGGATTTTATGGGCTATGTCCTGCAATCCTCCGCTAACTCAAGATTTCTCAAGGGCGGAAGCTCAGGGTAGTTTGCAGGTGCGGACAAACCAATGGCTAAGGGTTGATCAAGTATCAGGGAATGTCACCTATCGGAATTTATATAACTACACCAATCGGGCGGCAAGAGTGGGGGATTTGGTGCAAACCGTCAGTGATGAAATTTCTACAGGTAGCAATAGTTCAGCCGTTTTGAGTGTAGATACCGCCATCGGCTCCATCTACATTGCCGAAAATACGACGATTAAAATTCGTTCTTTTCAAATAGCTCCTGACAATGGGAGGATTACCAATTTATTTGTGCCGCGAGGTAAAGCGAGATTACAGATTCGTAAGTTTACTAATCGAGGTTCCCAACTTAATATTCAAACACCTTCGGGAATTAGTGGGGTAAGAGGTACAGAGTATATTGTAATTACTAAGCCCAATGGGAATATGACCGTAACCACCCTTAAAGGTAGTGTGGCTACGACCGCTCAAAATCTGACTGAGTTAGTTAATGGAGGATTTCAAAACCTCACAGTTCTAGGAAAACCGCCCTCTCGTCCAGTGCCGATTGTTGAAGATGCTAGCCTCAGCTATGTAATTGACCGCCAAGCGACGGGAACGGGAAGATCAATTGTCTTAGTGGGATATACCAATCCTTTTAATCTGATTAAGATAGATGGTATAGAGAGAGATTTAGATAGTAATGGAAAGTTTTCCTTGCAATTACCAGCCCCCTCCAGTCTATCTGTGAAAGTAAAGGTGGAAACCCCTCAGGGAAAAGTACAAGTCTATGAGATTCCGATTCTCTGAGTTTGCACAGGTCTTGTCTAGATTTGTGGGAAATAATCGCCCTAAAAATAAGCGATCGCGTTTAATAGTTTTACTTTGGCATTTTTTACCGACATTATTTGCCACATTATTTGTTGCTTTCCTCATCTATGTGGGTGCTTTACAGCCCCTCGATTTTGCTGCTTATAATGGGTTTACGAACTGGCGAGGCGAGCTACCTTGGGATGAAAGGATCGCCATTATTGCCATCGACGATGCCAGTTTAAAAAAGTTAGGCAGATTTCCTTGGTCGCGCGATCGCTATGTCCAGCTTTTACAAAAAATCAGTGAAACCGAAGCCAGTGTGATTGGTTTTGATATTTTATGGTCGGAAGCTAGCCCCGAAGATACTCAATTAGTACAGGCGATCGAAAGATACCAAAGAGTAGTATTGGCGATGGCTTGGGATGCAACGGGACAGCCCTTAAGCCCCGTTTCTGCACTCAATGATGCGAGTGTGTCTGTAGGGCATATCCTCAAAAGAGAAGATCCCGATGGGATTGTGCGGCAGGTTGATTTACAGATAGTCGATATCCCCACTCTGAGCGTGGCTCTATTACAAACCTACGATCTCACTACTCAATCTTTAACTCCATTACCAGATTTAACTAAACCGTTATCGCTTAATTGGACAAGAAGAGTTAAAAATATTCCCCATTGGTCTTTTAGCGATGTGATTGAGGGCAAGATTACCCCATCAGCTTTTAAGAACAAAATTTTATTAGTGGGAGTAACGGCTTTAGGAATTGATAATTTATCGACTCCTCTAGACCGCAATCCCCCAGCCAGTGGTGTACACCTTCATGCCATGATTTTGCAAAACCTGCTCCAAAAGAGTTCCCTAACTATCGCCAAGGAACAGGATATTTGGAGTTTTGCCTTACTAGGGAGTTTATTAATTAGTCTTATCTTACCGAGACAGAGCTTTTGGTTAGGTTGTATTAGCGCGGGAATTTTGTCGAGTATCTGCATGGCGATCGCTTTTATTGCCTTTACTTTTAACTATTGGATCGCGATCGGGATGCCTGTATTGATGTATTTGTTCACAGGCTTTGGCGTTACTATACAAGAGCGTTGGCAAGTAATGCGATCGCTACGGCAAGCAGAATTTCAGCTTCAATATGAGGCAGTTCATGATAGTTTGACGGGCTTATTTAATCGAGTGTGGGTGGAAAATCGCTTAAATAAACTGCTGAATGAGGATCGTGCTTCTTTGAATTTAGCCAATCTAGAAATTGAATCTCAAGGAAAAATAATTGCGATCTTATGTATTAGCTTAGATCGGTTTAAAAATATCAATGATACCGTGGGGTATCAGACTGGTAACCAGCTATTAGTTGAATTTGGTCAATTATTGAAGAAGATTGTGCCGCCTTGTTCCACCATTGCTCGTTTTGATGGAGCAGAATTTGTGGTGATTTTAGAGAA
Organism: Pseudanabaena sp. FACHB-1998; assembly: GCF_014696355.1. GTDB lineage: Bacteria > Cyanobacteriota > Cyanobacteriia > Pseudanabaenales > Pseudanabaenaceae > Pseudanabaena. The sequence continues at coordinate 74,411 of NZ_JACJQA010000028.1, read as the reverse complement.
TATGATCAACGAGCAATCCGTTATGGAGATTGCTGATGTTATTCAACAAAAACTGAAAACTCCTTTTCATATAGCCAATCACGAAGTTATGATCGTCGCTAATATTGGCATCAAATTTCATCAGCTAGGCGATCGGGACTTTCCCTATATGGTTTCTCCAGAAATTCTGTTGAGGGATGCCGATACAGCTATGTTTTACGCCAAAAAACTGGGCAATTCCTACAACAAAGTGTTTGAAGACTCCATGCGTAAACATGTCATCGAAAGACTGCAAATGGAGGAAGATCTTCGCAAAGCCACGGCGATCGCTCAAGCCTCGATATCTCAAGATTATCAAGAATTCTTAGTCTACTATCAGCCCATTGTTTCGCTTCACAATATGCAAATAGTAGGACTAGAAGCTCTGATTCGGTGGCGACATCCTAAGAGAGGATTAATCTCTCCCATTCACTTCATTCCCCTAGCGGAAGAAACGGGGCTGATTATTCCCATCGGTGATTGGATCATGCGAAATGCCTGCGCTCAACTTTATGACTGGCAACAACGCTTTGAAAAAGCTAAAGATATCACCATTAGTGTTAATTTATCACCGAAGCAATTAGCACAGGATGACGTACTCCAAAAATGTCTAAGTATTTTAAAGGAAACCTGTCTCGATCCTAAATATCTCAAAATTGAACTAACCGAAAGTTCCATTATGGAGAATCCGAGTCTCGCGATGCATGTCCTCAAAAAAATACAGCAAGCAGGAATCAAAATCTATATTGACGACTTTGGGACAGGCTATTCATCGCTGGCTTATTTGCACAAATTCTCTTTTGATGGTTTAAAAATAGACCGTTCCTTTATTAATAATATTCATTCCAGTGCTAATGGTATGGAAATTTTGCAAGCAATCATAACTTTAGCTCAAAGTGTGAATGCCCATATCGTCGCTGAGGGCATTGAAAGTCTCGATCAACTCAATTATTTGCAAGATATCCTCAACAATGAAGGCGACGGTCAAGGCTTTTACCTGTTTCGACCTATCGATGCCAAAGCGATCGAGTCAATTTTTTTAACTACATAAGGCGAAAGTATTTTGCTTGGCGTTACCTAAAAACTTCTCTAATAGATGTCTTTGTGCGCCAAAGTGCAGGTGCATATAGGAAGCATGAACTTGATATCTTTGCCAGCCTTCAGTCGGATATTGCAAATGGGATTCATAACCTTGCAGCGAATATAAGGGGCGATCGCCTATTTGTTCTAAAGATGAGCGATGAAACTCATGTCCCCAAACCCGATCGCCTTTATTAACTAAAGGGCTGTCTTGTAAAGAGATCGCCTGTCGATAGCCTAAAGTTAGCCGCTTACCCATTTTCGCCGCAGTCGGAAAAATATTTACCATTGGGAAAGATTGATCTTCAAAGTTAACTATGCGATCGCATAAATACATTAAGCCGCCACATTCGGCATAGGTGGGCATTCCTGAAGTGATCGCCTTATAAACTGATTCTCTTGCGGTTTTATTCTCGGCTAATTCTGCTGCAAATACTTCAGGAAAGCCACCACCAAAGTATAAACCTTGAATATTTTCTGGTAATTGGTGATCGCTAATCGGACTCCAAGGAACTAATTCGGCTCCCAATTCGGCAAATAAATCCAGATTATCGGCGTAGTAAAAACTAAAGGCACGATCTTGGGCGATCGCAATGCGAATTTTGCCCTCACCCCCCAGCCCCCTCTCCCGCAGGAGAGGGGGAGTAAGAGTCGTGTCCTTTTCCTCATGGGAGAGGGGGTGAGGGCTTCTCATTAATGGCAACAACTTCTCCCAATCAAAGCAAGTTTCCCCTAAATGCGCCAATCGCTGAATAATGCCATCGAGATCAGACATTTCGGCGGTGGGGATAAGTCCTAAATGGCGATCGGGAATAGCGATATTGTCTTGACGACGGAGAACGCCGAGAATTGGTAGATTTAATGGCTCTAGAGCTTGAGTTAAGAGTTCTAAATGGCGATCGCTACCTACTCGATTGAGAATTACCCCTGCCATCTGAATACGCGGATCGAAGGTGCGATATCCATGGGCGATCGCGGCAATCGAGCGAGAAGTGCTGGCACAATTTAGGATTAAAACTACTGGCACATCAAGCAATCTGGCGACATGGGCAGTGCTGGCGGTGTCATCTTTACCTGTTGCGCCGTCAAATAGTCCCATTACTCCTTCAACTAGAGAGTAATCTACATTTTGAGAATGTTTAGCAAAGCACGATCGCACATAGTCTTCAGAAGTCAACACAGGATCGAGATTGCGGCAGGGTAGCCCCGTGATGTAGGAATGGAACATCGGATCGATGTAATCGGGACCAACCTTAAAGGATTGCACCAAAGAATTAGGAGATGGCGATCGCGCTTTTAAGGCGGCAAGTAGTGCCAAAGTTACCGTGGTTTTGCCGACACCACTACGTTCGCCAGCGATCACAATTGCCATGTATTAAAGTCCTATACTAAAAACAGTATAAATGTGGAGCGCAGCGCAACTTAAGATAATTTTGCGATCGCATGGCATAAATCTCTAAATCTCGCCCCCAACAACCACAAATTTTGTAAATCCCAAACTTGAACAAAATGATTGCTAATCCTCAAGTTGACTTTGTATATCTAACCCCAGACGAATATCTGGAGATGGAAGAACAAAGTGATATCAAGCATGAATATCTTGATGGATATGTATATGCGATGGCTGGCGCAAACGATCCCCATGTGACGATATCTTTAAACATGGCTTTTTTGATTCGTAACCACTTGCGCGGCTCCAAGTGTCGTATTTATATGTCTGATATGAAGGCAAAAATTGACTCCCTGCGGCGATTTTACTATCCCGATGTGATGGTGACTTGCGATCCTAGAGATACTCAAACACCAAATCACAAAAGTTTTCCAAAGCTGATTATTGAAGTTCTGTCAAAATCAACGGAAGCCTTTGACCGTGGTGATAAATTTGCGGATTATCAACAAATAGAAACCCTCGAAGAATATGTTTTGATCAATACCAGTCGCTATCGTCTTGACTGCTTTCGCCGTAATGCGGAGGGGCTTTGGGTCTTAAAGTCCTATGCGGGAGAAGAGGACAACTTCCAATTAACGAGTATTAACTTTGAGGGTAAATTTGCTGATCTGTATGAGGATGTAGCTTTTTAGGCATAACGGTAATTTCTAAACCTTGCTATTTGGATCGCTAATGTTATGAAATTTTTAACCAATGCCTCAGGGGGACAGTTGCAGAGGTGCAGAAAAACTCTTGATGTCGATCGCTATGCCTTGTAATAGTAGTGACATTTACAAATCCAGCCATTTTTAGGATTGATTCTATCTCTGATACTTCATAACCAATAAAGCCATGCTTAGCAAACTTTTGTTTGCTTAAAAAATCTTTGGAATTATAGCTGATTAGTAGTTTCCCATCGTCAGCTAAAACCCTAAAGCACTCTGCAAAGACCTTACTCAAATCTGCCCAAAAATAAATGGTGTTGACTGTGCAGATTTTGTCAAATGATCGATCTGGTAATGGTAATTCAATCGCATCAGCTAAATGGAGTTCTATTTCACTTTTATTGATTTGAGTACGAAATTTCTGCTTACAGAGATCTATAGCATCCTGCGATTGTTCAACTCCCACAATTATCTGTGGCAGAGCGGTATTGGCAATTTGCTCGATTAAGTAGCCGCCGCCAAAGCCAATTTCTAGAATGCGATCGCCTGCTTGTAAATCCAGATTTTGTAACACTATATTGTTCATCATGGCATTATTGCGATTGAGAAATCTGATCAATAATTTGCCAAACCAGCCCTTGGGAAAGCCAAGTTGATTAGCCAAAAAAGCACGAAATTTATTTGTGATCATTAATTTGGGGTTGTTTGAAATTTGCGAGATTACAGCCTAGTGAAACTTTGAGTAGTACAGAGAATTTTCAAAAGGGGTGCGGAGCAACCCTTTTGAAAATTCTCTGGGTTTTACGTCTGCTTAACATGATGTTCAAGCTTTTTGGGAGATACAGACAATAAGGAGAAACCTACGATCAACAGCCAGATTTCCCAAAGGATAAAGCCGATGGGAGTTGATTCAATTACAGGAATAGATAGCATCGCTGTTGATAGAAGTTCGCTTTGTCCAATCAACAACATTGGTGTTGTCATTAGTCCGTACCAAGCAACCCAACGTTTAAAGATTGGCGATCGCAACATGGCAATACCCACTCCGATTGTCCAGCCAATTAGAAGAGTTTGCCCTAAATGTTCGCCAATCACAACCCCGCCATACTGATGTACTGCTTGATAGACCACTTTTACCGCTTCGCGAGTAGCTACACTTGAGGCTGGATCGACATACAAATTTGCCAGCAGTGGAACTACAAACACCCAACGCATTAAGCCCACTGCCTGAAGTACACCAGAAAGAACTCCCATCGCTGTGGCGATCGCTAAATAAGATGAGCCTTGGCGATCAACAATCCGATGGAGCAAAATACTAGCGGGGATAAATAATAGAGCTGACAGCCCAAAGGCAAACCAAGTCAAAATCAGTTGCGTTCCACCTGCGTGAAACTTAGTCAGCACATCACTGATGGGTTCACGCAGAATGTCGTCATATTCAAAAATCTGTGTTAAGCGAATGTAAGGAATATTTAAAAATATAACCAATAGAACCAAGAAGATTCCTGTGGTACGCACAAATTGTAAACGATTCATTGTAAATCCCTATTAATTCTATTTGTATTCAAAAAAGTTAAAAGCTATAACCAACGCCCAACAAAAGTCCCATGTCCGCTTTGCGATCGCTTGGCAAACCGACATTCAACTGCACAGTTCCCATGATGTTTCTCGATATCGGTACATCTACTCCGCCTGTGACGTGGGGAGCAATTTTCAGCCCATTCTCATTTCTAAACATCACCCCACCACCGATAAAAGGTGAAACAATAATCTGCTGAGAACTTGCATCGCGAATGGGAAAGTCAACGGTAAGATTCGAGGAGGAAGATGAAATTCCAGTTCCAAAAATTACTGTGTTATTGTGCATAGACAAGTTGTCAGTAAAAACTGTTTTAGAGAATAGTGAAAAGCCACCAGTGCCTAATGCTGAGGTATTGCCACTTAGCCCAATTGAACCACCAACACCGATATAACCGCGCTGGCGAATAGCTTCCGTTATAGGCTTTTGCGATTCCGATTCTTTTGACTCAGATTGTGAAATTTTATTTGCTGGTGATTGGGAAAGTGTTTGAGATTGGGATTCTTGAACAATAAGAATGCTACCTGTCAAAATCGTAGAAACGATCAATACCGAAATTCTTCTTGGTTGGATAGATTTGTAAATCATGGGTTTATGTAAGGTGAGGCGCGATTGCTATTGCTGATGAATTAAAGTTAAGGCTTTTTGCTAAAATCCAACATGACAAAACGCGCCAGAAAGTTGACTTTTGATGCCAAATTTTTGATGCCAATTTGAAATTCTGCTAATCATGGAAAATGCAATCTCAGATCCGATTCATGACGACTATCAAGAGGCGAAATTTTCAGTAGCGATCGCTCGGGACATCTTGCAGTATGTCGCCGCACAAGGAATTGATTTGCAAGATATTTACCGTTCAACCAAAATTGAATCTGCTTGGCTTGAAGATCCCGATCGCCAAATCTCAGGAGAATTACTCAAACATTTGTGGCGAGAAGCGGTTATCAAAACAGGCGATCGCGATCTTGGCTTGCATATTGGAGAAACTTTTGACTTGCCAGCGATCGGGCTTCTTGGCTATGTTTTGCTGAATTGTAAAAACTACGGACAGTCACTCGAAAAACTATCTCAATATACTCGCCTTTTTAGTCAAGGCGTAGCCATTCATCATCATATTTTGGATAGTTTCGTATGTTGCGACTGCAAAATTGTGGGCGGGGTCAAAAATTATCTCCTAGATGAGCCGAGACATCCCATTGAAAGCACATTTTCCGCCTTACTTAAGGCAACTCAAAAACTCACAGGAAAAAGCTTACTAATCCATGAAGTTTGGTTTCAGCATATTGCCCCCTCAGATTGTTCTGAACATGAGCGCATCTTTCAAACTCAAGTGAAATTTTCGCAATCAGTTAATCGCATGATCTTTGCAGCAGATGTCCTTAATTGGGAAGTGCGATCGGCAAATGCAAACTTGTTATCAATGTTTGAAAGTCATGCGAGTGATATGCTCACAAATCTAACGCAGACACCCAAATGCAGCCATCAAGTGATCAAAATAATTGCTCAAAATTTGCATGGAGAAGCTCCGCCAATTGAGGCGATCGCGCGTACTTTGATGCTTAGTGTGCGTCAGCTTCAGAGAGAACTGCAAATCGAGAATACATCCTATCAACAAATTCTTGATGATACTCGCAAGGAAATAGCGTTAAAACACATTCAAAACAAGCAAACTTCAATCCACGATTTGGCTTTTTTATTAGGATTTTCCGAGCCAAGTGCCTTTTACCGTGCCTTCAAAAGATGGACAGGGCAAACTCCCCGCAATTATCGCTCTGCTTAAATCGACTATAATGATTGAGCCGACAACTGCTATTTGGATCATTAATGCACCGTATCGCCACAATCTCAGGAAACTGGAACCAGTCCACCGACAGCGTTGTTTTTGTTGATCAGCAACCTGCTCCGATCATTATCATTACCTCTGCCGATACGGATATCCAAACCCTTGCGGCAGCCACAGCGAGATTGCCTGAAGATTTTCCACAGATTCGGGTGGTGAATGTATTGCAATTGCAGCAACAAATCGCGATCGATACCTATGCAGAAGAGGTGCTATCGCAAGCAAAGGTAATTATTGTCAGATTGATTGGGGGACAGTCTTACTGGAGCTATGGATTAGAAGTTGTTAAGGAAACGGTGCTAAATACGGGCGCAGTGTTAATTGTATTGCCGGGGGATGAGCGTCCTGATCCGAGTTTAACTAGCCATTCCACTACAACGCTAACTTTGGTTAATCAGGCTTGGCAATATTTCATTGAAGCAGGGGTTAGTAATTATCAGAATTTATTGAAGTTTGTTGCCAAAGAATTTTTAGATATTGCAGCAAAATATGAACTACCGCAATCAGTGCCTCGGATTGGAATTTATGAAACCCTCACCCCCCAGCATCCTCTCCCACAGGGAGAGGGGGGGCGAGTAGCGATTCTTTTTTATCGCGCTCATTATTTGTCGGGAAATACTGGGGCGATCGCCTCTTTATGTGAAGCATTGCGAGAACGAAATTTACAACCTCTACCAATCTACGTCTCCTCTCTCAAAGAACCCGATGTGCAAGCAGAATTAATTCGCTATTGCTTGCCCCAATCTGGTCAGAAAGTAGATGTAATCTTGAATACGACTAGCTTTTCTTTAGCGAGTCTCAAAACCGATACGCCACAGGTTGATCTTTGGGAAGCTTTAAATGTGCCAGTATTTCAGGTGATTTTTAGTGGTGGGCTGAAGAAAACTTGGGCAAATGGTACACAGGGACTAAATCCTCGCGATATGGCGATGAATGTGGTGTTGCCTGAAGTCGATGGCAGGATTATCACTAGGGCGGTTTCTTTTAAAGCGATGCAGGGACAGAATATGGCTCTGCAAACAGAAGTATTGACCTATGAACCTGTGCGATCGCGCATTAATTTTGTGGCGGATCTGGCGGCGAAATGGATACAGCTAAAGCACACGGAGGTGTGCGATCGCAAAATTGCGTTGATTCTCGCTAACTATCCTAATCGTGATGGCAGATTAGCGAATGGAGTCGGTTTAGATACCCCTGCCAGTTGTTTAGAGATTCTCAAATCTTTGCGAAGTGCAGGATATAGTGTTGGTGAAATCCCTGAAACCAGCGATGCATTGATGATGCTGTTAACGACTGGTGTAACTAATGATCGAGAATCATTTGGAGTACGTCAGGTCTATCAATCTTTAGCATTAGCTGATTATCAAAACTATTTCCAGAATTTGCCTGAACCTGTGCAAACTGGAATTACTAGCCGATGGAATGAGCCAAAACAAGAACAAGAATTTGCGATCGCTGGTATGCAATTTGGCAATATCTTTGTCGGTATCCAACCCTCTCGCGGCTATGACCTCGATCCTACGCTCAATTATCACGCGCCAGATTTAGAACCGACCCATGACTACATGGCTTTCTATCATTGGGTGCGCGACAAATTTAACGCTAATGCGATTGCCCATATCGGTAAACATGGCAACCTCGAATGGCTCCCGGGGAAAAGTGTGGCGCTTTCCGAAAATTGCTATCCTGAAGCCGCTTTTGGTGCGATGCCTCATTTCTATCCCTTTATCGTCAACGACCCTGGGGAAGGCTCTCAAGCAAAAAGGCGATCGCAAGCAGTAATTCTCGATCACCTCACACCACCAATGACTCGCGCTGAGCTATACGGCGGCTTGCAGCAATTAGAAGGCTTAATCGATGAATATTACGAAGCGGAAACTCTTGATCCTTCGAGATTACCAATGGTGCGATCTCGACTAACTGAGCTGATCAAACAGGAGAATCTGCATCAAGATTTAGGAATTTCTTTAGATCGTTTAGAAGATTCTCTCAATACCATTCTCACGACAGCCGATGGCTATCTCTGTGAAATCAAAGAAGCGCAAATTCGTGATGGTCTGCATATTTTTGGGCAATGTCCAGAAGGACGACAGTTAAGGGATTTAGTAGTAGCGATCGCCCGTAATCCTACGGCTAATCGGATGGGGCTGACGCGGGCGATCGCAGAAGATTGGCAGCTAGATTTTGATCCTTTGACTGCGGATTTAGGTGAGTTAATTGAGTCAAGTTCACACCCACGTTTAGCTGATTGTCGAATTATTGGCGATGCGGTGGAAGTGATCGAGGAATATGCGGCGGAGTTAGTGGATGCCCTCACCCCTAGCCCCTCTCCCAAGGGGGGAGAGGGGGACAAGAAAATTAATCTTGCTCCCCTTCTCCCCTCATGGGAGAAGGGGCTGGGGGATGAGGGTCTTGCTATCCCCAAAGAACTAACATGGATTCGCGATCGCCTCCTACCATCTCTCTACAAAACTAATCAAGAAATTACCAATCTCCTGCGCGGACTCAATGGTGAATATATTGCCAGTGGCGCATCAGGTGCGCCAACAAGGGGTAGACCTGAAGTATTACCCACAGGACGGAACTTCTATTCTGTAGATATTCGCGCAGTGCCGACGGAAACCGCTTGGGATATTGGTCGCAAGGCTGCCGATGTATTGATCGAAACTTACACTCAAGAACATGGTGAATATCCGCAAACTTTGGGGCTATCGATTTGGGGAACTTCGACAATGCGAACGGGGGGCGATGACCTTGCAGAAGCACTAGCTTTATTGGGAGTGCAACCAGTTTGGGATGGTGTATCGCGGCGGGTGGTAGATTTTGAGATTTTGCCCTTATCAATCCTCGGTCGTCCCCGTATCGATGTGACCTTGAGGATTTCAGGATTCTTTCGAGATGCGTTCCCAAATCTAATCGACTTATTTGATAGCGCGGTAAATGCTGTGGCGAATCTTGATGAACCTGCTGATCAAAATCCCTTAGCGGCGAAAGTCCAAGCAGAATCTGCACAATGGCAAAGAGAAGGATTAACTTTAGAACAAGCGGAAGAGCGATCGCGTTATCGGGTATTTGGCTCTAAGCCAAGCACCTATGGTGCGGGTTTACAAGGCTTAATCGAGTCGCAAAACTGGGAAAGCGAGCAGGATCTAGCCCGTGCCTATATCAATTGGAGCGCTTACGCCTATACCAGCAAATCCGAAGGAAAATCTGCTCCTGAAGCATTTAATCAACGCCTTGGCAATATGCAAATTGTGTTGCAAAACCAAGACAATCGCGAACATGACATTCTCGATTCCGATGATTATTATCAGTTTCAGGGTGGCATGACAACGGCTGTCAAATCCATATCTGGTAATGCTCCAGAGGTATACTTTGGCGATAATTCACGAATGGCGCAGCCAAAGGTTCGCAAATTGAGTGAAGAGATTGCACGAGTTTATCGATCGCGTGTGGTCAATCCCAAATGGATCGCAGGAGCGATGCGTCACGGTTATAAAGGTGCTTTTGAGATGTCGGCGACGCTTGATTATCTGTTTGCCTATGATGCTACGACTAACTGCGTTTCGGATTTTATGTATGAGGGAGTTGCGGAAGCTTATATCTTTAATCCTGAAGTCCAGAATTTTATTAAATCTAGCAATCCTTGGGCGTTGCGTGATATGTCAGAACGCTTGCTAGAAGCGAATCAGCGTGGGATGTGGCAAGATGTGACTGCGGATATGTTGGATCGCTTAAAGGCGATCGCTAATGATGCTGAAGGTGCGATCGAATCCCAAACATAACTGTCCTCGTCAATAAGAGTGGAAATTTTGAGACTTCATTTGGAGGGATGCAAAATGAAGTCTCAAAATTCCTATGAAGCTTTAGATAATTGCTCTAGAAGTCTTTGCACAATTTGGAAACCTGTTAAGGTCTGCCAAACGAAAACACCTATCAAAACCGTATTCACCGCAATGTGAGTCGATCGCGCCCATTCTTTTCCCTTTTGTAGCAATGGCGCTAGAGCCGCAGATATTGCTGCTAAAAATATTAGACCCAAACCTGCAAGCAAGTGCGCCCCTACAAACAGCTTGCCACTGGCGTTATAGGTAACTGCCATGCCGCCGATCGCGCCGCCAATCATTAACACCAAAAATATCGAGCCAAGGTTGTGATGCAAAAGGTTATAGCGCTTAGCAATTAAGGCTTTTTTCTCTTCGCCGTCGGTACTCCGAATTCTACGATATTGCCAACCTACATAACCTGCGTAAAATGCCAAAATCAAGGTTAGGAGCATGAGAACGGGATGAATAAAGTCTACTGTGGTTTTTAATGGTTCAGAAAGCTGGATAATCATAGATTTAATGTCGTTTTTGAGTGATGATTTGCGTCAAGATTTTTGTAGTAAATCTTATCTAATCTTTAATAATTTTAATATGCCACTGTCTTTTAGATCGTTTCCCAATCGCGAAAAGTTGCGGCTTGCCCACAAAGTTTGCCTTCTGGATCTACAACATTCCAGATAATTGCTTGGTTGATATAAAAGCGATCGCCATTGCTAGCAATCCGAATCCCTCGATAATCGCTGATATAGCCCTGAGTTTTTGCTTGTGCTAATAGTTTTTCGCGATCGCTTCGCTCGATAGGTTCGGCAGTATAGCGTGAGGGAGTAGAGATAAAGGTTTGCCAATCCATTTTCCAGAGATTCAAAGCGCGTTGATTGCCATAGTTGAGAACGGGATCGGCTTGGGTTCCGTGAGAGACTAATACAAAGTCTGCATTAAATAACAACTTCGCGATTTCTAGAGGCGTTTGGCGATCGCTGGTGGAGATTAGCTCGGTTCCTGTCCAGTGATGAAAACTATAAAGCAGTAGTTGAATATGTTGTAATAGTTCTGTTTGCAGCCAAGGCTGAAGTTTATCTGCATTCATAGGTTTTCATAAATTATTTAAGCGAGATTTATTTACTAGCTTATGTTACGTGGAACCCTCACCCCCCAGCCCCCTCTCCCATTAAGGGAGAAGGGGAGTAAGACAATTTCTTGTTCCCCTCTCCCCTTTTGGGAGAGGGGCTAGGGGTGAGGGTCTTGGAAACTTCCACGTAACATCAGTTACTAAGAAGATCGTAGGAAAAGCCATACATAAAAAATCTGATAAAAAGATAATAAATTAAAGTAGAATTTATACCCAAGGGGTAAAAGCTGACAGCACTTTTATACAAACTTAAAATTAGGATTTATGTCTGTAACCAGTCCAGAAGTAACTATCGAACAGGCAATTGTTCGTAATCCTTTAACTATTGCGCCAACCGCGACAGTTGCCGATGCGATCGCGTTGATGAGTACTGGCAATCAGTGCGATTTTAGTTGTGATATTAACTCAGAAATCGCTTTACAACTCGCTCATGCTCAAACTAGCTGCGTGCTGGTCACTGAGGATAAAAAACTAATTGGAATTTTAACAGAAAGAGATCTAGTGAGTTTTTGTGGTCAAAGTGAATCTGGCAGTTTAGATAATCCCAATTACCCAAATCAAAATTTAGCCCAAACCGCGATCGCGGAAGTAATGGTTTATCCTGTGCATTCGTTATTAGAATGGGAATTTACCGATCTATTAGTTCCCCTTAATCGCTTTCAGCGACACAAAATTCGTCATTTACCCCTAGTCAACGATCGCGGAGAGGTATCTGGACTGGTCACCCATGAAAGCTTAAGGCAATTGCTCCATCCCATTGATATGTTGCAAGTGCGAAAAGCAAAAGAGATCATGATTGCCAATGTGATCTGTGCAGAAGCAACAGAATCTGTCTCGGAAATAGCCAACTTAATGACAATTCATAAAGTTAGTTCAATTATAATTAATGAATATCGTGAAGAGATTTCATACCCTCTCGGCATCATTACAGAAAGTGATATTGTCCAATGCTTAGCCCTTGAGTTAGATCTCTCCAATACTCCCGCTCATACAGTCATGAGCTTTCCCTTGATTTCTGTAAGTCCGAATGACAGTCTCTGGAGAGTCAGAGAAATCATGCAAGAGAGAATAGTTAATCATCTGGTGATCACGGATAACGACGGACTGATGCAAGGGATTATTACCCAATCCGATATATTGAAAACTCTTCAACCCAAGGAAGTCTATAAATTAGTTTCCTTGTTAGAATCGAAAATGTCACGACTGGAGCAAGAGAAGTTAGAACTATTAGAAAGTCGCAATAAGCTCTTAGAAAGTCAAGTTCAGGAAAGTAAGGCAGCCTTAATTGACAGCAACGATATGTTTCAGCAGTTCGCGGACAATAATCGGAGCGTAGTGTTAATCCGTGACATTAAAACAGGGCATCTGCTGTATGTGAACTCAGCCTATAGCCAAATATGGGGATTATCTACCGAAAGCCTCTACGAAGATCCTCACTCTTGGATGAATGCGATTCATCCTGAAGATCGCCATCATTTTAATAAAGCCTACGAATTAACCGTTAATACGGGATTTTTTAATCACGAATATCGGATTATTCGACCTGATGGCACGGTGCGCTGGATCTACGGTAAATGCTTTCCTCTGCATAATAGTAAAGGTGAATGCGATCGCATGGCGGCGATCGCCGAAGACATTAGCGATCGCAAAAATGCTCAATTAGCCTTACAAGAATCTGAAGCAGAACTTCGCAATCTCTTTGCGAATATGCAGGACTATATCTTCGTGATTAATCATCAAGGCATATATATTAAGTCCTTCCCTAATCATCCCGAAACTGTCTCAATGATTGGCAAGAGATTGGATGAACTCTTTTTAAAAACAACGGCTGACAGTTTTTTAGCCACTATCCATGAAGTCTTAGCTTCTCAGCAAAGTAGACAGATTGATTATTGTATTCCTGTGCAAGGTCGAGAAAAGTGTTTCTCAACTATTGTTTCACCCTTAAGTAGGGAAACAGTTTTATGGGTAGCTCGGGATATAACTGAGCGGAAGCAATCGGAAAAGGAATTGTTGCTGCAACAGGAATTTCTTAGCACCGTAATTAATGCCTCACCTAACTTGATATTTGTCAAAAATAATCAAGGTGAGTACATGATGGCAAATCAAGCGATCGCAGATTTTTATGAAACAAGTATTGAAAATCTGATCGGCAAGACTGATCTAGACTTCCAAGATGATCCTGCCACGGCTAACAAGTTCCAAATAGAAGATCGTCAAGTCCTATCTACAAATCAGCCACTATTGATTAGTGAAGAAGAAAGTTCTTTCCCTCATCAAGAAAAATGCTGGCTTCAATGGTCAAAAACACCTATTACTTTACCCCGTGCTTCTAGCAGGGCTGTCTTAGGGATTGGTGTTAATATCACTCCGCGCAAATTAACTGAAATTGCTTTGAGAGAAAGTGAAAGCAAACAGAAAGCCTTAATTAATGCTCTACCAGATTTAATTATGCGAATGTCTGGTGATGGCATATATTTAGATTTCTTTGCTCCTGATTTCTTTGGAGCTTTAGGCAGTAAAGATTTAATTGGGAAGAATATTGCTGATTTTCCGTTATTAAGTAATCTCGCTAATACGAGAATGGAGTATATCCGCAAAGCTCTTGCCACAGGAGAGATTCAAATCTACGATCAAGAAATCTATATCAATGGAAAATTGCATATACAAGAAGTGCGAATTGCTGTTTGTGGAGAGAATGAAGTATTAGTCATAGTCCGCGATATTAGCGATCGCAAGCTTGCTGAAAACAATTTAAAACAAAGTGAACAACGCCTCAAAGCTAGTGAATCCCTCCTAAATGCGATGTTTATGAAATCGGCGATCGGCATTGCCATCACCGACCTAAACGGACATTTTGTGAGAACTAATCCTTACTATCAAGAACTAGTGGGATATTCCGAGCAAGAATTACAATCATTCCGCTTTACTGATATCACCAGCCCTGAGGACCTTGCCGAAAATCTCCGAATGCGAGATCTAGTTTTATACGATCATCACGAAAGTTATCAAATGGAAAAAAGACTCATCCATCGCGATGGTTATCCCGTATGGGTAAGGATTACCAGTTCTAAGATCATGGATGAAACTACTAAAGAACCTCTTTTTGTGGGAGTAGTGGAAAATATTGGCGATCGCAAACAGGCTGAAGAATCTCTGCAAAGCTTAGTGGAAGGAGCCGCCGCCCAAACAGGCGATAACTTCCTACCTGCTCTAGCCGAATATATTGGCAATGCCTTAAATGTTAAAAATGTATTTGTCACTAAGCGTCAAAATGATTCTCTGAAGGTGGAAATAGCATGGATAGATCGTAAATTTTTGCCAAGTTCTCAAATTCCTTTGTCTGATTCTCCCTGTGGTAAGACTATTGAAGAAGGCTGCTTCGTTTGTTCAGAAAAACTCAAAGAAATATTTCCCTATAACCAAGTCGTCAATGATTTGGGCGTAGATTCTTACGTGGGGATTGCGATCATCGATAGCAAAGGTGAAGCCGTAGGTAGCCTATGTGTAATGGATGATAAACCCATTGTCAAAGTTCAACGTGCAAAAGCGATGTTACAAGTTTTTGCAGCCAGAGTAAGTGCGGAGATAGAAAGGGAGAAAGCCATTGATGAACTCCATCAACTCAATTATCAGCTCGAGTCCAGAGTAGAACAACGCACCCGTGAATTGCAATTTGCTAACCAGCAGCTAATTGTGGAAATGGCGGAACGCCAAAAGCTAGTGGCTATAGTAGAAAATAGTACCGACTTTATTGCCTTAGCCGATCGCCATGGACGTATCAACTACATCAATCCCGCAGGGCTAAAACTATTAGGCATCCAATCGAGTGTGCGTAAATTATCCATTTTAGATTTCTATTTTCCAGAAGATCGTCAAGAATTAAAGCAAAATATCATTGATTTAATCACCCATGATCAAACTTGGGAAGGAGAACTGCGTCTCAGGCATTGTCAGACCCATGAGGAAATACCTGTGCTATTTAGCGCTTTCCCTATCCAAGATTCTTGGATAGATGAAACCCTCTCCCTCGCTTGCATTGTGCGGGATATTCGCGATCGCAAAAAAGCGGAAGCAATTGTCCTTAAAACTAACGAAGAACTGTTGCGTACCAATAGCGAATTAGCTCGCGCCACCAAGCTAAAAGATGAATTTCTCGCCAACATGAGCCACGAATTACGAACTCCCCTTAATGCCATTTTGGGGATGTCTGAAGGCTTGAGTACAGGCGTATTTGGGGAGGTGAATGACCGACAAAGGCGATCGCTTACGCTCATCGAGAATAGTGGAAGACATCTTTTAGAACTAATTAACGACATTTTAGATGTGGCTAAAATTGGTGCTGGCAAGCTCAATCTCGAAATTACACCTGTGGGAATTGATAACTTGTGTAAAACCAGCCTGAACTTTGTCAAGCAAATGGCAAATCAGAAGAATATTCAAGTTCGGCTGTCAATTCCATCCGATTTAGTATTAATGAATCTTGATGAGAGGAGAATGCGTCAGGCTTTGATTAATTTGCTAAGTAATGCCGTGAAATTTACCCCGCAGGGAGGTCAAATCGATCTAGAAGCAAAAGTTATTGACCCAGAACCAGATAGTAGCCCCTCACCAAATCATCCTCATTATCTAGTTTTATCTGTAACCGATACAGGCATTGGCATTGCTCCCGAAAATATAAGTAAGCTATTTCAAACTTTTGTACAAATTGATAGCAGTCTGAGTCGTCAATATACTGGCACTGGCTTAGGACTCACCCTAGTTAAACAAATTGCCGAATTGCATGGCGGCAGCGTCCGCGTAACTAGTCAAGTAAATCAAGGTAGTTGTTTTTCGATACATTTACCCTATAACAGCAACATAAAATCTATTAATAGCGACCTTCAAGCGCCAACCCTAGACCGAACTAACGACAAAGATCAGGATTTACCCAATAAATTAGATTTAGATGCAGAAAATCAGATTAATCCTTTAATTTTATTAGCCGAGGATAATCCGATTAATGTGGAAACCTTTGCTGATTATTTAACAAATCGTGGCTACCGTCTTATTTTTGCCACTAACGGACAGGAAACAATTGACTTGGCGATCGCCCATAAACCGCATCTAATTCTGATGGATATTCAGATGCCTTTGCTTGATGGCTTAAGCGCAATTCAGCAAATTAGGTCAAATGCTAGCATCCAAAATATACCCATCGTCGCTCTAACTGCTTTGGTAATGTCAGGCGATCGGGAAAGATGTCTCCAAGCGGGAGCTAATGAATATCTAACTAAACCAGTAAAGCTTTCCCACCTAGCTACAGTAGTCAAAGAACTAATCAGAAAAACAGTAAATCCCAAATAAAAGGTGTTCATATACCTGCAACATCCCTTCTCCCGCAGGAGAAGAGAATAAACATTAGATTTTTTGCTTCCCTTTCCCGAGGGAGAGTGGCTAGGGGTGATGGCTTAAAAAAATAATTGAATAGAGGCGCGAAGCGCCTCTATTCAATTATTTTGTGTATCTGTGACTTATGGGCGCTGAGGGACTCGAACCCCCGACATTCTCGGTGTAAACGAGACGCTCTACCAACTGAGCTAAGCGCCCTTGCTTTTCAGCTTTAATAATATAGCAGATAGTAAGGGTGTTTCGTCAACCCCTCTGCATAAATAAGTTTTGAAGAATATTCCAAGGGAATATTCTTCAAAACTTATTTATGCAACTAACTTTCGGGCAATTTTGTTGGTCTTCTCGATTAGCATGGGCAATTCAAGGGTTGTTAACTGACCACGATCAACGACTTTCTTGCCGTTGATAAAGCTGTAATCTACTGAAGGCACGGGACAGAAGATCAGCGCTGACACGAGATCATGTTGTGCGCCTGCAAACTGCGATCGCTCAATATCGATCGCAATAAAGTCCGCCGCCATATTTGGAGCGATCGAGCCAATGTCATCGCGCCCTAAGACCTTTGCACCGCCAAGAGTTGCTACTTCTAAAATCTCCCTAGCGCTCATGGATGTGGGATCGCACTCATTTACCCTTGCCAATAAAAAGGCAGTTCGCGCCTCTTGCAATAGATTGCCTGTGTCATTGGATGCTGAACCATCTACGCCCAGCCCCACAGGAACTTGATGATTGAGCATTTTGCGGATGGGGGCAATGCCACTGGCAAGACGCATATTGCTACAGGGACAATGCGCCACGCCTGTACCTGTGCGTCCAAATTTGGCGATCGAGTCATCACTTAATTTCACACAATGGGCGTGCCAGACATCGTTACCGAGCCATCCCACCGACTCCGCAAAGTCGCCTGGAATCATCCCAAATTTGGCTAAGCTGTAATCGACATCGGATTTATTTTCGGCAAGGTGAGTATGCAAGCGCACACTGGTATAGGAACGCGCCATTTTTGCCGATTCGCGCATCAGGTCGGGGGAGACAGAGAAGGGTGAGCAGGGCGCGAGGGTCATACGGAGCATCGAGTAGCGTGAGGGATCGTGATACTGCTCGATCAATCTTTGCGAATCCTTGAGGATATCGGCTTCTTTTTCGACTAAGCGATCGGGAGGTAGTCCGCCTTGACTTTCGCCCACACTCATACTGCCGCGACTGGCATGGAAGCGCATTCCAATTTCCTGCATGGCGGCGATTTCATCATCGAGTTTGCAGTCATTGGGATAAATGTATAAATGATCGCTAGCGGTGGTGCAACCTGAGAGCATCAATTCGGCAGCAGCCATTTGCGAACTGATATAAATGCTTTCGGAAGTGAGATTTGCCCAAATCGGATAGAGAGTTTGTAACCAATTAAAAAGATCGCAATTTTGAGCCGCAGGAATTACTTTGGTGAGAACTTGATAAAAATGATGATGGGTGTTAACTAACCCCGGTAAGACAATATGTTTGTTTTGCAGATCCAGTATTTCATCGGCAGTTTCGGGTAATTCGCTGGTTAAACCCACTTGCTCGATCGCATTGTCTCTCACAAAGATGGCGGCGTTATGAAGCTCGCGGCGATCGCGATCCATCGTGACTAGAGTATGAATATTTTTGACTAAGAGTGTGGGCATAGGTTCGTTTTTTAATAACTGTGATCGATCGCCAAAAGCGTATGCAATAGAATATTTGCGCCCTGAGCGCATTGTTCAGGAGAAGTGTACTCGTCTTGAGAATGGCTGATCCCATCACGACTCGGTACAAAAATCATTGCCATATCGGTGAAGCGTCCCATCTCTTGAGCGTCATGTCCCGCACGGCTGGGTAAATAATCGTAGGTAAGATTGAGGTTTTGGCAAACTTCTGCGATGGTTGCCATTAGTTCAGGTTTCGCGAGCGTTGGCATTACATGGAGTTTCTGCTCAATCGTGATTTCTGTACCTGTATTTTGGGCGATCGCCTCAATTTCTTTGACAATTTGGGCGATTAAATATTGCAAATTTTCGTCGGAGAGATCCCGCAAATCGATGCTCATATCGACTCTCGCTGGCACTACATTCGTAGCATTGGGCGCAACCGTTAAATGCCCCACTGTAGCGACCTGTTCGCCTTGCGTTTCTAAGCCTAGACGATTGATGGCAAGGACTAGCTGTGAGGCGGCGACGAGGGCATCTTTCCGCATATGCATTGGGGTTGTGCCTGCGTGGTTAGGACGACCAATGATCGTGACCATGAAGCGATATTGTCCGACGATGCCTGTGACTACGCCGACTTGTTTGTCTAGGGCTTCGAGTACGCCGCCTTGCTCTACATGGAGTTCGATAAAAGCGGCAATTTCTGTGCGATCGCGTTTGGCTGTGGCTAATTTGTCCCAATCTCCACCAACATTGCTCAAACAGGTTTGAATATCTGTCCCATCTTTGCGGCGATATTTTTCAGGATCGGTGGGAGCCGTACCCGCGATCGCCTTACAGCCAATCACACTATTTTCTTCATCGGCAAAAACGATTACTTCAAAGGGATGACGCAACCTTTTTTGGTTCTCTTGTAACACTCGCGCCACTTCGATTCCCGCCAAAACGCCCAAACAGCCATCGTATTTGCCTGCAACGGGGACGGTGTCAATGTGGGAGCCTGTCGCCAATGCGGCTTGGTTTGGTTCTGTTCCTGCATAGGTTCCAATAATATTGCCAACTGCGTCACTTCGTAACGTCATTCCTGCTTCGAGCATCCAAGTTTTGACTAATTGGCGAGCTTGAATATCTTCCTGAGAAAAGGCAAGGCGACAAACCCCACCATTAGGCAGTTTGCCAATTGTCGCGAGATCTTCCAGACTTTGATTTAGGCGATCGCTATTAATAGTTAAGTTGTAAATTAAGTTTTGTGGCTGGGTAGGGTTTTGGCTCAAGCTAGGGATTAAAGCTACCATGAATCGAATTATTCCTTAAGATATGTTAAGCATTGCTTTGTGAATACAATATACTGTATACAAAAGTAAAAATCATTTCATAAAAGTCATTTGCGATACAAGTACTCTCTCCCCGTGAAGAGTTAGTGATGTTGGGCAACTCTTGACATCACCAACTCTTCAACTTTCAGAGTTTAGGCGGATCTGTTAATAGGCAAAATCATAGAAAATATTGATGTCGATTAATGTCAAACCCAGCCTATAGCCATCCTAAATGAGTCCTGAGAAACAAAAACTTATAACAAGGGGCTTAAGCCCCTTGTTTTTCTCACAAAAGAAATTAGGATTGCTATATTAAGGTGTGATAGAAACCAAGTATTTTAGGAGATTACTGATTGGTGCTTTCTTCGCCTCGCCCTATTCAACGTCCGCAATCCTTACGCGAACAAACCTATCAGGTTTTGCGTTCCGCTATTTTGTCAGGTGAATTTCTGGCTGGTTCCCGTTTGGTCGAAACTCAGATTGCGGAAAAACTCCAAGTTAGTCGTACCCCTATTCGGGAAGCTTTACAGCAATTGCAACAGGAGCAGCTTGTTGTCGCCGATGAAAATGGCAGCTTGCGCGTAGTGAGTTTTTCGACAGCAGATGCCGAAAATCTCTATCGTTGTCGCTTGGTGCTAGAAAAGGAATCAGTAATTGAGGCTTGCACCAAAGCCAGCGCCGAACAGCTAGACAAGATTGAGTTAGCTATTCAAATGGCGGAAAAGGCGATTATCCAAGAAACTAATCAACTTACGAGCTATCAACTTCTGCATATTGACTATCAATTCCATCGGGCGATCGCTGAATGTTCGGGAAACCCTTGGCTAACGCTCTTACTCGATCAGCTATTCGACAAAATGGCGTTGTTAAGAATGCAAACAGTACAGCAAAATCTCAAGGTAATGGAAATCCGTACTGAACATCGGGAAATTTATGAAGCGATCATGGAGAGAAATCCTGAGAAAGCTCTAGAAGCTCTCAGTACTCATTTGCTCTCTAGTCAAGCCAGAGTAATCCGCGAGATCGAGCAATTAAAAAGTCAGCAAAAATAGAAAAAAACAATTCACAAAAGTGTTGTCACAGTTTTGTGAATTAAAAACCAAACCCAGTAAGGATTTTATAGCTGTGGTCACTTGCATTAGGACAAATCAAAACCCAAGAAGCGAGTGGCGGCGTTTCGCGCCGCCACTCGTCTTCTAATTTTGTTGACCACAGATATAAAAGAACAAAATGGCTTAGCCATTTTGTTCTTTGGTATAAGAGGATTTTTCAAGGATTACAATAGGAGCAATACATGGGATCGGCGAATTGAATTCCATCGGGGAACAGTATTTCTTGCTGAAACTCACAGCGATCGCATTGGTATAAATGGGCGCGAGTAGCTGGAGTTGGTAAGCCGCAAAGTTCACAGGATAAGCCTGTTAAACGTTTGACGATATCAAAATTTACAAAATTACAATTTGGACAGAGTTGTTGCAACTTGCGAACAAGATCTTCGGTCGCTTTGGCAATATTTTTCATGCGGGTGGGATTGTAGAGCGCTCGCATATCCGTTTCTATATGAATTGTGGGATATATTCTCAGTAATTCCCTTACATGATCCTGAAGAAGTTCCATCGAATTAATTCCCTTATATATGGATTCCTTAGCAGATGTCTGAGCGTCAGGACTTAAGACAACTGCATGGTCAGGAAAGCCAATTTTGAGCGCAAATTCGTAGGCTTGATCGTAGCTAGAAATCTCTTGATGTCGAAAATTTGTACCCGCAGAGAGGGATTCCCCATATACAGTGAAATTATGCTTTTGATCTAGCAATAAAACCAGTTCCCGATTGTAGGCTATACCTAAAATTGGATGTGGAAAGAAACTTCCTTCGCTAGCGATCGCGAGATCTACGTTACTTGTTTCTAAAGCTTTCTTCGCCTTAATCTTGGCAGTTTCGATTTGGTTAGCAGGACGATCAATATCGCGAGTAAATGTACCAAACAAGTCGCTATCAAAATCTTGGGGGACGGTAATTTTAACTCCTAAAGATGTTTGTAAGATCGGCGCGATCGCAAGTTCCTTACGGTGCATGGTGGCAATTATGGCTAGGCGATCGGCAAATTCTATGGCGGTCATCACTTTAATTATCTTGGGACAGAAATCTATTCTATTAATTTTGACATGATGGGTTTGTGATTGAGCGCAAAGCGCTGCAATTAACCAAAGTGTCGGCACTTTGGTTAATTGGAATTACCTATAGCAAATCAAGAGTTAGTCAGTACAAACCAAAACCAAAAAAGCGAGTGGCGGCGCGAAGCGCCGCCACTCGCTTTTTTGGTTTTATGTCCTAAGCAAAACTTACATTGCTATAGATGAGCTTAACTTGTTGGTGATTTGAGCGCACTTTTCAAAGACTTGGAGAGTGGTTGGATTACGGGTTTATGTTGGGATTTTTCTTCTGGGCTTTGGCTTGCTCCAATCAATCTCCTCAAACCTAAAAGGTCTCTTACCCAACAGCATTTTTCGTCTTGGTATTATTTATAGGTAGTAATACTTTAAAACAACTACCCAAAGCAATCTTGCTCTGTACCTCTACCCTGCCGCCGTGAGCATCGACGATCTGTTTAACTATGGCTAAACCCAAGCCAGTGCCATCGTAGCGACGATTTAGATTGCTATCGAGCTGAATGAAAGGCTGAAATAATTTGTTGAGATTTTCGGGGGCTATACCGATACCTGTGTCGGTAATAGAAATTTTTATCCAAGAGTTGTCACAACTAGCCGCCAAAATTACTTTCCCTAGTTTGGGCGTAAATTTTAGGGCATTGTCCAGTAAGTGGATGATAACTTGGCGAATTCGCCTTTCATCTATGAAAAGATCAGGCAGATTTTCCATGATTTCTATACTTAGTTGAATAGATTTATTCGCCGCCTGAAACTTCAAAAACTCTGCACTATCTTTACATAAATCACTAATTGAAGTCTTAGTTTGATTTAGCTCTAAATAGCCAACTTCCATTTGAGAGAAGTCCAGAATATTATTAATTAGCCCTAATAAATGATTACTACTGTTTTCGATAGTACGAATAACTTTTCTTTGCTTATCACTAAGGCTGCCATAGATACCTTCTTGGAGACTTTCGATTAATCCTAAAACAATGTTTAAGGGTGTGCGTAGCTCATGGCTGATGTTGGCAAGAAATTCATTTTTAAGTTGAGTCGCTTTCATTAGCTCATGATTAACGACTGAGAGAATTTCATTGGATTCACGGAGTTTTGATTCTACTTGCTTCCGATCGCGGATGGCATAGGCTAGGGCAATGCGATCGCTAATATCCTTGAGGATTCCCTGCACGGCGATCGCTTCTCCTTGAGAATTTCTGATCAAGGTTATGTTAGAAGATACCCACACATAACTACCATCACGTTGCTGATGTCTAAACTCAATCGGTAAACTTTCCCTGTGGATATCATTGTTTACAATTAGCTGATTGAAATTTTCTTTAAACCGTAGGCGATCGCCTGCATGAATGATATCGGTCATCGACTTACTGATCCACTCGCTAGGCTCCCATCCAAACAGATCAGTAAATTGTGGTGATAGATAGATAAATTTGCCGTTAAGATCGCTAGACCAGATCAAATCATCGGAACATTCAATTAAACGCCGCGATCTTTCTACACTTTCGATAATTACTTCTTCTGAGCGTTTGCGGAGTTTTAAGGCATCGGCAAATATATTAACCAAACGCATCTTTTCTAAAAGATTATCCATTGATCGCAACAGGCGATCGGCATTTAGATATTCCTTAACTAGATAATCTTGAATTCCCCCATTATTAGCTTTTGCGGCTGACTTTTCATCCGCTTGATCGACTATCAGCAGTATTGGCAATAAGTGTTGTTGATGATGGAGGCATTCTAAAAACTCCCATCTTTTATCGATAGAAGGCAGTCCTGATAAGATGACATCAGGCTTTTTTAGTTTACAGATATCCCTTGCTTTAGATAAAGAATCAGCTTCTAAAATTAAATAATCATGGGGGCGCTCTTGGATTAAGTAATGATGATATTGCTGACGCATAATTTCGGACTTATCAACAATTAAAACTGTCGTGATCATGTACTTATCTGATGCGCTTACTTAGTCGATATTTTTTTCTTGGAGGATTATAAATTCTACGCTTTATCACCACATCGTAAGTTACCAGAGATCCCCCTAAATCTCCCTTAAAAAGGGGGATTTGATTAATTCTTTCCCCTTTTTAAGGCGTTAATATACTTGACACACTTTACAAATTCTTACCCCCCTCAGTCCCCCCTTGGAAGGGGGGAAGTCTGAGTTCTCCCCCTTTCAAGGGGGAGCTAGAGGGGGTTCTAGATATTTGGTGCGTCAAGTATATTAACGCCTTTTTTAAGAGGGACTGAGGGGGATCTAAACCTTAAAACGTAGACATAGAGACTTGTGTAGTACTGATAAATTTTTGCAAACGCTTGTGAAGTAAGAATTTGCAAAATTTATTTAGGGGTTTAAAAAAGCGCAAAGCCTTGCCTATTCTTTTGAAAGTCCCGATAGAGACATAATTTCTATAGATATTTCTCTAAAGTCTGGCTAAACTCTTCATAGGTTTTCACCCCAACCACCGTTTCTTGCAATTCACTCCCTTTAAAAAAGAGTACCGCAGGAATACTTCGGAGTCCATATTGCTTGGCGATCGCTTTATTACTATCAATATCAAGCTTCATGACCTTAGCGCGATCACTATAATTTTCAGCCAATTGATCGATGAAAGGCGCAATCACTTTGCAAGGTCCGCACCAAGTTGCCGTGCAGTCCACCACTAAAAGGGCGCTACTAAGGCGTAGCTGATCGAATTCGGTTTGATCTGGAATAAAGGAAGCAGTACTCATGGATGTTTAACTTGTTTAAAAAATTAATTTAAAAATCAACAAAAGCATCACTATTTAGAAATTTGAATGAGAGTGCTTACCACCCATAAAAAATTCTAAAAAAATGGTGACAGTGTCAGGTTTGCAGTAAGATATAAGATAATTGTACTGATTACTTGATTGCGATCGCGATGATAGAAGACAGTTCAGAAGAGCTTTCGGTATGGGAAAGATTAGAACGGGGTAGACAAGCAAAAGCTGCATTAGGAGGTTACGTGGGTTACGGTTCACCTGCCTTCGGTCAGCGATCGCTTGATGGAGAGCTAGTGGAAGATCCTGAGGAATCCCAAGTAGTTGACCTCATTCGTCGTCATCACAAATCAGGTAAGTCATTACAAAAAATCGCAGACTGGCTGAATGAACAAGGATACACCACTAAGAGAGGACAAATGTGGAAACGCATTTCCGTAAAGCGCGTATTAGATCGACTTTATGGAAAAACGCCGCGAATCTCTGAAGTTAGTTACCAAAAAGATATAGATTAAACTTTTTTCACCATATTTAATATTAAAACTATATATAGAGCAAAATAGAGGCGATAAATTGTAACATTTCTCTCATAATACACCTTCATATCCTCAAAATCAATATTATTTGGGGTTTGGTGCTTTATGTTACATTTGTCTTCTTACTCGCTTTTTTGTGAATTATTATTCACTTTCAGTAATTATTTAGAAACACAAAATGGCTAAGCTATTTTGTGTTTCTAAATAATTAGAAATGTTCGGCTTTGCCGCGCATTTCTAATTATTCCTTGAGATTAATTTGACTATGCAACTTGATACTCCCCTTGATTGGATTCCTGATTTAACCAGCATAATTGAGTATTCTCCGTTGATTGTCACTCCTGCTACGCCCTTGCTAAAGGCGATCGCTTTGATTAGTCAATCCCACTCTCCCAGTTGTTCGTTAAAAAATCGCGAGGTATCCCTAAACACAATAGTTTTATCGGCTTCTTCAATTGCTTCTTCAACTGCTTCTTTAGATGCTCCCCTTACTAAAACTAATCAATCTCAAACTAGTCCATCTCAAACTAATCCATCTCCTTCAATTGAGCTACGCACAAGCTGTGTCTTAGTCAAGCAAAATCAATCCTTAGTAGGCATCCTGACCGCCAGAGATGTAGTTCGACTAACGGCTCAAGAAATTGATTTTCAAAATGCGCTAGTAGGCGATTTTATGACTTCGCCTGTGATTACCATGCCACAGCGATCGCTAGAAGATATCTTTGCGGCTCTCTTTCTATTTCGTCGTTATCAAATTCGGCATCTACCCTTAGTGGATGAGCAAGGTGAATTAATTGGCGTAATTTCCCATGAAAATATTCGCCATATTTTGCGCCCTGCTAATTTGTTAAAGTTTCGACGGGTGGCTGATGTTATGACCAGCAACGTAATTCATGCCCATCTAGAAGCGACAATTCTGGAACTGGTGCAGTTAATGAACGAAAATCGAGTTAGCTGTGTAGTGATTATCCAAACCGATCAAGAGGGCAATCAAAGACCCGTGGGAATTGTTACGGAGCGAGATATTGTGCAGTTTCACGCTTTCAATATTGATTTGGCAAATACCACCGCCGCAACGGTTATGAGTACGCCTCTTTTTTTGCTGAGTCCCGAAGATTCTCTATGGACAGCCCATCAGGAAATGACTAAGCGGCGCATTAGTCGGATGGTCGTATCGTGGAATTGGGGTAATGGTTTGGGAATTATTACTCAAACGAGTTTGCTAAAAATATTCGATCCTCTGGAAATGTATGGGGTGATCGAAAATATGCAACAAACAATTCAACAACTAGAAACGGAAACCGCAGTTCTAAATTTCGAGAAATTATCTACGCCAGTTTTAGCGGATGATTCTAATGGGCAAGGATTGCAATTAGTGGATATTTATACTGATATTAAATATCTTCAGGATAATCTCAATCTTGACCAAGAAGAAAGGCGATCGCGGTTACAATCAATCCTTAATAATCTGCAAACATTTCTCTAAATACTTTCATCCAAAATCATGGCTTACTGGCTGCTTAAAAGTGAACCCCATGTCTATTCCTATGCTGACCTAGAACGCGATCTCCAGACGATTTGGGATGGCGTAAATAATAATCTGGCGCTCAAGCATATCCGCACGATGCAGCCTCAAGACTTAGCTCTGATCTACCACACAGGCGATGAACGTCGAGCGATGGGTATTGCGGAGGTAGTGAGCTTGCCCTATGTTGACCCCAAACTTGATGATCCTAAACGGGCGGTAGTTGATGTAAAAGCTGTGCGATCGCTGTCTCAGCCTGTGACCCTTGCTCAAATTAAACAAGATCCTGATTTTGAAGGGTTTGACCTGATTCGGATTAGCCGCCTGTCAGTCGTTCCCGTGTCTGAGGCGCATTGGCAAAAAATTTTAGAACTCGCCAATATTTAAATGAAGTGCCGCGCGGAGCGCGGCACTTCATTTAAATATTGGATGAGCCTAATTTATTTAGATCGCTTTGCGCTATAGGATATTGGCTAGAAGTTATTAGCAATTTTTTAGAATATATGAACTATTTGGTTAGTGTTTGGAGCGATCGCGTTAAGGCGGAGCAAGTTTACACACAGTTAGAATCGGCGAACTTTCCGATGGAAGCTATTTCGATCTTGGGTAAGGGTTATAAGAGTGCTGAAGAATTCGGCTTTATCGATCCCCTTGTCCAAGGTCGCAAACAAGCCTTTTTTATGTCCTATTGGCTAGTTCCCTTTGGCTTTTTCGCAGGAGTGGGATTTAGCCTCGTCACTGATTTACATACTTTTGCTTGGGCTGGGAGCTTTGGCAACCATGCGATCGGTGGATTGCTAGGAGCCTTTGGCGGTGCGATGGGTAGTCTTTTTGTCGGTGGCGGTGTGGGTGTAGCTACTAGCAGTGATTCCGTTCCGATGAGAAATCGTCTGGATGAAGGGAAATATCTAATCGTTGTCCAAGGTACAGATCAACAGGTAGTACGTGCGAATCAAATTATGCGCCCTTTACGTCCTGAAAATATTCAAGGTTATGTCGCGCCCTAATTATTTCTACAAAGGCTTGCATGGCAAGTCTTTGTAGAAATAACTAAGTTTAGCTCTACTGCCGACACCTCAGTCAATCCAGAAGCAAATATGAAATCACGGCGAATCTTTCACTATATTTGGCGCATCAATGCTGTAATTATTTTGATAGCTGGACTTCCTGCCACTGTCTTGTTAGCAGCCTCCGCCGTTTTTGTCATTTTACAAGCTACGAAAACCAGAGAACTTGACAGTGTCATTAACATTGCGAAAAATGATCAAGTTAAAGCCAAGACTGAAATTGGCACATTTACACCGATTACAGGATCAGAAATCCTCCAAGCGCCCCTACATCTAATTCAAGACTACGACTATAGGGTAGGCTCTAAAGAATCCAGTTCTATCCAAAACTATATGTTTTTTGACCCTACTCAAAAGCGTTCCTATTGGTTGAGAGCTAAAAGTGAAGGACTATTCCTATCCGCGATCGCTTTAGCTCCCAAAGTTACTCCCATAGTCAATAATTCCATTTTGAATACTAATACTGAAGAGAAGTCAGTTCCCGTGGTTGCCTTTCTATATGTGTTAGTGGATAAGGATACCAACAACGATAAACGCATTAATGATAGTGATCAGAAACAAATTGCTATCTCTAACGCCGCAGGTACAAGTTTTAAAGTGTTGGTCGATCAGGTGGATCGATTTAACGGTTATTCGACAATTAAAAACAATCGATTGTCGGTGTTATATACTTCTTCTAATAAGCTCAAAGTCGCTGAAATTGATTGGCGATCGCAAGAAATCATCAGTAATTCTGAATTTAGCAGTCAGCCATAGAGTTTATTGTAAAATTGAAAATACATTGCAAATAATAAAGAGTAACTAGGCTCTGTTAACTTATCGTTCAGGAGAATGTGGCTATGATTGTTGCAAATCCTTTGCTCACACTGGCGGAATATCTTGCTTACGATGATGGAACCGATACAAGGTATGAATTAGTAAATGGGGAATTAGTGGCGATGGCGCAGCCTACAGGAATTCATGGTGGCATGAGTGAATTTGTCAATGATAACTTTCGTGTAGAGATTCAACGTTTACAGTTACCTTTAGTTTCTAAACAAGATTTAATTGCGGTGCAAACGGGGCGAGTCGGCGGCAAAATTACTTGTCGGGTTCCTGATGTGGTGGTAATTACATCGGATCAGTGGCAAGATATGCGATTCCGCGAGGCAGTATTAACTGATTCAGTTCCACTTCTAGTGGTAGAAATCGTTAGCGATAGTACTCGCAATATTGACTATCGGAAGAAAAGAGCAGAATACAATGCGATCGAGATTCCTGAATATTGGATTATCGATTTTAGCGATCGCCAAGTGACGGTTTTATTGCTCGAAGATGGGCTATACGAAGAAACAATTTATCGAGGTGAGGAAATAATTAAATCTTTACTATTTACTGAGTTAAAGCTAACTCCTGAGCAAATTTTTAAGGCTTAAAAATATAAGCAACATAGTCATGAATCATGTATTAATTGGAATCTCTGGAGGTATTGCCGCCTATAAAGTTTGTGAAGTAGTTTCTAGCCTTGCCAAACGCGGTATCGAAGTACGGGTGATCATGACGCGATCGGCGGCGGAATTTGTTACACCCCTTACCTTTGCGACATTATCGCGCCAACCTGCCTATACTGATTCTGATTTTTGGCAACCGACAAATGGAAGACCACTACATATTGAATTAGCAGAATGGGCAGATGTATTTTTGCTCGCGCCTGTGACCGCAAATACCTTAGCTAAACTCGCCTATGGCATGGCGGATAATCTTCTCACAAATACTGTCCTCGCCTCCACTTGTCCGATTCTCTTTGCGCCAGCGATGAATACGACCATGTGGCTACAACCCACAGTGCAGGAGAATTGGGGAAAGTTATTAAAAGATGCACGTTATACAGCGATCGCACCGACGGATGGGATTCTCGCCTGTGATGCGGTGGGTACTGGGCGAATGGCAGAACCCGAAATAATTTTAGAATATCTAGAATCTTTCTTATTTACAAAAGGGAAACAGGATTTGAAAGGAAAAAAAATTTTAGTTAATGCAGGGGGAACTCGCGAATTTATTGATCCTGTGCGCTTTATCGGTAATCCATCGACAGGTAAGCAAGGGATTGCGATCGCTCAAGCTGCCATCCATCGTGGCGCACAAGTTACCCTCATAAATACAGCTAACTCCCCTCTTCCTATGGGAGAGAGACTAGGGGTGAGGATAGTCCGCACTTCCGCAGAAATGCACCAAGCCATGCTTGAAGAATTCCCTAACGCTGATATCACGATCGCTGCTGCTGCTGTTGGTGATGTGCGATCTAAATCTACTAGCGATCGCAAGTTACCCAAATCAGAATTGCCTTTAAATCTAGAACTCGAATATATTCCTGATATCGTTGCCGATCTCGCCCCTCATAAGCGTCCTGACCAGATATTAGTCGGCTTTGCTGCCCAAACTGGGACAGAGGAGGAAGTGGTAACTGCGGCAAAAGATAAACTAAAACGTAAAGGACTCGATGCGATCGCGGCTAATGCTGTGAATAGTTCCCAAACTGGTTTTGGTACAGATACCAATCAAGCTACATTCATTGATAAAAATGGCAATAATCTATCTACGCCCCTCAGTTCTAAGTTAGAAATAGCCCATCGGTTATTTGATTTTCTAATGCAGAATTTCCCCTGAAAGCACAAAATAGCATAGCTATTTTGTGCTTTCAGATTAATCGTTAGATAGTGGTCATTTGCATTAGGACAAATCAAAACCCAAGAAGCGAGTTGCGGCGCTTCGCGCCGCAACTCGCTTCTTCTGGTTTTGTCTCCTAACAAGAATGACAACAGCTATAACAATTAATTAAGCCCACTTACTTTGATTGTTTCAAAATAGCCATAGGATCATTACAATAATTACGGTATTGCAGCGCTTTGCGCTCAAAACGAACTAACTTTTTAAAAGTGTGTCTTCGCCACACTTTTAAAAAAATCTCCGCTTAACAATATATCTAGAGACTATTAATCATCGTGAGCGCAAGTAATCAGCCCCGTCAGCCAAATCAACAATTATCCCCAAAAAAAATTGTCCTAACAGGTGGAGGTACTGGTGGTCACGTTAATCCTAATTTAGCCCTTATTCCCAGTCTGGAGGAAAATGGATGGGAAGTGGAGTATATTGGCTCAAAAAATGGCATCGAAAAGCAATTAGTTGCTCAAGTGGGAATTCCCTATCATGGCATTTCTTCAGGCAAGCTCCGCCGCTACTTTGATTGGCAAAACTTTATCGATCCTTTGAAAGTAATCAAGGGGATTTTTGATGCTTACTGGGCGATCGCCAAAATTAAGCCTCAAGTTGTTTTCTCTAAAGGTGGATTTGTCACCGTTCCTGTGATCTTTGCCAGTTGGCTGCAACGTATTCCTGTCGTGATTCACGAATCCGACTTCTCATCAGGTTTAGCCAATCGTCTATCTATTCCCTTTGCCACAAAAGTTTGTGTTACCTTCCCCGAAACTGTAAAACATTTAGCCAAATATGCAGATAAGGTCAAGCATACAGGCTTACCGATTCGCACGGATATCTTTAATGGTAATGCTGAAAAAGCTAGAGAATTATGTGGTTTTGATCATCAATCACCCGTTCTCTTGATCATTGGTGGTAGTTCGGGTTCCGCAAAAATTAATCAAGCGATACGTTCTGTTTTAGATGATCTTACCCAAACCTATCAAATCGTTCATGCTTGCGGCAAAGGTAACTTCGATCATACTTTGCAAGCCCATCCTCGCTATCGTCAATTTGAATATTTAGGAGCTGAACTTGCCGATGTTCTTGCCCTTGCTGATCTGGTAGTTTCTAGATCGGGCGCTAATGCGGTATTTGAGTTTCTTACTTTACGCAAGCCCCATTTGCTTATTCCTTTATCCAAGCTATCGAGTCGTGGTGATCAGATTCTCAATGCTAAGTCTTTTCAGTCAAGGGGTTATAGCGCTGTTCTGTTTGAAGAAAATTTAACGAGTGAGAGTTTGCTGAAGGCGATCGCCGATCTGGCTAAGCGTCAAGACGAATATATTCAAAACATGCAGCAAAGTGAAGATAAAAATGCGATCGCGCAAATAGTTGAGTTACTAACTGAGGTTACGTGTAACGAATATCACCCTCACCCCCCAGATTCCTCTCCCATTAAGGGAGAGGGGGAGTAAGACTAATTTCTTGTTCTACTGAAAATAATGGCGGCGCGAAGCGCCGCCATTATTTTGGGGGAATAATAACTCAAGCGATGAGATGAGATTCCTGCTATATAATCACTTTGTTGAGCATGGTTGATGAAGCAAAAAACCATTGCATCCTAATAACGAAATTTTATGGCTAAGTATATCTTTGTGACTGGCGGTGTTGTCTCTAGTATCGGAAAGGGAATCGTTGCCGCAAGTTTGGGACGATTGCTTAAATCAAGAGACTATTCCATTGCAATTCTAAAGCTTGATCCCTATATCAACGTTGACCCCGGTACGATGAGTCCTTTTCAGCACGGGGAAGTTTTTGTCACCGAAGATGGCGCAGAGACCGATCTCGATTTGGGGCATTATGAGCGATTTACGGACACATCTATGTCCAAGCTGAGCAATGTCACCACTGGGGCGATTTATCAGGGTGTGATCAATAAAGAACGTCGTGGAGATTATCAAGGTGGGACGGTGCAGGTAATTCCTCACATCACCAATGAAATCAAAGAGCGTATTCATCGCGTGGCAAACAATGGCAATCCCGATCTCGTGATTGTAGAAATTGGTGGCACGGTCGGTGATATTGAATCTTTACCATTTATCGAAGCGATTCGACAGTTTCGTAAGGATGTGGGGCGACAAAATGTGGTGTACATGCATGTCACCCTGATGCCTTGGATTGCCTCCGCAGGGGAAATGAAAACCAAGCCCACCCAGCATTCCGTGAAGGAATTGCAATCCGTGGGGATTCAGCCCGATATTCTCGTATGTCGGAGCGATCGCCCCTTGCCTCAAAACATCAAAGACAAGATTTCTGAATTTTGTAATGTGTTGCCTGAGTGCGTGATGACAGGGCAAGATGTCAAGAGCATTTATGAAGTCCCCTTGGCGATGGAGCGTGAAGGCTTGGCGGAACAAGTGCTGCGCCTACTGGGGATGCAACAACGTCAGCCCGATCTTCGCAGTTGGCAAACCCTTGTAGAGCGCCTATACCGTTCTGAGCATCAGCTAGAAGTGGCGATCGTCGGTAAATATGTACGTTTGACCGATGCCTATCTCTCGGTAATTGAAGCCCTTAAACATGGCGCGATCGCCTTAAATAGCAATGTCAATTTGCGGTGGATTAATTCCGAAGACATTGAAGCCTATGGAGCCGAGAAATTCCTGAAGGATGTCCATGCGATCATCGTTCCTGGAGGATTTGGACATCGGGGGGTTGATGGTAAAGTGGCGGCGGTCAAGTATGCGCGGGATCATCAGATTCCCTTTTTAGGACTCTGTTTAGGAATGCAATGTGCGGTAATTGACTGGGCTAGAAACGTAGGGCAGCTTGCCGATGCCAATAGTGCTGAATTTGCGCCCGAGTCAAAAAATCCAGTGATTCACTTACTTCCAGAACAGCAGGATGTGGTTAATCTTGGTGGCACAATGCGTTTAGGTCTCTATGCCTGTCGTCTTGCCCCCAATACACTAGTGCATCAAATGTATAAGGAGTCAGTCATTTACGAACGCCATCGTCATCGCTATGAGTTCAATAATTCTTACCGATCGCTCTTTTTAGAGTCAGGCTATGTGATTAGTGGCACTTCTCCCGATGGGCGCTTAGTTGAAGCGATCGAGTTACCGAGTCATCCTTATTTTATTGCTACTCAATTCCATCCTGAGTTCCAATCTCGTCCTAGCAGTCCCCATCCACTATTTCAAGGTTTAGTGCAAGCGGCACTAAATTTGCAAAAGCAAAGGCTAGCTAATAGTCATGAATCTGATACCTCTTCCATTACCGAAGAAATTGTCGAAGCAAAACAAGAGTTTGCTTCAGCGACATCCACGTAATACCAAATGAAGAAATGGCGTAGCCATTTCTTCATTTTAAAAACCTTACTGGGTTTGGTTTTTATAGCTGTGGTCAGTCTTGTTAGGACACAAAACCAGAAGACGAGTTGCGGCGCGAAGCGCCGCAACTCGTTTCTTGGGTTTTGATTTGTCCTAATGCAAGTGACCACAGCTATAAATCACAAAAGTGTTGCCACACTTTCGTGATTTGGTATAACATCAGCGAATTAGGGTGATTTTTGAAGTGGCGGCTTGATGCGCTGCCACTTCAAAAATTTGGATTATGAAGCCATTTTTAAAAGTAATTCGCCATCTAATAGAAAGACCGTTTGCAGTTGTTCAGATTTGCGGATGGAGACTTGCATCATGTGGCTAGCGATACCAAGCGTATCGCGATCGCGATATTCTGGTGGCACAGGCTGCAAAAGGCTTAACGGGACATCTTGGACGTTCGGTAAGGAGGCGATCGTAATTCCATACCAACTTTGCCGACCTGCAAAAATGACCAAAAATCCCTTTGAGATTTGTGATTCTTTCCCATAAATCCGTTTATAGAGATCGATTACTAGAACTTCTCGACCCTCATAGGTAGCAATTCCCAATAACTTGTCACCACTACGGTGAATTTGCGGCAAAGGAATAATCCGAATCACACTATCGATCCCCATCGCGAGATGGAGATTTCCCATTGAGAAGATCAGGAACTTGAGTGTTTCTTCTTTTTTTTGATTGATAAGCATGGTTAATAACTAAGGCGAAGGAACCGATTTTTTGGTCGTGGCAAAGCTACGCCAAAAAAATTTACAAGTCTTGAATGGTTTTGATCAGATCTTGCTCAAGGTAAGGCTTGGTTAAATAGCCTGTAGCACCAAGCATTTTTGCGACTGCACGATGCTTATCGCCGCTACGGGAGGTGAGCATCACAATGGGAACTTCGGCAAAGCGGCTCTCCTTGCGACAGGCGGTTAAAAATTCAAAACCATTCATATTGGGCATTTCCACATCACATATTACGCTTTGGATCTCTGGGGATCGAGATAGCTGATTGAGAGCCTCACGTCCATCGCTGGCTTGGATAACCTGATAGCCAAACTTAGACAGGGTAAGATAAAGCGCCTGTCTTGCCGTCAGAGAATCATCAACAATGAGTATGGTTTTGTATTTAATTGGTTTAACTTTAAGTGCTCTACTTCCCGTAGTATCTTCATCAAGCTTACTAAAATCGCTAACAGGTACTGTGGTTGGAGAATTGAGCGAAAGTAATACCGTACTATCTATTACTGGTACAAGGGTTCCATCTCCTAAGACCGTACAACCATAGAGATAGGGCGGTGGGGCGATCGCTTTGCCAAAGGGTTTAATCGCTAGTTCCTGTTCGCTAAGTACGCGATCAATTGGAATTGCAAACGGGTTATTCCCATCCGCAAATAATAGGAGCGTCGTCTGATTCTCTTCGCCAAAGTCATCGACATTTACTAAGTCCAATTTTTTTTGCGGCAGAGGATAGCCATCCGCAAATATAGAAGTTGGGTAGAGCGGAACTAGCTGATTTTCTAAACGGAAAAATTCTTTGCCTTGAATAATTTGAATAGTTTCGGAGTCAACAGTAACAATCCCTAATAGAGAGTCCACGGCGATCGCCATGAGTCGGTCTTGAACGCTAAAAATTAGAAGCTTAGCAATACTGAGAGTCAGAGGTAATTTAATTACAAAGGTCGTGCCTTGACCTAACTCTGACTTGATTTCGATCGCTCCCTTAAGGTTGCGGACTTGCTCTTGGACTGTGGACAGCCCCATGCCCCGCCCCGAAAGCTCGGAGACTGTCTCCGCCGTGGAGAAGTTGGGCGCAAATAAAAATTGGTAAACTTCTTCTTGACTTGCCTCTTCTGCTTGTTCTGGCGTGATCAGCTTTAAGGCGATCGCTTTCGCTTTGACTTTTTCGACATCAATACCATGTCCATCGTCTTTGATCTCGATATAAGTGAGATTGCCTCGATAGTAAGCACGGATTTCAATGGAAGCAATCACTGGCTTACCTCGATCCAATCTCTCTTGCGTCGTCTCAGTACCATGATCAAAGGCATTTCGCACTAAATGGACAAAGGGATCATAGAGTCTTTCGAGTACAGATTTATCAACTAACGTTCCTGTCCCAAATAGTTTTAAATTGACCTGTTTATTATATTTATTCGACATTTCCCGCACCATGCGGGGCAGGCTGGTGAGGATATCGCCGAGGGGTAACATTCTTGACCACAGCAGGTCATAGCGCAATTGTTTAAGGATTTGTTGTTTGCGGCGTTGGGTTTGTTGTTTTTGCTGCATTAAAACCGTCATATCCCGCATTCCTTCATCCATTTGCGCGATTTCTTCAAGGGCTTCTTGAATGAAACTATGCAAGCGGTTGTAAGAATCCATTTGTAATGGATCGAAATCTGCTAATAGATTCGATGAATTAGGCAAAGTCTGGGATTGGAAATTAGTATTAAAGGCTGTAAGTTGTGAAGTAACTGCACTAAAGTCTTGGGTTTTGACCTGCGATCGCTGCGCTTTATCGAGCCAAGTTTGGAGATTTTTGGAGAGATGATCGAAACCTTTAAATTGTTTTTGTAGGCGTTCAATTTTGGCTTGTAGTTGTTGATTTTGTAGAATCGAAGCATTTTCTTGAGTTACCAATTCGCTAGATGAATTATTTAAGCGATCGAGCCTACTCAAATCAACTTTTATGGTTTCCGAAATATAGGGGGCTACATTTTCGGGAGCCTTAACTGTTGTTTTGGGATCTACAGTTTTGATACTTGCCTTTTTGTCAATCTCTTTGTCAATCTCTTTGTCAATCTCAATAGCACTAAATATGGAATCTAGCTCCTCCAATTTGGATGCTTCAATACCACCCGTTTCCTGCTCTGGAAGAGTTTGGAAGTCTTCCGTTAAAATATCAAAGTTCTGATCTAATAGGTTGTAGTCTAAATTATTAAAATCATTCTGATTATCATAACTCTGAGGTTCTCCAATTAATTCATCAAGTTCATCAAGTTCATCAAGTTCATCAAGTTCTTCAGTTGATTCTAGTAACTCCAGACTGTAATTATCTTCAAACTGATTAGATTCTAGAATCGAATTAATTTCATCAAAATCGGCAAAAGTATCCAAATCCACTGATTCAATTAGGCTATTATTTTCTGAATCAGGAAGTTGAGATAGGGTGGAGACGGCTTCGCTATCTACAGGCGTAGGGGGGGCAAGGGCAATTAATTCAGCACTAGGCTGACCGCCATCAGTGCGATCGCCTGCTAAAACCTGAGCGCGTGCTGCTTCAAAATTAGCCACAGCCACTTTGCCCACCAATACAGGATCATCAAGATGATTTTCTAGAGCCTTAATCGTGGCGTTGGCGATCGCCTTAAATCCCGCTAAATTTAGTAATTCACCAATGCCGCTAAATACTTCCACTTGCGCTCTAATTTCTCCCGTGACAGGAACCCCTTCGGGATTAGCGAGGACATTTTGGAGACGTAAGATCCCCTGCTGCACATCACCCTCAAAGACAATCTGCACGATGTCCACCCCTAATTCGGCGGCGGTAGGTAACTCCGCATCTTCATCCACACTGCCAAAATAGAGACTGAGCACTTCAAAGATTGGCTCTGCGGCTTCTAGGGCAACCTGTTCGCTATATCGACCTGTTTGAATTTGCTCTAATAGAGGTATGCGTAAACAGTCATAGGCTTGGAGGAGTAAGCCTTCGACATCGGCATCAATTTCGCCTTCGTAACGATAGAGCGATCGAAAAATGTCCTCTAAGCGATGGGCGATCGATTTAATTCCTTCAAAATTAAGACTTGCGGAACCTCCCTTAATCGAGTGCGCCGCCCGCATAATTGAGTGAATATTATTAGTGCTGAGGTCATTACGCAGGGAGAGGAGCCCAGTTTCAATTATTTGCAAAAATTCAGGCGCTTCTTGCTTAAAAAATTGATATGCCTGATCTTGGATTTCTGTTTCTGTGCTGTACATAGAGACTATCCTAGTTAACTTTAAATTGAGAGACGCTAACCTGTAGCTCTTGAGCAACCTGTACTAACTCCTTAAATGCTTCACTCATATCCTTGGAATACTCCGAGTTAGAATTAGCGATCGCCGCTACGTTTTGAATGGTTTGGCTGACATCTTCCGAGGTTTGGGACTGAGCCGAAGCAGCTTGAGCAATTTCTCGGACAAGTTGGTTAACTTGCTGACTGGAAGTCGCGATGTCAGACAGCTTTTGCCGAGTTTCTTCCACTAAGTGAGAGCCATCATTAACCTGTTGCGTACCCACACCCATGGCTTTTACAAGTTCATTGGTCTGGGCTTGGATTTCTTCGATCAACTGGCGAATTTCCGTGGTTGCTTTTGCCGATCGCTGGGCAAGGGCGCGGACTTCGTTCGCAACTACGCCAAAGCCTTGTCCTTCTTCTCCCGCACGGGCTGCCTCGATGGACGCATTCAGCGCTAACATATTCGTCTGACTGGCAAAGCCGCTAATTAGCTTGACCACTTTCGAGATCTTTTGCGAAGCTTCTCCCAATTGCTGTACCTTTTCGGCGGTTTCCGATACGGTTTCACGAATTGCGTTAAAACCTGCGACCGTACTATTCATCGCGGCATCCCCTTCGATTAAGGCTTGGTTAGTAGATAAAACCTGAGATTCTGCTTGAATGGCTCGATTTTCTACACCAGCGATGGATTCCGTGAGTTCGTGAATACTCTCTAAGACTTGGACGATTGCCGCGACTTGTTCCGATGCGCTTCCCGATACGATTTGCATAGTCTTTTCGTTTTGAGAAACGTTATGCAGGAATGATTGGGAAGCTTTTTGTACTTCTAATACCAGTTTTCGCAGGTTTCTGATGGTGGAGTTATAGGAATCCGCGATCGTGCCAATTTCATCTTCTGTGACCTTAGCGCGAAGGGTTAAGTCACCGCGACTAATGGGATCTACTTCGATCAGCAATTCGAGCGCTCGCTGTTGCAAAGATTCCTTAGCTTGGCGCTGCTCTTGGATGCGTAACTCTGCCTCAGTTTGGACAACCTCCTGTCGGGCGATCGCAATCCGCTCGGCTTCCATCTGCTTCTCAGCGATCAGTACTTCTAGCTGCTCTGCCATTTTGTTTAGCTCTTGAGACAATACGCCAATTTCATCGCGGCGATCGTCTTCCATGAGGCGTTCTCCTGTTTCACCCTGTCCAATTTTTTGGGTGAAGACCGATAAACGACTTAAGGGTCTCGCAAAAGAAGCAGCCACCAAAATCCCGATCGCACTAGCGACCACAATGGAAATAATGGCGATCGCATAGCCTGCATTGGACAAACTCGATAAAAGCTCCTGAATTTCTAAGATCGGACGACCGACATAGGCAATTCCCACTGGCTTAGCAGAGGGATTGAGGAGTTTACGATGGTCGTATAAAGGGGCGTAAAAAGTTAAGTAATTAGTGCCTGTAATATTCGTTTCGCCCACATAGGATTGTCCTTCCTTCAGCACCGCATCAGAAACTTCACGGGCAGATCGAGTCCCGATCGCCCGAGTTTTATCGCTCTTTTTAGAACTGGGGTTAACGTAGGGAATGTTAGTGGCTACCCGCCAATCTTGAGCAAATATCGTTGCTGTTGGCATGTTATAGCGTTTGGTGAATTTATCCACGATGCCATAGTTACGGTTAAGCAAAGCCCCGACTACAGCTGTACCCACGACCTTCCCTTTGATTTTAATCGGGTAAACCGCCATACTCACCAGCCCTGATTTGCCCTGTTCGATTTCATAGGTTCCTGTGGGTGCTGGCTGCTTGGATTCAGGCAATCCCTCGGTAATTTGGGGGCGGATACCGATATTTGCCTGTTTGTCTAAACCTAAAGCTTGCAGATCCGCAGATTTGACTAATTCGATGCCATACATCGGCTTACCAGATTCGATCGCACTTTTGATAATCGGTAAATTCGCCAAATTGCTACCACTTGGCACAACATCCTGTTTGTAGGACTGGGGTACGAGTTTGTCTGATTCTTCAAGTAAGGGGAATTTTGTGAAATCTTCCTTGAGAATGAGGGTGTTCCCTTCGATGCTGCGCCCACGATTATCGGTAATTAACTTGATGTTCTTAATGGATTCAGGATCAATATCTTCGCTACTTACCTGCAATAAAGGCGGTAAAATCGTTCGCTTAGCTGTTAGCTCGTTAGGATCACTCAAGTCCAGATTGGCTCCTTCAATGGACTTAGCGATCGCTTCAGCATCACGCCGACTTTCCGAATTTGTCCACATTACATATTCCGATACAAAGAAAGAACCCTTTTCTTTAACGGAGGTTTTTAATTCTTTAAGAGCAGATTCCTCTGAGGATTTCACGAGGGTTTGGGTTACTAATAATACGGGAATTCCCGAAGTAAATAGCAATACAATTGATAATTTCCAACCTACGCCCAAATTATTCCACAAGCTCAAAGGAAGCTTCCAAAAAGGCGCTTTGGGTTTAATCCTGCTATTGTGCGTGACTTTAATAGTTGCGGCGATGCTTGCGTCAAGGGATGCTGTTGACGATTTATCTTCAGATGGCGGAATCTCTGGTTTATCTTTAAGTAACATAATCTTCTGTATTTAAACTTTGTTTTAGTCCTAGCAAACAGGACTTTCTCTAGTTAGGACTGTTTGCTAGGTTTTTAGAGCGTGTTTGAGAAGTTTTTTACCCCCTCTAACTCCCCCTTGAAAGGGGGAGAATTCAGGTTTCCCCCCTTTCAAAGGGGGGATTAAGGGGGGTAAAAGCAGAAATTTATGATAGATAGGAGACTTCTCAAACATGCTCTTAAGCAACCTTGAACTGAGCTACGCTAACTTGGAGATTTTGAGCCACTTGTAGCAGTTCCGAGAAAGATTGCGCCACATCTTCCGATTGTTTTGATGTATCCTCAGCGATCGCCGCAATACTTTGCATGGAATCACCAATGCGATTAGAAGCCTTAGTTTGGGTATCAGCAGCCGTAGCGATCGCCTGCACAAGGGAGTTAACCTGCTTACTTACTGTCGAAATCTTGGTCAATTTTTCCCGTGCATTTTGGACGAGTTTCGTTCCTGATACCACCTGCTCCGTACCAGTTTCCATCGCCGCTACCACCTCATTAGTTTGAGCCTGAATCTCTTCTACGAGTTGTTCAATTTCTGCTGTGGAGTTTGCTGACTGTTCCGCAAGGTCACGCACTTCTTCGGCAACTACACTAAAGCCACGTCCCTCTTCACCAGCGCGGGCGGCTTCAATGGCGGCATTCAGTGCTAAAAGATTTGTCTGAGCCGCAAAGTTACTAATCAGGTTCACAATGCGGGAAATTTTTTGAGATGTTTCGCCCAATCGCTTCACTTTTTTCGCTGTTTCCGAAACCGTCTCCCGAATTTCTGAAATTCCCAATACGGTACGGTTCATCGCCTCATCACCTTCTAGCAAAACCGTTGCGGCAACTTGCATTCCCTGCTCAGCTTGCTTCGCCTTATCTTCAACACCTCGGCTAGACTCCGCCATCTGCTTGATTTCTTGGAGGGCGAGGTTAATCGAAACGGATTGCTTAATCGCTTCATTGGACACCGATCGCACTGACACCTCATTATCACTAGCGGTTTGAGTTACCGACTGAGTAGCCGACTGTACTTCCAATACCAATTTTCTCAAGTTACGGATAATTGCGTTGTAAGAGTCAGCGATCGTTCCCACTTCATCGGCAGTTACGTTCGCGCGAATGGTCAAGTCACCTCGACTTACAGGATCTACTTCGATCAGTAGTTCCAAAGCCCGTCGCTGTAACATTTCCTTTTCTTGCTTTTGTTCCTCCGCCCTCGCATCGGCTTCCGCTCTCGCTTCTTTTCGAGCATTTTCCAGTCTTTCGGCTTCTTGCTGTTGGGCTTCACTTAAGTATTTAAGTTGCTCCACCATCCCGTTGATGTTGCTCGAAAGAGTACCTAGTTCATCATCTCCTAATACCTCTAAGCGCGTATCGAGATCCCCTTGCCCAATTTTGGAAACGACTTTAGCCGCCTCTTGAATTGGTTTGACCGCCCGATTAGCGATAATTGCCGCAATAAAGCCCACCAACAAAGCCGTAAATCCAGTTCCTGTCGCAATAGTGATTAACAAATCTCTTTGGGGCTTAAACGCAAAACTGGTGTCGATCGCAATAATTACTCCCATATTGAGGTTAGGCATATTGCGATAATTAGGCAATGGCACATATGTTACTAACTGTTCCTTGCCATTAAAGCGATCGGTATCTACGGTAGTAAGTGCGGTTTTATTGTTAATTGCTTCAGCCAATTTCGGAAAGTCTTCTTGAGATTTACTATCTTCCTGTGTTTTTTCCGTTGCCAAAAAGATTTTGCCAGTAGCATCAATTAAATGGTATTCATCCTCATCGTTGACACTGGTTTTAATGATTTCGGTCAAATTTTCGATGGGCATTCGCGTGCGTACCACCCCAATAAATTTATCAGAGTTAACTTCCTTGACAGGCGCGGAGATAAATAGACTAACTCGCTTAGTCACCGTAGAGCGTCCCGGTTGACTTACAAAAGGCTTGCCTGTGGCAAGAGCATTTTTAAAGAAATCACGTTCTTTAATATTTGAGGCAGGATCGGCGGTAATCGTAGAACGAATTGGGGTACTGCCATCTAAATCCGCAAAGGCGATTAGGTTATACACCCCATAGGTTTTCGCATAATCATTTAAGATTGACTCTCGCTCAGCTTGAGGCATTACCGCCTGTACCTTGCGATTGGTCAATATAGGGTGATTAGCTAAAACTTGGATATCGCCATAGCGGTCATAAATAAATTGATTGAGCTTACCAGCGATCGCATTAGTTTTCTGTTGTTGGGTATCTTGCACCCGTTCATCTAGTGACCGACTAGAGAATAAATAGGCTGTGCCACCGATTAAAAGTACGGGCAAAGTACCAATTAATACCGCCAATATAGTTGTTTTTGTCCGTAAGCCAAGCGATCTCCACCCCCCTTTCTGTCGCTTAGGTTCTACTAAGTTATCCGATGATTTGAGCAAATCTTCTAAAGAAATAGGAGAGTCGGGACTTCCTTCCAGAAAATCATTCTTATTGTTGCTCTGGGATGGTTCAGACTGATTTTGCGATTGATTATCTTTGGTCAACATGGTTATTACTTTAAACAGATTTAATAGGTTTAGTTATTTAAATAAAAAACAAGTCCCCGTCTTCACAGAGATGTACTAATGTACTAACGAGAACACACAATCTGGGCGATCGCGTTCCCATCTAGCACCAAAAAAGTTTCATTTTTATCACTTAGCCAATATCCTCGACAAGCCTGCATTGCAGCTTGATTAGCAAAGCCCAGATTTGCGGGTTGAATGCTCGATGGCTCACAGCGCACCATTTGCCAGACCTTCGCAACCGCAAAGCCCAGTACAGTATCCTGACTACGCAAAAAG
This sequence comes from Pseudanabaena sp. FACHB-1998, assembly GCF_014696355.1. GTDB lineage: Bacteria > Cyanobacteriota > Cyanobacteriia > Pseudanabaenales > Pseudanabaenaceae > Pseudanabaena. Next base: position 30,953 of record NZ_JACJQA010000028.1, on the reverse strand, counting down.
ATGATATGGCACTTGTCTTGGAAATTTCCCAAATTATATTCCTGTGCATACAGTGGCTTGTCACCCAGCATACTAGCGAGATCCACCACCCAAATTACATCGCCTCGCCAGTTGTAGATCCCCATGACACTAGGGGAAGCTAAACCTGCGATCGCCGTAATTTGGGTGAGATTGACATTTACAATTTCCAGCAACTGCTTGGTGGGTAACAGAGCTTTTTGAGTATTTGTGGGGCTATTGGTAAGGGAAAATGCCAAAAACTGCTCAGTCGATTGATTAATCGCTGATTTTGCCAATTTCTTAGAACTGGCTTGAGAAGTAGCTTGAGAAGTAGTTTTAGAACTAGCTTGAGAACTGCTAAGTATTTGTGAGGTCACGGCGATCGCGCTCCTAATCCTTAACTAACAACTTAATGGTGCGGACAAGCTCCGCAGTATCAATTGGCTTGGTTAAATAAGCCGCAGCCCCTTGCTTCATTCCCCAAAATTTGTCCATCTCTCCCGCCTTAGTCGAGCAAAGCACAATCGGAATATCCTTAGTTTCTGCCTTATCTTTAAGATCGCGACATAGCTCAAAGCCACTCTCATTAGGCAATACAACATCTAACACAATAGCGCTAGGTTTTTGTTGATTAATTTTGGTTCTAGCTTCTTCCCCATTTGTTGCCAAAATGGTTGTAAAACCAGCATTTCGGAGACTCCCTGTAATAATCTCAGCTTGAGTCATGGTGTCTTCAACTACTAAAATTATACTCATACTAAAAAACGTTCCTAATCTTGATATTTATCGCGGTATTTATTGGATTTGACCTTAACAGAAATTGAATAATAAACTCCCAATTAAAGCTTTAAAAGAATTCAATTATTCAGCCTCGGCATTCTTCAAAAACTTACGCAGTATTTGTAATACTTTGCTGGGATCGGGAGGCTTACTTAGGAAATCTGAAGATCCAGACATCTTTGCTCGTACCCGATCAATCATTCCATCCCGTCCAGTCAAAATGACTATGGGAATCTCCTGAAATGTGGTGGTTTTGCGTAAAAATGTGCATAGCTCATAGCCATTAGTATTCGGCATGATTAAATCCAGAAAAATCAAATCTGGCTTCCGCTCTAGCAAAGTACTAACGCTTTGCAATGGCTCAGTAATTGCCAATACCTCATAACCTAAAGGCTCCAAAATTCGTCGCATCTCTACGCCAACTTGAGGACTATCATCAATACAAGCAATTAATCCTCGATTGGGAAGTTTGACAGGCTGGCTGGGAAGCTTCCAATTGGGAGAAGCCCAATCTTGAATTTCGCGAAAAGCTACTATCCCATCCACGACAAAGGGTAGAAGCGATCGCATCACCGCAATCAGTGAGCAATGCATAATGATTGCCAAATCCCAGAGAGTATTTGTCCCGTTCAAGATTTTTTTGAGGCTCTGGTAAGTCTTGCTAGAAATAGCATCAGCATCAAGCATGATCTGTAACTGATCAGGTTTAGCCACATAGGGAGCCAAGTCAAAGGAGAAGCCTTGAATCATGTTCTGCACATGGGAAAGCCCCGACTGTTGCCATTTTTGTTGAACTACCACAATATTATCTAGGGTTTGCATCGCCGAAAGCGCCACAATCGGCTTAAATGGTAAAGCCTCTAAAGGTTTCCATGAAGATTTTGGTTGCTTCTGCTCACTCAAGCTATAAAAAACCTCATGGATACTAGCCTGAATAACTGCTCGCGCTTGCTCGGTTGTAAGCTGGTGTTCTTGAATAGCTTTTTCGATTACTTTTAATTCCCAAGCTTCAACCGTAGGATCGGCATTGTCTAGTAGATTTTGAATATTGACATTTTGTGAATGTTGACGGATTGCCCGAGCAAGCCTGCGGACACGATGTTTTCCACCCGTTGCATATACTAACCTTCCAAGATAAAAATATATGTTCCAATTCGGCTCTACTCCAAGTTCGTCAGTAACTACAAGTTCACCAGTAGCCTGTTGAAACAGTACATGTAGATGCTTTAAGTCTTGGATAAACTTTGGGGTTTGGTAAGTTGATGTATCCACTGGAGAAAGTTTAGTTAGTAGCATTTTATAGAAATTGAAAACAAAAAAATCATCGAATCATAAGTACTAATTATCAATATGATTTTTTCTTGAAAAAATTATAGGTAAATCTTAAGTCAAGCTATATAGCAATCCTAAATGAGTGATGAGAAACAGGAGCCTGTAACAAGTTACTTAAGCCCCTTGCATTTCCCACAAATAATTTAAGAGAGTGCGCTCCAAAAGGATATACTTTCTCAAATTATTTATGATTGCTATATGCAGTAATCTCTAAAACTAGTTGACTGCTTTAGTCTTTAATTTAAGCCTATAACTATACTATATTGAATACCCTTATTGTCTGATGATGAAATAATTGTTTAAGATTATCTTATAAGATTACCCAAAAAATAGTTGTTTAAGTCATCCACCTAACTATCAATTTGTCTATTGATATTGTCTTTCTTAAGGGAATTTTATTTTTAGGTAATCAATTCACCGAAAAGCATTATCAGCTAGCTGCAATTTAACCAGAATTTAAATATAGCAATCCTATTTCATTTGTGAGAGAGGGAAGAACATCTCACTTTGGAACACAAGCATAAACCAAGGAGCTTAGAGCGTGTTTGAGAAGTCTCCTATCTAGCATAGATTTCTGCTTTTACCCCCCTTAATCCCCCCTTTCAAAGGGGAGAAACTTGAATCCTCCCCCTTTCAAGGGGGAGTTAGAGGGGGTAATAAACTTCTCAAACACGCTCTTAAGCTCCTTGGTTTAAGCTTGTGTTTCTGCTCACTCATTTACTCCTTCCCAAGTAAATAAATTATGGAGAAATTGGACAAATCAAGGAAGTATTTTTTAAGCTGTATTTAATGGGGATTAATAATATTATTTGTGGCAATTTGTTGAAATATAAAATAGCTTTGGCAGAGAATTCATTGCTATTAAAAAATTTATGTCTAAAAAACATCCACTTATCTTTTGCCTTGCGACAAGAAGGGACGCTATGCGTCCCTTCTTAGTTTTAGAAACTGCCTATACTCAAGGAAACCCAATCGCCACTAGTGGTTAAACCTAAAAACATAGAATCTTGCGATCGGATTTCTTTGCCTGTAATCGCGCAAGCTTCATTCCTTTGGGCGATCGCGGTAACACTGGCTCGAATTTGGTCGGCAACAATGCGCTTTGGACTGGGGCTTGATTGGCTATTAGCCACGTAATCCCACAACACTCCCCTAATTAATGACTGATAGCCTTGCCCTCCCGCAAGCTCCTTGAGCTTTTCTTTTAATTCACGCTCTAGGCGAATGCTGGTGACCTCCATTTCCGTGGTAGCAGGCATTTGATGTGTCGATTGCATAATTTCCTCCTAGCGAATTGACAAAATGAGTTTACAAATTTAGATATTCGTGTTTATACTACAAGTGTAGTACGAGTTTCTCCATAATTCCAAGTACATTCCCATGAAATCCTATTTGCCCATCGGTCTCGCTCAAATCAAATATGCCCAAGATTGCTTACAAGCTGCATCTTTGGGCATAGCCAGATTTGTGATGACTTTTGCAGATAGAAGTTCTATTTGGGGCGATCGCGGGAATTCAGATTTTAATTTGAGCTTTAATTTAGGCTTTAATTTGGCAATTAAAGCACGCAATTTTATTCATCCAGAGACCTATCGAATAAGCGGGAGGTACAGGCAGATCGCTGTACCGACATAACGACTAGAGATTTTCCAGTCCTTTGCCCCCGCTTTCGTCAATTCGAAAGTAGGGGCTTTTTTTATTGTGAGGAGAAGTCAATGCAATCCATTAATCAGTATGAACCAGATGTCTTGAGGCGAACGGTAGTAGTATTTTCGCAAAACTATTTGCCAGTGAGTCGTATCAATATCAAACGGGCGATCGCTTTGCTGGTCACAGGTCGGGCTGAACCCTTAGAACTAATGAGCCAACAAACTTGGCAAGTAGTTTCTCCCAGACTCGTTTTGCAAGTGCCAGAACATATCCGTCTGACGCTCACGAAATCAGAACGATTTTGGCGAGTTCCCCCCGTCGCCCGTAGAGAAATTTTGCGCCGTGACAATCACACTTGCCAATATTGCGGCAGCACTAAAAAGCTGACGATCGATCACGTCATTCCCCGTGCTAAGGGTGGTCTGAATACTTGGGAAAACGTAGTCATTGCTTGTGAATCTTGCAATCAACGCAAGGGCAATCGCACTCCCCATGAAGCAAATATGACTTTGCGAACTAAGCCCAAAGCTCCCATGCATCCTACTGTTGCCTTTGCGGAGCAATTCTGGCGATCACAACAAAAAAATAATAGTGAATAGGATTGCAGTTCTCCCATGAGCCACCCTCATGGGAAAACCGCAATCCCCATTCTAATCAGGTTTTTGAGCTTTAATTTTGCCGTAGGCAAAACTAAAGCCGCAATACTTAGGAGCAGTAAGCACCATGTTGAAACTCACTTACACGGAATCAGGATTGCATTTAGAGAGATTGGATGTCTCGCTGGAGGAGTTTGTCACCAATCGGACGCTACTCTGCTTACGTTCTGGCATATCGCTGCACATCGAAGCTAGTCGAGCGGCGTTTCTCCTGACTGCCGATATGGTGGAATTAGCCTTTCTCCAATCTGCTATTTCTCACTATCCATCCAGTGCGATCGCTATTGATCGAGTAGATAACCAATATGTTGAAGTTTGCTTTAGCGGTACTTGGCTTGCCAGTAATATTAGTGCCGAGGAAGGAACTTTGGTTAGTGCTTTAGGCGATCGCGTGGAGTTCTATTTATACAAGCTGTGGGAACTCAGTGAATCCTCGCTAACTTTCGCTAGTTTTTAATTTCGCTAGTTTTTAATAAAGAAGCGCTTAGCGCTTCTTTATTAATCTTCCCTTGGTAGCTCAGTTGGTAGTAGCGCCTGTCTGAACAACAGGAGGTCGTCAGTTCAATTCTGACCCAAGGGGTTTTCTTAGAGAAATAGCGGCGCGAAGCGCCGCTATTTCTATTTTTGAACTTCGGCTAGTAAATTTGCTAGGCGAGGATATTTGGAAACTAAACCAAAGGTTTCGGGTGAGACAACATCATAGGTGAAATGTCTTTGGGCTATGCAAAAACGATCCCATTCCGCAACTTCGATCCGAAATAACTTGATTACTGCATCGACTAAAAATGGAGTCAGTTCAAATTGCCACCTAACTTTTAAATTGAGAAATTCACAGAATTGGGTGATTAAATCCTGTACGGTTAAGCGCTGCATCCCCAAAACTAGGCGAGCGGGCGAATCGGGAACTGAGGTTGTGATTAGCAAATGGGTAATAATTTGGGCAATATCACTGGCATGGACAAAATGGAAACTGCCATCAGCCTTTAAAAATCGCGCATAGGGAACGTATTTGAGAATATCCTTAAGTCCTCTGGAAAGATGGGAATAGGGTTTATCCTTTGCGCCGCCAAAAACTAGGGTCGGAAATACGGTGATGAGGCGATCGCGAATAATCGAATTTTCCAGAGTTTCTAAACAAGCGTGTTTGGAAGCGATGTAGGCTGTGCCGAACTTTCCTGCTTCGGGAATAATTTGATTATGGGAATCGAGAATACTTGCAGTAGAGAAATAAATGGCGCGTTCACAGACCTGTGGATCGAGGGTAGAAAATAGCTCAATGGTTTTATCACGATTGACCATAAAGGCTTCCTCCCCTCCCCAACCTGCGGCGGTACTCACGACAAATTCCATCGTGCGGAGCAGGTCGCGATGTTTGCCAATATTTTGCATAGAGTCTTCGATGATATGCACATTGGGGCGATCGCTTAGATCAATCTGCAATTTGCGGCGATCGCGCACCAGTAGATATAGCTCATAATCAGTTTTCGCTAAAAGCTCCTCGATTAGATAGTGACCTACACAACCACTCGCACCAGTAATAAAAACTTTTTTGGGCATTCTCTTATTAACTCTTCAGTAAAATTTTTGCATAAATAAAGCGCTTAGGGATCTACGACTTAATTAAGAACCAATTTTTAGGCGGCGCGGCGAAGACGCGCCGCCTAAAAATTGGTTCTTGATTTTACGGCTAAGCCCTTTACCGCGCTTTATTAAAGATGTGGTCTGTCTCATTGATTCGTTATAGCGATAGAATTAAGAAGTAGCTGAATATTTTTGTGGGAGTTAGTTTTGATTTCTTCAGCAGCAATTGTCAATCATCTAGAGACTGATACTTTAGGGAGCGATCGCGAACGGGAACTGTCCGCGCATCGATCGCACTTTCCTGCTTTAGGGATCGAAAACCGTACCTATTTTAACTACGGTGGTCAGGGGGTTTTATGTGGGGCAGCCTTAGACTCGATTACAAAGAATTTTCAGCATATCGAGACTTTAGGCTGTTTTTCCAATGCCGCAGGGGATTGGATGATGTCCGAGTATGATGCAACCAAGGCGGCGATCGCCCAAGAATTTCAAGTTAGTTCCAATACGATTACGCTCACCGAAAATACGACGGTGGGTTGCAATATTGCGCTATGGGCGATCGATTGGCAACAAGGCGATCGCCTCTTACTAAGTGACTGTGAACACCCCGGAATTATTGCGGGTGCTGTCCAAATCCAAAAAAGGTTTGGCATCGAAATTGACTATTTCCCACTCACTAATACTCTTAATGCTAGTGCTGAAGGCGAAGATAGCTCTCAGGTTGTAGATTTGCTAAGACAGCATCTCCAACCCCAAACAAGGATGGTGATGCTGAGCCATATTTGTTGGAATACAGGGCAAGTAATCCCCCTAAAGGCCATGGTCAAAGCTTGCCACGATCGCCCCTACGATCAGCATATATTTGTGGCGGTAGATGCAGCGCAGTCTGTGGGAGTTTTGCCCCTTAATCTCGATGACATTGCCGCCGATTTCTATGCTTTTACTACCCATAAATGGTGGTGTGCGCCTCTAGGCTTGGGCGCTTTGTATATTCATCCTGAAATTTTTGACGAGATTGAGCCTGTGTTTGTGGGATGGCGGGGACTGACGGGTAAAGCGCCCATCCCACAATGGAAGCGGGATGGTGCTAAGTTTGAGGTGGCAAGCTCGACCTATACTCTTTATGAGGCTCTCCGCCTTGCGATCTCCCATGCAAATAGTTGGGGCAATCAACAACAACGCTATGAACGTATTTGCCAATTGAGCCAAGTTTTATGGCAGAGTTTAGAGGCTTTACCGCATATTACTTGTATTCGGCAAGTTGCCCCAGAGTCAGGATTGGTATCTTTTAAAATTGATCAAACTGTTGCTAAAAATGCGATCGCTCAAAAGCCCAATGCGGCGATCGCTCGACAATTAGAATCTGAACAACAAATATTTATCCGTGCCTTACCACATCCCGATTGTCTAAGGGCTTCTGTCCATTATTTAACAACGATCGCTGATATTAATCGCCTTGTCTCTTCGCTCGCCTCTTTGGCATAAGCAGGGATTTAGTTTTTAATTCACAAAAGTGTGCCCACACTTTTGTGAATTGGTATAAGTTAAGTCAAATCCCTATCCATTAAACTAAATTAAATTAGATATTTCAAAAGCTGTCGCCATGTCTCTATTTTCACAAGCTCCCACCCCAAAACCAGAAAAAAAGAATGAAGTTTTATCGCGATCGCAAGTCCTAATTGCGATCGCAGTAACCGCAATTATTTTTTTAGGAATCTCTAAAGGATGGGTGTATCTTGCCGATATTCGGATGGTTCCCCTCTATTGGCAGCCTGAACATGGGGCGATCGGCGTAGGTATTGGTTTTGGAGTTGCTTTACTCAGTAGCCTTATTTATGAACTATGGGAAAGCTATCGGATTGCGGCTCAGGAATATTTAGAAATGGTACTCAAGCCCTTAGAGCCGATTGATCTAATTTGGTTAGGCTTATTACCAGGATTAAGCGAAGAAATGTTATTTCGGGGTGTGGCTTTGGCGGCTCTTGGCATGAATGGACTGGCTCTCATTATCACCAGCGTGGTGTTTGGGGCGTTGCATATGGCGAGTACTAAGCATTTGTCCTATACGGTTTGGGCGATCGCGGTGGGGATGATGCTGGGCGCAGTGACGATCTATACGGGTAATCTCCTATCCGCGATCGTGGCTCATGTTTTGACCAATTCCCTCTCAGGCGTAATCTGGAAATGGAAACAGTCCCACGCAGTATAGCTGTCGGCACTGGTATTAAAACGGACACAAAAACCCAGAAGCGAGTGGCGGCGCTTCGCGCCGCCACTCGCTTCTGGGTTTTTGTCTTACCAAGACTGGCGACATCGATAGAAAAATAGCGGCGCATTGCGCCGCTATTTTTCTATTTGAGCTTTACTTCGGAGGAACGGTGTAAGGGGAGGTGGGTAGTTACGGAGCTACCGTCAGGATTAAATAAATCACAGGAAATCGGCAGACGGCTAATATTTTTATTGCTGCCAATCACCACGATCGCCGAACCTTGTAGGAGCTTTTGATTAGGATCGGGATTAATTTCAAACTTTTGATCTTGGCTGACGGCTATCACACTTACCCCATAATAAGCACGCAGCTTTAATTCCAAAATCGTTTTATTATGAAATTCTTCGGGAACCAAAACTTCCACAATACTATTGTCGGGATCTAGCTCAAAGCGCTCTAAAATCCCCCTCTGAGTCAGCGATCGCGCTAAAGCACAACCCATTTCGGCTTCAGGATAAACGACCAGATCAGCACCCACCTTTTTGAGCAAAGTCCCATGCACCTCCGAAGAAGCCTTCGCGACTACATGCTTGACTCCCGCTTCCTTCACATTCAAAGTCGTGATGATACTTTCTTCTAAGAAATTTCCGATCGCCACAATTACTGTGTCAATTTCTAAAATGCCTGATTCTTTTAAAGCGAGTGGATTTGTGGAATCTAGCTGGATACAATGCGCCGCCAAATTTTCTGCTCGTAATTGGCTGACCCGATCCTCATCTTTGTCCGCCGCTAATACTTCATGCCCTAAGCGATCGAGTGTAAAACATACAGCTCTACCAAAGCGACCTAACCCAATTACTGCAAACTGCTTATTTTCAGGACGCAGGCTACGAAAAAAGCTTAAAGAAGATATATCCACGAAAATTTCCTTGTTTTTACAATAATTAAAGAATAGTGTGAGGCGGCGCTTGTCGTCGTCTCACACTATTCTGGTCTTTTTTTTAGCCCACTAGCATTGACTCTTGAGGGTATTTAATCAAACTAGGTCGGGGTTCAGTAAATATTGCTGCCATTAATAGTAATACGCCAACTCTACCGATATACATTGTGGCAATTAGCACCAATCTACCTGCTGGCGATATGGATGCGGTAATGCCCGTAGATAAGCCCACCGTCGCGAAGGCGGAAGTTGCTTCAAAGAGAATATTAATAAAGCCCAAGTTGCGATCGGTCATGGAAAGCAATCCCGTAGAGCAGATCACCGTAAACAAAGAACCGACAGCCACACCCACAGCTTTTAAGATCAATCCATTGGGAACTTGTAATCTATACAAATTAACTTGATCACGACCCTGTAGCGCCGCACCCGTACAGCTTGCCAAAATCCTCGCTGTGGTAGTTTTGATGCCTCCGCCTGTACTTCCGGGACTTGCCCCAATAAACATTAAGGCGATTGTAATAAATATTCCTGTGACTGTCATTTTGCCATTGTCAATGGTATTAAAACCTGCGGTGCGCGTAGTCACCGACTGGAACCAAGCACCCACAATCTGATCGAATAGGGGCAGATTTCCTAAAGTTTCGTTATTATTAAATTCGGTTAACCAGAAAAAGATCGTTCCGAAAAGGAGCAGGGCGATCGTCGTGCTAGTAGCTACGCAAAAGGTCAAGCTAAAGGAGATGTAATCACGATTGCGCGAAAATTTAGTTCTTAACCACAGATAGCCCTCTAAAATCACCTGATAGCCAATTCCACCAAAGATAATAAGCAAGCCAATAATAATGCTCACCATTGGCGTATTAACATAACTCATCAAGTTATCGGTAAATAGGCTAAATCCCGCATTATTAAAAGCATTGACGCTATGAAAAATGGCTTGCCAAACGCTGTCGGTAAAGCTCATTTTTTGAAGGAAAATTGGCAATAGGGCAAATACGCCTGTCAGCTCAAATAACATAGTCACAGCGATGATGGACTGGACTAATTGCAGACCTCCGCGAATTCCGGGGGTATCTAAGGATTGTTGCAAAGTGACTTTCTCGCGTAGGCTAAATCTCCGCCCGATTAGCAGGAGGAGGATTGAGGTTGCGGTCATATAGCCCAGTCCACCTATTTGGACTAGTAAGGTTAAAAACAACTGTCCCCAAAAGGAGTAGAATTTGCCGACATCAACTACGGATAAGCCTGTGACACAGACGGCTGAAGTTGATGTGAATAAAGCGGTAATTGGATCTGACCATGTGCCATTGCTAGAAGATAGGGGCAGCATTAACAAGAAAGTGCCAAGGGATATGACAGCAAAAAAACCAAGACAGATTGTTCTAGCAGGGTTCACATTTATCTCCGCGATCTACTGAAAATAATTTTATAGCGATCGCCGATCGAGTTTTGTAAAACTTACATCTCTGATACCCAATCACAAAATGACATAGCCATTTGGTGATTCTAAAAACCTTCTCTTATGGCAAAAGTAGAGTTGGGGCGCTTTGCGCCCCAACTCTACTTTTGCAAATTGGTATTAACCACACCCCAAGGCGGAATTGCAACCTTAGTTAAGAGTGTTACGATCGCTACCAGCCAACAATAAGATATAGGGACAAAACAACATGAAATACTACACATTTGGCAACTTACCCAATGGCTCAGGCGGCGATGGCGATCGCTGGTCGGGTTTGCGCTTTTGGCTCACAACTCTATTGGTTTTCTGGATCTTTAGTGCGATCGGGCTAGGTTGGTTAGTTAAGTCATTGTTTGTTTTGGTTGGGTTAATTACAGTTGTCCCTATAATTGCTTTTTTCGGTTTGCAATGGTGGGTTAAGCGCAGCATTGTAACTGCCGATTGTCCTATATGTGATACTAACTTTACGGCTTCAAGAGCCAGTCAATTTCAATGTCCTAACTGCGGTGAACCATTGCAAGAGCAACAGCAGAAATTTGTGCGGATTACACCCCCCGGCACTATTGATATAGATGTACAAGTTGTCGATTAGCAAATTTTTGATAAAGGCGGTGCGAAGCGCCGCCTTTATATTTTTAAAGATTTTTTGGATAACCAGGTTTTATAGCTGTAGTCCCTGACATTAGAAGCGAGTTGCGGCGCTTTGCGCCTTAACTCGCTTCTTGGGTTTTAAGACAGAGTGAGAATTATTGCGGAAATTGGTAAACCTTTCAATCAATATGATAAGGATGCTTTAAGTATCATTTTGCTTTCTAGGTATAAAATACTCATAGCTCTATATATTTAGCGTTCAGCATAGGATGTCACCATGCCATTGATTGCAACCGACAAGATTGTCAAAGACCTCGAAAAAGCAGGGGCTTTAGCAATGTTAGTGCCGCCTGAAGGTGGTTATGAAGGTCGTTACCAACTCCGACTCAAAAATGCAGGGTACGAGATTCTTTTCATTACGGCGCGTGGCTTGGGTGATGTGAATAGCTACCTCACAGGTGTCCATGGTGTGCGTCCCTCTCACCTTGGCAAGACCGAAATTCGCACCTATTTCATTCCTCCTTCAATCCAATTTCGCCTCAATGCTTTACCAGCTAAATCTAAGGGTTTAGTGGTGTGGCTGATTGAAGGTAAATATCTGTCTAAAGAGGAATTAGAAACCCTGAGTCAAATCCCCGATCGCGATCCTCGCGTAAAAATTGTGATCGAAACAGGCAGTGGTCGTGAAGTCACTTGGCAACCACTTAAACAGGCCGTTGCTGCCTAATTAATCGAAAGGCGTTGCATCACGCCGCCTTTCGAGTGCAAAAAAAAGGAGTCGCTAGCGACTCCTTTTTTTATGGTTTGGTTTATGGTTTGGTTTTGGTGTCGGGTAGTTTGACGAATATGCGATCGCCAGACTTTACACCGCTCAAAATTTGGGTTTGATTTTCTACGGTTGTGCCAATGGTGACGGCTTGGAATTTAGGCTTACCATTTTCATCAGCAATCAATAATCCCGTTTTGCCTTCCTGAGTGACGATCGCCACCGTTGGCACAACCAGAGCATTATCAAGACGCTGACCGATAAACCGTAAATCTGTATTCATGCCTGATTGCAATTTATCTTTGCCAGTTTCCAAGGTAACGCGCACTTGGAACGAGGTAACATTTTGCTCAAGAACCGCTTCGGGGGCGATTAAGCGTACCTTCCCCTTAAAGACCTCCGAAGGAAAGGCATCGGCAATAATTTCTACTTCTTGACCAATTTTGATCTGCGAAATGTCAACTTCAGGAACTTTCGCGATAACTTCTAAACCATTGGCGATCGCCACAATTGAAGTAGAGGTGGAGGAATTAGTCGAAGAAGCTGTAGTTGTAGGAGTTACGAACGCGCCAACATTAGCGTATTTCTGGGTAATAATTCCTGAAAAAGGAGCGCGAATAATCGTATCTTCAATTTGGACTTCGATAATCCTAATCCCCGCGATCGCTTGGGCTAATTGCGCTTCAGCTTGGGCAACATCTTCAAAACGGCTCCCATTGCGTACTTGCTCAAATTGACGTACCGCTTCTACGAGATTAGCCTCGGCAGTAAAAACTTCCGCTTGCGTGCTGCGATCATCAGTAATCACCTCGTCAAGGCGATCGCGAGAAATGGCTCCTTCGGTCTGTAAACCTCGGTAGCGGGAAGTTCGTAAATTATTTAGAGCAAGACGCGATTTTGCGGCTTCTAAACGCCCTCGCGCCGACTCAATTCTCGCTTGCGCTGCCGCAATATCTTCAGGGCGGTTACCATTGCGTAATCTCACTAAATTCGATTCGATCGCCGCCGCATTGGCTTGGGCTTGATAAAGCTGAGGGATTAGGTTGGAATTATCCATTCTGGCAATTACCTGCCCCTTCGTCACTCGCGCACCCTGTTCCACTAAAAGATCAACGAGTTTGCCCGCTTGTTTAGGACTGATATTCACCGTTTCCACAGGAACAACGGAACCACTCGCTTTGATCTTAATTGGTAAAGACTTCGACTCAACCATCTCAGTTTTGTCATTAACTTTATTAGCATTAGAGCTTGCTCCTGTAACGGCTCTAAATATTAAAAAACCGCCCCCTAATACAACAACTAACAAAACCCCCAATAACCAAGGTCTTTTGAATTTATTTTTGGGGCTAAGAGTTTCTTTTTTCTCTTGGATGGAAGTAACTGTAGTTGACATTGAGATTTGGTTTGACAAAACCTTAGCAATATGAAAATTAAAATCTAAATTAATAATCTATAGTAATTCTCTTTAATTAACATCATCCCTTAGGATCAAGTAGGATTTATGAGAAGCTTACTTTGTAAGCTTTTCATAAATCCTACTTGTTTTTTAATCCATAGCTGGAGCAGGCGATCGCAGAATAGCGAGACTCAAATTGTGATTACCTACTTACAACTATAATTACCAACCGTAAAAAAAACGGTATATTAACAGAAGTGGAGACCTCAAGAGACGCAGAATAACTTAAAAACTCATATTTGGGGGTTAATAACCTTGTGATTCAGTCTGTCACAAATTGGGATGAAAAGACACATATCGTACTGCATACATCTCAAGGTGCGGTAGAGATTCCTCTTATAAATGCTTATTCTTGGACATTGGGGCGGGGGTCTGAAAATGACATTCCTTTAGGAGATAAATGTACATCCCGTAACCATGCGATGTTTCAACTCGTCGGGGAAAGCAATTATTTTTTGATCGATCTGGGTAGCCGTAATGGCTCCTTTGTAAATGGTCGGCGCGTCACGATTCCTGTGAGCTTAAAAAATGGCGATCGCATTACGCTGGGAGAAACAGAGTTAGTGTTTCACTGCCCTGAATATACGACTTCGCCTGATACGGGGACATCGCAATCGGAAGAAACTGATGCGACAGATTCGGGGGCTACAGCTATGCTCCATAAACGCCAGTTAATAACCGTATTAGTGGTTGATATTCGCGATTTCACTAAATTAACCCAACAGATGGATGAGCATATTTTGTCGGAAGCGATCGGGACATGGTTTCGTCGTGCAGGGCAAATCATCGATCGCTACGGTAGCTGGGTTGATAAGTACATCGGTGATGCGGTGATGACGGTTTGGATTCATGATACCGAAAAGACTCTGGATACAGTATCTACTCAAGAAATGCTCAAAGTTTACCGTGCGCTCTATGAACTCTATGAAATGAGCAATGAACTCAATCAGCAATTTGACTTGCCCTTTCAACTAAGGGTGGGCGCAGGCATCAATACGGGCTATGCGATGGTAGGACAAATGGGAACTAGTCAGCATCCTGATTACACCGCCCTTGGGGACACGGTAAATGCGGCGTTTCGGTTAGAGTCTTCAACTAAACAATTGGGCTTAGATGTGGCGATCGGTTCTACCACCTATGCCCATACACCCTATGCCGCAGTTTTACTGCCCCTAAAGCAGCATTCTGTCTCTCTAAAAGGCTATAGCTCTCCCACCATTACCTATGCAGGAACTTTTAAAGAACTAGGCACATATATTCAAAAGCTGGATGCCGAGTAAAGAGAAGGTTTGTTTTTTAGCGGGAAGCTTTGTAATTTAGCAAATTAGTATTTTCTTTATGCATTTTGGCATTGTATTGCAAATAGTCATGCAACCATTCGCAGCCTTGGGACACTAACTCCGAGAGGTTGAGATTCCATAGACCTACTCTATTGTCGCCATGCCCTGAGGCAAAGAACCTCCCATCAGGATGGAAACAAAGACTAATGGGTGTGCTTTCTGGGCATTTAATAGTTTGCAGTTCCTTGCCATCTAAACTCCAAAATTTAATGGTATTGTCACCACTGCCCGAAATAATGCTGCGTCCGTCAGGGCTAAAACAAACCGCCCAAACTCCCGACTCATGAGATTTAAAGGTTTTTAATATTTCCCCTTGAAGGCTCCAGAGATTGAGCGTACCGTCACCACTACCCGACAGAATAGATTGACCGTCAGGGCTAAAACACACACTCCATACTGAGCCCCGATGTCCGATTAAAGTTAGTAATTCTTTGCCTTCTATACTCCATAGCTTAATCGTGTTGTCACCACTACCAGAGGCAAATTTTTGACCATCAGGGCTAAAACACACACTCCATACAGTGGACTTGTGACCTTTAAGAGTGGCTAATTCTGTCCCATCGATTTGCCATAACTTGACCGATTTGTCGCTACTTCCTGAAACTATGAGTTTGCCATTGGCGCTAAAATCCACAGACCAAACTGCGGTGCTGTGTCCCGTAAAGGTTTGCAAGAGCTTATGTTTTTTGCCCATAATTGACCATAGGGAAATGACACTATCGCCACTTCCGACCAGCAAACTCTTACTATCAGGGCTAAATTTGACGCTGAGAATATCATGCTCACCGCTAATGGTTTGAATTTCATTGCCTTGCAAATCCCAGCATTTAATTTGATCGTCTAGCCCACCCGAGATAAGATATTTGCCGTCAGGACTAAAGGTTAGGGTTCTAACGGCGGCATTATGCCCTCGTAGGGTTTGCTGAGTGCGGCTGTGAATATGCCATTGACGGATCGTGCAGTCTAAACTGGCGGAAACTAGGCTGTTATTGTCGGGACTGAAATTAACGGAACGAACAGCATCATTATGCCCTTTAAAAACCTGTAGTTCCTTACCAGCGAGATCCCAGATTTTAATCTTTTTATCAACGCTGCCTGTGGCAAGGATCGAGCCATCTCGGCTAAAGGTGACGCTCCGAATCGCGCTAGCATGACCTTCAATGGAAAATACTTCTTCTAAGGCGATCGCCATATTCGTTGTATTTTCCGCTTCAGAACGGTTCATGCGCCAAAGCTTGAGGATACCATCGCCACTACTCGAAGCGATAAATGCACCCGTAGGATGAATGCTAATGCTACGAATATCGGCAGTATGCCCCTTAGCGCTCTGAAGCAGAGTCCCATCAAGACTCCAAATCATAATCATTTTATCAGCGCCGCCCGAAATAATCCAATTACCATCGGCACTGAATAGGACTGTCCGCACATCGCCACGATGACCACTGATGGTGAGTAATTCTTCGCCATCCAGATTCCACAGCTTAATGGTTTCATCGGCACTGCCCGAAACAATCATCTTGCCATCAGGACTGAAGCGGGCGCTCCAAACTGTACCACCATGTCCCGTAAAAGTCTTCAGGCGATCGCCTTGGAGGTTCCATAGACCAATGGTTTTATCACTACATCCCGATAGGATCGTTTGTCCGTCGGGGCTGAAGGTCGTACTGCGAACTACGCCTGTATGTCCGACCAGTTGTAGTATTTCGCGTCCATCGAGATGCCATAGCTTAATCAAATTATCAAGCCCGCCCGAAACCAGCATAGAGCCATCAGGACTATATTCCGTCGTCCATACGCCTTCTAAATGGGCTTGAATTCGATTTTTTTCCTTGATGTTATAGATCGCTCGGTAGATAGTGCTAGTTAGTTGAAGACGATTTTCACTATCGATCTCATCAATTTCCGTTAGCCAATGTTGGGCTTTGTGCATAGTTTTAACTAGTTCATCAAGCTCCACGAGATTTCCATCTAATAGGCTATTTAAGCCAAGGCTATCGGCGATCGCTTGGGAATTTTTGAGGGAGCCTTCTAATTGACGCACTGTTTGACGCAGTTCGGCTTGAGTTTTTTCTAGTTCCTTTTGTAGCTTTTGGATCTCGGGTGCTTGGGATTTACGAATTACCACTGCTAAATAGTCATGAACCAGTTGACAGCGATCGGTAGGATTTTCAGGGATTAATACGACTAGCCCCGAACCAACTAAAATCTGAAGGATTAGCTCGATTTTCGATCTGTCAATTGCGTGAACATCTGCCAACTCTTCTTCATTTGGTTCTAGATTACTATCAGAATCTCCTGTATTATCTCCTGCATTACGCTTCTGTACCTCAGTATTGAGATGAATTATACTTCTTTCCAGTTCAGCATAGGTTTTAAGAGGTCGAGTTCCCTTTTCGTCGGTGAGTAGATAGAGAATGAGGTTAGTGAGTCGATAATTTTCTTTGCCACAATCAGAAACCACATTATCTAAATACCTTTGGACAAGGGTTTCTTTGGGGTTATCTCCTAATTTGTGATATTGATGAATGGTGCTGATGCGATCGTGCTGTAGTTGAGCGCCGACAATCTGTAATTCAATGGGGCGAACTTCATCTCGCTCATTTTTTAAATCCTGTACCAATATGTCAATCAGTTGCGGCTCTAAATAAAATTGCGCTCTTTCTGTCAAAGTTTTAATGGTGGAATGGGCTGCCGTCGTTGAGAAATTCCCTAACTGATAAAGAATATTTTTGCTGAGAATATCATTGTCGATCGCACTCATACTCTTGATGCGATTACATTCTAGAAGATAGTGAATATAGTCTTCACGCAGAGACAGGACAACTTTAATGGACGATAAATACTGAAAATCGCTAAGCAAGCCACCAATAAACTCAAAAAAGCGAAGACGTTCATCGATATTTTGTTGATGAATAAAGAAAAATTCTTCAAACTGGTCAAAGATTAAGACTGTACGCAGATTATTGGCTTCATTCCAACGTAGTTGCTCCAGCAATCTCTCCAGAATATTTTCTTTGCTCACATCTGCGCCATTTACCAATTCCATCAATGGCGCAGAATTTTGTGGTAGCGATCGCAAAGCTTCTACTAATTGGTGGGCTAATTCCTGTTCCCAACTTGTATAAACTCTCATAGAGACAGGAATTACATCTCTTCCACCAAAGGAAGCTTGTTGTAAGGCAGGCATTAGCCCTGCATTCACAAAAGAACTTTTGCCAACACCCGAATTACCATGCAGTACAATCATTTTGTAGCGAGGTTCGCCAAGGCGTTGGGTTAGCTCGTCTAAATCCTGCTTACGCCCCGATGCATAGATTTCAGGTGAAATAATAATTCGATTAGAGCGTTCGGAAAAACTAGAATATTCCTCTAGGCATGATTGCAATTGCCCCGCACCGATAAAAGCGCGATAGCCATAGCGTTGCTCGATCGCTAAGCGTTCCTGTTTAGTTTGAAAAGCTTCTAAATAATCACCTTGGGAGAAGCAGAGATCTCGTAATGTATTCAGGATGCGGATATACATTCGAGGATGTCCGCAATGCTCTCTTCGCTTGGCTTCGAGTAGGTTATCTAGAGCTTGATCGATTTGTTCTAGTTGAATTTGGGCTTGGGCTAAGTAGCAAAGATATAATCCATTTAGCCATTGAATAGATTGCGGTGCATCAATAAGAAGCTTTAGTGCTTTCTGGGCAAATTCTTGAGCTAGTTCCCATTCCCCGATTTCTAAGTTTACTTCTGCCAAAAAACCATAATCAGCGATAATATCGCTAGTTCCACCATAGGTTTCATGGATTTGGAGAGCCTTTTGAGATATTTCCTGCAATTCTTCCCATGCTTGGAGATGATGCAAAGTACGTTGTAGCTGCAAATAGCACTGAGACATTAAGTCCTGTCGATTTGCTTTTCTAAATAATTCTAAGCTTTGGTCAAACAATTCCTCAACTACCCGCCAATTTGCTTCGTAGGAATGTTTTTCTAATTTGGTAAGGTGATAGCGTCTTCGCCCTATTTGATAGAGGAGAAGTCCTTGTCTTTCGGTATTTTGAATAGATTCCCAATATTTGTAGCTAGATTGTAAATAGTTAAGAGCTTTATCAAAATCATGGGTATTCATCCCCCGAATAAAATCTAATCCAGCCTGTAAGGATACTTCAATCTTTTGACCTTGATTGGACAAATCGCGCAGGGCTACATCAAGCTCGGAAAGATAAATTCCGCCTAAATGAGAAATTCTTCCCAAACTATGGCTAGGATCGATGAGATTAGCGGCGAGAGACAAACTAAATAGAGCTTCTGTACCCGCAGACAAAGATTCTAGTAAGTCACTACTGGCAATAGGAAACTCAATGGTGGTCGTCCAACTTTCAAAGTCGGGAGCCATTTTAATTAAGCGTTTCAGTAGATCATCGTTAATCCATAGCACAATCGGAAAGAGACAGTTTTTGCGGAACTCTTCACGGATCTGATTTAGTCCTTTAATTAATGCATCTATATTTTCTGCTGATTCTAGTCCAGTGACGATCACTGGGGCTAAGTTGCCTTCACGAAAAGCGGGAGTTGAAGCTTGAATTGCATAATAAATCGATGTTGTAGCCGCATCTAACTTTACTTGTCGTGCTTTGGTAGGCAAGATTTCTTGAAGACGGGCGATCGCGCGATCGCGAAGATTTACATAATTACAACGAGCGAGTAAGAGGGTGAAAGTTCCGTCATAAATATCTAGAAGTAGGGATAACTCTTGGAGAGCATCTTCGATTTCCAAAGAAATATTAAACGAGTTAACCAACTCATTTTGATAAATATCTAATTGTGTTGTCAATTGCTGAAGCGCTTGTTCGGCTTCGGGCGACATATTAAATATGGTTGTTTCTTCAGAGGCTTTGTTGGGGTAAGGAATCTCAGACATAATAGATATTTACTCTCCGCGATCGCAATCAATTGGCAGCAGCAAAAGGAACGTGCCAAGCACGTTCCTTTTGCTAAATAGCGAATTCTTGGGCTGTAGCAAGTACTGGATTAACCTCAAACCAAGAACCATTTTCATCTTGATATTCATAGACATACATACTTCTAATCAAGGTTTGATAGCCAGTATCGCCTACTACTTTCTTGGTGTTGTTAACTTGTTTGAGAAGCTTCCATTCATCATCATCAATGGAAAGAACTAATTCATTTCGACGTTTACGAATAGTCTCTTCCAGCACCTCAAGGGTCACGGGTAACCCACGTTGTTTGCGGAGTGCGTCATTAAGCAATCGCATAATATTTCGTACATGACCTCCACTAGCAAAACAAAGGCGATCCAAGGTATCTAGACTATCGAAAACTTCCCCTACGGCTTTTAGTCTCTCAAGGGGGGCGCTATCTGGCATTACTCTAGAGAGAATCATCTGACGTAAAAGCGCCATGCCTTCTTCATGGGCTGTGCCATCTCGCCTGACCACGGGAACCATGGGCAGGACAATGGGATCGGTCATGAATCTCGCCACTAGGGTTCCATAATCCCTTGAAAATCTCAAGGCGAGGGGCATGGTGTAGACCACATGGCATTGTAATTTGCGGAGTTGTTCTGCTCGATCAACAAATAGATATTCGGTTTGGGGTCTGCCCCAAGGTTTAGGAGAGTCATCTACGCGATCGAGGTTATCGACGATAACAACAATGCCTTCTTTGCCAATTTTTTTAAGATCGGCGATCGCTGGCAAGAGAATTTCTTGATTAATTAAATCGAGTAGTCCATTGGTTTTTGGTTCCATGTAGCCGCGCAATTTACTGCGAACATCGGGGCTATCTTTGGTTTTTGCTGATAGCTTGCCAATGCCCAGAGACAAGGAAAATTCGCCACTGGTATTGGCTTCCACTTTTCCCACCCCCGGCACTTCGGCTTCGGCGGATAGTTCGATCTCAGTTTGTAAGATTTTGACCGCACCATTGAGCATGGCGCGAAATCCTTTAGCCTCAGTCTTTACCTTGATCGCTTCTAGGCTCTCCACCACCCGTCGTGCGATCGCTAAGAGGATATCGCTAAGATCGACATCTCCCATTTCCATGTCTTGACTGGATTCAAAGTACACGACATGAAAGCCTTCGCTCTCTAGTTGCTGCTTAAGCTGGAGTATTTCTGTAGATTTGCCACAACCGATATGCCCTGTAAATAACTGACAAGTTGGCTGTCCATCGGAAAATAGCGAAATATTATCCTTTAAGTCTTCAACTACTTTACCGCCACGTACCGTCGAGAAATCAATGTAATATTTCTTGTCTTCGGCGCTATCAGCAAGCAGTGTTTTACTTGGATCGGTCGCTTTAAAGAATTTTTTATAATCTACAGCCATATCTCTTAAGTAATTCCTCTGTATGAAATGATAAATCTAAATAAGTGCTGATGCACCCCAAAAGCCCTACTTCTTTAACATTACCAGTGAGGCTATTATAGGGAATTTATCAAGGCTTGGAAATGAAATCATTAATGTAAAGCCCTGTATTTTAAAATATTGTAATGTTAGGCTAGTTTTCAGCCCCGCGTAAGCTCCTCACTACGAATTAAAACTACGACTTAGCGATCCTATGCAGAATACTCGTCTTAGTAGACTGGTTGATGTCAATATTCAGCGATTAGCTCAATGGTCGCAAAATCCTTGGCGACGTACATCTCTAATTATTATTAGTCTCTTGTCAGGATTTTTCTTGGCTTCGGTAATTTCTACTTCCACGGGGGCTAAATCTGAGTTAGATATCCTTGCGGCGGCGGTGACTGCAATTGTTGTAGAACTTATTAATCGGTTGGTGTATAGACATAAACGTAAAGTTAATTCTGAAGGGGTTTTGGAGCCAAATCTATTAACTATAGAAATGCTGAATTGTCTCAAGTTAGGCGTAACCTATGGTCTATTTCTAGAAGCTTTCAAGTTAGGGTCTTAAAACTTTAATAGAGTGTTGCTTTGCAACACTCTATTAAAGTCTCCTGTACTAGTTACGGCGATGGGTTACTTGGTCGGCATAGTCATAAATACTCGTAGGCATTGAGCTACCTGTGAGGACAATGTTGACCTTAGGCGATCGCATTTCTAATACGCTTAGCAATTCTGCTTCGGTGACCAGCGATCGCGTGACTAGCAAATTTGCTTCATCTAGCACGACTAAACCAACCCGAGCGGATTTAATGGCAATTTTGGCATAGTCCCATAGCTCTAAAACTGCCGCCTTTTCTTCATCGGTCAGATCGATTTCTGGGTTGGCGAGATCCCTTTGGGCATCACATCTTAGCCATTCAAAGTTTTCGACGAGGCGACGAGGATTATTCAAGCCTTGATTAATTCCTGACTGAAAAAGCTGAACAAGGAGTACCTGTGTACCTTGCCCCGCCGAACGTAACGCTTGAGCAATGATGTCAACGTAAAGATTACGATGGGGCGCGATAAAAACCTGAATATTTCCTTTGATTGGGGTCACGAGAGGAGTATTTTTAGTTGCGAGTTTAGCCGAATTAGAAGCCGCCTTAGAATCTATAGAGTTAGGTTTAGGCTGGCTAGTCTGCGCGTTGTTTGTATGATTCGTCTTAATTTGAGCCGTCTTAATTTGAGCCACCATAAACAAATCTAGTGTTTTATTTTCCACTTAGCATCATAACAGACGCTAGATATAGAAAAAGATCAATAAGATACTTTGCAGCAATTTTGACTATGAAACCGATTTTACCGCTAAAAAACACAAAGACGTTTTTTTGAAAGCACTCTTTGAGCGGGCTTTCAAAAAAACGAATCAACAGAAACCCCATAGAATTATCTAGAGATGCTGGAGCAAGATAATTTGTTGCTTTTGCAGCGATCGCACATCTTCTAAAGTAGCATCGACGGACTGCAATAGTTGAGCAACGCTCTTTTGGTGAGTTTGATTACCATCGCAAGCACGCAGAAAATTCCATTCCGCATCACTAATTTTGGCAAGTTGATAGTTATAGTCAAAAAAGCTGGGACTCTCTTGCCAACCATAATTACAAGGGCTTGGTTCAGGGATGGCGGCGAGTAACTGCGCGTCATCTTGCCAAGTTTGCTTAGGAAGAGGAGGACGGGCTAAGAAGAACTCATAATGGGTAATTGCATGGGGATCGAGAACTTCCAACAATCTATAGCGTTCTCTTTCGGTAAGATTTTTTGTTCTTTCCATTAGTTCAGGGGAATTACCAATTAATCGATCTAAGTCCCATACTTTAGGATTAGAAAAGCCAAGAAATTCTAAACCTGATGCATCTATTAGTTCAAAGAGAGTATTAACGTTGTAATCAATTTCTTGAGGATGCACATACATATCCGCAAAACAAGCATCCTGCGTATTTTCCAATGACCAGCGCTCCTCTTCGCGACGACGTAGACAATTCTCTTTCGGTAGATTCTTAAATATTTCTCTACCAATTTTTACGCCTTCGACATAATCACCTCGCTTGTCACCTTGCAAGAGGGCGATCGCTTTCTGCATAAGACTAATTTCCCAACGTCCTAATTCGCTATACACAAAAATATGTAGCAATCCACTGGGGGCAAGCTTATGGGCTAGAGCCTGTATGCCACGGATCGGATCGGCGGTATGGTGAAGAACACCTACGGAATTAATTAGGTCAAATTCTCCTTCCAATTGGTCAGCGTCAAATAGACTGAGGTGATGGAATTCTACTCGGGTTGCGCCTGACCTCTTGCAGCGTTCTTTTGCAACCGCAAGGGTTCCTTCACTCAGGTCAATTCCAACGACTGAGGCTTCAGGATTGAGATGGACTAGATACTCGGTACTGACTCCCGATCCACAGCCAGCATCAAGGATGCGAATATCATTTTTAGGTGGTTTCTGTCCTGTGCAGAAGCTATAGGCAGCTTGCCAATTCCAACGCCAGTTATAGCCGGGAGGTGGCTCATCTAGGATAGGTTCTGGGGGGAAAGGATAGGTGTTATAGAGTTTGGCTACGGCTTCACTGACTTTTGGATCGGACATGGGTAGTTTTCTAGAATTGTTTTATTATTGGTTTAATATTTTACGGTTAATGTAGACCACAACGTATCGCCATCTAAAACTTAGAGCCTCCGTGCCTTAGTGGTTCCCATCCCCTAACAAAAATAAAACTTCAGGATATTCAACAATGGCTCCCGTTCGTCTATGTAGCGTCACCAAAAAATTTGCAGAAAATACTGTTCTTAAAGAAATCGATCTGGAAGTAGCCGATCGCGAATTTTTGGTGTTAGTGGGCCCATCAGGCTGTGGCAAAAGTACATTATTGCGCCTCATCGCAGGCTTAGAGGAAGTAACCGACGGCTCCATATATTTAGGCGATCGCCAAATTAATCACCTACCGCCCAAAGTTCGCGATATTGCGATGGTGTTCCAAAGTTACGCGCTTTATCCCCACATGACCGTCTATAACAATATTGCCTTTGGCTTAAGACGGCAGCGATCGCGCAATTTATCACCCATCGCTTGGCTATCGCCTACAAGTAAAAAACAAAAATCCGAAATCGATCAACGAGTCCAACAGGTTGCCGAATCCCTGCAAATTTCCCATTTACTAAGCCGCAAACCTAAGGAACTATCGGGTGGACAAAAACAACGGGTTGCCCTCGGTCGAGCGATCGCCCGTAATCCTCAAGTTTTTCTGATGGATGAACCGTTATCAAATCTCGATGCTCAGTTACGCAGTGACACGCGATCGCAAATTGTTCAGCTACAGAAGCAATTACAGGTAACGACAATTTATGTGACCCATGACCAAGTGGAAGCAATGACGATGGGCGATCGCATTGTGGTCTTAAACAAAGGTGACATTCAGCAAGTGGATACGCCTTTAAATATCTATCGTAAACCTGCCAATGTTTTTGTGGCTGGCTTTATGGGTTCTCCACCGATGAATTTTCTGTCAGTACAGGTTGATCAAAATGGCGATCTGCATGGAGAAAGTTTGCATAAGCCAATTTCTATTAACGAGTTAGCAATTAATCAGATCGGACGCGATCGCGCCTTTACACTGGGCTTCCGTCCCCAAGATTTACAACCGACGGATGCCGAGAATGCTCATTTAGAAGGCACTGTCGAACTCGTCGAATCTCTCGGCTCGGAAACCATTGTGTTATTAAAACTTGCTAATAGTGAAATCAGAGCCAGAGTTTCTGCGGATATTAGTTTGGAATACCATTGGCAAATTGGCGATCGCAGTTTTTGGCGCTTTGAACTTCATAAGCTCTATGCCTTTGATGCTGACTCAGGACTAACTTTGCATCATCCCTATAAATAAGAAAAAGGCAATTGGCTCAGCCAATTGCCTTTTTCTTATTTGAGTGCAGCTTCGAGTTTGTGTTGATTCCAGAGTTTTTGATAGAGAGACGAATCGGCAAGCAATTCCGTATGGGTTCCTACCTTCACAATCTTTCCTGCATCCATCAAAATAATGCGATCGCAGGTTGAAGCCGCCGAGAGATTGTGGGTAATGAATAGCACCGTTTTGTGACGGGGAAGATTGCTTAAAATGCTGGTAGCAGTTTGATTGTCCACACTAGAGAGTGCATCATCTAATACCAAAATTGGCGTATCGACTAGCAAAGCTCTCGCGAGAGCCGTGCGTTGCCTCTGTCCACCCGATAGCGTAATTCCCCGCTCTCCCACTAAAGTATCGTATTTTTTGGGGAAATTGAGAATTTCCTGCTCAATTCTGGCTTGATTGGCAAAATTTTCTACCTCATGATCGTATGCATCAGGCTTGCCGTAGCGAATGTTATCGCGCATCGTGGCACTGAAAAGGAAGCTATCCTGCGGCACAAAGGAAATAACCGATCGCAAAGATTCGATCTTCATTTTGGTAATATCCACACCATCGATAAAAATTTGATGGGATGGAACTTCCACTAAGCGCATTAAGGCACTCGCTAGGGTCGATTTTCCTGAGCCAATTGTCCCCAATACAGCCACGGTTTCACCCGAATAGATCGTGAAATTGACATGATCGAGGGCTGGTTGCGTTGCCTCGGCATAGGTGAAAGTGAGTTCTCGCGCTTCGATTTTGCCCGTAACTTCGGTCTTATCCATGGCGATCGCCTCAGCACTATCGACAATCGCTGGTGGTATAACCAGAATGCCTTGAATGCGGTTAATACTCACCACACCCCGTTGATAGGTAACCATCACAAAGCCCAAAATTGCCGTCGGAAAAATTAAGCGCTCCACATAAATAATTAAAGTGAGGAGATCGCCAATTTTAAAGGTGGTATTAGCAGGATTGGCTAATTTCTCGCCGCCAAACCAGATCAGCACCAAAAAGCTAATACTGGCGATGCCGCCTAAAAGTGGAAATAAAATATTACGGCTACGCGCCATTTTTAAATTTGCATCTAGTAGGCGATCGTTCAAGCGATCAAAGGCTGCTCGCTCATTGTTTTCCTGTGCGTAGGTTTTGATCAGCGACATCCCATTGAGATCCTCTTGCAGCAGCGTACTCACCTGCGAGAGTTCTTCTTGCACTTGTAACTGCTCATCGCGCAATTGACCGCTAAACCTTTGCACGATCGCCAACATGATTGGATAAACGGCGATCGAAATCAATGTCAGCACAGGATCAATCGCCAACATCGCTGGCAAGGTCAAGCTATACACAAATACGGAATTAATGATGCTCAGTAAGGCAAAGCCCATTAAGCGGCGAATATTCTCCACATCGCTGGTTACGATGCTGATGGTTTCTCCTGCGGAATTGTTGGCAAAGTAGCTGGGTGGAAGCTTAAGTAAATGCTCGAAAATTTGTTGCTTGAGGCTAAATTCGATTTTGCGACCGATCCCAAAAATCCAGACACGGGATGCCATCCGAATGACCCACATCAGCGATGATAAGCCAACAATCAGCCAGACATATTGCATCAGATGGTGAAAATCAATGACTTTAATCTTGCCCAGATCGTCAACTGCTCCACGAATGAGCCAAGGAATATATGTGCCTAAGACATTAGCCAATAACAAGGCAATTGTGCCAATGAATAAATCAAACCAGTAAGGTCGGATATAAGTTTTAAGATTTTGAAATTGCGATCGCGCCATAATTTATCCATACTACGTCATACCAATTCCCAAAATGGCAATACTATTTTGGGAACTTACAGCCCCTTGCCTTTCTGACAAATGAAATAGGTTGCCATACACCAAGAAAAGAGATTGCCCTGTGATGAGTAACTAAGCGCAATTAAATATAAAACCCCAAAGCCTGTGGCGCACGTTGCGCGTGCGTCACAGGCTTTGATTCTGGTTTTTAATTATGCCTAGTTACTGATAGGGCAATCTCTTTTCTTGGTAATAAAAACTTAGCCTTCCCAGATTTTAGCAAGAACTGTTTGAGGCGACACTTCCTTAAGGGACTGACCAGCACTTGCTTGGACATATTTAATGCGCTTTTCTTGGATTGGTAGCCACTTACTCGCAGACGTATTAGCTCCCAAAATAGCGACTAAAGCTGTACCCACAGCCACACCTAATTGCATCGCATCGCCTTCAGCACAGATAAATAAATTTGCTGCTGCAATCAATGCGGTAAGTTTGCCAATATCCGTGGGGCTAGCGATTAAAATTTCAGGCAATTTGATAGTTAATTGCTTTAAAAGCTCGGCATTATTGACGCTATCGATCGCCACAATCGGCAAGTTCGGCAATTTTGACTTAATATCGGTGGCGATCTCCGCCCAACTGTCAGCAGGGTAGTTGGCATAAGCACCACAATTAAGCAAAATAAAACCGCTTTCTTTAATGCCAAGTCGTTTCTGCTCGGCGGTTGCCCAATCGAGGTCACTTTTAGGCAAATTTACTTTAATGGGTGGGCAAGGCTTCTGGATGCCTAAGGAGAGTAGCAAATTATGGCTCTGTACGGCTGTATATTCGTCGGGAGCCGCAGAAATTATATCTGTCAATAAAAAGTCGCCTTGCCCTTTTAGGGAAATTCGCTTCGGGATGCCACTTAACCACAGCAAGATATTAATCGAAAATCTTGATTGAGTAATAATTGCCGCGTCATACTCGCGATCGCGGATTGTGCCGAGTAAGTTGCCAAAGTCCGCGAGAGAGTTGCGATCGTTATAATCAAACTTGAGTACTCGATTGACAGATTGGCAAATACGATAGGTTGCCAAAGATCGTGGCTCAACTACCACATCAATTTCGGCATTGGGATACTGTTGTTTGAGTGTATCCAGTGTCGGGAAAAACAGTAACTGATCGCCAGTCCCACCTGGAACCAATGCCAGTATTCGCATCATATTTATATATCTCTAGACGAAGACCGTATGTAATATTACTTTGTTTTTGGAAGTTGATACAGATAGCATTAATACAAGATTCATGATATTGCTGTCACTCAATAAAAAAGCAATAATTAATTGGCGGCGCATTGCGCCGCCAATTAATTATTGCTTTTTTATTGGGTTAAGTCCTAATCGCCATCATTTTTTCGTGCAAATGACTGAAAAATATTGCCGAAATTCTATAAATGTCCAGATCCCCGACTTTTTCTTGGCGATCGCAAGGGAATTATAAATTCACAAAAAAAGTCGGGGATCTTAATCTCTAACCTTCTAGAAAGCCTTTGGTTGTGGCAATTACAATTTTTGCAACTGGATGATTTATTGCTTCTTCTAGTGCGGTAACACCACCTTCTTTGATAGCTTTTACTATTTTTTGTTGAAGTGTGGAATCCTTTTTGATCGCATTGACAGCTTCATCTTTAATTAGATTTTGTCCCTTTTCCGTATTGGCATTGTATTCTTCAGAAAGTTGATCGAGTAGCTCTTTGATTTCTTTGGCGGCTTGGGCAAGGTTGGGAGAATAGTTGTTATTTTGTATGCCGATGTTGTCACCTGCAACATTTTGATCGCCTGTAACAACTTGTCCGACTGAATTGTGGAAATTTAAAGTGGTCTGAGAATCGCTCATGGTTTGCTCTTGGTTTTGATTAACGTAAATGCTAACAGATGCTGAATTTGATAGTTGGTTATCCTTATCCAATCGTTTATTTTCATCTTCAAAAGATTTGGATAGCATTGACCGTGCGCCACTGTCATCAATTAAGCCTAATACATTGACAGATTCATAACTAATGTCACACTCAACGTTATATTTACGGTTTTCGTAGCGGCGTTTGAGGTTGGTGAATTCGTAGAAATGGGGATTTTGACTACCTCCGCAGGTGTTGCAGTTGCAGGGGATGAGCTTTTGATATTTGTCGGCGAGGCGTTTGTAGGAGTTGTGGATTTTGTCGAGTTCGTGGGTGACTACTGTTAATAGGTCACGCTTGTTTTTACCAGAGACGCGGATCTTGATTTCGCGTTTGCCGTAGTTTTCGATGACTTCGGCGCGGGTGTTGGCATATTCGCGCTTATGGATGATTACGCCGCTACGCCAGACATTTTGGGCTTCGATGTTTTCGTGTATGGCGACGATGAACTGACGCACGATGCCCTTGGGCATGAAGTCGTAGGTATATCGGAGGATCAGGTTTTCGGATTCATCCCAAGTATATTCAGGTTGGTTTTCGGTGAGGAGTTGGGGGGCGATGTAACTGCCTTTTTCTTGTGGGATTTCGTAGCAGAGTTGAAACTTTTTCATTAGTTCCAGTAAGCCGCCGTGCATTCCTGAATATTTGTCTACGCTCCAGATTTGGGCAAGTTCTTTATTGCTGAAGCGCCCAAAGTTACGGATTACTTTAGGATTGTCGAGAACGGCATAGGCAGCATCGGTTCCCCATTTGGGTTTGAGGATGACGGTTTGATAGAGGGGGGACATTTCATCGTCTTGGAAATGGAGACAGATGCCGAGGTCATGGAGATAGCCGCTAAGTTGCAATGCGTTTTTGCGCTCTTTAAAACCGTTGTCCTTGCAGATTTGAAGATATTCATTGAGGCTGATGTGGTTGCGTGGGTCGTTCTCTAGGGCATGGCGGACTTTGACCCATGTTTTGGGGAGGGTTTGACCGATGTGGGGGAGTTGGCTGAGTTGATGTTGGGCGGCGGTGAGGATTTTTGCTAAATT
The DNA here is from genome assembly GCF_014696355.1 of Pseudanabaena sp. FACHB-1998. Taxonomy (GTDB): domain Bacteria; phylum Cyanobacteriota; class Cyanobacteriia; order Pseudanabaenales; family Pseudanabaenaceae; genus Pseudanabaena. The sequence continues at coordinate 1,157 of NZ_JACJQA010000028.1, read as the reverse complement.
ACGGTTATTTGCGAGATTGGTGGCAAAAACATCTTTAAGGTTCTCAAATTCGCCGCGCAGTTGGTTGACGTTAATTTCCCTCTGACGGTCTTGTTTTTCGTTTTTGATAATCAGGATCGGGCTGTTGTCGCTGAGGAGTTCGATGACGTTGAGCCAATAGTAAAAGTCGGTGTCTTCTTTGCGGGTATCGGCAACGAGGAGATAGAGAGAGCGTTTGGTGAGGAAATATTGATGGGTGGAGTGATAGATTTCCTGTCCACCAAAGTCCCAAATATTAACGTTAAATTGATTGCCATCGCTGCGGGGAAATGACCAATGTAATACTTCGATGCCTTTGGTGCTGTCTTCTTCGCAGAGTTGATAATCGGGATTAATGATTTTATTAGCAAGGGTAGTTTTGCCTGCGCCACCTTCACCGACAATCAGGAGTTTTGCTTCGTAGAGATAGTCTATGCCTTCGGTTTCTATTTGTTTGAAGTATTGACGAATGGCTTCGATGCCCTCTTTTACCACTTCTAAGGGTGGTTTTGTGATTGGATTTTCATCTAGAGCTAAACGAGTCAGTTTTGGTAACCTTGTAATCGAGTCTGGAATCTCGCTGAGACTGTTGTAGCTAAGGTAAAGGGATTGGAGATTGGTTAACCTTGTAATCGAGTCTGGAATCTCGCTGAGACGGGTGTTGCTAAGGTAAAGGGATTGGAGATTGGTTAACCTTGTAATCGAGTCTGGAATCTCGCTGAGACTGTTGTTGCTAAGGTCAAGGGATTGGAGATTGGTTAACCTTGTAATCGAGTCTGGAATCTCGCTGAGACTGTTGTTTCTAAGGTCAAGGGATTGGAGATTGGTTAACCTTGTAATCGAGTCTGGAATCTCGCTGAGACTGTTGTAGCTAAGGTAAAGGGATTGGAGATTGGTTAACCTTGTAATCGAGTCTGGAATCTCGCTGAGACTGTTGTAGCTAAGGTCAAGGGATTGGAGATTGGTTAACCTTGTAATCGAGTCTGGAATCTCGCTGAGACTGTTGTTGCTAAGGTAAAGGGATTGGAGATTGGTTAACCTTGTAATCGAGTCTGGAATCTCGCTGAGACTGTTGTAGCTAAGGTCAAGGGATTGGAGATTGGTTAACCTTGTAATCGAGTCTGGAATCTCGCTGAGAC
>NZ_JACJQA010000027.1 GCF_014696355.1 Pseudanabaena sp. FACHB-1998 | reverse complement strand
AATTTGGTAAAAAATTTTGGTCTTCGTTATCCACAGGCGTATCGTCAGAATCGGGTAATTCGTCACTGGTGGGCAGATGTTTGAGATCGATTTGTAGCATTAGCTAACCCCAAATGTGTCCTAGCTATCTGGTGGGTATTATAGGCGATCGCTTGTTGCCAACTGTGTAACCATATCTTCTCTAATTCCAGCTTCGATAAGTGTATTAACTAGGACACTGGTTTCTAAAGAAGTATAGGAGCCAAAATATTCAAAATTTCGACAGAGCTGATGCCATCGCGATCGCTCTTTGATTAGACAGTTAACAGAAGTACATTTACTCAAACACAGCTTGAGTATCCGAACGAATATTTCGATATCGCTTTGATAAAGTGCGTAAATTCTGCTTGTACTAAAGCGACAAATCAATTTGCCCTAAAGGAATATCATTCAGCATCGATTTCGCCCCACATTTTTTAAGTAATTATTTTAAGTAATTATACTTATTAGCGCTTTTGCCAAAAATCAAAAATCAAATACTTTTCAGACCGATTCTCATAATGCTATGCTAATAATTCTGCTAAAATATTGAACCGAATCACGCAGAAATTAGAGCCATAAACCCATGATGAAGTTGAGATTAAAGCGATTTGGCAAAAAGTTTGAAGCCAGCTATCGCATCGTTGCCGTAAATAGCACCAGCCGTCGCGATGGTCGTCCCCTCGCTGAACTCGGTTTCTATAACCCACGCACCAAAGAAACCCAATTAGATGTACCTGCGATCGTCGATCGCATCAAAAAAGGTGCTCAACCTACTGATACAGTACGTCGCATCCTCGAAAAAGCTAAGGTATTCGATCTCGTTAGTGCTTAATTTAGTAAAGTAAATCCAGCGTAATTCTCATAATTACCGCCACTAAAATTTGTGCCTAACCGCCGCAATGCCTGACTAAAATGCCTGACTACAACGCCCTAATTAGTTTTTTGCTGAAGCCATTACTGACTCATCCAGATGCCTTGCGGGTAGACTTTGAGTCAAATAGCAAAAGCGATCGCGTCTGGATCAGAGTTGCTTTCGATCCAGAAGATCGAGGGCGAATTTTTGGTAAAGGGGGACGGACGATTCAAGCAGTTCGGACAGTGGTTATGACTGCGGCTCAAGAAGCTGGTCATAGCGCTAGATTTGAAGTTTTTGATCCTACCCCGCATTTGAGTAATGATGATCACCATCATCACAGCTCTGAATATTCAGAGGATCAGCAATCACAGGTTGAGCGTCCTCGAATCAATGTTGAAAAGCCCAAGCGGCGAGAAGTTAATAACTAAAATAAAAGGGGTGCATAGCACCCCTTTTATTTTGTTTAAAACCAAAATACAGTTGCAATACTTTGCGCCGCAACTGTATTTTGGTTTTGGGTATTAGAGAGAATAAGTTTATGAAAGTTGGCACAGAAATTCTTTGCATTGGGACTGAGTTATTGCTGGGCGAGATTCTTAATAGCAATGCCCAATACTTAGCTCAGCAATTAGCCCTATTGGGAGTGCCGCATTTTTATCAAACCGTTGTCGGTGATAATCCCGATCGCATACACCAAGCGCTGGCGATCGCCGCTAGTCGCTCTAACTTAATTATTACTACGGGTGGACTGGGCCCCACCCCAGATGATCTCACCACTGAGGCGATCGCTAATTTCTTTGACGCACCCCTCGAAGAGCGTCCTGAAATCTGGGAACGGATTCAGCAGATGGCCGCGCAAACGGGGCGTACATTGACCGCCAACAACCGTAAGCAAGCATTACTACCTAAGGGGGCAGAGATTTTACATAATCCTATAGGCACGGCTCCGGGGATGATCTGGGAGCCACAGCCAAATTTATTGATTTTGACTTTTCCGGGTGTACCCAGTGAGCTTTATCCGATGTGGGAGCAAACTGCATCGCCTTTGCTACAGGCGCGAAATTACGGAAAAGGGACTTTTCATTCCAAAGTTTTATTGTATTGGGGCATAGCCGAGTCCACCCTTGCGACCAAAGTTAATCACCTATTTGATCTCCAAAATCCGACGGTCGCACCCTACGCCAACTATGGTCAGGCGCGTCTCAGGATCACCGCTAGAGCCAATAGTCAAGAGGAGGCGATCGCCTTAATTGCCCCCGTCGAAGCGGAGATCCGTGAGCTTACTGGCGAATTTTGCTACGGCACAGATGATGACACCCTCGCCTCGGTTGCAGGGCAACTTTTGCAAGAACGCGGACAAACCCTTGCGGTTGCCGAATCCTGCACGGGCGGATGGCTAGGTGAAACCCTCACCGAAATATCAGGTAGCTCTAGTTATTTCCTTGGTGGTGTGATTAGCTATAGCAATGAGGTCAAGATTGATTTACTAAATGTCGATCGCCCAGTCCTTGAACAACATGGCGCAGTTAGTGCGATCGTTGCCGAACAGATGGCTAGGGGGATCAAGACAAAACTTAAATCAGACTGGGCTATTAGCATTACAGGGATCGCGGGGCCCGCAGGTGGCACTGAAACAAAACCCGTCGGCTTAGTGTATGTGGGGATCGCCGATCCTGAAGGCAAAGTTGAGGCGATCGAGTTGCGTTTTAGTCCGTCTAGAGGAAGAAATTGGATTAGAAAGGCAACTGTAAGCTCAGCTTTAGATTTGTTTAGAAAAAGATTTGTTATGATTGGGTAAATAAACCTAGATGATGATAGGGAGCCAAGCATAGTGAAAGCGATCAAGAAAGCTCTGAAAGAGATCGGCGAAATTCTAAATCGCGTTTTGGAATCCCTTTTGGGACAAAGTCAGCCACAACCTGAGTTAATTCCTATACCAGTAAGAAATAACTCTCGTCGCAACCATCGCTATTAAGTTTATAAGACTCGCAATGCGAGTCTTATATTTTGAAGAGGGAATAGGCAATTACAAAACTCGGGCTACCCAGTTGCGTTAACTAAAAAGAATTGGCTCACTAAGAGCCAATTCTTTTTAGTTAATAATGTATTTTTGCCATTCATCGTGGTTGCCCGATCGCAGATATTTGGTTACTTCAAAATGCAAACCACTATGGGGGCGACGGGGTTGTTTGCGGAGAGGCATTCCTGCTTCTTTGGGAGTACGGTTGCCTTTTTTGACGTTGCATCGCACACAGGCGGTAATAATATTGTCCCAACTATCACCACCACCACGCGATCGCGGCAACACATGATCGAGGGTTAGGTCATCTCCCGTATGCCCACAGTACTGACAGGAATGGACATCTCGGTGCAGAATATTTCGGCGGGTGAGGGGAATCTCTTTGTAGGGAATACTTATATATTGCAGCATTCGGATGACGCTGGGTAATGGCATTCCCGGATAGATCATTTTGCCATTATGTTCGATTTGTTCGGCTTTACCTTTTAAGACCAACACAATAGCTCGCTGCCAATTTGTAATGTTCAGCGGCTCATACGATGCGTTTAGTACAAGGACTTTTGCCATTAATATCCAACGAACCTCAAACAGATGCTAGCACAGCTATCTAAAAATCATCCATAAAAAACCAAAAGAGTTGACATAAGTTACTAACTTTTTGGGTGAGCTTCTTATTTGCGAGTTAATAAGCCTTGACTAGGACTAAAGACAAGGGTTAGGAGAAATAAAAGGAGAACTGAAACCACGATCGCGGGCCCTGAGGGCAAATTTAAGTAGTAACTAGCATATAGCCCGATCGCACTGGCGAAAACGCCCAATCCTGCCCCTACGAAGATCATGTGATGTAGTTCCTTGACTAATAAATAGGCAGTAATTGCGGGTCCCACTAACAGAGATACCACTAAGACTACGCCCATCGTTTGCATACTGGCGATGATGGTCAGTGTCACACCTGCCATTAATCCTAAGTAAATTAAATTCACAGGTAGTCCTAACGCTTGTGCGCCTGTGCGATCAAAGGTGTAAAACAGGAGGTGTTTATAAAACATGGCGATCGCCGTTAAGACAATTCCTGTAATTACCGCCGCACGAATTGTATCGGTTGCCGAAACGCTGAGAATATCGCCAAATAAGAATCCATGCAGATCAATCTTGATTTTGAGTAGAGAAATTAATAAAATCCCGATCGCGAAGAAACTCGAAGAAGTAAGCGCCATCGCGGCATCCACTTTAACGCGAGTCTGCGATCGCAACCATGCGATTAAAAAGGCACTACCCAGCCCTGAAATAAAGGCTCCAATCCCAACATCAATTTTATAAAAAAAAGCGATCGCCATCCCTGGCATCACCGTATGGGTCATCACATCCCCTAGCAAAGCCATACGCTGCACGATCAAAAAGCAACCGATCGCGGGACAAACGATTCCTGCTAAACCACCTGCAATCAAGGCATTTCGCATAAATTCCAACGCGAGGGGTTCAGTAAGCCATTGCCAAAGGGGAATTTGGGCTAGCGGGGCTAAGAGTGGCGGTAGTACTTGGGTAGATATCAAAGCTAGTTATTAACTTAGTTATTAATTAAAGGTGTGGCATTATCAAAAAATGACTTCTACTATCGAAGATATCGCACTTTCCAATTTAACAAACCGATAAAACCTTTAAAAGTCTTGCAAAGCAAAGCTTTTAAAGGTTTTATCGGTTTGGATTTGAACGCAAAGCGCTGTAATACCCAATAAAGAAAGGGCTACGCCCCTTCTTTATTTAAAAAACCTTACTGGGTTTGATTTTTAAATCACAATTTTTAAATCACAAAAGTGTTGGCATACTTTCGTGATTTGGTATAACTTGATGGAATCAAGGTAAGCTGCAAACAACCTACTTATAATATCGATCGCGCTAGAAATTATTAAATACATGAGCTTAACGCCCAAGCATTTATTCTATTCATTCAAATCTGACCCAGAAATTTATCCTCGCAAGCTAGGCAAAAGGACACCCATGAGGCAATGGTGCTTTTTTCTTAGCCTGACTGTTGCGTTGTTATCGGGATGTCAGGACAAACCAGCACCCGCTCCTACGGTCACCGCACCCCCTACTCCTACCTCTGCGATCGCCCCAACCAAAGAACCTGAAAGTATTTTAGAGAGGGTGAAAGCTCGCGGAAAATTGATTTGCGGGGTTAATGGCAAGTTACTAGGATTTAGCTATGTAGACGAAAAAGGCACATGGAGTGGGCTGGATGTGGACTATTGCCGAGCGATCGCTGCCGCAGTCTTGGGGGATGCCAAGGCGATCGAGTTTAAGCCTTTGCTTGCCAAGGATCGCTTTACGGCTCTACAAACGGGGGAAGTTGATATTTTGCTACGCAATACTACCCGCACCTTGAGCCGTGATGTTACGCCGAATATCTCCTTTGCGCCTACTACTTTTTTTGATGGACAGGGAATCATGTTAAGGATTGGAGCTAAACCCACGGCTTCTCCTTCCCCCAATAGTTCTCCTAATAATTCACCCCCTAGTTCCCCCAGTTCTTCACCATCAGCTAGTCCTTCGCCATCGGCTTCTCCTCCTAACCCTACCAGCTCTAACGATCCATCCAAGTCCGACAGCAAAGACAAAGATGCGAAATCTGATAAGCAAGCCTCTAAATCCAATGACGAATTGGCGATCGCCCTAAAGGACTTAGCTAACAAAAAGATTTGTGTGGAAACAGGAATTAATGCCTCTAATTTGGAGGCAGCTTTTAAGGAAGCAAATGTAGAAATTGAGCCAATCATTCTGCTCGATCTTGATGGCGTTTTGAATGCCTATGCCAAGGGAGAATGTGAGGGCGTATCTTCGGAAAAATCACAGCTAGCCGCATGGCGCAGTAAACTCCCCCGTCCTGCTGATCACAAAATTTTAGATGTGAGTTTTTCTAAAGAACCCCTTAGCCCAGCGATCATTGGCAATGACGATCGCTGGCGGGATGTGATTTCTTGGGTGATTTATGCCACTTTTTATGCTGAAGAATTGGGAATTGGTACAGACAATTATGCAGTCTTTAAAGATACGAAAAATCCTGAAGTATCAAGATTTTTAGGTACATCAGATTCCTTGGGAATTGAGTTGGGGCTTGCGCCCGACTGGACTACGCAGATCCTCAAGCAAGTCGGTAATTACGGCGATATTTATAGTCGCAATCTAGCTCCCCTCGATATTCCTCGTGGCTTAAATCGTCCGTGGAAACAAGGTGGCTTGCTCTATGCAATGCCCTTTAGATAAAAATCAAGGTGTCGCAAAGCGACACCTTGATTTTGGTAGCTTATTGTAATTTCGGTTTAAACACAGCTTAACTTTTATGCAGTAAACTTTAGTAATAATTAAGGTTTAATTACAGGAAATACATAGAATGTCGTTTATCGTTTCGACGATCGCTTCATTAGTCTCGATATTGGTATTTTTTAACAGTAACCGCCTTGTTGATAATCGTATCGCTCAAATAACCATCAAAGCGATCGCAGGACTAATTGCCTTAGTTGCGTCCCTTAATGCAATTAGTCGCTTATTAGTAGTAATTCCTGCGGGGAGTGTGGGCGTAGAAGATTTTCAGGGTAAAGTCAGCGAGCGAACTTTACCTGCGGGAATTCATGGTATTAATCCATTTGCGGATGTAATCCAGTTCTCAACTCGACTACGTGATGTTAAAGAAGAAATTGCGGCTACATCTAAAGAAGGCTTAGCACTAGGCATAGATATTAGCGTTCAGTATCGCCTCGATCCTGCTAAGGCAGCGAGTGTCTATACCAATATCGGGCTAGAAGAAAGAGAAATCGTCATCTCTAGATTTCGCTCAATCTCACGGGAAATTGTGGCGGGCTATCCTGCGGAAGCTGTGTATGCCACCAAGCGCGAAGAGATTAGCCTCAAGCTTGCCGACAAGCTTCGATCGCAACTTGCGCCCCTTGGCTTTATTGTCGATGAAGCTCTGTTGCGGAATGTGAAAGTACCTGAGACTTTGCAGGCGGCAATTCAGCAAAGATTAAAGTCTGAGCAAGAAAATCTCCAAATGAAATTTGTGCTTGAGAAAGAAACTCAAGAAGCGGAGCGCAAGCGGATTGAGGCAAAAGGTGCGGCTGATGCCCAGAAGATATTAGCGGAGGGTTTAACTCCTGCGGTTTTACAATTACGGGCGATCGAGGCAACCGAGAAGTTATCTCTATCGCCTAATTCCAAAATCGTAATTTTGGGCAGTGGTCAAAATACCCCCTTGATTCTGCCGCTAGATCGCGATGCGGCTAAAGCAGTCGCGCCAGCTAACTAAAAACAAATCAAGAAATTTTTTAAATGAGTTGCTTTGCAACTCATTTAAAAAATTTCTTTGGTTTCAGACTTAAATTGCTGTTCCTAATAAATAAAGCAAACTCATCCTAATGGCAACCCCATTAGTTACCTGTTTGTCAATCAAGCTTAGCCGTGGATCATCCATTAAATCAGAGCTAATTTCGACACCACGATTAACGGGGCCGGGATGCAAAACTTGGACATTGGGCGCGCATTTAGCAAGGCGATCGCGCGTAATTCCATACTTGGCATGATATTCGCGCAAACTAGGGATTAAAAATTGTCCCATCCTTTCCATTTGCAAACGCAAGGTCATCACAAAATCGGCATCCTCAAGGGCGGGTTCGAGGGAATAATGGATTTTTGCACCATATTCAGCAAATTCTGGTGGTAGCAATGTGGGGGGAGCCGCAAGATGAACTTCTGCACCATTGGTTAATAAACTCCAAAGATTCGATCGCGCTACACGGGAATGCAAAATATCACCCACGATCGCAATTTTTTTGCCCTTCAGATCCTTCGCCGCAGGGGCTTTAGGATTGAGATGCATACAAAGCGTTAACAGGTCTAGCAGGGCTTGGGAGGGATGCTCATGCTTGCCATCGCCAGCATTGAGAATCGCGACTTTACCACTGAGGGCATCCATATCTTTGGCGATCGCCAGAGGCACACCTGCCGATTGATGGCGAATCACCATAATGTCTGTTCCCATTGCCAAAAAGGTTCTCGCCGTATCGAGAATGGTTTCGCCTTTGGAAAGAGAAGAAGTGCCGGGAGCAAAATTGAGCGTATCCGCCGATAAACGCTTGGCGGCAAGCTCAAAACTATTGCGAGTACGGGTCGAAGATTCAAAAAACAAATTAGCGACAACTTTGCTCTGCAAGGTTGGGACTTTTTTGTTGCGGCGAGATAGAACTTCTAAAAAGCTAACGGCAGTCTGGACGACCGTTTCATAATCGTTTGGCGTAAAGTCCGCAAGCGAGATGACATGCTTGCGCTGCCAAGTAATTTCAGTCATGGGGCTTTGGTGCTAGGAGATAAAAAATACACCAATCGGTGCAGGTGCAACCATATCGCTTGGCAGGAAAGCACGGGAGCTAACTAGAACAAGTGTGAATAAAAAGATTGCAAAAATGATAATTGGGGCGATGTACTGACGAAAGAAAGGCACGGCGTTAGGCGTGTAGATGACATTTTCATTATACAGCGCTTTGCGATGAGAATTAGAAACCTTGCTAAGCAAGCCCCCCAGAGATCTTCAAAAAGTGTTGCCTCGCAACACTTTTTGAAAATCCTAAGTCTCGTGAGTTTGACCTGTTTGCAGATTCCAGAGTCCTGTATAAATTCCGTTTAGGGCTACTAATTGATCATGGTTACCTGTCTCTACGACTTTGCCACTTTCCATGACATAAATGCGATCAGCATTGCGAATGGTGGAAAGTCGATGGGCGATCGCGATCGTGGTGCGATTTTTCGTAATGCGCTCGAGGGATTTTTGAATCGCGGCTTCTGTCTCATTATCCACTGCGGAAGTTGCCTCATCAAGAATCAAAATTGGCGGATTCCGCAACACCGCACGGGCGATCGCAATCCTTTGTCTTTGACCACCAGACAACTTTTGACCCCGCTCACCCACAATCGTATCGTAGCCATCAGGAAGAGATTGAATGAATTCATGGGCTTCGGCGATTTGGGCGGCTTCCACGATTTGCTCGGCAGTAGCATCAAAGGAGCCGTAGGCAATATTTTCTAATACGGAGCCATGAAATAGGAAAACATCCTGACTTACCCAACCAATTACCGAACGTAGCGATCGCAATTCTAAATCCCGAATCTCAATGCCATCTAGAAAAATATTTCCTGACTGAATTTCATACAATCGCAATAGAAGCTTAACTAAAGTGCTTTTTCCTGAACCCGTCGCGCCTACGATCGCCGTAGTCTTATTAGCAGCAATTTCTAAGGAAAGATTTTCGACAATCGGAAATTTAAGGTTATAACCAAAGGTTACGGCTTTTAGTTGGATTTCTCCCTGTGCCGATGCTGGCAGAACTTTGGAACCTGAATGAATAGCGATCGGGGTATCCAATAAATCGAGAATGCGATTAGTGGAAGCCATCGCCCTTTGGTATTGATCGAGGGTTTCTCCCAAGCGGGTCAGGGGCCAGAGCAAGCGCTGAATTAAATAGACCATGACGGAATAGTTGCCAACGGATAGCCTTTGGGCTTGCACTTCCAATCCTCCGTAATACAAAATCGCAATAAAACCGATAAAAATCAAAATCCGAATTAACGGAACGAAGGCAGCACTATAGGCGATCGCATGGCGATTACTTTGGCGATAGCGATTACTTTCTTTTTCAATGCGCTTTCTCTCATAATCTTCCGTCACAAAAGCCTTAATGGTGGTAATTCCGCCGATATTATTGGAGAGTTGACCATTGAGTAAACCCACTTTCTCGCGTACTTCCGCATAGCGAGGCGCGAGAAATTTTTGAAACCAAACAGAACCCCACAAAATAAAGGGCATCGGCGATAGGGCTAACCAAGCCACATTTGGCGTAATTGCAAAGAAAGCTCCACCGATTAATAGAACCGTTGCCGTTACCTGAATTACTTCATTGGCTCCCCCATCCAAAAAGCGTTCCAATTGATTAACATCATCACTCAAAATCGACATCAATCCGCCCGAACTGCGCTCTTCAAAAAAAGCAAGTTCTAATTCTTGCAAATGTTGATAGGTGTCAAGGCGCAAGTCATGCTGTACAGTCTGGGCGAGGTTGCGCCATTGCAGCGCATAGGCATATTCAAAAATGGATTCCAATCCCCAAATCACGCCACTGATCGCTGATAAAACAAATAACTGCGCTGGTAATCCCTGCACTCCCAAGGGATTAGCCCAAAAGTTCTCTTTTTGGAGTACAAGGTCGATCGCTGCACCGATCAGTACTGGCGGCGCAAGGTCAAAGAATTTATTGAGAATTGAGCAGGTAGTAGCCGTCCAAATCTGAGAGCGATAATTACGGGCATATCGAGTTAGGCGGATAAAGGGATGGACATTAGACATTAGTGACAATATTTTTTTTGTAAATTTTTAAGCTTCACGCGGCTATGCATCAGTTTATCTCAATCACCCTAATTTAGGGCTTACCCAATTTGGGCTAGCTAAGTAAACTCAAAGCAACTGCCTCTGCTACCTTAACTCCATCAATTCCTGCCGATAAAATGCCGCCAGCATAGCCCGCCCCCTCTCCCGCAGGGAATAAACCTTCGATGTTGAGACTTTGGTATTTATCATTGCGCTTAATTCTAATCGGCGAAGAAGTGCGCGTTTCCACGCCCGTTAGCATCGCCTCATCCATCGCAAAACCTTTGATCTGTCTATTAAAAGCAGGAATTGCTTCGCGAATAGCGGCGATCGCATAGTCAGGCAAACTAGAGCTAAGATCGCCCAAATGCACCCCCGGAGTATAAGAAGGATGGACTTTTCCTAAGTTTTGGGAAGGTCGATTCGCCAGAAAATCACCAACTAATTGGGCGGGAGCTTCGTAAGTACCTCCCCCCAATTCAAAGGCGCGAGATTCTAAACGACGCTGCAAATCAAGCCCTGCAAGGGGATGTTCTGGATAATCAATTTCAGGAGTAATCCCCACAACAATGCCGCTATTCGCATTCCTTTCATTGCGCGAATATTGACTCATGCCATTAGTTACCACCCTTCTTTCTTCAGAAGTCGCCGCCACCACTAATCCCCCCGGACACATACAGAAGCTATAAACGGAACGTCCATTTTGGCAATGGTGAACTAGCTTATAATCGGCGGCTCCCAATAACTTATGCCCTGCATAATCACCAAATCTAGCGCGATCGATTAATGTTTGAGGATGTTCAATCCTAAAGCCAATGGAAAAGGGCTTTGCTTCGATATAGACACCGCGATCGTAGAGCATTTGGAAGGTGTCACGGGCGCTATGTCCAACGGCGAGGACGATGTGATTGCTGGCAATATATTCGCCATTAGCAAGGGTTAATCCCCTGACTTTGCCTTCATGAATATCAATATCTTCTACGCGACTTTGAAAGCGAATTTCGCCACCAAGGGCTTCAATTCTTGCTCGAAAGTTCTGGACAATGCCCACTAGCTTAAATGTGCCAATATGCGGTTTATTAATATAAAAAATTTCAGGCGAGGCTCCCGCATTCACAAACTCCGTAAGCACTTTCCGCCCATAGTGTTGGGGATCTTTGACTTGGCTATACAGCTTTCCATCGGAAAAAGTACCAGCCCCACCTTCGCCAAATTGAGCGTTAGATTCTGGATTAAAGGCGGCTCTTTTTTTCCAGAAGTTGAAAGTGTCTACAGTGCGATCGCGCACTGGTTTACCGCGTTCCAAAATTAAGGGACGAAAGCCCATCTGCGCTAACATTAGCCCTGCAAACATCCCTGCGGGCCCCATGCCAATCACGATAGGACGCTGGGCGGAATTGTTGGCAAGGCGATCGCTAAAATCCTCGGGTGCTTTGGCAACATAGCGATAGCTCATGTCGGGTGTGAGCATGACATGGGGATCTTTGCTAAAGCGATCGCGTAGTTTCTGTTCTTGAGTAGTTTCGACATCGAGAATATAAACAAAGGCAATCTCTCCTTTTCTACGGGCATCGTGACTACGCTTAAAAATGGAATAGCTAATCAGTTCTGCGGGTTCAATTTGGAGTTTCTTGAGAATTGCCAATTTGAGAGCATCATCAGGATGATCAAGTGGAAGTTTAATTTCAGTTAGCCGTAACATACTCAGAACAACTCATTTTTATTTATTCGTCTTAGGTTTAAGCTTTGCCCATAATTACAGCGCTTTGCGCTTAAACCCAAACCAAGAGATTTTTTGAAAGTGTTGCTTCGCAACACTTTCAAAAAATCTCTTGTGGTTCGTTGAATCGGGAATTGCTGTAAGAGTTGTGCGGCAAGCCGCACAACTCTTAATTATTAGCTGAAATTGAGACTACTTTTGAGATGCTACGGTTTTGGAAGTGGTGGTCTTCTTCGTCGTGGCTTTAGCGGTTGTCGATTTCGCCGCCGTTTTAGTAGTCGTAGACTTGGTAGCAGCTTTAGTAGCAGTTTTTTTAGTCGTTGCCTTGGTCGTTGTCTTGGTGGTCTTGCTGTCGCTAGTCGATGATTTACCTCGCTTCGCGCCTGTCTTACTAGTCTTTGACTTAGCCGCTAGCATGGCGATCGCCTCGGCTACGGTCAAAGTATCAACGGATTGTTCCTTAGTGAGGGATACGTTTATTTTGCCATGCTTGACATAGGCTCCGTACTTGCCATCGAGGATTTCGATCGCCTCGTCATCGTCGGGATGCTTACCGAGAGATTTCAAAACTTTAGCGGCGGCGGCTCCGCGTAGGGTCTTGGGCTGAGCAAGGAGGTCTAAGGCTCGCTCAAAGGTAATCGTATAGGGATCATCCGTGGATTTTAGCGATCGGTTATCGTCCTTATCACCATTGCCCTTGGTATGGCAGACATAGGGACCAAAACGCCCCGTATTCACAAAGACGCGATTGCCAGTGTCGGGATGTGCGCCCAAGGTACGGGGCAGAGCCAAGAGCTTCACCGCCACATCGAGGGTGACTTGCTCAGGCTGCATTCCCTTGGGCAAAGAGGCGCGTTTGGGTTTGGGGACTGCCTCCGTTGCCTGACCTAACTGCACGTAGGGACCGTACTGCCCCATCATCATGAAGATTGGCTCCTTCGAGTCAGGATGAATTCCCACCTGATCGGGTCCCTCTAGCTTTTGTTTGAGCAGTTGTTCGATTTTTTCGGGGACGAGATCGGCGGGCGTAAGGTTTTGGGGTATCGAGGAATTAACCGTGCGATCGCCTTCACCGACTTGGATATAAGCGCCAAACTTGCCAATCTTTACCTTGACATCGTCATCTAGCCCTTCTAGATGGACGGTTCGGGCTGCTTCGCCATCAATGAGGCTATCGCGAGACTTGACCTGTCCACTCAGTCCCTTTTCGCCTGAATAGAAACTCTTGAGATAGGGTAACCATTGGACACTGCCCGTGGAAATGTCGTCAAGGGTTTGCTCCATTTTGGAAGTGAAGCTGGGATCAACCAAATTTGGAAAATGATCCTCTAATAAAGTGGTAACGGCAAAAGCGATAAAGCTGGGGATCAAGGCATTATTCACTAGTTCCACATAGCCGCGATCGCAAATAGTGCCGATGATACTGGCGTAGGTACTGGGGCGACCAATGCCTTCACTTTCCAACATTTTGACCAGAGCCGCCTCCGTATATCGCGCAGGGGGTTGGGTCTCATGTCCCACCGTATTTAACTCGCGGCAGACGGGATGATCCCCCAGCTTTAGGGGAGGTAAAGTAATTTCCTTTTCCTCTAGGGCTGCATCGGGATCATCGGAGCCTTCCACATAGGCGCGGAAAAACCCTGCAAAGTCAATACGCTTACCCGAAGCTCGGAATAGAGCCTCTTCGACCGTTAGCTGCACGCTGAGCATCGTTAATTGCGCGTCCGCCATTTGTGATGCAACGGTGCGCTTCCAAATCAGGTCATAAAGCGCTAATTCGCGACCCGACAAGCCAGTTTCCTGTGGCGTGCGGAAAGTTTCCCCCGCAGGACGGATCGCTTCGTGGGCTTCCTGTGCACCCTTGGACTTGGTGACGTACTGGCGCGGCTCTTTGCTGAGGAAGTTGCTGCCATACATCGTGGTGACACATTGACGCGCCGCCGAGATCGCCTGTTGGGACAGATGCACGGAATCAGTACGCATATAGGTAATATAGCCCTGCTCATAGAGAGCCTGAGCCACTCGCATCGAGTCCCTAGCCGACAGGCGCAATTTACGGTTAGCCTCCTGTTGCATCGTGGAGGTGGTAAAGGGTGGGGAGGGCTTGCGGGTGGTGGGGCGCTCATCAAGGTTGCTGACTGACCAAACTTTGCCATTTAACTTTTGTTGCAAAGCGATCGCCGCCGCCTCATCAAGCAGCAAAACCTTGCGACCTTTAGCAATTTTACCTGTCGCCTCATCAAAGTCCTTGCCCGTCGCCACATTCACGCCGCCGACGGAGACTAGCTGCACAGGAAATTCCTGCTTTGGTGCATAGAGATTGGCTTTCAAATCCCAATAGCTACCTGATTTAAAGGCGCGGCGCTCCCGTTCGCGATTGACGATTAGACGCACGGCTACAGATTGCACCCGTCCCGCCGATAGACCCCAAGCAATTTTTTTCCACAGCAAAGGCGAAAGGGTATAACCGACAAGGCGATCAAGGATGCGGCGCGTTTCTTGGGCATGGACTAGGCGATCGTCAATCTGGCGACAGTTTTTCAGCGCTCCTTTAATTGCCTCTGAGGTAATTTCATGGAAGACCATCCGCTTGATGGGGACTTTTGGCTGCAATATTTGCAATAGATGCCAAGAAATACTTTCACCTTCGCGGTCTTCGTCAGTTGCCAGAATTAATTCTTTTACACCTTTGAGAGCTGCCTTGAGTTCACGGACAATCTTTTTTTTATCGTCTGGCACGATATAAAGTGGCTCAAAGTCTGCATCCACATTTACGCCCAGCTTGGCCCATTCTTGCGACTTTAGCTCCGCAGGAATGTCACTAGCTGATTGTGGCAAATCGCGCACATGCCCCATCGACGCCTCTACACGATAATCGGAAGGCAAAAAATTCCGAATAGTGCGGGCTTTTGTGGGCGATTCGACAATGACAAGAGTAGACATATTAGCCTGCAAGGTTCGCGATAATCAAAAAAGACTGGAAGGCAAATTAGCAAAACTCAAGCTTTACTAAATACCTTCTTAACCTATATACAATGTTTATGCAGAAATTAGCTATTTTTAGTTAGACGGTAATTACATTAATCTAATTATGTAAATTTATAGTTGCCATTTCGACTAACTAATGCATCGTCCCTAAAGACTGCCTCGATATTTGGACAAATTTGCCAAATTTTCTAGACTTTTATTCCCAGAATATAACTTACCATCAATTTCCCATGTGGGGTAAGCACGTACTTTTTTGCTACGGCATAGCTCAGTTTGAGGGTTAACGCCTCTAGGATCACATTCGACGACCTGTAGCTGACGCACCGCCTCTTTGCCAAAGCGTTGTTTTTGGTTGTGGCAATGGGGACACCAATAAGCCGTATATAATTTTGCGCCTTTTTTTGTTAAATATTTGGCGAGTTCGATCGCTTTAGAATCAGATGTGGTCGTTACGGTTGGTGCTGCGTCCTGAGCGATCGCTGCTTCCGTAAAATCAGGAAAGTTAGGTGAAAAATTAGCCGACAATTTCAATGGTGCTAAGCCAGTCAGGCTAGCGCACATTAGCCCAAAGGAGGCGAGAGTCGCAGAGGTGAGGTGAAACTTCATGGAGTAAGCGGATTCAACGTTGCTATTGTAACCATAATTATTCTGTGAATTATTGGGACTTAACGAAAAGATGAAATCTGTACGGATAGCGATCGTCCATGAATGGTTTGTGAACTATGCAGGTTCGGAGCGCGTGATTGAGCAAATCTTAAATTTATTTCCCCATGCTGATTTGTTTGCGGTGGTAGATTTTTTAGGCGATCGCCAACGAGGATTTATCCAAAATAAATCAGTTACGACGACATTTATCCAAAAATTACCCTTTGCCAAAAAGAAATTTCGACAATATTTACCCCTGATGCCCCTAGCGATCGAGCAGCTAGATTTATCCGCCTATGACCTGATTATTTCGAGTTCCCATGCGGTGGCTAAGGGCGTACTCACCGCACCCCATCAATTACATATTTCCTATGTGCATTCTCCGATTCGCTATGCATGGGACTTGCAGCACCAATACCTCAAGGAATCAAATTTAGAACATGGTATTAAAAGCTGGATTGCTCGCTGGATTTTGCATCAAATCAGGATGTGGGATATCCGCACCGCCAATGGAGTAGATTTATTTATTGCTAATTCGCAATTCATTGCAAGGCGTATCCAGAAGGTATATCGGCGAGAGGCGAAAGTAATTTATCCACCAGTGGATTTACAAAATTATGCCCTCTGTGAACATAAACAAGATTTCTATCTCACGGCTTCGCGCTTAGTTCCCTATAAACGCATTGATCTAATTGTGGAAGCATTTTCGCAAATGGGCGATCGCCAATTAATTGTGATTGGCGATGGGGAACAAATGCCAAAAATCCAAGCTAAGGCGGGTCGAAATATCAAGTTTTTGGGATATCGCGAACCAGAGGAATTGCGGGGATATATGCAGAATGCGAAGGCGTTTGTTTTTGCTGCGGAGGAAGATTTTGGGATTACGCCAGTAGAAGCCCAAGCTTGCGGCACGCCTGTAATTGCCTATGGTCGTGGTGGCGTATGTGAGTCGGTAATTGGCTTAGACAAAGAGTTCCCGACTGGTGTATTTTTTCCTCAGCAAACTGCGATGAGCATTGTAGAAGCCGTCAAAGAGTTTGAGAAAAATTGCGATCGCATTTTGCCGATCCACTGTCGTAAGAATGCTATGCGCTTCTCAACGGAACGCTTTCAGCAGGAGTTTCTAGATTTTGTTAAGCAATCTTTTGAGCAAGCTAAAACCCTGTGATCTAGCCTCGCCAAATATTATTTCAATAGGCGATCACCCACAAGATGCGAGCAGATCCTTTAAACTGGAATAGCTCTAAGATTTTCTGTCTAAATCTTGAAAATAATCTCCAAATATTTCCAAAGCTAATGTCAAGCCCGACCCATTTACCTGAAGCCATCGATCGCATTGTCCAGCGATTTCAGAGGCTCTCCGATCCGAAGCTACGTTATGAGCAACTAATTTTGTACGGGAAGAAACTCGAAGCGTTTCCCGAAACCCTCAAAACCCCTGAAAACAGAGTACAGGGCTGTGTATCACAGGTATATGTGGTAGCGAAACTAGATACCAACGAGCGAGTTGTATTTGCAGGCGACTCGGATGCGTTGATTAGTAAAGGGTTTGTTGGTTTGCTATCGATCTGTATGGGCGGCTTAACCCAAAAGGAAGTTGAATTGCTCACGCCTGAATTTATTAAAGATACAGGTTTAGTCGCTAGCCTCACGCCATCTCGCGCCAATGGCTTTTATAACGTCTTCAAAAAAATGCAACAACAAGCGATCGAAATCGAATTACCCAGTGTTCGCTAAGCAACTAAAAAGCCTCGCTTCGCGAGGCTTTTTAGTTAAACGGTGGCGGCAATGGGACTAGTTGTGGAAACCATCGCCGCCAGAACTTGACTGGGGGAAAC
Organism: Pseudanabaena sp. FACHB-1998; assembly: GCF_014696355.1. GTDB lineage: Bacteria > Cyanobacteriota > Cyanobacteriia > Pseudanabaenales > Pseudanabaenaceae > Pseudanabaena. The sequence continues at coordinate 261,559 of NZ_JACJQA010000027.1, read as the reverse complement.
GGTGAAGGGTAAGCGGTGAATATCGGAATTTGGCTGACAGGCGATCGCCGCAATATGTTCTAATTCGGCGAGGGTGACTTGACTTAAGCCAAGATCGGCAAGATTTGTCGGTAAGCCAATCTCTTGATAAAACTTCAGCAATTGATGACGCGACGAGGCGGCGAGTTGATTGCCTTGAAATTCCTCTAAGCGGAGTTGCACCAAAATGCCATAGGCAACCTTTTCGCCATGTAATGTCCCGTGGGTTTGATGCAGATGAGTTAAAGCATTGTGAACCGCATGAGCCGCCACCGTGCGACAATTTGCGCCCCCGATACCACCGATCGCCCCCGCCAGACAGACCGACGCATCGACTACTTCGCGCCATGCTTGACTTTTAGGATTGGCGATCGCCTCAGCAGACTTTTGGAACAAAATATCACGCAGGATTCTTGCCTCTTGCACCGCCGCAATTACCATTGTTTTCTCGCTATTGCCACTGCTGACAGAGGACTCATACCACTTCGCGATCGCGTCGCCAATTCCTGACACAAGAGTGCGTTTAGGAGCCGTCGCAATTACGTCATAGTCCACAAACATCATGTCAGGACAGCGATCGAGGGTCACGTCATAGTCAAAGGCTCCCTGAGCATCATAGACATTGCTAAGGGCAGTCCATGCCGCACAGGTTGCGCCAGTGGTCGGCACGGTAACAATAGGTAACTGACATTGATGGGCGATTAATTTCGCCGTATCAAGGACTTTGCCGCCACCGACACCCACAATTACATGAGGATTTTCTTGCTGCACAAGACGACGCAACATGGCTAAATTTTCATCGCTACAATCAGCGATCGCTGGTGCATGGATAATTTCGCGATCGCTATTATGAAAATAGCTAGCTGTGACTTGATTGGCGGTTTCCCCAGCAATGACTAGAGCTTTATTCCCATAGCATGACAAATATTTCGGGAGTTGCGCTAAAATCCCGTTTCCCCGTAAAAGTTGGGCTGGTGCGATCGACAAGATCGGTAATGCTTCCACCGTAAGTGTGTCTGACATCAGGTTAAGACATGGTAAACATAATTCTTATTCTATCCTTTTGCCTTGGAATCTGCCAATTTTATAGCAGGGTATAAACTATTTTTGTAGGGATTCCTTTCACATTCTGTAAGAGCGTATTTGAGAAGTTTTCCTATCCCATAACCCGCGATCGCCTCTCAAAAAAAATCAACCAAATAGCTACCCGCTATATCTCATAAGCCTTACTACGGTGAGCAATCGCCACAACAAACACTTGCACTATTTTATCTTCGACTGAATAAATAATCCTATAATCGCCAATGCGATAGCGATAGAAATTTAAATATTCTCCCTTGAGCGATTTGATATTAGGGTGCGATCTCGGATCTTGTTCTAATTGTTGTAAGCATTTAGCAATCTTTTTCGCTAAAGCTTTATCTGCTTTAGCATAAACTTTCTGCGCATCAGGATGCAGTAAAATTTCATACATCAGAACGCACTGTTTTCCAATTTACATACTGACTTTTAGGAGTTGTTTGATTCTGTTTAATACGCTCTAATAGCCCTGAAATTGATAACAGCTCTTGAGTTGCGGCTTCGCTTTCGGCATTTGCCAAGAATGCTGCAAAATCTGCCACTACTTTCAATCTTTCTGGAGATAGGTGTTTAATTGATTCACTCAGTTGATTGTGTATTTCCGCTACTGGTATTGATTCACTCAGTTGATTGTGTATTTCCGCTACTGGTATCGTAGAGGACTTATCAATAACAGATCTATCGTTAAATGTGTTCATTTTGATTGCTAGAGCTACCTTAAGTATCTACAGTTTAGCATTTAGGAAAATAGAATCACTAATTGCTATCAAAAAGCGATCGCTCATCCATACCAAAAACAGCGATCACTCCATAGATGGGGTTATTTATCTCATAAATTCTATATCATTCTTTTTAGTTGTTTGTAGACTTCATCATCGTTCCGTTTATCAATTAATAAGATTTCTAGGGTTTGTTCTTCCACATAATAAACAATCCTATATTCACCAATATCGGCTCTGTGATAGGGATAACCTTTTAACCTTAGAGAATCTTGAGGATAAGGATTTGAGAGCAATTCGGTAATTTTGGTTGCGACTTGTTTGGCGTGCTTGTCTGGCAGTTTTTTTAAGCGTTTAGCAGCTTGTCGAGACAAGTTAATCTTAAGCATTTAAAATCTCTGATAATAAAGCCTCACTTTCTGGAATGCCTATAAAGCCTTCTTGTCTGGCTTGCTCTGCTTTTAGAGCCAAAAATTGATTTTCTAAATCTAAAAATCTTTCAAATTCTTCAATCGACATCATAATGGCAACACTACGCCCTTTTTTGGCTATTTGCACTGGTTCTCTACGAGCTAGGTCTAATAGTTCGCCAAAGCGGTTTTTAGCTTCCGATGCACCTAACGTTTTCATGGTAAAAGCCCCTAACATTGTTGTTAGCTATTATAACCATGTTAGCTATTTTAGCTATTATGGCTCTTTTTTGAAAATCAACTAAACAGCGATCGCCTATCCATCCCCCTAAACAGCGATCGCCCCTCAAAAAAAATCAACCAACCAGCGATCGCCTATCCATTGCCCAAAATCACTATTTCAATAATTTGTCATATTCAGCATGAGTACCTATCCAAATCCAGAGATAGCCTTCTTCAATTTGGGTAGCGATCACTCGATAATTAGAGCCAACTCTTACTGACCATACTTTACCAACTTTCTTAAACTGTAAGGATGGATGAGAAGGGTTGTCTTTGAGCAGTAGAAAATTTTTGTCGGCAAGGTCACGAATGTCGATAGGCAGATATTCATAACAGTTCCAAAAGCTAGATGCTGTTTTATGGTTCACAGATCAATTGCTTCTCCTGCTTGATGTTCAGCAAGTGCAGCATTGATTAAGAAGTCAAGTTTGCCAGAGTTAGAATCTGATTCAAGTTTTTTGTCCCAATTGGCTTGATCGAATTCAATAAACCATTCACGTAATTTTGCAAATGAGTCATAGTCAAGATCGGCGATCTGCTTTTCTAGTAGCTCTATTTTAGTCATAGGTTTTCGTGTTTACTTGCTATATATTAACAAGTTACTCACCTATCCGTTCTCAAAAAACAGTGATCGCCACTCTAAAAAACAAACAAACCAGCAATCTCTAGGCTACAGCAAACTCCGTTAACTTCCGAGTCTCAGGATCATGAAAAGCCAAAACAATATCACACTTAGGAATACCTTGCGCTAACAACTCATTAGCAATACCATCTTCAGTCCAATCATCCTCGATATAAACTTTCTCATTTTTAATACTAATATGAACATGAGTATTATTGATTCTCTTCTGATTAACCCAGTCTATCGACATCCATAGATAATGATCATGGACTTCATCAAAAATCAAGCAAGTTTGATATTTTTTTCTAGACGAGCGATTGGCAAGATGATCATGCTCAGTTAATATATTTTTAATGATTTGACGATAATTAGTTAACTTGTCCATTGCACTATCTCTTCCTTTTCTATATTTACAACAAGTAAAGCAAGTTGATTTAATTTGACTAGAACTTGAATTGATTTCCTTTGAAAGAAGGTGTTATAAACTTCATCTTTAATAGCTAAATAAATCTCCTCATATTCATCTTGTAATAGTCGGATTAGATCACGATAAATTATATACTGCCCTAAAGCTAACTCAAAATCCTTAACCAATGAAAGACTGATAAAGCTTTTAATTTCAATAATAATTTTACGTTGCCTTTGGGTTTCTGAAATAAATTTTTCCACAGCTAAGTCTGGATAAAGTTCAAGATCTTCATATTCCAGAGGGTAAGGATCACCTGTAATTGTCCAACCATCCTTAACTAAAGCATTTTTGATAGCTTGATGGTAAAGATCTTTTGCCATAATTTTTTATGTTTAGTTACTATGTATTAACAAATTGATCGCTTATTCATCCTCACAAACAGCAACTATCTCTCACCTTTTGCGAAATTAAGTTCTATCATTCATCATATTGATCAGTAAGTATTTGATTAAATTTAATAATTGAATCTATTGCCCATTCTTTTAGAGCTTCTAATTTTTCTGAATTACATTTAATAAATATTTTGGGTTTATAACATAATGATATTCTTGATGGATTTCCGTAGTCAATCCGTTCCCACATCATGGATTCATTTTCTGATATGCAACTCTGTTCTATTATTTGTCTTTTGTCATGAAGGTGGTCATATATTTTTTTGTTTTGCTCAGGACTATTTTTATCAATAAACAACTCTATTCTAAAACTTTCGTGGTGTTCATTAAATGAATAAGTTAAATTTCCGATGGGTTTTTTGTTTGTAGGAAAGGTTGTTACCGTTACATAACGACGACCATCTTGATAAGGAAACTTAACTCGGAATGGTGTTTCTTGTTCACTTAACTTTGACAGAAGTGATTGAAAAAACTCAGCATATTCGATTGCGTAAGGCTTGCGAACAAAAGTAACGGTTTCTTTTACTAGATTGACGTATAAAATATACCATCCTTTTTGAGTCCAAGGTTGAGACTCATTATTTGACCACCACGAACGATCTGCCCTTGCTCCTTGTGGAAGTTTAACCTCAATTAATTTTTCTATATGTTGAAAACTATAACTAATTTGATCGTTTTCACTTTGTTCTAATTTATCAACTAATAAGCTGTAGCGATTCTGAAGATTGTCCATTTTTTCTTCTACATTAACAATTTTACTTTCAGAGACTAGTTCTTCAGTCTGGAGTATATTGTTATCATTATCTTCTATAGTTTCTATAGTCTGATTGTCATGACTACTATAATAATCCAACATATTTTTAGGATTGGATGGATGATGCGCTAACCAATCCGAACAATAACGTAATTTTTTATAATCTTCTATGCCAATTTCTCTCCTAAAATGAAAAAAATCATTTCTTATTTCTCGTACAGTTACTAATAGCTTTTTAATAGCTTCTATTCCCAAATAATTAAAAGTCGTTGTACAATAATCAGCATTATCTTTAGATAGTAGTATTTCAATATAATCATTTAATGATAAATCATCTAACGATTTGCTTCGAGGATGACCAAAGTGTTTTTTGAAAACTTCATTGAGCAAATCATGGTATTCTTTATTGCTTTGATTTACTTGTATATTACTACTTTTATTAAAGTGCATTATTGCTTTATCAAGTTTGTTAAAATTCTGTTTGTTAACTATTCCGTCAATTTTTTCAGCTAAGTCCAATTCATCAATAGCACATCTAATATGTTCTTTCAAGGATGATTCAATATTATGAATAAGCAAAATGTTTTCAGCACGTTTGTAATAAAATCCTAGTAAATCATCTGTAGTTATTATTCCTATGGGTCTTTGTTTGTCCTTATTATCCAAAACAACTAAAAAACTATACTTTTGCACCTTATCAATTACATCAGATAAATCGTCCTCAGTTTTACAAGTTTCTTTGCATTTTTCTGTTGCATGAGATACTCTTATGCTATCAATATCTACATTGAATGTCTGTATAGCATTTAAAATTGAATGATGAGAAATTATTCCCATTAGTTTTTTGTCATCATCAACAACAGGAAGTTGGCTGTAATTGTTTTCTAGCATTTTTGATAGTGCATTTTTTGCCAGTTCATCATATTTAACTGTTATCAAAGATAATTCTTGGCGACTTTCTCTTAAATCTTGAACTGTAATAGCCATTGCAAAACTCCTTTAAATATCACTATCAATGTGTTAACAAATTAGGATAGGTCTTTAAGACCTATCCTAATAAATATACTAAACCAAAATCGGTAGTGTTTCACATTTGTTGGGGAGAAAATAACAGGCATATGCTATAAAAAATGCTGGTATGGGTTTGCCATTTTTATCAATTACCTAGTTCAACAAATATGACACACTACCAGAACCCTCATATTACGCCGCCACACTCAAAAAGCTCTTTCCTAACTCTTCTAAAAAATAAATAACCTGTTCTCTAGTTACAGTTGGAAAACCATCCAAAAAATCATCAATCGATTCGCCTGCCTTGAGATAATCTAAAAGGGTCTGCACAGGAACCCTAGTACTTACAAATACAGTCGTACCACCCATAACATCGGCAGATCTACTGATAAACTTCGAGTCTCTAAACATAAATTTGTGATATTTAGATATATTCGATATTCTAACAACTATCGATAGGCGATCGCCATACTCATAAACCTGTCAGCTATCAAGCGGTTTTATCTATGAAATGAATAGGCGATCGCCACATTCATAAACCTATCAAAATGAAATGTAACGCACTTTATCTAGTTAATGCTAAATGTTTGAGTGCGTTACGATACGCTAACGAATCCTACTTGAAGCCCAAAACTTGACTTTAAGCCTATATCCCCTATATTCAGATTAGACAGAAATTTTCTGTCTAATCCATAGTTAGCTGCCTAAAAATGGAGAGTAGCACAGGTGATTGAAACTTCAACTAGTAGGGATTACGAGGCGATCGCTGATTTGAATGTTGTAGCCTATACAGAATTCGCATCATATCTTCCATCAGGGGCTTGGGAAACCATGCAGAAGAACCTGCGAAACATTAAAGAAAGAGCAGAGGTGGCAGAGTTCATAATTTATCGTTCTGGTAACGACATCATCGGCTCTGTTGCTTATTGTCCTGCGGGTAAAGGAGATCCAGCAATTTTTAAACCCGATATAGCTTCGATCCTCTTGTTAGCGGTTCACCCTCAGCATCGAGGTAGGGGTATTGCTAAAGCCTTAACTCTAGAGTGCATTGCTAAGGCAAAAAATGATAAGGCAAGCTCCATTGGACTTTTCACAAGTGAACTGATGCAGTCTGCACAACGCCTCTATCAAAGCTTGGGGTTTCAGCAAGAGTCCGAGTTGCCCAAGCGCCACAATATTAGATACTTCCGATTTATTCTTCCATTAGCTTCTGATGGAGTCATTAGCTAACACCTGTTTGGAAGGAATCCTAGGCGATCGGCGATCGCATAGACTTCGTTAATGAAATGTAACTCACTTTATCTAAATACTAATGTTACGTGGAACCCTCACCCCCCCAGCCCCCTCTCCCATCAAGGGAGAAGGGGAGTAAGACAATTTCTTGTTCCCCTCTCCCCTTTTGGGAGAGGGGCTAGGGGTGAGGGTCTTGGAAACTTCCACGTAACATCAGTAAATCCTAAATGTTTGAGTGCGTTAAGCTACGCTAATTCACCTCATTATGGAACCAAAAGCTTCTTCGATCAGTCATAACATTAAAGTAGAACTCTATTGGCATCTTCAGAGGCATTTATGAGCGCTAAACGTCCAGCCAAGTTAGCAATTGTATCGTCGATAAGTATGGTACTAAGCCTAGCTATCACATCCCTAATCGCTAATCCTAGCGATGCGTCTTCCCGTTACCGATCGCAATTTTCGACTCAAATTGATAACTCCCAAAAACAGGTGCGGCGAGATCAAGTTGCACAAGTATTTCGCTCTACCTATAATTTGCCTGTTGGTCAGGCGATCGCTACAAAAATCAATCGCCAAGATACGCTTTACATTGCTAAGGGTGAAACGGTTAATGCGAGTCTCTTAGTTGCTCAAGATATCGCTACTCAAAATGGTGTGGTTTTAATTCCTGCGGGGGCAGTGGTCGAGGGGCAGTTTGTGCCAGTGGAGGGTGGTTCTAAGTTTGTCGCCCAAAAGTTTACCAGTCGGGGGGCAACGGTGAGACTGCAAGCGGAGTCGGCTTTGATTAATGACATGAAAGATCCTCGCGAAACCAATGCAGGTTCTATTTTGACGGATGCGGGTATTGGTGGAGCCGCAGGGGCGGTGCTTGGCGGTGTTTTACGCGGTAATGTACAGATTCTGGATGTGCTGGGTGGTGCGGCGGCGGCGGCGGTGATTGGGAATGTGACTGCGCCACAGGTGACGGTGATTGAGCCGAGCGCTGTAATTAATATAGTTACTCAGCAAACAATTTCCTTTGCCGTTCGGGACGATTACTAAAAAAAGGGAGTGCAAAGCACTCCTTTTTTATTTAATAAAGAGTTCGCCAAGAAAATCTGCTATGCAGATTTTCTTGGCGAACTCTTTATAGGGTGGGTTAATCCTCACAAATATTGTGATCTTGTAAAAATCTATAGTAACCATAGATTAAAAACGATGATTAGAACTATTTTCATTTAGAGACATCTTTGCAATAATCATAGAAAATTAATTATGGTTTTTCATAAGTAAATAGAGTTTATATGATAAATAACTGGCTGGACACGATCTGGCTGATCCCTTGCTATTCTCTGGCAGGAGCGATGCTATCGATCATCTGGTTTCCTAGTATTACCCGTAAAACAGGCCCTAGACCAGCAGGCTACATCAATATTTTGATGACCTTTATCTCCTTGATTCATGCGATCGCGGCTTTGACCGTAGCTTGGGGACAGCCAGCACGGGAGTTATCTTTTCCTTGGTTAGCGGTCGGTGGTCTCAACTTCACCCTTGACTTACAAATTAACCCACTTACCGTCGGTGCGATCGTGGTCATTGCTGCGATTAACCTGCTCGCTCAGATTTATGCAGTGGGCTATATGGAAATGGATTGGGGCTGGGGTAGATTCTTTGCACTTTTAGCCCTATTTGAAGCTGGTTTATGCGCTTTGGTCTTGTGCGATTCCCTCTTCTTTAGCTATGTCATTCTTGAGGTTCTGACCCTCGGCACTTATCTTTTAGTGGGTATTTGGTACAACCAATCCCTTGTAGTCACAGGGGCGAGAGACGCTTTTCTCACCAAGCGAGTTGGCGACTTATTCCTATTAATGGGTGTAGTTGGCTTGCTACCCCTTACAGGAACTTGGAATTTTAGCGAACTTGCTGTATGGGCAAATAATGCAGAAGTTAATCCTACGGCGATCACCTTGGTGACCTTAGCCTTGATCGTTGGACCAATGGGCAAATGCGCTCAGTTTCCTTTGCATCTCTGGTTAGACGAAGCGATGGAGGGACCCTTGCCTAGTACAGTTTTGCGTAATTCCGTAGTGGTGGCAACAGGTGCTTGGGTACTGATCAAGCTCTATCCCCTGCTGGCTTTGTCGGATATTGCCCAACAGGTAGTAATTGCCATCGGTGCAGCGACCGCTTTAGGAACCACCCTTATTTCCATTGGTCAAATTGATGTCAAGCGATCGCTGTCCTATCTCACCAGTGCCTATATGGGACTGATCTTTATTGCCGTGGGTGTGGGTGAAATCCAAGGCGCTTATCTGTTGATTTTGGCTCATGCCCTAGCGATCGCTCTGTTATTGATGGCAGTCGGTAGCATTATTTCTAATAACATTAGCCAAGACCTCACCTTACTAGGCGGGCTATGGAAGCGTCGTCCTATTTCGGGATTGTGCTTTTTAGTTGGGATGGCGGGATTGGTTGCCTTGCCGCCTTTTGGTGGATTCTGGGCGATGGTCGATTTTATTACCTACCTCTGGGAAAATCATCCCGCCCTAGCACAACTTCTACTCGTAATTAATGGCTTGATGGCTTTCAGTGTGATGCGAGTATTTGGTCTAATTTGGGGTGGTAAGCCTAAGCAGATGACCGAACGCTCCGTAGAACCACTATGGCTGATTGTCATGCCGATGACCATCCTTGCGGGTTTAGTTCTACATACGCCCCAGTTGCTCAACCTGTTTGGACTGATCGAAGATTGGTCAATATTACTCAGCACCGATGCCCTCCTACTTTCCGCTTCTAGTCTATTAGGACTAAGTGCAGGCGCTTATCTGTATCTGAATAATCAGGTTGCCAAACCCATTCAACTACCTTGGATGGGAATGCAGAGCTTCTTTGCCAATGACTTTTATACACCGAAGCTCTACAAAGTCACGATTGTGGGCTTAGTGGATAATATCTCGAAAGGGATGTACTGGTTCGATCGCTTCTTTGTCGATGGCGTTGGCAACTTCTTTGGACTAGCAACTCTATTTAGTGGTCAAAACTTGCGATATAGCACCTTTGGTCAGCTTCAACTCTATACCCTGACAATCATTGTCGGTATTGGCATTTTGTTGCTTTTGCTATTCAATCGCACCCTTTAAATTTGAAATTTAAATTTGGACTTCCTAAACTCTAATTGGATATACCTATGCTTAGTGCCTTAATCTGGTTGCCCGTTATTGGAGCTTTGGCGATCGCCTTGCTACCAAAAACTCTCGCAAACAAAGGATCAGCGATCGTTACGTCAGCAATCCTGATTCTTGATTTTCTGCTGTTGCGTCAATTTGACATCGGCAATTCCGCATTTCAATTATCCGAAAATTTACCTTGGCTAGAAAACCTTGGTTTGAACTATAGCCTTGGGGTAGATGGTCTATCCCTACCTCTAGTGGTTCTCAATGGCTTGATCACTTGGTTAGTAATTTGTTTTTGTGAAAAACAGATTACTGAACGCAAGCAACTCTTCGATGTCTTAATGCTGCTCATCCATGCAGGTATCAGTGGCGCAATTCTCTCCACTAATACCCTCTTATTTGTCCTTTTTTACGAATTAGAACTAATTCCCCTCTATTTGGTAATTGCAGTTTGGGGAGGAGCGCAACGCAGTTATGCGGCGATGAAATTCCTCATCTTTACCGCGATTTCGGGGATTTTAATCTTAGTTGGCTTCCTTGCTTTAGGCTGGCTGACCGCAAATCCCACTCCTGTATTTGACTACTCCGCCCTTCGTGAAATTTCTTTGCCTATAGAAGTCCAACTGACTCTATTGTTGGTTTTACTCCTTGGCTTCACGATTAAAGCGCCCTTTGTGCCTTTCCATACTTGGTTGCCCGATGCCTATGTCGAATCCACTACCCCTACAGTGATGATGCTCGGCGGGATTGTCGCGAAGCTAGGAACCTATGGACTTTTCCGCTTCTGTGTGGGACTGTTTCCCGATGCATGGACACTGATCTCTCCCTATGTGGCAATTTGGGCGGGACTTGGCGTACTTTACGGATCAATGACCGCGATCGCCCAAAAGGACATCAAGCGCATGGTCGCCTATAGCTCCATTGGACATATGAGCTATATTTTGCTAGCGGCGGCGGCGGCTACACCCTTAAGCCTCGTTGGAGGCATCGGTCAAATGGTCAGTCACGGGCTTGTGCTTGCGCTCCTATTCTATTTAGTAGGTGTGATCGAAGAAAAGGTTGGCACAAGAGATCTCGATGTCTTGAATGGCTTACTTAATCCTTTGCGGGGCTTACCAACTACGGCGGCTCTCTTGATCCTTGGTGGAATGGCAAGCGCAGGTATTCCCGGACTCGTGGGCTTCATCGCAGAATTTCTAGTTTTCCAAGGCAGTTTTACCAAATTCCCAATTCCCACAATCCTTTCGATTATTGGGACAGGACTAACGGCTGTTTACTTTGTAATTCTGCTTAATCGGACATGTTTCGGCAAGTTAGACAACAACACAGCCTACTATCCCAAAGTCAGTGGTTGGGAACAGTTGCCAGCGCTAGTTTTAACTGCCCTAATTGTCTTTTTAGGAGTTCAGCCCGTCTGGTTAATTAAATGGAGTGAAAAAGCATCTATCCAAATCGCCGATCGCATTCCTGCTGAAACCGTTTTAGCTAAGCAAAATCTCCAATCCTTGAACTACGAAAAAGTTTCTCTAGCCTTTAGTCGAGAACCTGAGTAAACAAGGGGCTTAAGCCCCTTTATCTCAGAGACTTTTCCATAATTCTATAAAAACAAAAATAATAATAAAAACAAGAGAAACAAACTATGCCATCGACCTTAATCGAACCTGCGACCAAATTGCCGCCCTCCACGCATCCCTATGCAGATGTAATCCATCGCCTAGAAGCTGGTGGCTCCATGCTACCTGATACGCCCGAAAACTTGATGCAGATTATCGGACTTTACAAAGCCTATGCAGTGCCGATGGACTTCTACTGGCGGGATCTGCTATACATAGCCGAGCAAGTATTTTTAGAACCTCTCCCTGCTTTTAAGTACTTCCCTACTCAAGAATATTGGGATGTCCCCAATCACTATGCAGGTGATGAAGCCGATCTTCGTATCTGGAGAGGCTATGCCACCGCCCATAAGGAACTCCTAGAGTTTATGGATAAGGGAGAATTAAAGGCGAAAATTCCTAAAATTTTCCATCATCTCTATCACGATCGCATTAACATGGAATTTGCCGAAGAATGTATGCGTGCAATGCTTTGGCATCGTGGCATGGGCGGCGAACTGGAGCCTTACATGGACTCTGAAGAATATCGCCAAAATGCCGATCGCGCCATCAAAGCTTTCTTCAAAAATAATCCCGTGATGTTGGGACTTTATAAGCTTTTTCCTGAGATGTTTTTAGAGCAGTGTCGTCAATCGACCATGACTTCCGTATTAGGACTATTTTGGGAAGTCATGGCTCCTGTCTTCTTTGAAATGTCTGATATTTATGATGAAGGCGGCTTTAAGGGTGTACCCGATGCTATGGACTTCTTAGTAAATGGGATCTTTGCGATCGCGGGTCGTCCAATTTATCATCGTGTCAATATTGGCGGCGAATGGTTGGATATTGTGCCGAAATCTAAGGGCTTTACTTGGCTATACGAAGCCGCTTTTCCCTATGTCGAAGCGGTCTTTTATCGCACATCTCCCTTCCGTGGTACAAAGTCCTACAATGCTCAAGCCCATGAAGTTCCCACTGATCAAAATGATTTCCACTTCGGGATTTTATATGCGGACAAATTCCCCGTTGGTTCCGCAGGGATTCCGCCAACTTTACTGCATCAAGATATGTACCATTTCTTGCCGCAATACTTGATCGACTATTACAAGCAATTCTGTCGTGGCGAAGATGACATGTTGATTCAATTAGCCGTCAGTTTTCAGCGATCGATGTATAACGTCACCTCGGCAGTAATTCAGGCAGGACGTGCTGCTCTGCTCTATCCCTTAGATGATCCTAATCCGAAGCATCTGTTAGCAAATCGTCACTATTTCGAGGGTCAGCTAAATCGTTTCTGCAATCCCAAATATGGCATGGACAAGGCTGCTAAACTCGCCATGATTCAAAGCCAAGATTATCGTTAGATTACCGAATATATGAACAAGGGGCTTAAGCCCCTTGTTCATATATTCTTATTCATAAAAAATTATTTAATTCCCTAAAAAATTCTATGCCTACAATTGTTGATATTGCTGTTAATAACGAAGGATTCTCTACCTTAGTTACAGCCGTAACTGCGGCAAGTCTGGTAGAAGCCTTGCAAAGCCCTGGTCCTTTTACCGTCTTTGCGCCCAATGATCCTGCCTTCGCGAAACTCCCTGCTGGCACAATTACCACCCTAGTTCAGAATATTCCCCAACTCTCTCGCATTCTCACTTACCATGTCGTAGCGGGAAAATATAAAAGAGAAGATTTAATTGGAGTAAAATCTTTAACTTCTCTAGAAGGTTCGCAAATCGATCTGGATATTTCCGATGAAGCCTTTGAAGCTAATAATGCCACGGTTATTGCCGCCGACATTGAAGCAGACAATGGCATTATCCATGTAATTGATACAGTCATGTTGATGCGACCCCATTGGGTGTACCCGATTTTAGAATCAGGACAGGTTGGTATTAAAGCTTAAAAAAAGCACGCCCTAGGCGTGCTTTTTTTAAGCTTTAATTACTTATGTAATGTACTCGGTGGTAATTTATGGCGCTCAAAATTGGCAAATTAGAGCTTGGCTATCGGTTGCTCATCTCCCTTACTGGGATTGCGATCGCCTATGGGTGGTTAGGTGCGTATTTATGCTCATTACTACGCTATGGCAATTACCTTAACTCAGGGCTAATCTTTGGCTTAGCCGTAGGTGCGGCTGTGGCGATCCCTGCGAGTTTGGGCGGCTTGTTAGCCGCGATCGCCGCCATTGCTATTGTCTATTGGAAAGCTCAGCTTACGGCGAGTATCATTACTGCGATCGCCTGTTTAATAATATATGTAATAGGTTTTCAGGATGTACGCTACGAGCCTGAAACCGACAAAAAACTCAGTATTCTCGAAATTATTGCCACCCTAATTACTATTACTTTTACCGCCATCGTCTCTTTCCTAGTTTTGCAACCCCCTTCTAGCTGGCTAACCTATGCTGCCATTGGCGCGATCGCAGGGTCAATTACCTTAGTGGGTAAGCAACTTCTCTACACTGACCTACCAAAAAAAACGATCTGGGGACTTTTGGGCATAGTTGCATTTAGCAGTTTAGCGATCGGGCTAGCAGTGAGAGCCATCCTGTACCTCGTCACCCGCCCCACTGAATTGTTCTAGCTACTAAATTAGGGGATGCAGCACGAAGCGCCACATCCCCTAATTTAGTTATGGCGACGGCTATAAAATTAAATTCCTTAATTTTGTCGTTAATTTTGGGTCTGTCTTGGGTAGTATATTGCAGTCAGGTTGGTAAAAGTTATGTCTGATTCCAAGCAAAGCCGTAAAATTAATCGCTTTTTTGCCGAATTTATCGCCAAGTTAAGAAAATGGCTAAATGCGATCGGTAGTCCTATTCGCATTAGTCGGCGTTTTGTACGGCAATTATTAGGAGCTTCACGGGGGCAACGCAAAGCGATCGGCAAAGCAGCAGGCTTTGTACTACCAACCGTTACCTTAGTGACTCTCGTGGTCACCTTGCTCGTAGTGACAACCGTAGCCAGATCCTCAGAGAGGGCTAAAACTGCGGCAAATGCTCGTGTAGAGCAGGTCTTTAGAAGCGCCGCAACTCCCGTAGTCGATCGCGCCCGTTCCAAAATTGATGCATTATTAAATGACGGTAAATTAGGTCGCGCCACACCACCTGAAATTACCTTAGACAGCGTTATCACCAACGATACTGGTAAATATACTTTCCCTGATGAGACTCGTTTACAAATTGTTTACGATTTTCGCGATCCTACTTCTACCACTTCAAAGCCTGATAATAAAATTAATACCAGTGACTCTAAAATCGAAAATAGAGAATATGTGTCGAGTGCTTGGAAGTTTCCAGTAGATACAGATAATAATGGTCTATTTGATTCCTATGGCATTTATAGTATTCTCTTCCGTGCACGCCCTCCATCTATCCTTGATCGCCCGATTGTGCCCATTGAATCTCGTACTCTACCGATGGATGAAACGACGCTTTCGGGAGCATGTGTATCTACTGGAGGTGTCTCGAATATTGCGGGGGATGGTGGATGGACTCTATCTAGTGATAATCGTTTAAAGAAAGCATTTTTTGTCTATGCCGTAACTGTCCCTATTACAGATACCGCTAGCTATCCGACCAATGCTAGTAATAACCAATTAGACAAATATGAACTATACAAAGGTGTAACTTCTATTAGTGCGATTGAGTTACAACAAGACCGTGCTCGTTCTCCTCAAAACAACAATGCTGTATTTTTTGAAGGAGATACAGAACTGGTAAACATTGCCACTTTTCGACTCAATGGTAGGGTCTATAGTGCTGGTAACTTAATGGTTGGGGCAGGAAAGAATAGATCTCTAAATATTGGTAGCCCGATAACTTTCTATCAAGTTAGTAGCTCGGGGGGATCTATAGATTCTCCTCCTGGAAAGACCTCCGACTCTCGATTGTTTGGTTCTTGTTATTACTTAAAAAAGAATAGTGAAATTGTAGTTGCTGGTAATGTTGTAGAAGGCGATGCAGTTGCTGATAACACAAGTTTGCTCTCAGAAGACTCTGACTCCTTTGATCTGAATAATTTGTCTAATGCAAGTAATCTAACCGCAGCCGTTGTCAAAGTACATTTGTTCCAAGGTGCAGGTTCTCCACCTGATACAGTCACGGGCGGGACAAAACTCATCACCGATTCGGCGATTCGGGCTAACTCTACGGTAAGTGTTGATAGTACCGTGGCTAAGAATAAGAGTTCTGATTTAGCCCTCAATGATTTTGAATATAACCGTCGCATTGGCGTACTTGTTGAGGCTGCGATCGCCCGTAGTACGGTCACGATTCCGAGCACAATTACCGCAACTTTTAACACCAGTAATCTTGCCTACAGTCCCTCCAGTAACAGTGATCCTCTGTCTGTTCAACAGGATCTTGTCAAGCGGATTCAAGAAGAAGCTCTCTCTCAAGCAGAGGTCAATACTGCTAGACGGGCTGCCTTTACTGCCTACTTTGGCGAAAGAGTTCGTAAGGTCTCATTCCGTGATGTTGCTTTTGGAGCCAATCCGAGCCTACCTACAACCTTACTTACGCCAATTCCAGTCCCTGGTCAACCCTCCGACTTATCCCCAATTGTCGAATGGACTTTGCCAAACTATGATAATGATAACTTTGGGAAATCAGTAGGAAGTTTTAGCCTGACTACAGGAGCAGGGTTTGATGGCAAAGGGGGGCTTAAAGATACTATTACTACTAATGTCGGCAGTACGACTACCAGCGTAAATGGCATCACTCTCTTAACTACTGGTTCATCTACCAATAGAACCTTAAATCTATCGGCAGTCGATCCTGATATTGTTGCAACTGATAATGAAATTCTCTTAGGAGATCGCGTACTGGTTGGTAATAGTTTTCCCGCGAAATGGTTGAGATTTAATGCCAGCAATAACCGATTAGAATTTGTTAGTGGAACATCGCGAAATCGAATTTCCACTGACCCTTCAGCTTTAGTATTTTGGAACGATAAAACTACTCCTGCTAATCCGAGTACAGTTGAACGGTATCGTTTCAGTCAATCTACGCCATTGAGTAATTTAGGCGTTACTGATCGCGGTGGATTCTGGGAAATTGCTGCTGCTGCCTATTCTACTTCCGCCGCCGATCCTTTTACCGCAGGCGCTAACGTTTCTACACTTTCGCCTAGGTCGGGAGGTTTACGTGTCGTCACCAATGCTGGTATTTACAGCCGCCGCTCAGCCGATACATTCTTGCCTAACTTCCGCACAGGTATTTCTGACAATATCTCCACTACTGGTTTTGATGAATCAAGTGCGCCTCTGTGGAATGGAGAACCCATTGATAATCCCATTACTTCTATCGATGAGACAAACTTTGCCGCACCAAGTGACAATACCAGTGACGATCGCGGTAAAGCTTCGCGCAACTATATCGTCTGGCAAGACTCCATGCCCATGACTAGTGGCAACTCGCTCGACACTCGCAAAGGCGACCTGCAAATGCGAGCCTCGGCAATTTATCACTACAAATACGATGCTTACAACGCGATTACAACCCCTACTGATTACCAAGTCCCGATCGCCTGTGTAAGTAGCTATTACGACCCATCAACTCCCGCCACAGCCAAGAATTCAACCACTTTCACAAAACCAGATAATACAACATACACCTTACCTTGGAACACTGCCGCAGGTGGGCGATCTAATAACGGGATTGTGTATCAAGTTGGCTTAACTGCTAAGAATCTGACTACTTCTAATTTTTCAGGTAAATATAGTACATCTACAGGGCTATTCACTATCTCTGATGACACTGCGAGAAACCCTAGGAGTAGTGCTACTTATGAAAATAGGCTTCTCTACCAAGCCAATCTCATGTTCCCCAATGGTAGATTTGCCAATGAGTCTCTCCGTAATGTATTAATTAAACTTAGTGCTACCCCCAACGCCAATCTAACCTTACCTCAACAGTCTACCCTCGATTCCAACCTGTGTGCCTTGCAAATCCTTGATGGAACTATCAATGTTGCCAATAGTTCTTCTACCTCTGCAACCATCACCGTAGCTACCCCCGCAGGTGTTACTGTTACAGGCGTAACCTCGGCACAAATCCCTCACGGAGCTTTTAGAGAGAGTGCTTTCCTTGATGGTAGAGAAGTTAAATCCCTTAATCGCAATGAGTCTTTATTTGAAGCTGGTGTTGGCAACAATACGCGGGGTACAACTGCTGCTACTAATGGTTTACCCGTCGTCACTAAAAATCGAGGTGACATCTATGATCTAGAGCTAGAGCAACGCCAGCCTCTTGAAATTCGTGCTACGGACATTGATATGGATCGTCTGCGCGGCTCTCAGATTAAGGGCGGCAATAATCCCGGTATTGCTACTGATTATCTACTGCCCTACAGCAGCATTGTTTATGCAACCCGCGAAGATGCTTTAGCCGATCTGAGCTACTACAACCAGATTGTTGAAGTTCCTGATCCTGCACCTCTTGCACCTCCAAACCAGAAAATTTATGTATGTACCTCCTCCAGCAGTACTAATACTGGGCTTGCTATTGGCTTTCCTTGCTCAACTAGCGATCAAGTTCTTCAAAACCTTAGCTCTACAGATTTTCTCCTTGATGCTACTCGAAAACCTAGTGCCATTCGTCTAGTTAATGGTATCCGACTATGGCGTAGTGCTTTAAATACGCTCACATCAACCCAAGCTAATACAATTGA
This sequence comes from Pseudanabaena sp. FACHB-1998, assembly GCF_014696355.1. Lineage (GTDB taxonomy): Bacteria > Cyanobacteriota > Cyanobacteriia > Pseudanabaenales > Pseudanabaenaceae > Pseudanabaena. The sequence continues at coordinate 243,151 of NZ_JACJQA010000027.1, read as the reverse complement.
TGGTTCTGTCGCTTTTTCTGATACTAATTACGCTAATACGGCTTATAAATGGACAGAAGAAACTAAAGGAGAGAAGGGTTTAACGCTTGTTTCTAACTTGCCTGTATATGTTAGAGCGCAATATGCTCCTGGTGTTGCCTTTACATCTACTCCCACTAACGAAACTAACCCCACTATCCCTGGATTTAACAAACATACCAAACAGGAATTTACACTACTTCTCAAAGAAGATACTGCTGATATTAATGGTATATGGAGTAATTTCTATAAACGTCACGCTGACAATGGACCTAATGACAAGCTTGATGGAAATTTTGCCTGTCGTCCTGCTCAGACAACAGGTTGTGTAACTGGCGATCAATGGCGACCTACAACAGTTTTGGCGGATGCGGTAACTGTTCTATCTGCTAATTTTAGAGATGGCTATCGCACCGATGGTGACTATGATATTCGCAATAACTCTAATACTTCTACTAGCATTAACTGGCAATCTCAGCTTAATCCGACTTTGCCAGATCTGTTTGATGCGACTAAGCGAGAACCAAGAAAAGACAGTAGTTATGTATTGGAGCGCCGTCGCTTTGGCTTCTTAAATAATAACTTTGTCACTAGTAGTCCTTGGCTCAACCGTCTCAACTCGGATGGACAAACAGGTACTACCTCTAATACTTGGCCAGCCGCTACTAATAGTACGATTCCTGTTAATGGTAATCTTGCTAGCTACAATGCGAATGGTGTAACACCAATTCAGCGTCGGATTAGCTTTAGTGAATATGGGATGGAACTCTGTAGCAAGATTCCTGCGAGTGAATGTACTTTCTCGGATTGGGTTAAGGCTGGTGCTGGTACAACTACTTTACCTGAATTAACTACAGGGCTTACTGGTACTACTCCTATAGGCGCTCCTCGTTATATTTCACCTGATAATTCTCGATTTGCACGTCGCCTATCCTTCTTGAGATTTGATGATATCTACAAAGATGGTAATCAGCAGCTTATTTTTGCCGCTAGTTGCGCTAATCCAACTTCTAATATTGCTGCTGTGGTATATCCTATTGCTTTAGGTGTAGAACAAGGCAACGATGCTACTACTGGCTTCACCTATCCCCATGTATTTGGCAATTTAAACACTCCTTTTGATTTGTCGAATACTAGCGATAATAGAGGTAATAATACTAATAGCAGTTTCGGTACAGTTCCCTGCCCCGAAAGAGGAGTCACAATTGAAATAACGGGTGACAATGATACCGCAGAGGGTCGCCGTCGTGACTTCAATGGTCTGGCATCTCCCGGAGTCGCTTCTCTTGGTAGTTTGGAGACTCTGCTTAGTTCTTCTAATATCTTACCCACACCTGAAACTGCTTGGGTGGCAACGGGAGCAGGGGCTGGCAATAACAATGGTGCAACTGCTGTTGTCATTCCTGCTACTGGCTTTGTTACTAACAGTAACGATAATAATAGTGGTCAAGCGATCGCGGGTGAAAGGAATCGCAGTACAAACAATGCTGTGTATAGAAGATTTAACTTTGATCTCAGGCTTAACAACAGAGCGCTCCTAGGCACTAATGATGTCGTCAGGGTAAAAGTAACCCTATCTCCTCGGACTGACACAGGTGCTTTTGCAGGTAAAGTGGGTGATGAGTTCTCCCGTATTGATGGTACAACCTCCTCATTTACCTTTACCTCTACGTCTGGTGGTGTTCTCACTTCTACTTCTTCTACCGCTAGCTTTAGTGATGGAGAGTCGGTAATTTTATCGACTACAGGGACATTACCTACAGGCTTAGAGACAAGTACAACCTACTACATTAAAAAACTATCGGGTTCAACCATAGAACTCTACACCACCCCAGATTTAGCTAATGCTAATAAGGTTATCCCAACTTCTACAGGTTCAGGAACGCAGACAGTTTCGGCAATTCCCTCTGACTTTTTGAGTGGAATTTACAATGGTGGGGCTAATCCCATCACGTTGACGACTAAAAATGGATTGCAGACCGCGATCGCGAGGGGTTCTCTCTACCCAAGACTAGGTGTAGGAGCAGTTAGCGCCCAAACCGTTGATCCTGAGGATTCTACCTGTCCTACATCTCCTAATAACTTATATTGCACTGTAGTTTCATGGAAAGGCTCTTCTGATACTACTGGTACTAATGGTGACCCTGACACAAAAATTCTTTCGGTCTTGGTTGTTCGCGATAGTTTTTCTGAAAGCGCAGATGAAGAGTTCCGATTGAGCTTGGATAATATTAAAGGACCCTCTAATGCTAGTTATATAGCTGGTACTCCCGGAAATAATGGTACTGGTGGAACTAACGGTTCCATCCGTCGTGGACGCATTCGTACTGACAATCAGACTACCGCTTGTCTCGTATCATTCAACTTTACGAATAACGATGACAACGCCACCTCTCCTTGTACTACGCCTACCCCCACACCTACTCCTACACCTACAACTACACCTACCCCCACACCTTCACCTTCGCCCACACCTATACAAGGCGGTGGGGAAGGTTCCTTATTCTCTCCAGTATTTGCAAAACTTCAGACCACCTCTTCAGTAATGCCTTTCTCGATGATGGCTCCTGCTGCGGCTTATCCTTTCCCCCATGCTTCAGGTGATATTTTCTTCCGTCCATTTAATCCACCGTCTAACACAGAAAGCTCAGGTACAAATGGCGGACGTTATGTATGGGGTGACGATATTAATGGAAATCAGAGCTTAGACTCCCCTACGGAAAGAACGGACATCTTCCCCAATATTCCGCCTCGTCCTGCCGCAGGTGGTGAAATTCCGATGTTGCCTGGTAACTTCACCAGACCAATTAGTAACTCCGATGATCCTGCGGCTGATACCACCAAGCAAATGACAAGAACTAGACCAACTAGGGTGAGTAGGACGTTATGGTATCGCACATCTGCTTCGAGTAATGACTTCCCAGGAGAGACTGTATCTGTTCGTCATCAAAGTGATAGAAACTTATTTATTAATAATCTTAGCTTCCCCTTCATTGGTGCTGGTGATACAGGAACCTTGAGAGCCAATCTCAATAGCAAGGGTTCGTTGATTTTACCGCCGACTCCTTGTATGGATTTGACGACTGGTCGGGTAGACGATCGCTGTATTTCTAAAAAATATACCTTTGGCAATGCCTTTGCCGATGGCGAATCGAATGCCAGCGTCCCAACTTTGCTCAATCTCAACCTTCCTTACAATCCTCATTACCCTTCAGACAATACCGCTCTAGCAGGTGCAGGATCAGGCTTTGGGGTACAGAGTACAACGGAACCCGCGACTAGCTTTGTCGTTTGTGGTGGTACGGGCAGAACCAGAAAGTATCAAGCGATCGAGCGATCGGTTCTTGGTAAAACTGATATTTCAGGTGGTAGTTGCGCTCAGGGCGATGGAACTCCCGGTCGAGCAATTCGTAATTTTGTAGGTAGGATAGCCACAACGACAACCACAGCTACTGGTAGTCAAAAAAAGGATACAGTCTCCTTATCAGGTGGTAGTGGCTTACTAAGTCTCAACCTCTTACCTGGAAATGCTGCTTTTGTAGGATTGCAGCCCGACTTTACCAAAAAAGCCGATGGCACTGGCACGAGGGATCTAGGTACAGGGACATCTCCTAATACTAGTACGATTGATTTATCGTTGAGAGCAATTAATACTTTTGCCGACAATAGAGTCCACGTATTTAACCTCAATAATATTGGCATCCTTGATGGTGGCACTCGCGAATTGACAGGCAAGATTACCTTTAGAGCTAATTGTGTTAATCCTGACTCAACAGCCGCAGAAAGCACATGTACAGCAACAAGTTTAAGACGTGGCCCTAGTCCTGTATTTATATTGAGAGGAGATTTCCAAGAAAGTATTAACTTTAAGGGCTTGCAAGTTAGTTTAGATGGAGTCGATCCCAATAACATCTTCTGGGTATCATCGCGCACTCAAAGTCGATTAGATATTAAGACCAGTAGCGGTAAGTTCCTACTCGTTCCCGGGAATGGTAAAGATCCCCGAATAGCTTACGGTCAGCGTCTTATTTTTTCTAATAAGACTAATCCAGTTCCCGCTCCCTTAAGCGCGAATACTACTTATTACGTTCTTTACAATAACGGCAGCAATGGGAATTCTTCTAGGTTTGGAGTTTCGTTATTAAAGCCACCTCAACCTGAAGTTGACTGTTCACCACCCACCCCTGCTAGTGGTTGTCCTGCTGAGATTACGAATATCACAGGCGGTCAAGATTTTGCACTAGCAGCAGAGCCTAGTTTTATTTTTGAGGGTTCTCAAGGTAATCCTAATATTCTGACTGGCAACTTCTTCGGTAATACTAGCGATGCTACCAGTACGCCATCAGAAGACAATACTTCGGTAATGCAAGTAAGAAATAAGTTTTCTTCGTTTAGAGGCGTGCGTTTCCTTGGTCTATGGGGCGATGCTGCAAAGATCAATAATGAAACTCTCTTTGTGGCGATGACCTCGGTTGATCAGCCTGATCTGCTGCCCGTATTGCAGATTAATGTACCTAAAGCCACTGATGCCTCCGAAGATATTTCTCAGCCTGCTCCTCCCTCAGTTTTTGGAGGGATTAATGGTAACCCAGCGATCGATGATTCTACGGCTCGATGGACAATTCGCCCCGTTAGAACTGAAGTAAATGTCTACTTTGTAGCAGGTACGACACCTTCTAGAAATGGAGTTCCCTATAAGACTTCAAGCACGATTTGGGTTGATGGTTCTGGTAGTGCTAGCGACACTCCTATATCCACTGGTGAAACAGGTGGTGGACTAGCAAACTTTATCCGCTTACTAGAAAACTGGGATGACGTTCCTCTGAAGATTTCTGGTGGTTTTATTCAAAATACCAAGAGCAAATTTGCCACAGCTCCCTACTCACCGACAGCACCTATTAACTACGGCACATCAGCGGTTGCCGACTCGCTGACCGTATTCTTAAATCCTGCGATTCCAGCTACGTCTGGACAATCTAACGGTCGCAATGTTAGTGGATTTAACCTGCAATATATGTCTGTAACTGTTAATCGTCTTCCCTATTACTCACCACCAATTCGTTTGTGGGGATTTGATGTGGGCTTGTTAACGCAGCAACCCGACTTATTTGCAGAGCGCTTTGCGTCACCGATCGCTGGGGCTAATGAATACTTCCGAGAAGTTAATGCTGATGACCCTTGGATTACAACCCTGCTCTGTGCTTTGGAACCAAGTGATCCGACGGCTACTAATGCTAGCACTGCGTTGATTAATCCCACCCTGAGGCAAAGTTTAGGTACAGAACCTACCAACTATGTAAGACGTGCTTTGCGTGGTGGTGACCTGCGTAGTGATTGTAAAAAGACTATCTATGGTGGTGATGGCACTACTACTAGCAACACGGTTCCTAGCTCTATTTATCAGTAAATAAATTTATGATTTGCTTTACCAAAGGTAAAGCAAATCATAAATTTATTCATTTTTTACTATCCTTTTTACCTTGACGATGGTGGGTTATGTTAGATCTAAATTGCAAAGCTATGGACTATCAACCAACAAAGATTCAAATGTTTCTATCTACCTATCTTGCCCATCTCTTTAAGATAAGAAGGTCTAGCAATTTGAGTGCTGATGATACTGGCTTTTCGCTACTAGAAGCATTAGTTGGTGTAGCAGTTGTGAGCATTGTGATCGTGGCGATCGCGCCGATGGTTGCGCTCTCGACCTCTGCCAGGATCAATGCTAGGCGAGTAGATCAAGCCACTCAAGCTGCAAGATCATATATCGACGCAGTGAGAGGCGGCGGCATTAATGCAGGGGTTTTCCCAAATATCATTGTTGCCAGTGCTCCCAATGCTCAGTTTCAATATACCTTTGAGTCGATCAATCCACCAATTACGACAAATATTTCTGCTAGTACTACCAGTTGCGCTCAGGTGACCCAAGCAGTCTTTGGGGTTGCCACAGTCAAGGGAGCCTGTGTGGATACAAATGGTAATGGCTTTAATGTAGGCGATCCCCAAGATCTATTTGTGCAACCCATGAGAAGTGGTCCCACACAATCAGATCCTAATTTTAGCGATCTCAATAATCGTGGCTTTTGGTTTGCCGTGAGGGTATATCGCTCCGATGCTTTGACTAATGGGCTAACTTTAAAAACTGGGAATGAGCCTGAATGCGTAAGAAATAAACTAGCTTTTGCAAATACCACTTCGAGGCTTTGTCCATTAGTGACAATGCGAGCTCAGATATTACCCACTATTAATAATAATCTCGAGAGTATTAAGCAAGGCATTGGGAATTAATTATATGAGGATATCAGGATCATGAAAAATCTGTTTTCCCGACTACTAGGGTTACGATTACCTAAATTACTTATGCCCAAGGTATTGAGACAAGTTTTTAGGCGATCGCCCAAAACCTATCGCCGTCAAGGTTTAGCCTTTGGTTTTACCTTGCTGGAGTTATTAATTGCCTCCTTAATTGCGGCAGCTTTAGTAACAACGCTACTAGGTTTCTTAGTGGGTGTATTAGATAGCGATCGGAAGGAAACCGCCAAATCAAATGCTCAAGAGGAACTCCAAGCTGCCATTAACTACATCGCTGATGATCTGCAAGAAGCTATTTACATTTATGGATCTGAAGGTATCTATGGAACTGATGAAACTGGAAGTGCTGCTAACAAAACCGCTAAGGATGGTATTTTTCGGCAATTACCCCATGCTCAACAGGGTACAACAAACAATGAAAACGAATGTTTTCGTTCTACTGAAACCGCTACTACCTGTACTCCCATCTTAGTCTTTTGGAAGCGCTATACCTATGATCCTCTATCTACAGGAACCTATAGCAAGCCTTCAGTTTCTCCATCAACGGAGCTTATTGGCTGTATGCCTTATATAGATATTGCCGCTCAGACTTCGCCTGTAGTACCCGCTCAACCATTGCTGACAAATTGCAAATCCACATCAACAGCTACTAATCCATATCTTACGCCCTATGGCGGTAACCGATATGTTTATTCCTTGGTTGCCTACTACCTCAAAAACGATACAAGTCTAGTTAGTAATACTTGGTCAAAAACAGCACGAATTTTGCGGTGGGAACTAAAAGATGGATATACATGGTTTTGTGGTGCTGGTGGAACTATTAGCGATGCTAGCAAGTGTCCAACAGACAAAGCAACAACCAGACGACCTAATGCCACTTCTCCTTTTATAATTTCTAGTACTGTCACCGTTCCGCCTGTGCCACCAAGCACGACTTCCAGCACAACTAATATCTTTCTAACAGATACTACTAATTACTTCATCAGTCCAGACCCCGGATTTAACCGCATTGACTTTGCAGGAGCGGGTACTCTAACTTCTCTCGCGAAAATATGGCAGCAGTTTGACAACTATAATTTTACTCAAAGTCCTTTTGTGACTTTAGTGGATTTTATGGATGATACTGCCTACACGGCGGCTCAGGGTGGTAACAGTACTGCTGCTGGCACTGGTTCAACTGCTGTTGCCTCAGCAGGTATCAGCATTCCCGTAGGTAAAAACGTTGCTGCAAATACTATTACTGGTGTAACTTCTCCTTCTAATCCTGATTGTGACGATGCATCCGTTGGAGTAGGTAATAGTAATCCTGCATCCTCAACTACTACTTCTGGGGTCATTACTCAAAGAATTCCACCAGATTTTGCGAGTCCTACGGTTAATCCTTCACGTTTAAGTAGCTTTTATGCCTGCGTTGCTCCTGAGAGAACAAGCGTTAGGATTTTCTTGCGTGGCAATGCCCTTGCACGTTTATCAATTCCTTTTAACGATCGCCAGCCTAAGCAAAGTAATATCTCATTTTTTCCTACTGCCGATGTAAGGAGTTTTGGTCGAAGCAGTGTTGGTATTAAGTCCAATTAATTTTAAGGTGAATAAAATGTCTATTTATAACTTTTGTTGTTTACCTTTAAGAATACTTAGTAAATCCCTGAACCGTTTGGTTCTGATGGTGGCTCATAGTTTCTCTATGAAGCGCAAATCTAAATTTGTATATGCATCTAGAACCTCTGGCGATCGCTATACCAATCGAGGATTTACTTTAATCGAAGTCCTTGTCGTGATGATTATCATTGGTATATTGAGTGCGATCGTGGCCCCTTCGTGGGTTAGTTTTGTAGACAATCAACGCCTTAATTCTTCTCAAACAAAAATCTTTGCGGCCATTAAGGCGGCTCAATCCGATGCCAAGGTTCGTCAAACAAGTGACTCCCAAACCGTTACTAACAGCAAGCGATCGCGCATTACCTTTACATCTTCCGCTTCAACTTTTTCCGCGTCATCAGATGCAACCTTACGTCTAGACAATGTCCGCACCGATTCTGGAGTAGAACAAAGCTTAGAAAAAGGCATCACTATTGCATCGGTGATCGACAATACTTCTCCTAATGCTCAGCTTAGCCCAGTAACTATTGAATTTGATTCCCGTGGATTTATCTATAAATCTTCTCAAGTTCCCATTTGCATTAACTTATCGACAACTAATACAACAGGTAGAAAAAGAACAAGTTGGATCAAAATCCAAACTTTGCTTGGGGCTTTGTCAACAGGTAAAGACACTGCCTGTAGTTAAGTTATACCAAAACTAAAAATAGCGTAGCCATTTTTAGTTTTTAAAACTCTTACTAGATTTGTTATAAAACCAGAAATGAGCTAACTCTTTTCTTGTGTAGCAAAGTTTTGCTTAGGACATAAAACCCAAAAAGCGAGTTGCGGCGCGAAGCGCCGCAACTCGCTTTTTGGGTTTTGGTTTGTACTAGCTAACTCTTGCTTTGTTATAGATATGGTCTATTTCATTGCTTGCTTGACGTTCGGACTCTTGGGCTTGTCCCAGATAAATAAATGACTGTACAGCCAATCCTGTTGCATAATGGGTGGTAAACCTTAACAAAATTTGACCTAATTTAGAACCATGACCTCTGCTCCTAAAGCCAAATCAAAGAATCTCGCGAGTCCTGACGAATTAAGCGAATATAAGGACACCGTTAACTTGCCGCAAACTGACTTTTCGATGCGGGCAAATGCAATTATTCGTGAGCCAGAGATTCAAAAGTTTTGGGCAGAGCAGGGCATTTACGAAGAATTAAGCGCTAATAATAAAGGTGATATTTTTACCCTCCATGATGGTCCCCCATACGCCAATGGGACACTGCACATGGGTCATGCCTTGGGCAAATCGTTGAAAGATATTATTAATCGCTATCAACTTTTGCGGGGACGCAAAGCTCGCTATGTCCTAGGTTGGGACTGTCATGGCTTGCCAATTGAGCTTAAGGTTTTGCAAAATATCAAAGCTGAAGAACGGGTTAATCTTACGCCTTTACAGTTGCGACAAAGAGCAAAGGAATTTGCACTGCAAACTATTGAAGAACAGGCGGGAGTCTTTAAGCGCTTGGGGGTGTGGGGTGATTACGAAAACGCCTACTATACGCTCAAGCCTGAGTATGAAGCAGCGCAGATTGGCGTATTCGCGAAGATGGCTTTGAAAGGCTATATTTACCGTGGTTTGAAACCTGTCTACTGGTCGCCCAGTTCCCATACGGCGCTGGCGGAAGCGGAATTGGAATATCCTGAAAATCATATTTCGCGTAGTATCTATGTGGCTTTCCCTATCACCCAATCTAGCGAGAAGTTAAAAGCGATATTTGAGGCGATCGCCTCCCCTGATAATCTCCATGCTGTAATTTGGACAACTACCCCTTGGACGATCCCTGCCAACTTGGGTATTAGCGCCAATCCTCATCTCAGCTATAGCATCGTTGCTGCTGGTGACAAGAACTATATCGTCGCCACAGAGTTGGTTGAGAAGCTAGCCGCCACCTTTGAGCAAGCTTTGGAAGTTAAATATACTTTTAAAGGCGATGTGTTGGAAGGAACAATCGCTAAACATCCTATTAGCGATCGCCCTAGTCCAATTGTGCTAGGCGATCATGTTACCGCCGAATCAGGTACAGGCTTAGTCCACACGGCTCCTAATCATGGTCAAGATGACTTTGTAGTAGGCAGAAAATATCAGCTGGGCATGATCTCCATTGTCGATGATCGCGGCATTTTTAATGAAGATGCTGGGGAAGAATTAGCAGGTTTGAGCGTTCTCAAAGAAGGTAATGCCAAAGTTGTGGAAATCTTGACCGCGAATGGAACTCTGATTAAAGAAGAAGCCTATAACCATAAATATCCCTACGATTGGCGTACTAAAAAGCCTGTGATTGTTCGCGCCACTGAGCAATGGTTTGCCTCTGTGGATGGTTTCCGCGAGGAATCTTTAAAGTCCATTAAAGAAGTTAATTGGATTCCTGCGGTTGGCGAGAATCGGATTACCTCAATGGTACAAGAGCGATCAGACTGGTGTATTTCTCGGCAGCGCACTTGGGGTGTACCGATTCCCGTCTTTTATGACGAAGAAACTAATGAGCCTCTACTCACCGAAGAAACCGTTACCCATATTCAAGCACTAATTTGTGAATATGGCTCCGATGTTTGGTGGGAAAAGGAAGTAGAAGATTTGCTTCCTGAAACCTATAAAAATAACGGTCGTAAGTATCGCAAAGGTACGGATACGATGGATGTCTGGTTTGACTCGGGTTCTTCATGGGCGGCCGTACTTGGTGGTGAGAGCCATGATTCTAAGCTAGTTCCCTACGAACTAAACTATCCTGCGGACATTTATCTAGAAGGCTCCGATCAACATCGTGGCTGGTTCCAATCGTCCCTCTTGACCAGCGTGGCAACCAATGGCTACGCACCTTACAAGACGGTGCTAACTCATGGCTTTTTGCTAGATGAGAAGGGTCAGAAAATGAGTAAATCCCTTGGCAATATTGTCAATCCGATGGTGGTGATCAATGGCGGTAAAGACCAAAAGAAAGAACCGCCATACGGTGCTGATGTGATCCGTCTCTGGGCGGCAAGTGTGGACTATAGCAGTGATGTTCCTGTCGGCAAGACGATTTTGGCGCAAATGTCCGATGTGTCGCGCAAGATTCGCAATACGGCAAGATTCTTGCTCAGCAATCTCTTTGATTTTCAACCTGCTGAACATTTAGTGCCCTATGCCGATCTCACCGAAAGCGATCGCTATATCCTGCATCGTCTCTCCGAAGTCACCAAAGACATCACCGAAGCCTACGACAAGTTCCAATTCTCGCGATTCTTTCAAGCCATCCAAAACTTCTGCACAGTCGATTTATCTAACTTCTATTTGGATATTGCCAAGGATCGCCTCTATATCAGTGCGCCCGATATGCCCCGTCGCCGCAGTTGCCAGACTGTATTGATGTATTGCCTAGAGGCAATTGCCAAGGCGATCGCCCCTGTTTTAAGCCACACCGCCGAGGATATCTGGCAATACCTACCCTATCCTGCACCGACTAAGTCTGTTTTCCAATCAGGTTGGTTCACTGTGCATTCTGAATGGCACAAGCCCGAACTTGCCACCAAATGGGAATATCTTCGCGAAGTGCGATCGGAAGTAAATAAGGTTCTCGAAGCAGCCAGAACTGGCAAACTGATCGGCGCTCCCTTAGAAGCCAAAGTTTTGCTATCTGTATCAGACGCAACTCAAAAGGATTATCTAAATTCTCTCGGTGCAGAACTACGTTATCTGTTCATCGTCTCTCAAGCTGAGATTGTAGAAGAGTTACCTGTTACTGACTTCACGGGTGAAACCGACAACCTTAAGATTGCAGTTGTCAAAGCTGATGGCGATAAATGTCCCCGTTGCTGGAACTACTCTACGCATATCGGTGAGTCTACCGAGCATCCGCATGTATGCGATCGCTGCGTCAGCGCATTAGCAGGTAATTTCTAAATCTCTTCACATCACAAAGGGTAGGCTTGGCAATGTCAAGCCCACCCTTTGTGCATACCTCTTTGTATAGGTGCGGCTAACCTATCATCCATGCCCTTAGCTAGATTAATATCTCGAAACATTTTGTTATATTTATTTACATAAGGAACTAACACAGAGGTTAAAGCAATGGCTAACAGTTACAGAGTTGATGAAAGAGGCGTTCTCAACAACTTCGCAGTTGAACCAAAGATGTATGTCGAAGAAAGCGACAAAGCTGGTTTTACACCTTATGCAGAATTACTAAACGGTCGCCTTGCCATGATCGGTTTCGTCTCTCTCCTTATTCTTGAAGTATCTACGGGGCATGGGTTGATTTGGTGGTTAGGGAATCTATAAGACTTGCCTGTTACCAATCAAAGTGTTTAAGACAAAGTAAAAACGATTATTTATCCCCGCCTTTTGGTGGGGATTTTTTATGCAAACCAGAAGACGAGTTGCGGCGCTTCGCGCCGCAACTCGTCTTCTGGTTTGTGTCCTAGCAAGAATGGCAACAGCTCTAACACGCTTAAACTGAGAAGCAGGAAATTAGCTCAATAGCCGATCGCATATTTGCTGTAAAGTTTTCGCCTCATCCTCGGAGATGTGACTAGCAAAATGTTCATAAATCCCTTCAGCGTAGACTATCCACATTTTTTGCTGCATTGCTAAACCTGCCTCGGTTAATACGGCATAGGTTCCGCGCCGATCATTTGGGCAAGATTTTCGATAGAGCAAGTCGGCTTTTTCGAGGCGATCAACTAATCGCGTTAGATTGCTGCGGGTTAATAGTACTTTTTCGGCTAGTTCGCTCAGACGCAAACTCTGATCGGGAGATTCTTTGAGCGCGAGTAGTACGTCATACCACTCCAAAGGTGGCAGTTCGGCTCGGTCAAGTTTTTGGGCAATGCGATCTAGCAGCTTGGTATGAACGGTCAAAAGCGATCGCCAAACGGAACTTCGCAAAGGATCTAGGGCGGGATTGGTTGACATAGCTACCAGTATGCGAAAAATTGGTTGCAATTGCAATTATAAAAATAGACTTAGTAGAGGCGGTGCGAGGTATTGCCTATATTTTGGGAATTTAGTTGCAATTACAATTATTTATGCTAAGGTTATTTTAGTTGCAATTGCAATTAGTGTAAATGCAACTATATCAGAATAACTCTTGCAAAATCCTTAGAGGTTGCCATGTTGCCTAAGCTCAAGTTGATCAGCCACCATCTTTGTCCCTACGTACAGCGATCGCTGATCGCAGTCCTTGAAAAGCAAATACCCTGCGATCGCGAATATATCGACCTTGCCAACAAACCCGACTGGTTTCTTAAAATTTCGCCCTTGGGGAGAGTGCCATTACTGCTGGTTGATGATGATGTCTTGTTTGAATCAGCCGTAATTTGTGAATATCTTGATGAAATTACGCCTGATTCGCTGCATCCTGAAGATGCCTTGACCAAAGCAAAACATCGCTCTTGGATCGAATTTGGTTCAAACCTACTTACAAAAATTGCGGGTTTCTACGCAGCTAAGGATGAAGAGACTTTTGAAGCAAAACGGTTAGACTTGATTGCAAATTTAGACCTACTAGAAGCCCAACTCATTGCAGCACCCTATTTTGGAGGCGAAAAATTTTCTCTGATTGATGCGGTCTATGCACCCATATTCCGTTATTTTGTTGCCTTTGATCGCTATCAAAACTTTGGTTTTAGCGACCTTACTCCGAAAGTGAATGCTTGGCGTGAAGCTTTACTTCAAAGACCTTCAGTTCAGCAAGCTGTTTCTGAAAATTACTACGAATTATTAGATGAATTTCTTAAAAAGAGAAATAGCTATTTAGCAGAATTGATTAAGTAGTTATTTGGCGCGTTGCTCCCCATAACTACTCAATCAAAGTTTTAAAGCCTTAAGGCTTTTTCAATTGAAAAGGACTATATTTGCCTCCTAAGCCTTCCACAATTGTGCGAGTATTCGCGATTAACATTCCCGCATAAGTCTCAGCCTCACTACCCTTTGCTCCTAATCCATCGGCATAAAGCTGGCGATCGCTAACTTTGACATTTGCTTCTTTTGCCACGGTGTTAATCAATTTAGGATTGATGGATACCTCTGCAAAAATAGTGGGAACTTTGCTGGATTGGATAATAGCTACGATTTCCTTGACTCGTGCGGGAGTAGGCTGTTCATCGGTACTAATTCCATTTAAAGCTCCTTCTACAGGAATACCATAGGCTTGAGCATAATAGCCTAGAGCATCATGGGTAGTTACGAGCTTACGTGAGGTTTCGGGAATTGTGGCTATTTGTTCCATGATCCAAGTGTCGAGTTGTTCTAATTCATTCACTAAATTGGTAGTATTTTGGACATAAATTTTGGCTTGATCAGGGCGGAGATTGCTTAGACTTTGGCTAATAGCTTGAGCGATTTTGATCCCATTTTTGGCATTGTTCCAAACATGGGGATCGGCTTCTTTGGGAGCTTTGTTATCTTTGGCTTCCTTTTTACCTTCCCCCTGATTGTGACTATGTCCTTCTTCAAATATTAGAGGACTTGGCACTGCGACTTCACTCACGGCTAATTTTGGTGCAGGATTAGAACTGGACTGAATGAGTTTGATTAAGTTTGGCTCAAAGGCATAACCACCATAGAGAATTAGTTTTGCTGAGTCGATCGCTTTGCGGTCATCGGGTTTAGGTTGATAAACGTGAGGATCTGTACCCGCCTCAATCAAACATTGCAAATTGATTGTGTCCCCTGCGATCTGTTGTGCTAAGCCGCAAGAAACGGAGTTAGTGGCGACCACAAGGGGCAAATTTTCGGCTTTGTTGGTAGTTACGATGGATCGATTGGGTGGTTGTTGTGGAGTATTAATTGGGGTGTTCGTAAGGCTACAAGCGTTGATGGTAGTAGCGATCGCCATGAATACAGGGGCGATCGCTGTAATCTTCAATTTTTTGTTTGTGTGTAACCTTACCGCGATGGGTGGAGATGACTGAGATAACATGGTCGTGCTATAAAAATGATAATCATTATCATACAGCTTTTTATCCAAATCTTACAGCGCTTCGCCCTCAAACCCAAACAAGAGATTTTTTAAGAGTATTGCCTTGCAATACTCTTAAAAAATCTCTTGTTTGGGCTCTCTCTCTTTAAGGCTTACAGCCGATCTCTATCTCTTTAGTTCTGGGATAGTCACTTAATAATTTTTGAAAGAGATTGTAATTAAAACTGCGAGGATCGATTCTTGAGCCAGAGCGATCGACGATTTGATGGGTAGTAATACGCGCTAGGGGAACATCAGTCTTGGCAACTAACCAAGCTAGGGATTGATATTGTGCGTCCGTATAACCGCTATGGGTGTAATCATTATGCATTCCATCTTCAGGAGTTTCTAAGGAAATGTGATAGGCAAAATTATTTACAGAACTAGGATATCTAGGATTAGTCTGAATAGCTTCCTGCCCTGAAGAACTAATGAAGATAGAGTTTCCTGCTCCAAAAGCTCGTTTGTCAGGGGGAACGAAGTAAACAATGCTGCCATCAAGGGCAATTAGCGTATGATAACTTGCCTGATTATCTTCATTCTCTTGAAAAGATTGGAAGTAATTAATTACACTAGTGCTAGGCGCAACTGTTTCATGGAGAACAATGATCGGAGCGTTATTAACGGGTTTGCCCGATAGATCTTTAAAATAGCGCTCTCCATAATTGGATGCGGCAGCTAAGGCGATGATTTCCTTGGGCGTATAGTCTAGTTTTTTGGTTGTAGAGGTGGCGTTATTGATAGAAGAATTAGTTGGATTCCGAAAGCGATCTAGGGTGATGGGTTGAGAGGTAAGAGCCGCAGGTAAGGAGGGATCGGGAGGACTGGCTGGTGGTTGAACTTCACATCCTTGGACAGGAGCAAATTGGTTAATCTGTTGATTGACCTGTGCTATTAGAGACAAATCCTGTGTATTTTTGAGGCGAGTCTGCATGTATTTAACATCAGCTTTAACATCAGCGATCGCCTTAGTTTTGGCTGGCTCAGCAAACATGAGCAAACCCGCTAAGGTGACTAAAAAGAGCGCGATCGCGACTAGGCGTTTGATATGCATACAGACTTCGTATTTTGGTAAAAGTACATAAGGCGCAAAGCAATCCCTATACTTTTATGTTCTAACTAAAGTAGCGACAGCTATAGTATTAGAAATAACAGATCCACCTAGGCGATCGCTAACTTTTTAACTAAATAATTAAATTTTATGGAAACATCGACAATCCCCACGGAGGTTTGTACCCTTTACCCTGAGACGACGGTAGGCAAAATATATCTAGATTGGATGCCTCAACCAGGTAATTATATTGATGTGGATGGAAAGACTTATACGATTTTAGAACGTCGCCATCGCTATCAATTTCGAGGTGGGAAATATAATCTATTTAGAATTTTAGTGTATGTGCAGCCTGCGCCCGAAAACTTGGAGAGAAGTTTGGTGAGTGGACGTTGGGTGATTGGCGATGCGAAATGTCGATATAATGCGGCTTCGGAGATAATTCGCTGTGCAGTTAATCCCCACGGTCCTTGCCAAGGATGTCACTTTTGGGAAGAATAAAAAGGAGTGCCAAGGCACTCCTTTCTGTTCCTATTTAGAGGCTGTATTTAAAACTGAACACCAACACCAGCTTGGAGAGAAGCGCCTGCGGAGCCATTACTTTGTCCATTAAAAGGAATTACTGCATTGCTGTACAGCAAAACCCGCTTGTTGAGACTAACTTCTACTCCAGGTTGCAAAGCGAAGGCAGTCTGATCGCCTGTTAAGGTATCATTACCGCCGACTTTGAAGGATGCACCAGCACCGAGATAGAGATTGGTGCGATCGCCTACTGGCAAGTCATAGGAAATTGTAGGCACAATGGAAGTACCGCCATTACCAAATAAAACAGAACTTCTCACGGAAAGAGGTACGTCATCAAATTTGTAGCGACCTGCTAAGTTTGCACCAATTACAGAAGGGTTAGTCGCTAGGGTCTGAGCTGAGATACCTGCACCAATATAGCTTCCAGGTTGTCTGACTTCTTCGGCGGAGGCGATCGCACTAAAGGAAGTCATAACGGAAGTAGCGATCGCCAAACCTAGAGAAATTTGTGTGAGGGATTTCATGGATTCTTTTCCTTTATTTAATTGCTTTGAATTTCTGTGTGAGATGACTCCTTTGACTGGAGAGAATGAGCATTGTTCCCTTTGTTCCTAATGAAATAAAAAGAGCTAGAACTCAATTTCAGACTGAGTTCTAGCTCTTTTTAAACTTTTCTATCTCTAGAGAATCATGCTAACGGGTGAGCATCACACCCAAACAAAAAGAAAAGGAGGCGCTTCGCGCCTCCTTTTCTTTTTGTTTGGAATTACTAAAAACTGCCTACAGTCGCAACTTCGCGAAGTTGTAAATCGCAGCTCCGCCATACTTGACCATCGAGTGCAGTTTGTTCGATTAGACTTGCCAAACGTAAAGTTTTTAAAGCTTGCGCTCCGCCGACCGAGGGTTGTCCTTGATCGCGAACACAAGCTACAAAATGCTCAAGTTCCGCATGGAGTGGCTCAATATTGCTGGTGTGGACTTTTTCGATAAAGCCATCTTGACGATAAAGCACTTGACCATAATCGGTTGTCCAGTTGGCTGTAGTTTGGCGATGGATTAAAATTTCGTTATTAAGGAAATCGGATTCGGTCAGGGAATTTTTGCAATGGGCGGTAATTTTGCGGGTCTTGCGATGGGTGACCTTGCTTGCGGTGAGGGTGGCGATCACTCCATTTTCAAAACCGATAGTGGCGGTTACATAGTCAAGATAGCTAGATTCGGGTGAGACGCGATTGCCATGAGCCGAAACTCGCACGATCGCCGCAGGTACTAACTCTAAAATCAGATCGATATCGTGGATCATCAAGTCAAATACTACCGAGACATCATTTGCCCTTTGAGAATAGGGACTCATGCGATCGGCTTCGAGCGCCAAAATTGTCTCATGCTTTAGAACTTTGCTCAGTTCTTGGAAGGCGGGATTAAAACGCTCAATATGCCCCACTTGCAGAATTCGATTTTGCTCAGTCGCAGTTTTAACTAGTGATTCGGCTTCCTCAATGGTGGCAGCGATCGGCTTTTCGATGAGGACATGGACACCCGATTTGAGGCAAGTTGTGCCTACGTCATAGTGCAGACGAGTTGGTACAGCAATACATACTGCATCAACGAGGGGCAACATTTCCCGATAATCTTCAAAATAGAGAACTCGGTGCTTGCTAGCGGTGTCGCGCCCGCGCTCTACATTTACGTCAGAGACTCCCACTAGCTCTGCATCCTTGAGCAAGCTGAGAACCCTTGCGTGATGCTGCCCCATGTTACCGATACCAATGACACCAACCCGAATGGGGTCGTGGAAATTACGATTGGGGCTCATACTCCTCACACATGCTCAGTAAATACGCTCAATTTGTCCAAAATCCTAACATGGATACAGAGCGCTTTGCGCTCTAGTAGCTACTAAAAAGCACTCGTAGGGTGCTTTTTAGTAGGACAAGATCAACCTGTATTTCTCATGCCTGCCGCAATTCCGTTAATTGTCAGCAACGCCCCACGCAAAAGTTCATTTTTGGAATAGCGCGATCGCAGATCGACGGTATCAGGTCGGTGTTGACGTAGACGCTTGAGCAAAGAGGCTTGGATAAATCCAAGTGGTACGATCGAGCCGTTGCGTAACTGCACCGATCGCTGTAAATCGCGATCGCTATCGAGGATTTGCTTTTGTCCTGTAATTGACTGGATGACGTGGCGAGTACGCTGAAACTCTTGGAGAATTTCCGCAAATATTTCCACAAAAGCCTCTTCATAACCTTCTTTGGTTAACTCGCGCATATAGTGATGAGCAATTTGCAAATCCGCTTTGGCGATCGTCATCTCTACGCGGGAGATGGCAGTTTTAAAGAAGGGCCATTTGCTATAAAAATACTGCAACAGGGATAGATGCCCCTCTGGATTTTGTTGGAGAAATTCCTCGAGAGCTGCGCCAATGCCATACCAAGAGGGTAATAAAAAGCGACTCTGAGTCCAACTAAAGACCCAAGGAATAGCCCTTAAGCTGCCCAAATCGCGTTTACCTGCGCGACGGGCGGGACGGGAGCTAATTTGTAACTGGCTAATTTCTTCGATGGGGGTAACTTGGTGGAAAAATTCCACGAGATCGGGTTGCTCGTAGATTAAATGGCGATAAACTTGGCGCGATCGCACCGAAATTTCTTCCATCGTGTCCAGCCAGCAATCCAAGGTATCGGTACTGCTAGGCAGTAGCGCCGCCTGAATTACGGCTGTGGCGATCGTTTCGAGGTTATAGAGAGCAATTTCGGGAAGAGAGTACTTAGAAGCGAGGACTTCCCCCTGCTCCGTAATTTTGATTCTGCCCTCAATGCTGCGTCCCGGTTGAGCCAAGATTGCCTCATAGGTTGGACCACCACCACGACCAACGGAGCCGCCGCGTCCGTGGAACATCCGCAGATCGACTTGATATTTTTGGCAGACATCTTGCAAAGCTCGCTGCGCTTTGTAAATTTCCCAATTGCTGCTTAGAAAGCCTGAATCCTTATTACTATCGGAATAACCTAGCATCACCTCTTGAAGGTGGCTATGACTTTCGAGGTAATTTCGATAGAGAGGTAGCTCAAACAAATGCGTCATGATCGGTGGCGCACTCTGCAAGTCTTCCACAGTTTCAAAGAGCGGTGCGACGCTGAGAGAGCCTTTACCTGTTGCAGGATCATACAGCCCTGCTTCCTTAGCCAATAGCAGCACTTCGAGAATATCGCTCACACTACGGTTCATACTGATCACGTAGTTGTTGCAAATTTCCACCGAAAATTCCTGTTGAACCTTTGCCACCATCCGAAAAGTTTCGATGATTTCGTTAGTTTTGGCGCTAAAGTTCAGTTTTGCGGGGATCATGGGGCGGCGAGTCTTTAACTCCTGCGTTAACCACTCCACCTTTTCCGATTCGGTGAGTTCATCGTAGGGTTTGGACAGAAGCTGCATTTCTTCTGCAATTTCGGTGATGGTGTTGCTGTGCTGGGTGCTTTCTTGCCGAATATCCAAATGAGCAAGATGGAACCCATAAACCTCTACTTGGCGGATCAAGTTTTCTAGGGGTTTAGGATTGAGTTTCGTCTCCAGTAAGCTGGATTGAATCAACTTTAATTCGGCTAGAAATTCGCTAATATTCGTATATAGCTGGTTTTCTTGTCCCTTAGTGGATAGCTCCATCTCGGAGGCTTGCCAGCCGCTATGCCGCAATTTTTGGTTGCGATCGCGAGTACGTTCGAGCCGCTTTTTGACATAGGCTAATTTCAAGCGATAAGGTTCTTGTCGGAACTTGATCGAATACTTCTCGTAAACTTCAGGCAAATGGATTTGATCATCGCCAAGGGAGTCGAGCAAAGCTTGGGATACATCGCTTAAGCTTTGGGAAAGCGATAATAGGCGACTCAGACGCTCCACCGACTTGATGTATTTATTCAGAACGAGATTACGCTGATAGCAAGCTGTTTGCCAAGTGACTTCTGGCGTGACATAGGGGTTGCCATCGCGATCGCTACCTACCCATGACCCAAACTTGCAAAAGTCATATCTTGGGAGTTTCATTTTGGGAAAACTGCCCGAAATTGCCGAACCAATGCGATCGTACAGGATGGGGATCGCATCAAATAAAACCTCTTCAAAATAGTGAAGCGTATAGTCAGCTTCGTCTAAAACTGTGGGCTTAATTTGATTGAGTTCATCAGTGCGCCACCAGAGACGTATTTCTTCAGCGATTTGATCCTGTAGAGAGGCGGCTTCCCAGTTTAGGGCTAGAGCCTGTGGGGCAATTTCATCACCACGAAAGCCAATGATCCGATCCAATTCCTTAAGCATCTTGGCGATCGTGCGTTGTTTTTCGCGGATGGTATGCCGCACAATTTCGGTAGGGTGAGCGGTGAATACGAGGCGAATATCTAAATTGTCTAAAATCTTTTGAATCTGGCGGGGCGGCACATTTAATTTCTTCAGTTCGGGGAAGAGCCAGCGAAATGTCCCCACAGGATATTCGGCTTCACTATTAATGGGGCTGATCCGATGAATGCTGGTTTGTTCTTGCTCGTGATCTTGCTCAACAATATTAATCAATTGAAAAAATAAAGCAAAGGCACGCGCAGCCGTAGTTGCTTGATGTAAATCGAGACTTTCAACTACTTTTAAAACCTCTTCGGCAGGATATTCGGGCGCTTGACCTTCGGGTGAACACATCGCCCGCAATTGTCTGAGTAAATCAACTAATTCTTGTCCGCTTTCTCTCAATAGGACTGATTCCCACAGATCCTCAACAAGCCTGAGACGGTATCGCAGGCGAGAATTGGCGGCACGCAGATCGCTCTCTAAATTGACTATCTGTACTAATGATGCTGACAGTGCTGCTGGGGAACTCATCCAACTTTCTCCAAATTTTTCTTTTTAGTCTAATTTCCCTACGTTGAGATGCCCTCTTCTGTTTCTCAAATAGCAGTTAACAATTGTTGTTGCTACAGAGTCAAAAATCTCGATAAAACGTAGTCACATAATCTCTACTGTTTTCTATACCATACCAGCCTACATCTTTGTTAACGTCAGTTTTACCAAAGCGCAAAATGGTAAAAATTCCTTTGTGATTTTTACCATTTTGCGCCCTGCTTCTCTGAAGAAATTTTAAAAGTGGGGCTTTGCCCCACTTTTAAAATTTCTTGCTCGTAGATCGGAGGATGCGTTGCCAGTCGATTAGTTAAAAATATCCGTACTTCTGCAATATTTCTTTACAAAATGCTAATAATAGGAACGGGTATGTTCCAAGATAATTTATCTAGTCGTTTAAACAATGTTTGATGTGCTAATTGTCGGTGCGGGTATGGTGGGCGCGAGTTTAGCCTGTGCGCTAGGCGATAAAAACTGTGCGACAAACCGTAATCTCAAAGTGGGGATCATTGAGGCTAATGGTAATTTCTTGCGCGGAGAATTTACTGCTGATGGTCGTGCTAGTGCGATCGCCTATGGATCAAGTCAGATTTGGCAAAATATCGGCGTGTGGGGCGGAATGCAGCGCCGAGGAGTTACGCCGATGCATAGAATCCAAGTCTCAGAAGGTGATTTGCCCTATCAGGTGCAACTGCGGTGTGAAGATATGGGACAAGAAGCTTTGGGTTATATAGTCGAGAATTCAGTAACTTTAGCTTCGCTCTGGGATTTTGCGCGGGAATGTCAAAATTTAGAATTAATTTGTCCTGCCAAAATTTTAGATATTGAGTATGCAAAAGATCGCGATGTGATGCGCATCAAAATAAGCTCAGATATTGGTGAGCAATATCTCGAAACCAAATTATTAGTGGGTGCTGATGGCGGGCGATCGCTAGTGCGGCAATTAGCCAATATTGCGGTCAATCAACGCCTATACGCGCAAACCTGCATCGTCACCACGATTCAATCAGAACAGCCCCATCACAATTTTGCCCATGAAAGATTTCAACCCAGTGGTCCCTTCGCAATTTTGCCACTAGGCAGCGATCGCTCCTGCATCGTTTGGACTGCCACTGCTGAAGAAACGCCCCATTTGCTAGCTCTGGATGACTCGACCTTCCTCCAAGAGTTAACCAACCGCTTTGGTCATCCCCTCATGGAAAAGCTCGGCAAGATTAAAGTTATTTCCCGTGAACGCGCCAATTATGTTCCCCGATGGATGCATAGTCAGACCTATATTCAACCCCGTTTAGCTTTAATTGGTGATGCGGCGCATACCACACACCCGATCGCCGGTCAGGGCATGAATCTCGGTATTCGGGATGTCAATGCTTTAGCTAAAGTGTTGAAAGCAGCTCATCAAAACAAGGAAGATCTGGGGGCGATCGCCGTTTTAAAGCGTTATGAGTCCAAACGTAAATGGGATAACTTAGGCGTAATTTGGCTTACTGATATTTCTAATCGCTTATTTTCTAACCATAATTGGTTCTTCAAAGTCTTACGACGCTTTGGTTTGCTGCTTTTGCAAATCTCGCCACTCAAGCGCATTTTGATGTACTTTATGATGGGTTTACATCAGGTTTGAGAATATGGCGATCGCACCTTTACTCACTCAGTTAACTCCGCAATTAATTACGCCTGAAAATTTTCAACCCTATGGGCAAGTAATTTTCCCGACTAATGACGGTAAGCAATTTGATGTGAATGATGCTCAGCTAGTCTTGTCAGGGATTCCGCGTTTTTACATCATGCACCTCCGTAAAGTTGGGCTTAAATTTCACAGCTTGGCGCGGCATCAACAATGCACCCAATGTCTTGGCTCTCTTAATGGCAAAGAATGGTTTATGGCTGTGGCTCCAGTCTCAGAACCAGCGCAAATTGATTTAACGCAAATTGCTGCATTTCGGATTACAGGCCATTGTTTCATCAAACTAAATGCTGGCACTTGGCACGCGGGACCCCTATTTGAAGATGAATTTATAGATTTTTATAATCTGGAATTGCATGACACGAATATCAATGATTATGAAGTTTGCAATTTACGACAGATTTATAACTTGAATCTCAGTAAAGACTTTGGCTTGCTCTAGGACTAGTAACAATTCACAAAAATGTGACAACACTTTTGTGAATTATAGCTATTGCCATTCTTGTTACTCCCTTCCCAGCCAAGAATTAGCTATGCGGCGCGAAGCGCCGCATAGCTAATTCTTGGCTGGGAAGGGAGTAGGACACAAAACAAAAAGCGAGTTGCGGCGCGAAGCGCCGCAACTCGCTTTTTGGGATTACTTAAAGACAAAGTTAGCAGATGTCAAACTAGTAACATCCACATTCGTAAATGTGGCGATCGCCTTACCAGCGATCGCAAGGCTATTACCAGAAAGAGTCAAATTCCCAAAGCTTAGTAGTCCTCCGCTATTAATACCGATGACATCTGTTCCTGCTTGGAAATCCACAATTGTATTTGCTGCTAAGGGAGCAGAAATATTGAAAATCCAGAACTGATCAGCGCCAGCACCACCTGATAACAAGTTATTACCACCAGAGCTAACGAAGAATTTGTCGTTACCGTCACCGCCAAGAGCGCGATCGCCAAATCCTAAGAAGAAAGTGTCATCGCCAGCACCGCCAGACATACGGTTGTCGCCTTTGCTTTCAGATGCTTCAAAGATGTCATTCCCTTCACTGCCAAATAGGCGATCGCCTTTGTTGACAAAAATCGTATCGCTCCCAATACCTAGATCGATGCGATTATCACCTGCATTGCTAAAACCAGCAACGAATCCAAGATTAACTTTGTCATTACCTGAGCCTGTAAACAGGATGTCTTTGAAACCATCAAAGGATTGATTAGGAAGTGCATCTAGGACATCATCACCTGTTGTTCCTAGAGAAGACAATGTGGGCGATGCAGGTGCAAGTTTGATCGTTGCGACAATCGGATCGTGGTCACTGGCGCGTTGGGCGTTATCCACAAACTCAGTATTGATATTAACGATATCCACTTTTGCCGAGCCACTTAGGTTATTGCTAACCAAAATGTGATCGAGCGATTGCGAATTTCCATCAAAGTTGAAGGTGTAGCGATCGTTCTCTGGAAGAGAATTGGTGAGATTGGTCAGCACTGGATTAGCACCACCCGCGAGGATATTAAGTGGCGAAATGAATTCAAATTCATTGAAGTCTCCCACAACAACGACCTTGGCATCTAGCTTGGTAGCCAAGACGCTATCAAAATAATCGTTTACGGCTTGAGCTTGAGCGCGACGCTGATCGAGAGAACCATTGATTGCAACGTTTTCTTGTCCATTGCCATTGGCTTCATCACCGACGGAAGGTTGAGTAGTTCCAAATAGAGGTCGGCTACCACCTTTAGATGAGAAGTGATTGGTGATTACGGTGACGGTTTCGCCATTGAAAGCGAAGTCGGCAATCAATGGTAAACGGCTATCCGCAAAAGCGGCAAAAGAGGAGCTAGGAACAGTTTTGACAGAACCATCAACTAAATCAACACGATCGTCATTGTATAAGAAGGCAGTCCGAATGTTTGCTCCCGGTTGACCGCCACTAGCGTTATTAGTGATGAAGGTGTTGTCGATGAATTTATAGGTGGGTCCACCTGCGGCGGCGATCGCATTAACTAAAGTTTGTAGAGTCAAGCTCGCTGAGGTTACGCCATCATTTTGAGCGCCACTGTTGTCTTGAATTTCTTGCAGTCCAATGATGTCGGGTGTTCCCAAATTGTTGACGATCTGCTGGGCGATCGTGGCAAATCTTCCGTTAGCGATATCATTATCGATATCGCCAGCCGCAACACCTGTTTCCAATTGAGGATCAAGATTGAGAACATTATAAGTTGCAACCTTGAGGGTATCACTGCTCTTGGTGAGGGTGGTTACTTCAGGCTGAAGTGTAGAAGCAACGATGTTGCTGCCAAATGCTTCTGTGGGGATGATTTCAAAGTTGCCGAAGTTGTACCCAACTACACCCGTAACATCGCCAATCTTCGCACCGACATTGACATTAGGAAGAGCAAAGTCAAAGACACCATTGTCAATGTCAATTTGAATGCGCTCTGGATTAAAGTCAGTGGGTGATATATTGATCGTACCGCGACTGCTCAAGCCCGTTGCACCTGAACCATTATCGACAACGGCATAGATTTCGCCAAAGCTATTAGTAGCGCTGACAGCTTGCAAGTTTTTCGCATTGACGCGCATTCCTTCGAGGGATTCAAAGAAGTCAATGCCATCGGTGATTGCATCGAAGGAGGTAAGTCCGTCGTTGTCGATGATTTGATTAGGAGGTACGCGACCACCAGCACCGATAATTGTCGCCGCAGGTAAAGCATTGCCGCTAGAAAGAACTGCGATCGTGAGAGTACCGCCGATCTGAGTAGTGGAAAGGTTGCCCGTGCTAGCTCCACCAGGGATGAATTCGCTTACCCTGCCTGTAACGGTAATGGAGTCACCAACTTTAACGGTTGGAGCGCTACCAGTGAAGACGAGGATACCTTCAGAGGTAGCGATATTAGCGTCTGGATTAGGATCTTGGAGATAGAATCCATTGGAATCAACGGCAGTAACGATACCGGGGACAGCCAAAACAACTTGACCGACAAGAGGCGATGTTTGACTTGCGCCTTGGATAGTACTGATTTTAGAGGGGAAATCGTTATCAGCAATAGTTACGGTTGCAGTCGCTGTTGCGCCCAAATCGTAGTTAGCGGTGTCCGTCAGATTGATGGTAACGGTTTCGCTTCCTTCGATTAGTAAATCATTTACTGGAGTAATAACGATGTCTGCGAAAGCCTGACCAGCCGCGATCGCTACTGAGCCTGTCAATGTGGGGGTGTAATCAGCGCCGATCGCTTGACCAGTGCCAGTTGCCACTGTGTAATTTACGGTCAATGCATTAGCGGTAGCGCCTGTGCGGGTAATGCGGAATGTGCCAGTGTCAGTGCCAGCTTCGGCGGCATTAGCATCGGTTGCAGCGATAGTCACTGTTGGGGATACCACGACTGAGGCAGCGATCGCTCCAGGAGAACCAATCTCGGTTATAGACTGACTATTGACGACTGAGAAAGCACCATTTACACCAACAGCACTTTGAGTTGTAATTGCTGCATTTTGCAACAATGCCGAATTATCAAAGGTGGTGAATGGCGAGGCGGCAGGTGAAGCGCCGAAAGTGACACCTGCTTGCTTAACCCCAGCAGCATTAAAGATATTGACAGCATCGCCACCAGTACCCAAGCCAGGACCACTGTAGTTACCAATCTTTAAGTTGGCTGGTGGATTCGCGCCAAACCAGTTGGTTAGGAATATGGGATTGGTGAGATTGGGGTTGGTTGAGTCAATAAAGATTACCGATTCGCCAGCAGCGATCGTTGTGATACCGCTCAAGGTAGTTCCTAAGACGAAGGAATTTGAGTCATCGTCAACTTTCCATCCAGCGATATTTACAGAGGTCGTACCCTTGTTTGTAAGTTCAAACCAATCTGCTGCTACTAGCGAGTTACCACTGCTCCAAGGTGCAACTTCAGTAACGAAGATGCTGGTGCTGGTGACTGGAAGTGGAGTCTCATCAACTACATCAGTAATGTTTAAGGTAAAGGCGGTCGTCGCATCTGGGTTATTGCCAAGGGTTGCATCGTCTACATTGACGCTGACGCTAAAGCTAGGCTTGGTTTCAAAATCTAACACAGTGCCAGCCTTGAGGAACAAGCTGCTGCCCGTAATCTCAAAGGAATTAGCGTCTGTTCCAGTCAAGCTGAGTGTATTTACACCCAACTGATCGTCGGTAATGGCGATGTTGGCGATTCTTGTCGGGGCAAGGGTGCTTTCAATTTCTGAGAGAGCGTTGACTCTATTGTTCAGGACTACTGCGGTGGGCGCTTGGTTGGGAACTGTTGAAGGTGCATAGACCGAAAGTTGAGGAGCAGTGCCACCATTTTCACTGGTAAGGTAAAGAATTCCATTTTTGTCAACCGTGAGTCCTTCAAAACCCTGATCGATAACCGTCAATCCATTACCAGGTGCGGACACGATTGTTAAAGAGCTAGAGATATTTCCAGCGCGATCAACGTTAACGACTTTGCCTGAAGCTTGACTCAAGATTAGCAAGCGATCGCTTGTGGGCGATAGGTTCGAGAAGGCAAAAACATCGGCAAAGTCTGAAAGCCCTGTCAAAGACGGGTTGAAGAGGTCGGTCGAATTAACAGTGGTGGGTGAACCATTGCTTGCTGTTAACGCCGTAAAGTCAATCGTAGTTTGAAAAACTCCTAAGGGGTTCTCTTCTTTAACCGCGATGAATCCGTTTGTTAAAGGGTCAAAAGTAATACCTTCAAGACCAATATTTCCCACGGTCGTACCCAGCTTTACTGACTGGACGTTGCTCGCAGTAAGAGTCGTTCCTGCTGCATAGGTAAACAAGTTAGCTGTGCGAACTCGTTCGTCGGCGATCACAAACTGACCATTGCCAACATAGGTAAGCCCTTCTGTATCGGCAAATAATCCAGTATTTAAAGTCATCGAGTCGATCAATTGTCCAGTCTTTGATACCTGCACGATTGACTTAGCCTCATCGCCTACAACAAAAAGCGTATCGGTATCTTTGTTATAGGTTACTGCCGAGACTTCTTCAGCCAGAGCGCCCGCACCGACTGGCAGGTTGAAAAGTCCAACGCGGATATAGTTAGAAAGATCGATGGAGCTGATAGCAGGGGGAGTCGCAGTAAAAGCGGTCGAACTGAAAGGAACATCTGGAGCAGTAGTATCGATGCTCTGATCTCCTGTACCATCTTGAGCAATCCAATTTGTAGGATTGTTGATAATTGGCAGATAAGCCGCAAAATTGGCTTGTCCGCTACGTGCAGCATTAAAGACAGCAATATCGGCATCAT
The DNA here is from genome assembly GCF_014696355.1 of Pseudanabaena sp. FACHB-1998. GTDB lineage: Bacteria > Cyanobacteriota > Cyanobacteriia > Pseudanabaenales > Pseudanabaenaceae > Pseudanabaena. Next base: position 214,839 of record NZ_JACJQA010000027.1, on the reverse strand, counting down.
CATCTAGTGTCGATAGATTGATCGCATTTACTCCAGCCGTTAAACCCGTATTAGTAAGTAATCCGTTTGTTCCATTAAATCCACCATTAGCGATCGCGGTAATAAATGTTGGAGCAGCCGCAGTTCCTTGATAGGCATAAATAATCTCATCACCTGCACCAAGTCCGCGATTTGTACCCCGCGATGGTGCTAGAACCGATGCATCAACCACCGTTCCCGTAGTAGCAGCGATCGTTCCTGACCCAATGTTATCAATCCGAACTATTGTTCCCGCAGATACCGTAGAAGAAGCCGTCCAGCTAAAAGCTCCTTCATTTGTATCAACCCAACCAGTACCGTTCCATTCGTTATCTTCAAAAATAATTGTTTCGCCAGCGCTGATATCTACTAAAGCGACAAAGGCGATATTGTCGTTACCATCAGCATTAAATCCAACAAATGCAATGTTTCCTGCCGTCAATGCCATGATTTAAATCTTTCCAAGTTTTAAATGAATAGTTAGTATCCTATCCGTCAGATACACAGCAACGGGTTAAGAGAACGATAAGCGTACATTATCAAAATATTATTTATTTCCTAAAAAGAGTAGGAAGCGCAAAAGCGCTTCCTACTCTTTTTAGGAAATAAAATGAATAATAAGTTGGCTCCTCTTTGACTATGAATAATTCCTGCTCGTCTTAGCATTCCCATGACTTGATCGAGGTAGCGAACAGGAATGTTTTGACTATGGGCAATTTCGCTAACAGAAATTGGTTGTCCTTGTCCCTGTCGTATCGCTAATTGCATCAAAGCAATACAGGCGTAATCTACCTTGCAAGATAGTTCCATTAGTTTTCTGAACTAGGTTTATAGATATCTCTAGGTCAATTAATGCTGTGCTACGCACAGCATTAATTGACCTAGAGATGAATGCTTTTATCTTGTAGAAGTGGAAGACGCAAATTCAGGCTCTTGGAATAGAGGGGTACTGAGATAGCGCTCTCCGAAACTTGGTTGAATCACCACAATCAGGCGATCGCGATTTTCTTCACGCTTACTCACAGCGATCGCTGCTGCTAAAGCCGCCCCTGACGAAATCCCTGACAGTAAACCTTCCTCACGTGCCAAGCGCCGACCGTAAGCGATCGCCTGATCATCAGAAACACCAATAATTTCATCAATCAAATCCGTGCGTAAAACTTGAGGGATAAATCCTGCTCCAATACCCTGAATGCGATGCGCCCCCGAAGTACCACCCGCCAAAACTGAGCTGTTGAGAGGTTCTACAGCGATCGCTTGAAAACTCGGCTTACGTTGCTTAATTACCTCTGCAACTCCCGTAATCGTGCCGCCAGTTCCCACACCCGCAATCACAATATCCACTTCTCCATCCGTATCATTCCAAATTTCTTCGGCAGTAGTACGCCGATGCACAGCAGGATTGGCTGGATTATTAAACTGTTGCAGCATATAAGCATTAGGCGTAGAGTCAGCGATTTCTCCAGCCCGCCGAATCGCGCCCCGCATCCCCTCACTAGCATTAGTCAACTCTAGCTCTGCTCCATAAGCTCTAAGCATGGCACGACGTTCTAAGCTCATCGTTTCAGGCATTGTCAAAATCAAGCGATAGCCCTTAGCCGCCGCTACCATTGCCAAGGCAATCCCTGTATTACCCGAAGTTGGCTCCACTAATATAGTTTTAGCAGGGCTAATCAAGCCTTGAGCTTCCGCATCCTCAATCATCGCTAAACCGATCCGATCCTTAACTGAAGAAGAAGGATTAATGCTCTCTAATTTCAAGACAATTCTAGCAAGGGAGCCATCTTTTTTAGGGATGTTATTCAGAGCAACGAGGGGCGTACCACCGATTAGTTGCGTAATATTTTGAGCAATTTTCATAGCTGTTCAGTTGGGGTGAGGAAAGCCAAAAGTAAAGACTAGTAAAGTACGGTAACATCGCGGTAATACCGTACTTAGTAAGATACAATACTTTTCAACGTAATACAAATAAAATCTACTGTTTATCGATAGGGTATCTGATGATTTATCTTGAAAAGACCACTGGGCTTACCTATAAGCGCCGTGAAATGCTGCCTCGCCGAACTAACTATCTCTGGAAAATTGAGTCGGGTGTGGTGCGATCGCTCACATGGAACGAGGATGGTCAAGTAATTTGCTCAGGATTATGGACTGAGGGTGATCTCATTGGCAGTGAGTTGTCACAATTATTTCCCTACGAAATGGAATGCTTAACTGATGTGCAGCTAACCGAAATCCCGCGATCGCAGTGGGGAGATCATGTTGAGTCAATTATTCGCCGCAATCAAACTAGTGAGTTTTTGCTTAAGATTGCCCATAGTCGAGCGAAGGATGAGGCTTTAAGGTTGCTATTAGCTTGGTTAACAGAACGTTTTGGGGAAGAGGATCATCGCCATGGCAGACTGATCAGTCTACAATTAACCCATCAAGAACTCGCGGAATTAATCGGTTCTACTCGCGTTACGGTCACACGCATTATCAATGATCTTGAGAAGATTGGTTTCTTATCTCGTAAAGGACGTAAGCTTAGGTTTTTAGCGGAATCTACTGAACAATGGCACTATGAGATTTAATAAAAGCCTCTATAGTTTCAGAAAGGTCGAACATCATAGCCAACTCAACATTTTTAATCCCAAGTATTCACACGCTTTAGACCTCCGAGGCTGAAATTCTTGATAGTCAGGCATTTTAAGCATTGCAGCCAGAATACCTCCCCGAAACACCTATTGAGTCAAAAAATTAATTCACTACATTTTTTATGTCTAAGTACTTACCACAATCTATATCTGAGTTAAAAGAAGCAACCTTAAAAAAAATTTTGGTGATTCTCTTTCTGCTTACTACTTTTGGGCTATTAGCGATCGCTGTGACCACCTTGCCATTAACCACTTATTGGGACAGCATAATTCTCAAAAAAGTCCATAATTTGCAAAGCCTAGAACTAGATCAAATTGCGATCGCCTTGACCCAAACCGCTGGAGCTGTAGCCATTCTCGCCATTACTTCCTTACTGAGTATTGGTTTAGTCTGGTGGAAGCAATGGCGATCGCTAGGCTATATCTGGCTAGTGATCATTGGCGGTGGCTTGATTACCTTTCTTGCAAAACTTCTCTTTCATCGCGCTCGTCCTGATGTGTGGGTTTCCCCTTTGCCACAGCCAGACTTCTCTTTTCCTAGTGGTCACTCAATGCTGAGTATGAGTCTAGTGATGGCGATCGCGATGCTGATTCCTCACAAACATTGGCGATTAATTTGGTTATTTACAGGTGGTTTTTGGTTTATGGCGATCGCTTGGACAAGACTATATTTGGGTGTGCATTATCCCAGTGATATTCTGGGTGGCTGGTTATTAGCAATCTTTTGGGCGATCGCTGGTAGTTACTTAACTAAAGTGAATGCTAAGCTATAGCTAACTCATCACGTTTGCTCCCCTAAGTCTCAATCCTATGTTTACCGAAGTTCAAATCGAGAACTATAAGTCTATCCAAAGTCTCAAGATAAATTTGGGTCGGGTTAATGTATTCATTGGTGAGAATGGTTGTGGTAAGAGCAATATTTTAGAAGCGATCGCTTTGGCTGGTGCAGCAGCAGGTAACAAGTTAGATAATGAGTTTTTAGCTCCTAGAGGAATCAGAGTTACTGAACCAGAATTTATGCGATCGGCTTTTAAGAAAGAAAAAATTACAAACACGATAAAGATAAATATTAAAAGAGATGATGAGATCCCATTTACTAATGATAATGACGAAGTAATTTTGAATTTTGAACTACAGAATGATAACAAGCCTTATTCAGCTTGGTCAAACATTAGTATGAATAGTCTTTTTAAGGCATTAGAAGATAACGAAACAAAGAGAGTAAATGCTCTCGCACAGCAAGCAAAGATTTTTTTTCAGGAACAAATCAATCAGGGAAATTTAAAGCATCTTAAAAACGATCTAGATCCTAAATCAATTGAAGAAACTTCTTTTGCATTTGCATATAATTTTTTAAAGCAAATGTCAATCAGTATAAAAAAAAGTAGTTTAGACTTAAAAGATTTTATTATTTATTCTCCTGAAAACTCCTTTTTGAGAACCTTTAAAGAAGAAGGGCAAGTTCAGCCATTAGGGACTAAGGGAGAAGGATTACTTAAACTGTTAAAGGTGTTGAACAACAGTCCTGACAAGATAAATGAAATCAAGAAAAGGCTGGAACTGATAGATTGGTTTGGCGACTTTAATATAGATCATAACAATTCAGATTTAGAAAAAAATATTCAAATTAAAGATCGGTATTTGGATAAAGAGCTACCTTACTTTAATCAGAGAAGCTCTAATGAAGGATTTTTGTTTTTGATGTTTTACTTTGCTTTGTTTGTCAGTGACGATACACCTAAATTCTTTGCAATTGACAACATTGAAAACGCACTAAATCCTAAACTATGTACAAGACTAATCCAAGAATTAGTAGAACTTGCGAAAAAATATGATAAACAAGTTATATTCACAACTCATAATCCTGCGGTTTTAGATGGATTAGATTTACATGATGGTGAACAAAGGCTTTTTACGATTTATCGCAATATTTATGGTCATACAAAAGCAGAACGTATATTTGCACCTGAGCCTTTAGATGATGATGATCCTGTACCATTGTCAGAAGCTTTCATGAATGGTTATATCGGAGGATTACCAAATAATTTTTAGTATGAATAATTTTGGAGGAATTGTAGAAGGAAAAACAGATTTCGCGATCATTAGGAATATCTTAGCGGGATATTTTAATGATCCTAATATTAAACTTAAGCCGATTCAACCAGAGAATTTTAATGCTCCTGCTGGTTGGGATCGAGTATTTAAGTGTTGTAAGTCACAGAAATTTAGACAAGCATTGCAATTCAACAGATATATTATTATTCATATAGATACTGATGTTTCTCCAAAATTTGGTATACCTCATGAGAATGAAAAAGGTGAAAAACTTACGTCTGAACAACTAATTAAAAAAGTAATAGATAAATTCAGGTTGGAAATTGGTGAAGATTTTTATGATAAATATGCAAGTAGAATTATTTTTGCAATCACCGTTCATTCAATAGAATGTTGGTTATTACCTTTGTACTTTTCTCAAGAAGAAAACTCACAAACTGACAACTGTTTAAGATTATTGAAACAAATCTTGCCAGAGTTTAAGGAAAAAGATTATGAATATTATGAAAGTATTGCAAGTAAATATTCCAATCATAAAGATTTATTGAAACTTTGTTCAGAAAATCCTAGCTTGAAGATTTTTATTGAACAGCTTGCAAGTAGAAATATTGAAATATCTGAAGAATCATAATTTAACTAAAGGAAGCAATTGATAGGTTTTGCTTTCGTGGAGAATGTAAATACCTAATGCAATTAAGACAAAAGGCACGATCGCATCACTGTATTGAGAAAGAAACTTAGCGATCGCAGGATGACTACTGATACTTTTGGCGGCATAACACCAAACTGTGATGAGCATCAAAAAAGTAGCAAGAGTAATTAAGAGAGTAGCTGCATTACTACTCGCAAATAAAGGAATGTAAATACCAATATTGTCGCCGCCATTGGCAAAAGTGACAGCCGCCACATGATAAGTCTGTGGAGCGATTAGAGCCGATTTCCTCTGCTCAGGAATCGCGCAATTTTGCACAGTTACTTCTTCTTGCTTTTGGAATAAATCTTTGATTCCGATCGCGATCGGCAATAGTCCTAAAAGTCCAATCCATTTAGGGTCAATAATCAGACCACCTAAATACGCTGGTAAACTCGCTAAGAGAATTAATCCAAAACCTAAGTACTGACCAATCAGAATATGGCGCGGACGAAATTTGTCATCGACTTGGGCAAAGAAAATCGTGAGAATGAGAATGTCATCGATATTTGTAGCAGTAAAAGCAGTAATTGCGATCGCCACCGTACCGATAATCCCTTCCATATTTTTCCTTAAGCTAATAATTCGCAACACAAAAGCTCGTAGCAGCAGTTTCTTCATCCTGCCAGAGAAAACTCGTCTCCTGCATCAATTCCATAAGCTCTGAATTGATGGGCAAGGCAGACTTGCCATGCTGGATTGACAAATTATTTCAATGACCTTCTGGAGAAGATCCTGAAGTACTTAATTTTCATAGTGATCTACTAGATGAAGGATTGATCAAAATACTGGTTAAAGTTGCTACTTACTACACTCACCATGATAATCAAGATGCGGCAAAATTTTTAATCCATGTTGCAAGGGAGTTAGCAAAATAGTTAGGATTACAGCCAAATTAGCTAGCAAATTATCAGGATAGAGAGCAACCGTAGGAAACTAATGTTAGATTCTTCTGAACAAACCACATTTGACAATGATTGGACGGCATATTACCAAGCTGTAGCAGGTCGTCCACCTCGCGGGACTTTACTAAAAGCGCTCAATCTCTTTGAGCTAGAGAAATCTCCCAAATCACCACTATTTGCAGTTGATCTTGGTTGTGGCGATGGGCGTGATACGGTGGAACTGCTCGAACGTGGTTGGCAAGTATTAGCGATCGATGGGAATGAAGAGGCGATCGCTATGCTACGCGATCGCAAGGACATTGATTCCACGTTGCTAGAAACTCAGGTGATGAGCTTTGAGAATCTTACTATACCAAATTCCCAAGATCTCATTAATTCTAGCTTCGCATTACCCTTTTGCCATCCTGATGATTTTCCTAACTTGTGGAACAAAATCATCGCATCATTACGAGTCGGTGGCAGATTTTGCGGTCAATTATTTGGCGATCGCGATACTTGGGCAACTACTTATACCAATATGACCCATTATCCCAAACCTCAAGTTGAGCAGTTACTGCAATCTTTTAAGGTGGAATTCTTTGAAGAAGAAGAACATCATGGTGTAACTGCAATGGGTGAGCAGAAATACTGGCACATTTTCCATATTGTGGCTAGTAAGAAGTAGTCATTGAGATAGATAAAGCTGCTTCATTTATCACTAAGTCTTCTGCGGAAGCCTTTGGATGGAAAGAAGGCTGTGAAGCCTATGCTGTAGTTAAGGCTTTAGACGTGATGTTAGCGATCGCGTAACGCATCATTTATGTTTATTAAGTGCGTTAAGCTGACGCTAACACACCCTACGAGAGCTAAAGAATAGTTCCATTCGAGTTTTTCATGAATAAGAAAAAGATTATCACCTTTCTCGCTTTGATTGGTGTCACGCTTTGCGCGATCGCAGGATGTAATTTCTCATCGCCCACGATTGAACAGGGAAATACACCCACTAAAGCAAGTGTGCCTAATGTTAACCAAGAGAACATCCAATTAACGGTTTCAGCAGCAGCAAGCCTCAAGGAAGCACTAGGCGAAATTACGCCTCTATTTAGCAAGGCAAAATCTAATGTCGCTATTCGCAATAACTTTGGCAGTTCAGGCGAATTACAACAACAGATCATTAATGGCGCTCCCGTTGATGTCTTCATTTCCGCCGCCGCTAAACAAATGGATGAATTGCAAAAAAAGGACTTAATCATTGCTGATACTCGACGTGATTTATTAAGCAATCGGCTAGTACTAATCGTTCCTGCGGACAAAGGCGATGCAAAAGAATTAAAAGATTTAATCAATGCTAATATCAAACGAATTGCGATCGGTGATCCTCGCAGCGTTCCCGTCGGTCAGTACGCCCAGCAAGCCTTAACTAAATTAGAACTATTCAAAGATTTACAATCAAAATTTGTCTTAGGAAATAACGTGCGTCAAGTGTTGCAATTTGTGGAATCGGGCAATGCTCAAGCTGGAATTGTCTATGCAACGGATGCTAGAACTTCTACTAAGGTGAAAGTAGTACAAGTCATTGATGCTAGACTTCATGCACCGATTGTCTATCCGATCGCAGTTTTACATAAAAGCTCCAACCAGCCGAGCGCCAAATCCTATCTAGAATTTCTATCCAGCGAACCAGCCAAGAATATTTTTGAGAAATATGGATTCAGTACCCTTTGATTTCTCTCCATTTTGGATCTCCTTCAAGGTGGCAACTACTGCCATCTTTTTTACGTTCTTTTTAGGAGTTACAGCAGCATATACCCTCCTTGATTATCGCGGCAAATGGAAAACAGTACTTGATAGCATTTTTCTTGCGCCACTGGTGTTACCGCCAACCGTTGTTGGCTTTCTCTTACTGCAATTATTTGGACAATATGGCTGGATGGGAAAGTTTTTACAACTCTTCCGTTTCAATATCATTTTCACTTGGTATGCAGGCGTAGTCGCGGCAGTGGTCGTTACTTTTCCACTCATGTATAAAACTGCTCAAGGCGCATTCGAGCAAGTGGATGGAAATTTATTGCGTGCCGCGAAAACCCTTGGTGCTTCAGAATTTCGGGTCTTTTGGCAAATAGCATTACCTCTTGCCTTTCCGGGAGTTTTAGCAGGAGCGATGCTTGCCTTTGCCAGAGGCTTAGGTGAATTTGGCGCAACTCTCATGCTTGCAGGGAATATCCCTAAGCAAACCACTACCATTCCCCTCGCCATTTATGCCGCTGTGGAAGCAGGAGCTAATCAAGAAGCTTGGCTGTGGACAGCGATCATTTTATCGATGTCTTTCTCGGCGATCGCCTTATCGAATTTATGGGCAAATCAGCGAGAGAACCGCAAGGAAAAAGGAAAAAGGAAAAAGGGAAAAATTTCATCAAATTACGAATTACGAATTACGAATTATGTGGAGGGTTTGGTAATTGATATTGAGAAGCAGTTACCTGAGTTTAATTTGCAAATTACTTTGCACTGCGCTTACAAATCTATTGGCATCTTGGGGGCATCGGGTACGGGGAAAAGTATGCTGCTCAAGTGTATTGCGGGGATGGAAACTCCATCTAGTGGACGCATTGCGATCAATGGCAAGATTTTATTTGATAGTGAGCAGAAAATAAATTTACCTAGTCGCGATCGCCATATCGGTTTTCTATTTCAAAATTATGCACTCTTTCCGCATCTGACGGTCGCCCAAAATATTGCCTTTGGCTTGCCCAAAGAATTAACAGCCCTACAAATCAAGCAAAAAGTCTCTGAGCAATTACATAGTATTGAGCTACAGGGATTTGGCGATCGCTATCCGCATCAACTTTCTGGGGGACAGCAGCAAAGGGTTGCTCTCGCTAGATCTTTGGTCAGTCAACCCGATATTCTCCTGCTTGATGAACCCTTTTCGGCACTCGATACTCACCTTCGTAGCCAAATGGAACGGGAACTAATTTCTGTTCTCAGTACTTATAAAGGAATTACTCTCTTTGTTACCCACAATATCGATGAGGCTTATCGCATTTGTCAAAACTTACTAATTTTAGATCATGGTCAGGTGATGAGCTATGGTGAGAAATCAACTGTTTTTGATCATCCCGCTAATGTTGAGACAGCAAGGCTTACGGGTTGTAAAAACTTTTCACGGATTAAGGCGATCGCTCCTGATCTCATTGAAGCTTTAGATTGGGAATGTAAGCTACAGGTTAATTATTCAAATCCTAAATTGCTAACTCATATAGGAATTCGCGCTCACCATATCGCTTTTCTAGAGAATTCCGTCAAAAATGATTTACCAAATGTTATTCCCTGTTGGTTAGTTCGCACTACAGAAACACCGCACAGTATGACGTTATACCTCAAGTTAAATACTTCTCCAAATCATGATTGGGACTATCATCTACAAGCAGAAGTATTTAAAGAGAAATGGCTAAATCTTAAGCAATATTCTCAACCGTTGCAAGTTTATCTCGATCCTGCACAACTATTTTTGGTCTAATAGCAAAACACAAAATGGCGTAGCCATTTTGTGTAGCACTGAACAGTTACGGTACAACGATTAGTTCAAAACTGGGGGAGACCCCATGAGGAGAAAACAAGACTCCAGCTATGGCGATCGACCTATATCATCGACCAAACCTTTTACTTTAAAACTAGACGTACACGGAATTGTGATAACTTAGAGTACTGCAAACAACATTTTAGAGATATTTTCGGCAACGAGCAAAACTCCACGCTCCTCGAAATGTTGCCCTAGAGATCCCAAAACAAGCTTATTAATATGGCAGACATCACAACTCAACAAATTCAAGAACTCCGCGCCAGAACTGGTGCAGGTATCAAAGACTGTAAAGCAGCCCTCGTTGATTCTGAAGGCGACTTCACCAAAGCAACCGAATATCTCAGACAAAAGGGACTAGCCTCTGCTGTTAAAAAAGCAAGCCGTGTCGCCTCCGAAGGCATCGTTCATAGCTACATTCACTTTGGTAGCCGCATCGGTGTACTCGTCGAAGTTAACTGCGAAACCGACTTCGTGGCTCGTCGCGAAGAACTAAAAGAACTCGCTGACAGCGTAGCCAAGCAAATCGCGGCTTGCCCTAACGTTGAATATGTAAGTGTTGCGGATATTCCTGCGGAATTTGTAGAAAAAGAAAAGCAAATCGAATCAGGCAAAGAAGACCTTGCCAGCAAACCTGCCGCCATCCGAGACAAAATCGTACTTGGTCGGATCGAAAAGCGCCTCAAAGAATTGTGCTTACTCGATCAGCCCTACATCAAAGATCAAAGCATTACCGTTGATGAATTGGTTAAGCTAACTGGCACTAAACTTAGCGAAAACGTTAAGGTTCGCCGCTTCGTCCGCTTTGTAGTTGGCGAAGAAATTGGCGCTGAAAAGTCCGAAGCAACCGCAGAATAATTAAATTCTCATACCCTATCTACACTTTAGGGTTTAGAAGGGTTTAGCTCCCCCCAGCCCCCCTTAAAAAGGCGTTAATATACTGACACACTTTACAAATTCTTACCCCCCTCAGTCCCCCCTTGAAAGGGGGGAAGTCTGAGTTCTCCCCCTTCCAAGGGGGAGTTAGAGGGGGTTCTAGGTATTGGGTGTGTCAAGTATATGAATGCCCTTAAAAAGGGGGAAGAAGATAAATAATTCTCCCCCCTTTTTAAGGGGGGCTGGGGGGATCTCTTAATCAACAATAATTTTGAGCCATGCCGATGCTAGTGCGTATTGATAAAGATATTCACAATATTCAAGAGGCGATCGCCGATGTCGTCAGTCGAATCGATGCTCTGCATCTTAAGTACGCACAGGCGATCGCCAAAGCTGCCCACCAGCAAATTTTGTTAGCCGCCTTTAGCTTCTGCACACAGAAATGCCCTCAAGAATTTTTGACTCTCACCTTAACCGAGCGTCAGAACTTTCAGGAAGAACTCCAAAAAACGATCAAAGCCTTAATCGAGCAAATTCAAAAAACTCTCGAAGAATGCGATCGCGACAACCGCACCAACCAAGAAAATCTCGATAGCTTGCTGAGTAAAAGCCTCGATGAAAGCATGGAAAAACTGAATAAGCTCTTGGTTGAGCATAAAATCTTAAGCGCGGATGCGGCGAATAAAGACAACAAAGCATCCAAAATGAGCATCCGACTGGCGGAAATCGAATTTACCGATCGCCAAGTCATGTCTAGTCGGGGGGAGTTGCGCGTATTGTCCGCAAGGCTCAACCATCTGCACAATGAACTAGAAAAAAAATATCAACTCAAAACTATCGCGGAAGCCGAATTAGCATGGCGATCGGCATGGGTAGAATCATAGCCAAAAAATGGCTTAAGCCATTTTTTGGCTATGATTTATGAAAAAAGCTATGACTAAAAATCGTGTAGTTTATCGAGAATTCGGCGCACCAGAAGAAGATGATACCGACCAAAATCAGGTAGATTTGCCGCCGCAACAACAAAATATTCGCATCCAAGCCACCCGTCGCGGTCGTGGCGGCAAAACCGTCACTGAAGTTACAGGCTTTCAAACTACGTCCGAAAATTTAGCCAAACTCACCAAGCAATTAAAAAATCAATGCGGTACTGGGGGGACGGCAAAAGATCAAGCGATCGAAATCCAAGGCGATTGCACCCAAAAGATTTTGCAAATTCTAATCGGCTTAGGCTACAAAGCCAAAATCAGTGGGGCGGCGCGTCCCTAATAACTTCCCATCATAGAAAGGCGGCGCATAGCGCCGCCTTTCTATGATCATCCCCTTGCGATCGCCAGACTGCATCTGGTTTCAAATATTTTGAGCAATCCTGATAAGTGAGGCTACTCACAAACTGTTAAAATTTTTCAAGGTTTAAATACATTACTTTACGGTTTTAGTCATAAAAGTTTAGATAGGATCGCAAATAGTGAGAATTGCCGTAGATGCGATGGGTGGGGACTTTGCCCCACGCGAAGTGGTTGAAGGAGCAGTATTAGCTCAGACACAATTAGGTGTAGATATAGCGCTAGTTGGCGATCGCGATATTCTCGCGAACTACCTCAAGCAACATAACTATCAAGAAAGCGATCGCCTCCAGATCGTGCCATCAGAAGGCATCATCGAAATGGATGATGAACCCCTCGAAGGGCTGCGCCGCAAGCCCAACTCCTCGATCGCTGTTGCCATGAATTTAGTTAAGCGCAAGCAAGCGGATGCTGTAGTTTCGGCAGGACATTCAGGAGCCGCGATGGCGGCGGCTTTGTTGCGACTAGGACGCTTGCCGGGGGTAGATCGACCTGCGATCGGCGCATTATTCCCCACACAGGTTCCCCACAAGCCAGTATTGCTATTAGATGTGGGCGCAAATGTAGACTGTCGCCCCAAGTTTTTAGAGCAGTTTGCAATTATGGGATCGCTGTACAGCAAATATGCGATCGGTATCCAAGAGCCGAAAGTCGGGCTACTCAACATCGGCGAAGAAGCCTGTAAAGGTAACGAATTAGCGATTCGTGTTCACCAAGCCTTGCAAGAAAATCAGCAAATTTTATTTGCAGGTAATGCCGAAGGGCGGGACATTCTCAAGGGTCAGTTTGATGTCATCGTCTGTGATGGATTTGCGGGAAATATTGTCCTGAAATTTGCCGAGGGTGTTGGTAATGCGGTGATGCAAATCCTCAAAGAAGAACTGCCCAAGGGTTGGCGCGGCAAGCTCGGAGCTTTACTTTTAAAACCAAATCTGAAAAAGGTCAAACAACGGATCGATGCCGATGAATATGGCGGCGCTTTGTTGCTAGGTGTGGCTGGGGTATGCGTCATTAGTCATGGAAGTTCTAATGCGGTGAGTATTCGCAATGCGATTCGAGTTGCTAAGGATGCTGTCGAAAATGAAGTGCTAGAACGCATTCGTGGTCAAATCAAACCTAAAGTATCGGTTCCCGCCGATGACACCCCTGACGATCCCCCCACCTAGCAGCTTCCGAATGAATCATCTAAGAATTTTGCAAAGCAAAATTCTTAGATGATTCATTCGGGTTTGAGCCTAGAACGCTGTAAAAGTTCTTTCCCTTCTTCTATCCAGCCATTCAGATCACTAATCGATCAACCACAGACCATGATTAATACTGACTCTTCTCTTCTTGGGGTGCGATTTTTAGGTAGCGGTTCCGCCGTCCCCGATCGCGTACTCACCAATCAAGACCTCGCGCAAATGGTGGACACCAATGACGAGTGGATCGCCTCCCGTACAGGTATCAGAGAGCGTCATATTGCGGATGGAGAGAATGACTCAGTAGCGAATTTAGCGGCAAAGGCAGGGCAGAAGGCGATCGCTGCCGCAGGGCTGAACCCTCACGACATCGACCTAATTATTTTGTCTACATCTACAAGTGACGACCTCTTTGGCACAGCAGGTCGTGTCCAAAAAATCTTGGGTGCAGAGAGAGCAGTTGCCTTTGACTTAGTTGCCGCTTGCTCAGGATTTGTATTTGGCTTAGTTACTGCCTCCCAATATATTCGGACAGGCGTTTTTAAAAATGTCCTGCTCATTGGTGCAGATGTGCTTTCGCGTTGGGTGGACTGGCAAGATCGCCGCACCTGTATTTTGTTTGGGGATGGCGCTGGTGCGGTGGTTTTGCAAGGAACTACTCCTGAGCAGAATAATTTGCTCGGCTTCGAGATGCGGAGCGATGGCAAGGGCAATGATTTGCTCAATATTAATTATTTGGGGCGCAGTACTTTTGACTCGATTACGATGAATGGTCAGGAAGTATATCGCTTTGCGGTGCGACAAGTGCCTGAAGTCATCGAAAAGTCGCTGCACTACGCTAATTTAGAAGTCCATGATTTGGATTGGCTAATCTTGCACCAAGCGAATCAACGCATTATTGATGCGGTAGTAAATCGATTTGGCATTGATCCTGCGAAGGCGGTTAGCAATATGGGCAAGTATGGCAATACTTCCGCCGCCTCCATTCCGATCGCTTTGAATGAGTGGGTCGAGGCGGACAAAATTCAAAAGGATCACCTGATTGCGATCGCGGGTTTTGGCGCGGGACTCAGTTGGGGTTCTGCGGTATTCCGTTGGGGGTAATCCCCAAATTACTAAAGAGAGTTGCGGCGCAACTCTCTTTAGTTTCAAAGTATAAAGTGGTGCGCGGCAAAGCCACACGCCACTTTATACTTTGAGGCGATTTTTGGGGATGTACTTGGCTAAGCCTGTGAGGCGATCGCGCCAAGTCACAGAGTCGCGTACTTCTTCGGGCAGGAGGCTTGCCATATATCGCAATTCGGCACGGGATAAAGGCGACCTGCCACAAAAAAAAGGATGCCTCGGTTGGCGGCTACAATAACCAAAAAAGATCGCCGATCGCCCAAATTTAAGAGGTGGTTTTCCGCGATGGTAATATTTCGCTGTATCCACAAAAATTACAGTTCCCGCTTTTCCTACACAGCTTTGATGCCAGTTATGCTGCATCTCCTCTGGCAGTAACGCCTGAACTTCGTGATGATAAGCGGTTTTATATTTACGGATATGTTGAGCGCTTAATTTTTGGCAAAGGATCTTATTTGCCGATGGGGTAACACATTGAAATGGTCCCCCCTCCTCACTGACATCATTGATGTAAACCCCAATCTTAATCATCTGCCAATCTTCTTTATCTCGATGCCATTTACGGGGACCCGCTTCTTTGCCATCGGCGGGGCTGTAGTAGTAGGAAAGCCCATCGTAGGCGACAGGTAATTGCAGATAGTTTTCGATAATGCGTAACAGCTTCGCCTCTGCGCCCCACAGAAATAGTTCGGGATAGCGCATAATCTGTTCAGCGTTGGCGTTAAGGGTATGCTTGCCCTGATCCCTTGGCAATTGTGAGTTGTGTTTTAACTCTTGGGAAATATTTTGAGCCGCCTCAAAAAAGCGATCGCTTGAGGGAAGAGCTAAATCATCAAGATTGGTAATAGATAGACCAAAGTTCTGGAGATCTTGGACGATTTTTGATTCTTCGGGAAGTAAATGATTGATAAAGGGGCGATATTCTCGCAAAAACTCCTGATAGCGTGGATATAGAACTTTCTGCTCGATAATTTCAAGATTGCTAATGAATAGAGCCACATCTGAAGGAGTGCTGATTATTCTTTGCAATAGCTTATCTAGGGTTTGATAGGCTTTAGATATGACTATTTGGTGCATCTTAAAACGACCTGTGACAAGGTTAACCTTAGTTGTTATGTCTCAGACTTTTCCCATGACTTCTATGTTATCTGAAGATTTCATTAAAAAAGGATTTTCCCTAAAATATCCGAAAAAGGGGCGAAGCAAATCGCCGCCACTTTGTCGGGGATTTTGGAATTTAATTTTTGATGCTGAAGCCCCTTTCTATAGTGAAACCTTTAGCCAGTCTAAAATTTCATAGTTAACTCGTTCAGGATTGTCATCATGGGCGCAATGCCCCATATTTTCTAAATAAACTAAGCTTGCATCGGGAGCATATTGGACTAGGCGCTTGCCCTCTGAGGGGGGAATTAGCCGATCGCGACTGCCCCATAAAATTAATAGCGGTACTTGTAGCTGGGTAAGGGCTTGGGTCAGGCTAGGGGAATAATTGGGGTGATTGAGACTGCGATTTAATTGCCGAAAGGCTTCAGCAGCTTGGCGATCGCGGGCTGGTTTGGCGATGATTTCGACTAACTCCTGATCAACTCGGCGGCGATCGCAATAGACAATCCCTCTCAGGACAAAGCGAATCGAGAAGGGTTGGCGGACTAGATGAAATAGCGGCTTGATCAGCACGGCGGAGACGATCGCTTTAACTGTGCGTTCGATCGGTTGCAAGGCTTTAGGAACCATCGCATTAAAAGCTTCGATGTCAGGCAGGCTGATCGCAACTACCCCAGAAGCGATTTCAGGATGATGGCTGGCGGCGATCGCAGCCACTAATGAACCAATCGAGTTTCCAATAATTACCATCGGCACTTGAATAAATTTGCGCCAAAATTGCAAAACTTGCTCAACCCATAGATAAACCGAATAATTAGTCGGCGGCTTCTCAGAGTTACCAAACCCCAAGAGATCAATGGCATACACCGTATGATTTTCGGCTAGAGCAGGAATATTGCTGCGCCAATGATCAATGGCGGCTCCAAATCCATGAATTAATAAAATTGGTGGCTTATCTGGTTGCGGATTTCTAGCTCGATAAAACCCATAATGCGATCGCCACCCTCGAAAATACCAGTCGCGATATTGCATTCCCATAGCTCAACTCTTTTTCCAGTGAATAAGTTAGTGGTGTGCGGCTTCGCCGCACACCACTAACTTATTCACTTTATAGCACCTATTCTTTTAGTGGGACTTAAACAATAAAGGCTCGCAAAGCGAGCCTTTATTGTTTAAGCTTCTTTCGCGCGAACTAACTTTCCATCGCTGGTAACGTGCAGTCCACATTCTTGATTGCTCATTTCCCACCACCAACGCCCCGCACGGAGATCTTCTCCCGCTTCGACGGCTCTAGTACAAGGCGCACAGCCAATACTAGGGAAATTGCGATCGTGCAGCGCATTGTAAGGCACATCATTTTCACGAATGTAAGCCCAAACTTGATCGTAGCTCCAATCAATCAAAGGATTAATCTTGGCAATCTGGCGATCGCCATCTAGCTCAACGGTCTCCATCGTGGAGCGATTAGCAGTTTGATCGCGTCTTAGTCCCGTAATCCAAGCATCTAGCCCCTGTGTAGCTCGACCAAGGGGTTCCACCTTACGGATATAACAACATTGCTTGCGATTTTCTACACTGTCATAAAACAAGTTGATGCCCTTGCTGCTGACCATCTGTTCCACTGCCTCAGCCTGTGGAAACATGATTCGCAACTGAAGTTGGGGATATTTTTGTTGTACCTTGGCAATTACGTCATAGGTTTCGGTATTTAATCGACCCGTATCGAGGGTAAATACCTGTGCATCAGGCTTAATTTTAGCCATCATGTCGATTAGAGTCACGTCTTCTGCGCCAAAACTAGAGGCTAGCGAGATCTTGTCATAGTTGCCGAGCGCCCATGTCAAAACTTCTTGAGGGGTTTTGCCCCTGAGTTGGGAGGCGGCGTTATCGATGTCAG
The DNA here is from genome assembly GCF_014696355.1 of Pseudanabaena sp. FACHB-1998. Lineage (GTDB taxonomy): Bacteria > Cyanobacteriota > Cyanobacteriia > Pseudanabaenales > Pseudanabaenaceae > Pseudanabaena. Next base: position 197,446 of record NZ_JACJQA010000027.1, on the reverse strand, counting down.
TTTGTAAGGTCATTGTTCTCGTTTGAAATTAAATAGCTTAAGAGATGGCAGTCTTTTGGGTGCAATTTCTCAAACTATTTAGGGTTGCTATATAGATATTTTAAGGGTTTTGCGATTTATTTTTTTGGTTAAGGCTTTGCTGTAACCCAAAAAGTTTGATCCTCTAGGAACCTAAGTAAGCTTCCAACACTTTAGGGTCGGCTTGCACCTCCGCAGGTGACCCATCCGCCAGATTATGCCCTTCAGCTAAAACCCATACCCGATCGCATAGGGACATAATCACATCCATATTGTGTTCGATAATCAAAAAGCTCAAGCCCTCTCGATTTAACTTATGGATGAGGCTACAAATTTCTTCAATCAAGGCAGGATTGACTCCCGCCGCAGGTTCATCGAGCAAAATTAATTTAGGATCGGTCATTAAGGCCCGCCCAATCTCTAATAATTTGCGCTGCCCCCCCGACAAACAACCTGCATAGTCATCCGCCATCCGCAATAAACCCACTGAGTCGAGAATATGCCTCGCCTTTTCGCGGTTTTCTCGTTCCTGAACAGCAATTTTTTGACCTAAAAACCAAGTATTCCAAAACTTTTCGCCAATTTGTCCCTGTGCGGCTAGCAACATATTTTCTAGCACCGATAGGCGCGACAGTACTCGCGGTACTTGAAAAGTGCGAATCATCCCTAACTGGGCGATCGCATGGGGTGGCTTTCCTTGAATCGGTATTCCATTAAATTGCACAGTACCGCGATCGGGCTTGAGGAAGTTAGATAACAATCCAAAAAATGTGGTTTTTCCTGCCCCATTGGGTCCAATTAATCCTGTGATGCTGCCTGCTGGTACTTCAATGCGGGCATTACTCACGGCATGAATACCGCCAAAGGATTTCGAGATGTTTTCAGCTTTAAGGATTGGGGCGATCGACATAGATTTCGATAGTTAGAATTCTGATGAGTTGAGTCGTTAATAAACGATACCCCCGAAAAGGTCTAATCTTTGTAATGAAATCGACAACCCACAATAACTATACTGTCCTATGATACCTCATAAACCAGTCGGTGTTCGGTGTTGATGCGTCTCGACCAATAGCCAGATAGATTAGCTTTTAATGGTTCTGGCTTACCAATACCTTCAAGGGGAGTCCGCAAAATTTCTTTAATCAGAGTGTTGATTCTTTTTAAGAGCTTTTTATCAGTTTCCTGAAACCATAAATAATCGTCCCAAGCTTCTTCTGTAAATGTGAGCTTCATCCTTCAATTAACGTCCTTTCAGTTACTTTTCCTGCTTTCGCTGATTGAATTGAGCCGAGAAGACGCTTGGCATTAACGGGATTTGATAGTAAATATAAGGTTTCTTGCCATGATGAAAATTCATCTAGCGAAATTAAAATAGCCTTGTTGCCTTTGTCATTACAAATAATTGTTGGTTGCACATCATCAATCACGCGATCGATCAAACCATCTAAGTCATGACTTGCTTGCTGAGTAGTCATTGCGTCCATTTTATCCTCCGTATACTTACTTCTTAATTATCCAATATGTTTTTAACTTCAAGCCAACCATCTGATAACGAGTAAAAATTTTCTTCTGGTGTACGAACAGGCAATGTTTCGTAAAGATTAGAATTATTTGATTTAGAGATCCTTTTCATGATTGCAAACAAGATTTCTGTCCCTAATTTTTGTGCTTTTTCTTCTGCTTGAAATATAGCTATATCATCTGAAGTAAAACTGCCGTGCAAAAGCTCATTTCTAACTTCTAAAAACTCAGGTTTACCCAGCTTTTTCATGTATTTATTCCAGTCAATACTTAAATCATCTGCAATATGCCGAATAACTGTTGAAAGAGGAGGAGTTCTATCGTGATTAAGTTTAAAATTTTTAAGATTTTTAAATCGTGTTGGATCTATATTTATTAACTTTGAGATTCCATTCATCTCAAGAAACCAAAAAGAGTAAAAATACTCTATTGCAGAACATGATGCCATTAATTTCAGTTCAGTTGAAGATTCGTATACTGTTAGTCTTAAATGCTGTATCCCTCTGCTAAGCTGCTTGCTAATAGGGCAACATTCAAAAAAAGCCTCGATATTGCCCATTAAGTGAGTTTCATGAGCAACCCAACATTTATTAACTTGTAAAATTTTTCTCCGTGACCATATAGGAATTACACGACCATCTATATATTTATTGTGATTGCGAATTGAGTAATCATAGTATATTGGCAAAATTTCACGATCACAAACAATACTAAGAAATGCACAAGCATCATTAAAAATATTCTCTAAATGTTTAGCTAAATACACTTCTATGTTTTGAGGATCATTATTAATTAAATTACTTATGGTTTCAATTTTTAGTGGCAATACAACATCTATAAAACTAAGTTTGTATAGGGTTTCTATGTTTTTTGTATAGTAACTAGTTTGATGATCTTGATGAGTAATGTACTTCTTTCCACATCTGATTTCATAGCCAGAATTCAATTTGCAATATAAAGGCTGAATAACTTTTTGACCACTGTAACGTCTGTCATAAATTTGAGGCGTGTTTTCAAATTCCCTAGCAAAAATTTCATCATCTGATGAAACTCCATCATTCAAATAAGCTTTTAGCTGAATGTAAGTCTTAGTATCTTCTTTAATAAATATATTTGCTAAAAATTGAGAATAAGTTATGATTTTTACTACGTTAAATTTTGTTGTTCTATTGATATTAAATGGTGGGATAGAGAATCCTACTAACAATATACTTTTTTGAATAACAAGTAGTTGTGTTTTCTCATTATTCATTTTTAAAGCAATCTGCACTTGTTCATCTCTAGAAAAACTATCCCAAATTATTTCTACATCTATTTCAGATTGTTCTCTAAAAGTGAAACGTAAGCTAACTGGCACTAATTGAACTGTATCTTTAAGTAAAAGTTCTGCATTACCTTGATATGACCAGTCACCTGGAAAACCTCCTAAGCTACCTATGTGGGGCATACAATTAACTCAGCACTAACATAACTTTACAATTTCTTGAGCATCTTCTAGGAAATACTCAATTTCATCATCTTCACCAAAAAATTGCGCTAACGAAAACTCTTGCCATTGACCACTTTCCCAATCACTGTATTCTAAAATTTCTTGCCTAGCCGTTAATATTTGCGTGAATTTAGCAATTTGATCGATAAGGTGATCGGGCAAACTATTAATTTGTTGATGGAGTTGTTCGCGAGTATTTAAAGGCATGAGTTAACTACCCTATAAGTTTATGACAGTGGCTTCTTTGTTCGAGGCGGCTTTGTAGAGATTTTTTGTAGTTTTTGGATTTGTTTTAGGGTTAGCCCAGTTACCTGAGCTACCAAATCTGTAGACATATTAGAACGCAACATATTGAGCGCAATTTGATTAGTTGCTTCAACTTTGCCATCAGCGAAACCTTTAGCTAAACCTTTAGCTTCTCCTTTAGCTAAACCTTCGCGCAAAATTTCTTGATAGACTACTGATTCTTCCATGATCTCACTCCTGAGTAACCTTTGAATTACTTCATGACCTAATGCCAATAACTTAATACTTATCGGCACTTACCCCTAGTAGAACACCACTAAATAGCAAAGCTACCACTTACTAATTGCCTCAGTGAGATGCAAAGCAGCCGCCTGTACTGAAGCGATCGCCCTTGTATAACCCAATCGCGTTGGACCCAGAACGCCAACCGTTCCCACAGGCTTATCATCACAGAGATAAGTACTAGAAATAAAAGTACAGTTCTGAATTGGTTCAATCGAGATTTCTGAGCCAATGCGAATACTGACAGCATTGGAGGAGCGATTAAACTGATCACTCATTAAGGACATTAGAGAAGCGCGATCGGCTTCTAGCAAATGCACAATATTTTGCACCTGTTGCAGATTAGAGAATTCGGGCTGACGTAATAGCTCGGTCAGACCACTTATAAACATTTGTCCCAAAGCCGTGCGATCGCATAGTCGCATCAACTGCTGCAAAGATTGCTGCAACAACACCGCATATTGCTGAAACTGGCGATCGAGATCGTCCCATTGCAAAGCACTGTTAAGTTCCGACCAGTTTTTATCACGCAAATGTTCATTTAAGAAATTATTAAGAATATTTAACTCCCCTTCGAGAACCTCTGGCTTCGTATCACTGGGGACATCCATTGTCACTGAGGCAGTGTGGTAAGTATCACTCACCGCGATCGCCATAATTTTTCGCTCATCCACCATCACCAATTGCAAATGCCGAATCCGCATCGTTTGCATATTGGGCGAAGTAATTACCGCAATACAACCGCTCAGGGTTGCCAAAATTTGTCCAACATCCCGCAAAATCCCATCAAGGCTCGATTTCCCAAGGCGATCGCCCTTACTCGCCATAAACTGATTGGTGCTATAGGTTAGCTCGCTCGCAGGATCGATTAACTCATCGACATAGACCCGATAACCTGAATCAGAGGGGACACGACCTGCCGAAGTGTGGGGCTGATATAGCAAACCACAGCGATCGAGCATATTCATCACATTCCGAATCGTGGCTGGACTGATATCAAAGTCATACTCTGACACCAACGCCTTAGAGCCAACAGGTTCCGCCGTAAGAATATAGTGATCGATAGTTGCCCAAAGGACTCTTTGTTCGCGATGGGTAAGTTGAGGCTTCATAGGATATACAACAGGAATCTGTTAAAAAGTTAGTTAAAAAATGAAATAAAAAATAATTATTAAAGCTTACCTATTAAGTTTAGACCTTATAAACTAAAGCCGTAGTTACTACAATAACTAAATTCTAAAAAAATCTAGAAGTAATTTGATTATAATTAAAACCCCAAAAGCTGTGGCACATGCCCAGAGTGCGCCGCAGCTTTTGGGGCTTTCTATTTAATTGCGCCTAGTTACTGACGGTATGTTTTGTAATCAGCTAAAATCTTTACTCTGTTTCGCTACAATAGCCAAATGTCTCTTGAAGAAATAAAGTTAATATTCTAATTTTATGAGAGACAGTGGGCAGTATTAAACTATTATTCACCTTTGAGTTTGGCAAGCTACTAATAACACCTTCATGGAAAATCAAGAGCAAACTACGGCAGTTGAGCAGCAATATCTTTGGGCAGTGGGACTGGATACCGAAGTATTTCCGCCTGACTCCTTGATCGGCGATCGCTATCGGGTTCTATCCTCACAAATTGTTGTGGACACTGATACTTTCTCGCTGCCAGAACTGCCTAATGAGTTTCAAACCTATGTAGTGTCTTACTTGAAGCTCTCCCGCCTCAGCCTACATTTGCCCCGTCCCTACGGTTTGCTCTTGTTGGGTGAAGAGCTTGCTCTCTCGGAAGTATTTTTGCTGGAAAATGTGCCAATCGATCGCCAAGGCAAACTTTGTCCGACTTTGGCGGAAACATGGGCGAAATCTTCGGCTTTGAGACAAATTAATTTGCTTTGGCAGGTATTAAATTTATGGCAACCTCTCGCTGAGCAGAATATGACCCGCACTTTATTTGATCCCCAATTGGTGCGGGTCGATGGGATGTGGATTCGCCTATTGGAACTCAAGGCTGATGTCACGGCCGTTCATATCGCCCAGTTAGGAGACATTTGGGTACAGTGGCTCGATGATGCTAAGCCCGAAATTGCCGAGCCGATCGCCGAATTTTTCTATAGCTTAGGACGTGGCGAATACGACATCAATAGCGCGATCGCCTACCTCGATCAAGTGTCGTTAAAGTTAATGCAGGATCAGCCCCTTACCGTGCGGATTGCCAGTGCTACGGACGTAGGAATGCAGCGTGAGCATAACGAAGATGCTTGCTATCCTGACATTAAGCGCCAAAAAAGGTCAGAGCAAGCGGATAGTATGCGCGATCGCCTAGCGATCGTTTGTGATGGCTTAGGTGGTCACGAAGGCGGCGAAGTGGCTAGCTCCCTCGCGATTAAAACCTTAGAGCAGCAGCTTAAAACCCTATTACACCAAGCGGAAAATGATCCTGACTTTTCGGCTCAGGGCTTTATTGCTCAGCTAGAAATGGTGGCAAGGGTAGTCAATAACCAAATTGTGGCGATTAATGACCAACAGCATCGCCAAGCCCAACAACGCATGGGAACCACCCTTGTGATGGCGGTCATGCCTCGCCCTAATGGCAAACCTAGCAATGAAGTGTATGTCGTTCATGTGGGGGACAGTCGCCTTTATTGCGTTACTACCGATAACCTGCGTCAAGTGACCCTTGATGATGATGTCGCCACTCGCGAAACTACGTTAGGCTATAACTTCTACGCCTATTCTGCCCAACGTATTGATGGCGGCGCGTTGATTCAAGCCTTGGGTACGCGATCGTCAGATATGCTTGTACCGCGTGTCCAAAGATTTTTGATTGACGAAGACTGCGTCTTATTACTTTGTTCCGATGGATTAAGTGATTTTGATCGCGTCGATCAGATTAGCCAAGATTACCTCGTGCCAATCCTCACCGAAAATAAGCCTCTAGATCTTAGCTGCAAGGATTTAATCGACCAAGCTAATCATCTCAACGGGCATGACAATATCACGGTTGCGATCATGCGTTGCCGCTTTGTCGAAGAGTCCGCAGAGGATCTGGCGGAGGAAAATGATCTGGTGGTTTCCGATCAAACATCGTCAGAGGAAGCAGACACCGAAGATATTCCTCAACAGAAGGAAGAAGATGTGGCTGGAGCATTGGTAACTACTAGTTATCAAGATGCCGCCGCCGATGACGAAGATACCGAAGGAGGTGTCAGTGTTTCGGAAACTGCCAAGACAGAATTAGCAGTTCCTAAACAAACTAATAGCGCTTTTATTGTCGCTTTAGTTTTAGTGGCGCTAATTCTAGGCAGTGGCTTAGCGGCGATGCAGTTTCCACAGGTCAAAGATTGGGTGCGGCAGCATCTGCCGACAAATCTCCAAAAGTTTGTACCATAAGCTTATCCTATGCCTTGGGCTTTGCCCAAGGCATAGGATAAGCTAGCATTCCGTAAGTCTTCTACCTTTGCAAAATCATGGAATTTCAGGCGATCGCAACAGCTTCCCAAATGCAGGCGATCGAAAATCTCATTTTTCAGGCAGGAATGCCCATTGCCGCGCTGATGGAAAAAGTTGCGCTACGGATTACCCAGCGCTTAACAGAACTCTATCCTGCAAATATTTATCCCAAGATCGGGATACTGGTCGGCTCAGGACATAATGGCGGTGATGCCTTAGTAGTGGCGCGGGAACTCCATCATCAAAGCCGACAGATAAAAATTTACACGCTTTTGCCCAAGTCAAAACCCTTAACGCGAGTACATGGATGCTATGCCAAAAGTTTAGGAATTCCATTTGTAGATTTAGAGTCTCTGCAAGACTGCGATCTTTTAGTGGATGGCATTTTTGGCTTTGGTCTAGAACGTGAGATTGGGGGAGACTTAGCGATCGCCATAGATACCATTAATCGCTGGAAAATCCCCATCCTCAGTATTGATCTCCCATCGGGTATTCACACCGATCATGGGAACGTGATGGGAACAGCCCTTTGTGCTACCCATACGCTCTGTTTAGGGCTATGGAAGCGAGGATTGCTCACCGAATCAGCGACTCCCTATGTCGGCAAATTAGAGAGAATTGGCTTTGATATTCCTGATCGTTTTATTCGCCAAGTATTAGGCGATCGCCATGATTTGTGGCGCATCGATCCAGCCCAAATTTTGCGCGATCGCCTACCGATTAAGCGCAGTCCCATCGCTCACAAATACCAAATTGGGCATCTGCTCTTAGTCGTTGGTTCCCTAAAGTATGGAGGAGCCGCCATTTTAGCCGCCTTGGGAGCCAAAGCAACAGGAATCGGAATGCTATCGATCGCCGTACCCAATTCCCTTAAGCCGATGATTCTCGCCCAAATTCCTGATGCTTTGGTCATTGGCTGTCCTGAAACTGAGTCGGGCGCGATCGCCTCTTTACCTGATTTAGATTTATCCAAATATCAAGCGATCACCTGTGGTTGTGGGCTATCTCTTGATGCAAACCCGATAGTAAAGCTAGTACTGGATAGCGATCGCCCCTTAGTTCTGGATGCCGATGGATTGAATACTTTAGCCACAATGGGAACTATTTCTCAATTAGAAAATAGATCTAATTCTACAATTCTGACACCGCACTGGGGCGAATTTTGTCGTCTATTTCCCGAACTAAGGGACATAGAGAGAATCAAGGCTTTGCAAACTGCGGTTAGTCTCTCTAAGGCGACAATTTTATTAAAAGGCGCGAGAACAGCGATCGCTTTCCCATGTCACCAAAACCCAGATGTCTGGATTAATCCCGAAAGCACCGCCGCCCTCGCCAGAGGTGGCAGTGGTGATGTGTTAGCGGGGATAATCGGCGGCTTGTTAGCGCAAGGGATGGCGGCAAATGATGTGGCGATCGCGGCAACAGTTTGGCATTCCCAAGCAGCGATGTGGCTAGCACAGCAGCGCACCGAAATGGGAGTCGATCCGCTAACGCTGGCTCAAAATTTACTCAATTTTCTATCTCTTCGTGGTGAATAGTTAGAGTCGCTGGGCAAAGCCGTGCGACTCTAATTTAGATAAATAAAGGCGGCGCTTCGCGCCGCTTTTATACCAATTCACAAAAGTGTGACTACACTTTTGTGAATTGAAAATCAAACCCAGTATGGGTTTTTAAACAAAGAAATGGCTACGCCATTTCTTTGTTTGGTATTATTTATTTGGGAAAGAGAAGTGAAAACTTGTACCCAGAACGCAGGATAGCTCAATCTCTCCACGCAATTGCTGTGCCAAAATCCTTACAAGTCTTAGCCCCAAAGAAGCCGTTTCTTGGAAATTAATATGGTGAGGAATACCGATCCCATTATCTTTAATAATCAGATGGAGATGTTGTTGGTCAAGATGATCATCCCCCCCCTCGTATAAAATTACTTCCACCAGTCCTTTGTGATTAGGAAAAGCATGTTTAAAGGCGTTAGTGATGACTTCATTAACAATTAATCCCATCGAAATTGCCATATCAATATTTAACAGAGTCGGATGGATATCTAACTTCAATTCAATTTGATTAGTATTAAAACTTGTGGAACTATAGAGGTTTACAACTAAGCGCTGGAGATATTCGCAGAAGTCAATCTTGCCTACATCCTGAGAATGATATAACTGTTCATGAATCAGGGACATTGTATGAATGCGCCGTTGACTATCTGTGAGAGATTTGAGAGCCTCCTCATCCTTAACATAGCGGGCTTGCATCCATAATAGACTATCTACCACACTCAAATTATTCTTGACGCGATGATGGACTTCTCTTAAAAGGACTTCTTTCTCCGTTAAAGAAGATTGCAATCTCGTCTCGACCTCCTTCAAATCCGTAATATCCGAAGCAGAACCAATAGTTTGCTTAACTAAACCATCGGCATTCCGTAAGAAAACCGTTTCTTGGCTATAAAACCACTTCCAATTACCATGAATATCTATCAACCGATATTCATGCACAAATAAGTCTTCAAGGGTTTTATGGCGGATGCTCTCGTAATGCTCTTGGATGCTGACGAGATCTTCGGGATGCACCACGGTTTGTAGCAGAGAGTCTCCCATTTTTTGAATCTCGGTGGGAGTATATCCCAAAATATGCGTAATCGCTTGATTGCAATAGATATTCCGCTTCTCTTCGATATCGTAAATATAGAGAATACTCGGAGTGGTATCCGCAATCCGTTGAATGAATTGTTGGCTTTCTTTGAGGGCTTGTTCGGCTTGTTTACGGGTTAAGGCGATCGCAATATAAGTAACGATTGTCTGGGTTAACTGCACCTCCTCCTCAGAAAATTGCCTTGGAGTATCAAAATAGGTGACGATATCACCGATATGTCGGCGCTCATATTCCAACGGAAATATCGCCAATGCGCCGATATTCTCTTGGAGGCAGATAGCCTGTAAAGTACGATCGCTCGGTAACACGGCGCAATGGGGAAAGGGATGCACTTTGATTGGTACGCTACTCATCGACGAGGCAAAAAAAGCTTCGATCGCCTGTTTATAATCTTCACCGATACCAACGGATTCTTGATATCGCAGACTATTAGCTGAGCTAGACAGTACGGCGGCTCGAGGTGTTCGCAAAGCCGCGCAAATTCCATTTAAAGCTATTTGATAAATCTCATTTACCGTTTGCGCCGCATTCAAAGCGGACACAAAATCGTACATCAGCTTGAGTCGGGTGAGTTGCAGATTCAACCGATCCTGTGTGATTTGTTGATCAGCGATCGTTTGGACTAGCTGAAAATTAACCTCTTTAAGTCCCGTGCGTGGTTCAAGCAAGATCCTCACCCCCCACGATCGCATTTTTAATTCTTAAGCTCGGCGAACCGCAACCTACAGCTAAGCCACTTTGTCCACCTTTGCCGCATCCTCCTGACTCATCCCACAAAAAGTCATTCCCGATCGCTTCGATATCCGCTAAAGTCTCAAACACATTGCCTGAGAGTGTGACATCCTTTACAGGCTCCGCGATTTTACCGTTACGAATCATCCATGCTTCCCCTGCGGTGAAGGTAAACATTTCGCCATTGGTCATCCCCCCCTGCCAGTTTTTGGCATACACCCCCAGAGGAATATCCGTAAACAAATCTGCAACAGGAGTCTGACCCCGCTCAATCCAAGTATTAGTCATGCGAACAATCGGTGGATAGTGATAATCAAGACAGCGGGCATTACCAGTGACTTTTTCACCTAATTTGCCTGCGGTCTCGCGAGAATGAAGCCTTCCCACTAATACACCATCCTTAATCAATTGTGTTGTAGTTGCGGGTACACCTTCATCATCATAGAGATAACTACCGCGATGTTCCGCAGGAGCCGCCCCATCAAAAATCTGTAAATCTTCAGAGCCAAATCTTCGTCCCAGACTCATTGTTTCGAGCATATCAGGATTTTCGTAGAGCATATCTGCTTCCGAAAGATGCCCAAAAGCCTCATGGACAAATAATCCTGCCAAAATTGGATCGATGACCACCGTATAGGTATTGCCCTGCACCGTAGGTAAATTCAGCGCAGTAACAGCCCGTTGAGCCGCCCCTACCACTTGTTGATCCAGATTGAGTAAATCGCTATAGCCTCGCCGAGATCCTACAGTTTCGCGCCCAGTTTGCACCAAATCGCCGCTTCTGGCTGTTGCCGAACAACGCATTTCCCAGTCCGCCCATTCCTGCTCGATCATTGTGCCTTCAGAGGTGGCGATTACGACTTGCTGAGTACAGTCTCCATAGCGCACGGCTGTACTTACTACTTGGTCAGATACTGATCGCAAAATCTCGGCATAATGGGAACATAGATTCTTTTTGGCTAAGAGTTCAATATTTTGAGGATTGTCTTGAATTAACGATACTTGAGCCTGCACAGGTTCCACTTCCGCGAGAATCGTCTGCTCATTGCCCACCCATTTCGCCGCCGCGATCGCCTCTTGGAGCTTACTTTCTAAGTTAGTCAAATTATTAAAACTAGCAAATCCCCAGCCACCTCGATGACAAGCTCTTACCTGTCCGCCGATGGAAATCCCCGTACTGAGAGTTTCGATCTTGCCACTGCGTAAAAAGATATCCGCACCCTGCGATCGCTCCAGTCTAATAGCAAAGAAATCCACTTGAGATTTGTACTTACCAACCAAATTCAAAATTTGATCTTTAACTTGCCATATATTCATATACAAATCTCACTATAAAAGGTGGATATGTCTCCTATCCACCTACAATCATCGCACAAAAATATCGCCTTCATGGTTAATAAATGTATTATGTTGAGTTCTCCCCTCATTGATAAGCTCGATCGCCTACGTCAAATTTTTAAAGAATCAACGGAAATCCTTGTAGCCTATTCTGGTGGTATTGACAGCACCCTTGTCGCCAAGGTTGCCTTTGATGTGTTAGGTGATCGGGCGATCGCAATTACTGCGAATTCGCCCTCTCTATTACCCGCCGATCTTGAAGCCGCCCAAGTGCAAGCCGAATTTATCGGCATCAAGCATCAGGTCGTAGAAACCGATGAGATGAGCAATCCTAACTACACCTCTAACCCGATTAATCGTTGCTATTTCTGTAAAAGCGAACTCCATGATACTTTGAAACCTCTGGCGAAAAAGATGGGTTATAGCTATGTGGTGGATGGCTTAAATGCCGATGATTTGCAGGATTATCGCCCCGGGATTCAAGCGGCTAAGGAACGTGGCGTGCGATCGCCTTTAGCCGAAGTGGGAGTTAGCAAAATAGAAGTACGGATGTTATCGCAATATTTAGGAATGCCTTGGTGGGATAAGCCTTCCCAACCCTGTCTTAGCTCACGTTTTCCCTATGGCGAAGAAATTACCATCGAGAAATTACGTCGAGTCGGTAATGCTGAGCAGCTTTTGCGGGATATGGGGTGGAAAGGCGATATTCGGGTGCGTTCCCTTGGTGATACGGCAAAAATTGAAGTGCCAAGCGATCGCCTTTCCGAATTTATGACTAACATGGCGATCAATCAGCTAACCGAATCTTTTCGATCCTATGGATTTATGTCAATTACCTTAGATCTAGAGGGATTTAGAAGCGGCAAGTTAAATGACGCGATCGCCCATTGAATGACGAGGCTTCACTTGAGCTAAACAGAAGAAGATGCATTGCAAAATCCCCATAAACAAAGATGACACTTCATGCGGTCTTTATTTATGGGGATTTTGCGATCGCCTAAATTAGCAAAAACAGACCTTGTCCCACCCAAAATCAAGATTTTAAAAATAATTTTACCTAGTTTGATTAGAAATTCTTATAGGTTGTCTGTAAATGTTTTGTTTAGCTTCTTAATGAATCCCTTACAGTTATGAATTTTTTGCCTAAAGTAAGGGGTTTTAGTTCAGAGTGGACATAATTATCAAACAACTTCTAAATAGTTTCTATAATTTGGTTTTTAGTATCTATCTTAAGATTGATTTTTGCTCATTTTGGGAACTTGATTTCTGGGATCGTTACTTTATAAGGTTTACATACGAACAAAATGAAACGGTTCTGATCACTTGACCCGAAAATTTCCCGTCTATTGAGACGCTATGCATATAAAAGTTTTTTGAGGTTAAAAACTACTACTCCTTAAGGAATACTTTTATAATCTATTTTCAGGAATTATTAATATTTGGTTCTATTTTTATAAAGAATCCTAATGAGAGAGAAGGAAAATTTTGACTTTTAATGAGAAAGAATGTCTCAAATGCTTGTGTAGCAAAGCTTATAGACCCAAAGTGTCATCAATTTGAATAACCATGTTAATCTGAACAACATGAATGAAACTGTCAAGGTTTTGTTCCAAGTTCACTAACCTAATTTACCTTTGATTTTGCTTGTAGATTGGTTTAGTGCAAGCCAAAGGTAGCTTTCACCAGTAACTTTGTCGTTTATCTTCATTTTCTGCTTTACCTATGCTTAATTGGAACTGGAGCTACGCTCTATCTACCTCAGTGGTAGCTCTTGCTATCGTCTCAAGTCTTGCGAGCCATAGCGCACAGGCCCAAACAGGAACTCAATCAGAAGTCAAAGCTATTAATGCATCCACTTCTGTTAATCCAAATTCCTCATCCACTCCCTTAAAGATCGGTGAAACGAGATCGCAATCATTAACTAGAACTCAAGATGATTCGATCGCTCGGATTCACACCCACAAATTAAATGGCAAAAATGCAGCTACAGTATATGTCCGGGGCATTCCTGTAGTCACCTATGTGGAGTCTGAAGAAAGCGCCAAATCTAACCTAGAAAATCAGAAAAATGATGTAATCAATACATCTAAACAAAAGAGTGAGATTAAAGGCGAAACTAAAAAAAATTCAGAGACTGTCAAGCTTCAATCGAGCTTTAATGGTAGCTCTAATTCATCTTCAGCCAAGTCTTCTAAAGATGATGCCGAATCACTCTTAACTTCACCAAACCCCATCGAACGCGCCACTGCTACGGCGGCGATGATTAATCAGCTCAACCGTGATGGGTTGGACGCTAATCAGATTATTCCTGCATGGAAAAATGGCAGCTATGTAATTAAACTGGGCGATCGCGCTACCTTAAAGTTCGATCAACAGGCTGTTTTTCCAGTATCTTTACAAAACCAAACTCAAGACGTTTTAGAATCCGCCAATCTTCTCCGTCGCCTGTTTGGAGGCGCTAATCCTGTCTCTGAAGTGATTGACTCCCCTAGCAAAAAGATTGCTGCTAAATCGGCTTTTAGCCCCAGCTTAAACAGCAGTATCGTAGGCGTTATGTCTGGCATGGCTTCTTGGTACGGGCCAGGATTTGATGGTAACTACAGCGCTAGTGGTGAAATCTTTAACGCGAGCGATTTAACTGCGGCTCATCCTAGTTTGCCCTTCGGTACATTGGTGCGAGTGGTCAATATGGATAATGGTCAAGCAGTGGTCGTACGCATTAATGATCGTGGTCCCTATGCCCATGGTCGGGTAATTGATGTTTCTCAAGCAGCCGCTAATGTGATCGGACTTGTTTCCTCTGGTGTTGCCCCCGTTAGATTAGAAATTTTATCTAGATAAAATACCAATCCAAAAACCAAAAAGATGATTGGTGGCGCGAAGCGCCACCAATCATCTTTTTGGTTTTTGGATTAGCAGCTATGCTTATTTGTAATGATTCCGTTGAGGTGATTACTTGACCCAGCTATTTACCACGATCGCTTCTCTGCGTAATTACTTAACTTCACAAAAATCAAAACAAACTTGGGGACAAATATCGGTGGGACTTGTGCCAACGATGGGGGCTTTGCATATTGGACATTTAAGCCTCATCGATCGCGCCCGCACCGAAAATGCCTGTGTCGTCGTCAGCATTTTTGTCAATCCTCTGCAATTTGGTGTAGGTGAAGACTTCGAGCGCTATCCGCGTACTTTAGAGCGCGATCGCCAAATATGCGAAACGGCGGGAGTAGATGCCATTTTTGCACCGAGTGTTGAGGAAATCGGCGCAGATAATTGCGCCATGACACAGGTAATCCCGCCGCCTGAAATGGTGAGTATTATGTGTGGGCGATCGCGAGTGGGGCATTTCCAAGGTGTGGCAACAATTGTCACCAAGCTCTTGAATGCAGTGCAACCCGATCGCGCCTATTTTGGCAGCAAAGATGGACAGCAGTTAGCGATTATTCGGCGTTTGGTCAAGGATTTAAATTTTCCCCTTGAAGTAATTGGTTGCCCCACAATACGAGAACCCAGTGGCTTAGCCTATAGCTCACGCAATCAATATTTGTCAGAAAGCGATCGCATTTTGGCGGCGCATCTTTATCAAAGTTTGCTCCAAGCCAAACAAGTGTTTTCCTTAGGTCAAGAAAGCGAGCCTGCCAAAATTCTCGAAGTCGCCCAAAACTATCTAGCGAAGCTACCCGCAATTGACCTAGAGTATATTCAATTAGTCGAGGCAAACACCTTGCAACCTTGCACTACAATTACCTCTAAATCAGAGTTAATGCTGGCGATCGCCGCCCGTATAGGAAATACACGCTTAATCGATAACATTTTGCTAAGTCATACCGTTACCCCTCGAAAACCGATCATTGCGATCGATGGTCCCGCAGGTGCGGGCAAGTCTACTACCACTAAGCAAGTAGCCAATAAATTGGGTTTATTGTTTTTAGATACAGGCGCGATGTATCGCAGTGTTACTCTAGCCGTGCTTCGGGAAGGCATCGACCTCCGCGATCACGAAAAGGTGAAAGAGATCGCCGCCAAATCAAAAATTCAACTATTTGCTAATCCCATCGCAGGACAGCCCATGCAAGTTTTTCTTAATGGTGAGGATGTAACCACCGAAATTCGCACTGCTGAGGTCACGGCAAATGTATCTGCGATCGCCGCTCAACCCGAGGTACGCGAAATTTTAGTTAAGCAACAGCAGCTGATCGGACTGGAGGGCGGTGTGGTGATGGAGGGGCGCGACATCGGAAGCCGCGTATTTCCTGATGCAGAGGTCAAAATATTTTTGACTGCATCAGCCCAAGAACGGGCTAAGCGTCGCCATGCTGATCTGCTCAATCAAGGTCAAGTTGCGCCCGATCTTGCTACCCTTGAGCAGGAAATCCAAGAACGCGATCGCAAAGATTCTACTCGCGTCCATGCGCCTCTAATTTGTGCTGAGGATGCAACTTTAGTCAACACCGATGGTCTATCAATCGAAGAAGTGGTTGCAGCCATTGTAAATTTGTATGAAGACAAGGTAAACAACCGATGAAATCACCAATCAGCTTTGAAGGCAAAAGACCAAAGACAAAAGATAAAAGTTACTCTTTACCTTTGGCTTTACCCTTGAGTAAGCAAGCGATCGCGAAGCTATTCCTGACGGTTATGCCGATTTTGGCGATCGCCGCGAGTTCCTTGCCACCAACTCAAGCCCAAACTGCGAATACGGCTTTGACAATCCGTGCGGATGTCCAAGAGGCAAACTCAATTACAGGCGTAGTGACCGCAACGGGTAACGTCAAAATGAGTTATCCAGCCCGACAGATTGATGCGATCGCTGAGCAAGCCCAATATTTTTCTAAGGAACAGCGTGTAGTCCTCACAGGTAACGTCATCGTTACTCAAGAAGGCGTAAATAGTATCAAGGCGCAAACGATTACCTATTTAGTTAGCGAAGGCAAATTTGTAGCTGCGCCACCTAATAATCAACAGGTAGAAACCATTTACATCGTCCCCGATCGCGAACTTGCCACCACCCCCGCTACTTCGGCTACCCCCGTAGAGCAAATCAAACCCTCCTTCAAAAAGCAAAGAGTTAGCCCACCGTAAGGTCAAGATTTGCCGCGCTTTGCACTGCAAATCCTACCGCTATAACCCTAATTACCCAATGATCCATGCAAATCACCCTCGATAACGTTAGTAAAAATTACAACGGTAGACAAGTTGTGCAACAAGTCAGTCTCACTGTCAGTCAGGGGGAAATTGTGGGACTGCTAGGGCCTAATGGCGCTGGCAAAACAACTTCGTTCTATATGGCGACAGGGCTAGTCCAGCCCGATAGCGGTAGTGTCTGGCTAGATAAGCAGGATATTACGGGATTACCAATCCATAAACGGGCGCGAATGGGCATGGCATATCTGGCGCAGGAGGCAACGATTTTTCGGCAGTTATCGGTGCGCGATAATTTGCTGTTGGTGATGCAACAATCTAATGTGCCGAAATCTAAGCGCATTCATCGCTTGCGGACTTTGCTCGAAGAATTTCGCTTGACTAAAATTGCGGACACGATCGGTATTCAGGTATCAGGGGGAGAACGCCGCCGTACCGAAATCGCTAGAGCATTAGCAGTAGGAGAGGAAGGACCCAAATTCATTTTGCTAGATGAACCCTTTGCGGGTATCGATCCGATCGCTGTTAGTGAAATTCAGACCATTATTAGCAATTTGCGCGATCGCGGCATGGGGATTTTAATCACCGATCACAATGTCCGTGAGACACTAACAATTACTGATCGCGCCTATATCATGCGTGAAGGTGAAGTGTTTGCCGATGGCTCCAGCCGTGAGCTAGCCGATGATCCCGATGTCCGCAAATATTACCTCGGCGAAAAATTTCATTTTTAGCTTACTTATAATCATCTAATTAGCGTAAGTAGTTATTAATACAGGTACTTAAGTAGGTACTTAAAATAAATGCAGCAAACTATCACGATTAACTTAACCCCTGAAGGCAACTTGCAACTTCCTCGAGAGCTTCGCGATCGCTTCTCCATCGGTGAAGAGTACTTAGTTACCACAACCGAAGATACTATTACATTTAGCAAAGCACCTAAATTGAGTTGGGAAGAACTTAGACAAAGAAGAAATGTGCTTGAAGACGAACCCGATGCTCTTTCGACTGAAGAGATTTGTGAAATCGTCAAAGAAGTCCGCAAAGAAGCATCAAGATGATCGTAGTTTTAGATACGAATATTTGGGTATCTGCTATTATTTGGGGCGGCATTCCCGATCAGATTGTCTCCTTAAAGCAATTGGGACAAATAGAAATAGCTTCTTCACAAAAAATGTTGAATGAGTTAGAACGGACATTTAACAAGAAGAAAATTCAGCCCAAGCTAGCAGCAATTATTTGTAATAAAACTCCAAAAACCTGTAATCTCGATCCAAGTCAATAATCTAGAAAATGGCAACCTCACAAACGACCCAAACGAGGCAAAAAGTTACTAACGGGCAGCTAGGATGGCTACCGAGACTATCGATCATGGATCGCTATTTAACCATGCAGATGCTAACCCCATTTTTGTTTGGTGTGGGGGCTTTTTCATCGGTTATTTTGGCGATCGGCTCCCTGTTTGAACTCATCCGCTTGATTACCGATGCAGGCTTAAGCGTTTGGACAGCATTTCAGATTTTTGGTTACCAGATCCCCGGATTCATGGTTTATTCCTTTCCGATGTCGATGCTATTGGCGACCTTACTCTCCTATAGCCGTATGTCGGGTGATGGCGAAACAACAGCTTTGCGTAGTTGTGGGGTCAGTGCCTATCGCTTGGTATTACCTGCGATCGTGCTGAGTCTGTTTGTGACAGGGCTGACCTATGTATTTAATGAGGCGATCGTGCCTGCGGCAAATTGGCAATCGCGGAGTACCTTAAGGGCGGCTCTAAATCAAGAAAATGTCCAGTTTAAAAGCCAAGATATTTTCTATCAGCAATATGGGGAAGTGCCGCAAGAGGATGGCACTACTAAGCAGGGCTTAGTCCGCAGTTTTTATGCGCGTAGCTTTGATGGTAAGGAAATGCGGGGCTTAACGGTTTTGGACTTCTCGCAGGGGCAATTGCAACAAATTTTGGCGGCGGAGTCGGCGGTATGGTTACCTAATCAGAACGTGTGGCGCTTTACGAAAGGGACAACTTATATCGTCGGTTCTGATGGTAATTACCGCAGTATTTTGCGCTTTGATGATCAAAATCTCCGCTTACCTCGCGCCCCTCTTGATTTGGCTCAGGAACAACGCAGTGCGGAGGAAATGAATATTGCCGATATTCGCCGCAATATTGAGCTACTCAAGCAGTCGGGTAATACCAAAGAAATTCGCAAGCTAGAGGTGCGGCTCGAGCAAAAATACGCTTTGCCCTTTATATGCGTTGTCTTTGCGATCGTGGGAGCCTCGCTGGGGATGCGTCCTCAAAGAACTGGGGCAGCGATCGGGTTTGGCTTGAGTGTGTTAATTATTTTTGGCTATTACCTATTGCTATTTATCTGTGGCGCATTGGGTCAGGTGGAGTTTCTCTCGCCGATCGCTGCCGCATGGATGCCTAATTTAATTGGGGTAACGGCTGGATTGATTATCCTAATGCGAGTCACCTAAAAATAAAATTAGAAATAAAAAAGGCGGTGCAAAGCACCGCCTTTTTTATTTCTTCTTGGATTTTACAGGTACTTCCACGATCGCATCTTCAACCTCTACCACAGGCTCACTATTAGCTTCTTCAGTAACTTCTGTGTCAGTAACTTCAGGAGCATCAGGAGGAGCAACCTCAGTCACAGGCTCAGGTGACTTCGCTTCAGAATTGGGAGACTTGAGCGCTTCATCCAAGATTTGACGAGCATTCTCCGCTTGCGATCGCGCATCGAGAAACTTCATATTAAGCTGAGCGAAATTTTTGAGTGTTTTAAACCCTTCCTTAATGCTATTGATTTGCTCCTCAGAGACAATTTCGTCGCTAAATAAAATATCAATCTGCGATCGCACCTGCATCGCATCAGAACGCAACTCTTGCACTTTGATTTTTAGGGTTGCTAAGTTATTTAGGACTTGGACAGCTTGGGTAATCGGATCTTCACGATCTTCGGACATGGAAAGTTCTCTCACTTCAATAAATTGGTCGGGACTAAAGCCATCGGCTAGGTCTGTATCAAGCTTACCTGAGTCCATCAGGTCAATTAGCTCTGCCATCGCCTTTTCCCGTGCTTTAGGCGAATCTTTACCCGCAATGGTTAAGACTACTTCGGGACTCTGAGCAAGGGTATATCGCACCATAGTTTTTTTTGAAATGTAATTAGGATTTACGCAATGCTAACGAATTTACTAGCTTTTGGTTAAATGTGGTACTTTGCGCCACAACTTACAGTTAAGTGCTTATGCAAAATAAATTACCAAAACCTCTAAAGTTGCGCCCCGCAGAGGTGCAACTTTACGGGTTTTGGTTTGTAATTAATTATGCTTACAGCCTATTGAGGCTTTGAGTAGTACAGAAATATTTTTGAAAGCGGCGCGAAGCGCCGCTTTCAAAAATATTTCTGGGTTTCAAGTAAGCGCAAAGCGCCGTAGCTACTTAACTTACTCCCAAAAGTTACGCTTTGTGTCTCATGCGATCGCAAAAACAAGTCAGCTAAAATCCATTTTTAGATTACTGGAATACAGCCGAGGATAGTTGTTTGCACACATGGATTCTACCCTCTTAGATCAAATCCGCCATCTATGCCGCGATCGCTCCGCCTACGAACACCTAAAAGCAATTTTGGTGCAACAGGAGCGCGTGCATCAACTTAGCTGGGAAGAACGGTATGAAAAGCTCATGTCCGCGCAAGCATCCGATCAGCCGACGGACTTATTTAAAAATATCATTGCCAGAGAAAAATCACTGGCTCAACTTGCCGATGCGATTCAAAGATCGCCATCCTTAGAACTTGTTTTGCAAGTAGCCGTCCAAGTAGCCCAGAAATTGCTGCAAGTGGATCGGGTGGCTATCTTTCGGCGCTATCCCGATGGACGGGGAGAATTTGTCACAGATGCGATCGCGTCAGGGTTGATGTCCCTTGCGGATATGCCAGAGCGACAGCTCACTTTGGCAAAGCACATGATGGAATCCACCGAAATAGAGCCTTCTCACCAAACCGTAGATAGTATTCGCAGTTCTAGCCTTTCTTCGCACATTGTCACGCTACTGGAGCAAATTGGCACTTCTTCCTATGCGGCTAATAAAATCTATGCAGGACATGAGGTATGGGGTACTTTAGTCGCTTTTCATGGTAGCGCTTATCACAATTGGTCAGAAAGCGATCGCGCTTCCCTCTCTTTAGTCGCCTCCCAAATTGGGATCGCCATTTCCTTAACCAATTTACGCCAACAATCTCAAAATCTTACTCAAGATCTAGAAGATTTACAGAATGAGTTGACTTTATTACAACAAGCGGTCAAAGAGATTACTCAACAAGAAGCTGAGCCTGTTGTCGCGGATATAGAACCGTTAAAATCTGAGTTAGAGACTTCATCAGAAGAGATAATTCCTAGTGAGTTAGTTTCATCAAGTTTGATGGAAGATGTTGCAGATTTAGGTGAAGCTGTAGAAGTTGTAGATTTAGGTGAAGCTGTAGAAGTTACAGATTTAGGTGAAGTTGCAGAAGTGGCAGAAGCTGTAGAAGTTATTGAATCAACTGAAAATGAAAGCAATGATGACAGCAATATTGAGCAACCAGTTATTCCAAGTGATTTAATCCATGAAGAAATTGAACAATCAGAAATTCCGAGTGAGAGCTTACTCCATGAAGAGATACAAGAAGATCAAGCCTTAGCTGAAATTCTAGATGAAGATCTAAACGAGAATTTAGAGATAGTAGAAGATCCAAACATTGATAGCTTGAATGTTGAGCAAGCTGAGCAAATTTTTAATGTTGCCCTAGATCCTCTAGAGCAGCATTTAGAGGACAATCCAGAGGAAGTCCTTTATTCTGGATATCTCCCCATATCTAGCAATGGTGTCCCCGCCTTATTTTTGCTACAAAATCCTGTAACCGATTTATCTGAAGATGATGTAGAGCAAGATAGTCCTGAAGAAATTGAGCCTATATCTACAGATACAGTTAGCGCCTCTGTAGAAGAGAACCTTGCGGATGTTATAGAAGAAGTTTCTGGTCACCAAAAGCTAGCATTAGAAGAAATTTCTGAGGCTGAAGATTTATCCGAGCCTATCGAATCCGAGTCAACAGAATCTGTTGACTCGGATTTTCAATTAGCAGAATCTGAGTCAACAGAATTAGAACCTGAAGCGATCGCTAGTCTATCTGGTGAGCCAGAGCAAATTTTAGAGGAACTTATTAATGTTGAGATAGAAGAATCAAATCGAGATGATCTTACTTCAGAGTCTACTGATAATCCTAATTTGACACAGGAGTTGACAGATCAGGCTGAAGCTATAGATCAAGTAGAAAGCGAAGAAATTGCTCAAGACTTAGCTGAACCTTCAAACAATTCGGAAGTCCCAGATTCTATTACGACAAACTTACAAGAGGATCTTCAAGAAGAAAGCGTTAATCAAGAGATCTCGATTGAATCTCCTGCCGAGGTTACCGACTCACAAGAAATGGCAGAAATAGCGCCTGAAGTTTTTGAGCCACCAATTGCTGAAGTTACGCCTGAATCAGAGGAACCAGAGGCGATCGCGCAACCAGCAATAGATAATCTGACCAGCTTAGTAACTGAACCAGATGAGGAACGTGATCCCGCCATTGAACCGCAATTTATTGAAACAATTTTGGCTATATCAGGTAACGATAGCAAAGGAATTAAGTTTCTTCTGGGTGTAATTGATTCCTATTTGGACGATACCCCGAAACTAGTGCAAGCCATTGACAAGGCGATCGCGATTAACGATCAGCCCAAACTATTGCATCTCATCAATTCTTTGCGGACAAGTAGTGACTACGTGGGCGCTTTGGCTTTGTCCTATCAATGTCGCCAGCTTGAATCGGCGGTTAGGGCTAATTATGTTGTATTGATTTATGCTTGTCTATCACAGGTAGCGATCGAAGCTCAAAGGGCTACGGATGCTTTGAGAATTGAAAGAGAAAAATATAGTGAATAGAAATGCAGTGCTTCGCGCTGCATTTACCCCAAATATAAAAAGGGCTGCTTCGCAGCCCTTTTTATATTTGGGGTTTTAAAAGATATTTTCGGAAAGTCTTGCTTAGCTATGCTTTCCGAAAATATACTGTGACTAGTTCAATGCAAAACGTGGCGATCTGCATGATTGGTAAAGTGATTAGTGGGCGATATCAAATCATCAAAAACCTCGGTGGTGGTGGCTTTGGGCAAACCTTTTTAGCTGAAGATTTACAGTTGCCAGACCATCATCAATGCGTGGTCAAACGCCTCCAACCCGAAAGCAATGATGCTTTTATTTGGGAAACCGCTAGTCGGTTATTTGATGCCGAAGCAAGGATTTTACATAAATTAGGTAGTCACGATCGCATTCCTCGTCTCTTGGCACATTTTGAAGAAAATCGTCAGTTTTATCTAGTTCAAGAGCTAATTGATGGCTATGACTTAACCCAAGAACTCATTCCTAATGCTCAATCCGCCGACGGTTATCCCATCGGTAGGATGAACGAGGCTCAAGCGATCGCCTTTTTGCAAGATGTGCTGGAAATTTTAGCTTTTGTGCATCAGCAAGGCGCAATTCATCGGGATCTCAAGCCTGCAAACCTAATGCGGCGGCGTACCGATGGTAAATTGGTCTTGATCGATTTTGGCGCAGTTAAGCAAGTAAGTAATACTACGGCGATCGCCTCTACGGTGGCGATCGGCACGGATGGCTACATGCCAAACGAGCAGGCGATCGGTAAGCCCCGTCCCTGTAGTGATCTCTATGCTGTGGGCGCGATCGCCATTCAAGGCTTAACGGGTGTAGTCCCTAGCCAATTATTAGAAAACATGGAAACGGGAGAACTTGCTTGGCGCAACTCCCCTCCCTATGCGTCGATTAAATATCGCGCCAATGTCAGTGATGAATTAGCCCAGATTATTGAGAAGCTGGTAAGGTATGACTTTCGCGATCGCTACCAATCCGCCGAAGCCGCTTTAGCCGATGTCCAACGTCTCTACGTGCTGATCGCTCCAACTATTGTTTCTAGTAATATCACCCAAGCGCAAGAAGCAATTCCCCAGACTTTTGTGTCCAATTTCCCAGCGATAACTACGGCTTACGATGACCATATTGCCACCAGACCAAATCGCAATATCTGGTTTGCGGCGATCGCCGTTTTGGTTATGGCAGGGCTGGGCGCGTTTCTATACTTGCGTCCATCGGCGGTAATTAATAACGATGTCAATGTTAGTAAGCCCTCTAACAATGCATCCAATAATGTATCTACTCCCAAGTATCTTTTTTTATCGCAAAGACTAGTCAATGATAGTGATCTCGCTAATAAAGGTAGCCTTGAGCTAGATATTATGCGTAATGAGATCTTTGCGAGATATGGTCGGCGCTTTCAAGATCCTGAATTGCAATCCTACTTTAATAGCCAGCCTTGGTATCAACCCAGATATGCGCCAAATCAGTTTCCTACGGATTTACTAACGCCCATAGAATTGCAGAATATTACCTCTCTCCGTGATTTTCACGCAAAAACTGCCACTAAGTCCAGTGCGTCCAGCGCTTCACCCAATCTCCAAAATAGCCAATGTGACTACTCTCAGCGCATCATTTCTGACCCACAGCCACCGCTAAATGTGCGATCGGGCGCAGGACAGGACTTTGCGATCGTTGGCACGCTGGACAATGGCACGCAAGTAAAGGTGGAAGGCGAGAAAAAAGGCTGGTTACAAATCTCGACCCCGATCACTGGTTGGGTTGCCGCCAATCGCACCAAATCTCTTTGCCTCTAGTCAAGATCAAACCTTAGAAATTTTCTAAAAGACTTGCCTTGCAAGTCTTTTAGAAAATTTCTAAGGTTTTAAGAAAGCGCGAAGCGCTGTAATCCACTTGAAGGTAGCTATGCAAATCAAAACCCAGAAGACGAGTTGCGGCACTTCGCGCCGCAACTCGTCTTCTGGGTTTTGATTTGTTCTAATGCAAGTATCTAGCAATAAAATCTATTTAAAACACTCGTGATAAAGAAAATTGGATAGAGTAAAAGCAAAGAAGAATAGCCAAGATAAAGTCTAGATATTTCTCTAAATACTTATATTCATTGACCAAGAGAGCCAACATTATAAACAATGTAAACATTCCCGTGATATAGCGAGGAGCGCTCAAAGCCCAAGTCGGCGAGTAAGAGATGATAATGTAAAAGAAAGAAAAAGCTGTGTAAGACAATCTGATTTTATTGACTGTATAAATAAGAAGACCAAAACCCATAAAGAATAGAAATATGTGCGGTATCCATACATTTACAGCCATAACTTTATTCATTGTAAAAATACTAATGAAACTATTTTTTAAATTCTCCGTAAAAAAGCCAAGATTTTGTCCCCAATGCTCTTTTTGATAAGTTAAGAACATTAACCAGTTTCCAGACACCAATTTATTTATTAATAAGTATGTAAATGTACCGCATGGAATTAGAAGCAAACTAACTATAGTTCGTAAAGACATTAAATTACGTCTTTTTCTATGATTTGATTTTGATTTTATTTGATATTTTAAATCTCGATATTCATACAGTATTTCAATAAGAAGCGGTATTACTAGAAGTATTCCTTGAGATCTTGTGAGTGCAGCAAAAAAGCCCATTATTCCTGCTGATAGCCATCTCTTCTTTCTGGCGAAATAGAATGTCATAATACATAGATATATAAATAGGCTTTCTGTATAAACTATGCTAAAGAAAAAAGAGAGAGGAAAAAGCAACATATATTTTGCTGTATTAAACGCTATCTCTTTTTTCTGGAATTCTATTAAGACAAGCTTATAAATATAATACAAACTAAGAACTAAAAAAATATTTGATACAATTATTCCTGACAAAAAATAATCATTAATTATTTTATTAAAGATGCTTATTGTAACTGGATATAATGGATAAAAGACAATTAAAAATCTTTCATCTCCTTGACCTTGATACCAATTTTGAGCAATTGCCAGATAATTTACTGTATCCCACTTTCCCCATATTTCTCTTAAAATATTAAGTCCTGAAGTTTTGTTTTCGTTTTCTAAAATATAAAATACATAATTTGATATAAAAATCGAGGCTCTGTTAATCAATAAAAAAGGCAGAAAATCAATTAAAATTGAAATATTTTGGTAGAACTTAAAGTTAGTAATTGGTGAATTTAAATAATTTAGGCGTTTGACTATTTCTTTATCTCTCTGTTCTTTATTGATTTGATTAATATCTTTTTTGATTGATTTATCATCTAAGAAAAAAGTATATATCAGCCTATAAATCAATAAGATAAAGCATGTTATGGTAATAAGAAATGCTAGAAATGGAATGAAAACGGCAAAATTCTGCATGTGATTGCATAAAGTATAAAAAACATAATTCTAAATAATTTAAGAGAATACATTCCTTCGAGGCATATTTTCAAAATTTATTTAATCTTATACATGAAATAGAATTGATATATTTCAGCATTAAACTTGAAATATATCATGTCATAATTGCCATTTTGCTTTTTAGGTACTGACAGTTATAATTCTCTTACATTAATTTTTGATTGATTCTGTGACAGAAACTTCTGATTGGAGCGACTTAGAAACTCAACTCCAAGAAACTAAAAAACTATTAGCAGAAATCGAACAACGGTTTCTGCAAGTTCGGCGCGACTCTGTAGAACAGCAAGATTTGCTTAAACAGCAAGAGATTATCAAACAGCAATTGCAAGAAGATCCTATCGATCGCCTGAATGCGAATAATAACTTCAATAATAAAAGCAATAGTCAAAATTCCCAAAGCAAAATTCGCCGCAAGCCTTCTCCCACCGATCAAACCTCGACAGATTACCTTAAAGACGAACTTAATCTAAAGTTACAAGAAATTAGCGATCGCCTCGAACAAATTGAAGCTGATCTGGAAAGTCGGCTACTTTCATGGAGCAGTTTTCGGGAGCCTTTTTGGCAAATTGTGCGGTTTGGTGGGCTTGGTATAATTATTGGTGTAATTTTACGCAGTTGCGTTAATTAAAAAGTGCAAAACTTTGAACCTTTTGGTTTGGGCTATTGTCCAAACCCTCGTACAGATAATTAAGCCTTCCACAAAAAGGGGAAAACCAATGTTTCTTAATATCAAGCAAGACATTAAAAAAGTATTCGCGATCGCTTGTGTAAGTATGGCTGTAGGGGCAGCTACACTTCCCAGCCTCGTCTCGGCACAGAATTCTACCTCAAACAGCAATTCCACTCAAACCGAAAAGCGCAAACCTCGTCAAGGTGATGCTTTCAAGAAATTAAATTTGACCGATGCTCAAAAGGCGGAGTTGAAGAGAATTCGCGAGAGTGCCAAAACAGAGCGTCGCAATGTACTTACTCCCGAACAACGGGCAAAAATTGAGCAAGCTCTCCAATCTGGCGATCGTAAGGGAGTTCGTAAAGAGTTGAATTTGACCGATGCTCAAAAACAGCAAATGCGTACTATTGGTCAAGAAACCAAGAAGAAGGTTGAAGGTGTTTTGACTCCTGAGCAAAAGCAACAACTTGAGAAAATGCGTCAAGAACGCCAATCTCAGCGCAACAATCGTCGCGCTCGCTAATATCAAATGAAGAAATGGCGTAGCCATTTCTTCATTTGATATTAGCGTTGCGGCGCTTCGCGCCGCAACGCTAATTTTTCACTGGGAAGGAAGTAACTTATTTTGAAAATACGACTAAACCCCAAAAGCTGCGGCGCGAAGCGCCGCAGCTTTTGGGGTTTTAGATTATTCAGCTTGAGGAATTTCTTTCCATAGTGTAGAAACTTCGCGAATACTTGAAAAGGTTCCATTACCTAAGATCAAGTGATCTAAAAGAGGAATATTTAACATTCTGGCGGCTTCTAATAATTGGCGGGTGAGCGAAATATCCTCAGGGCTAGGATTCGTATTACCCGATGGATGATTGTGCGCCACAATTAGCCTCACTGCACCACTTTTTAAAACTTCCCGAAAAATATCACGGGGATGGGCGATCGTCTCAGTCGCCGTGCCGATGGAAATAATGCGTTGCGCGATAATGCGATTTTTATTATCGAGCATCACTACGGCTAAACGTTCCTGCTGTTGCCACATCAAATCTTGACTAAGCGCCGCCGCCGCAATACTCGGATCAGTTACCTCCGTTAAATCTGGGGGCTTGGCATAAAGGGCGCGTTTCCCCAACTCGATCGCCGCCAAAATCGTAGTCGCTTTGGCGGGTCCCACCCCCTCAATTTGCATTAACTCCTGTGGTGATACATTTTGCAAAGCGGCTACGGGATCACTGGTACGATCCTTGCCAATCGTCTGCAAAATTAACTGCCCCAATCCCACTGCCGATAGCTTACCTGCCCCCTGCCCCGTCCCCAATAAAATAGCAATTAACTCGGCATTAGATAAGCTGCGAACTCCTTGACTGAGTAGCCTTTCGCGGGGGCGATCGCTCTCCGCCATATCCGCGATCCGCAGAGAATAAGTCATTAAAATATTACCTAAAAATACAAAAGTTTTTATATTTTAGGATATAGCTATCCCTAGTTAAGCTAGAAAGCCCAAGGTAAAAATATGGCGCAAGCGCCACATTTTTACAAACTCCAGAAATAGGCGCACAAATATTCGCTGAGGGTGGGAATTGCAATCCCTGTTCTCTGAGCATCTATATTAAAAATTTGGGGTTGCAAAATCGTCTTGCATTGAGCAATATACTTTGGCTTTTCGGGAGCTTTTGTTTTTAACTGCTTCAATAGCGTCACGGTATTGGGATTAATATTTGCGGCGACTGTCTCCGATCGCTGCTGGATTTCTACCCATTTGCTAATTTGGACTAACTCATTGCGATAGGACTTGAGAAGAGTTTGGGCGTTAGGGTATAAAAGCGAATCTGGAGGGATTTCTCCTAAAAGCTTTAAAGCCTGTTGACGCTTTTCTTGAGCAGATTTCCACACTGTAGAGCGATGGGGAGGACTTTGGACTAACTTGGCGGCTTCAAGGGTGGTCATTTTAGCCGATTCCAATTTTTTATTAGCAACCTGCTCAAGCTCAACTTTGCGGTCAAAATCCGCTAATTTTGGACGTAAGTTTCCTAACTCAGATTGCGCTTCACCATATAAAGATGCGGGGCGATCGGGGATTTCATCTAATTGGGAAATTGCCGACTGTAATTGATTGCGGGTTTCGGTTAGCTCTGCTAAGTTGGTCACTTTTTGGGGATTGAGGGGTTGATTTTCCAAACGACGGGCTGATTCTAGATATTTTTGCTGAGAAGATCGATCTACTAATACCCATCCGCAAATGCCAAAGACAGCGATCGCCACCATTACAAATGCTCCTGATATTAACCAAGACTTTTGCTGACGCTCGGCTACCGTTTCCACTTGAGGTGTTGGCTCAGGTTCGGTCGTTGGTTTATTGACGATCCGCTTAGTGGGGGGCAAAGGTGGTGGTAAAGGCATCGGCATCGCTACCGTGGTTTCGTCTAGGTTAAAGTCTTCATCTCGCCAGCTATTGCCATTACTGCGCCCATTACCATTGCCATTAATATTGCCATTGCCATTTTTATTATTAGGCGATTGCCTTGCGGAGACTGGATGCTCAAGATCGAAGCTATCGGTATCTAGCTCCCCTAAATCAAAATCGCTGCTTTGCTTAAAGCTATCTAATTGAAATTCACTTAAATCTAATTCCCCTAGATCAAAATCCTCAACTTTGGGGCGATCGCGCTCTTCACTAGTTCTTTGGAGATCTTTCTCCAGACTCTGCTCAAAAGTGTCAAAAGTATCAAATCGAGCAGGCATAGGGGGATCAAAACTACCAATTTTGATATCTCCGTCCTCAATTTCAGACGGAATGCTTAAGCTGCCTAATTCGCCAATATCCCCAAAATCATCTAATTCTTCGAGATCAAACTCGATTAACGGCAGTGGCGGCTTTATCTCTACAGTCTTTTGCCATTCAGGATGTTTTGCTTTAGCCAGTCTGCCATAGACGACTAAAGTATCTACCCCATCGATTACAAAACTATCAATACGGCGTTTCACAATATCATAGAGAGAATCATAATCTGGCTGATCACCCTCTGCTCTCGTAATCAGAACGTGAAGTTGAGATTCTTTACGGCGGATTTGGGGTTTTACCTTATAGTTTTGAAGGTCTGACTGTAGCGCACTGACAATGCTATCCTCATCCATCTTGAGATCCTCACCCTTGCGTTTCGATCGCACATATTAAACGAAAAGCCATACAAATAAACCACAATGCCTACAAAAAGATGAACTTTTTGCTTCAAATTTACACAGCACCTCGACGTTGGTGGACAGAGTTTTCATTGCAAACCAAGCTAATGGCTCTGATTACGCTGTTAGTATCTTTGCTCATGAGTGCCGTCACATTTTGGGCAGTTAACGATATTCAAACCGATGCTCGTCTCAATGATACGCGCTTTGGCAAAGATTTGGGATTACTGCTTGCAGCTAATGTTGCCCCATTAGTCGCCAAAAACGATCTGCAAGAGGTAACTCGCCTATCTCAAGAATTTTACGACAGTAGTTCCAGTATTCGCTACATCCTCTATGCCGATCCTGATGGCGAAATTTTTTATGGGATTCCTTTTACCTCCAATGAGGTACAAAATTCGTTAAGTATCAGGCGACGCATTCAGCTACCTGAAGACCCCATGATGCGCCCCGATCGCCCGCTTGTGCGTCAGCATATTACGCCACAGGGTGAGGTGACTGATATTTTTGTGAATTTGCAGCATGATGGCAAATCTTTGGGGATTATTGCGATCGGGATCAACCCCAATCCCACGGCGGTTGCCTCTTCCAGCTTGACCCTAGATGTGACTACGGCAGTATTTGTGTCGATCTGGGCGATGGTAATTTTGGGCGCAGCCTCCAATGCCGTGACGATTACGAGACCACTCAAGGAATTAGTGGCAGGGGTGCAAAATATTGCTAGTGGCAACTTTAAGCAACGCATTGATCTACCCTTTGGTGGCGAGTTAGGGGAATTAATTCGCAGTTTTAATGAAATGGCTCAACGCCTCAAAAAGTATGAGGAGCAGAATATTGAGGAGTTAACGGCTGAAAAGGCAAAACTAGAAACCCTAGTTTCGACCATTGCCGATGGGGCTTTGTTATTGGATTCGGATATGCGGATTGTGCTTGCCAATCCTGCGGCGATCAAGATTATGGGCTGGGATCAAGATTTGGAGAAAAATGGCTGGCAAGGTAAAAGTATTCTGAATGTTTTGCCAGAACGCCTCAGCGAAGAATTGGGGCGATCGCTAATGCAAATTGCTACAGGCGATCGCGAGGGCGGCGAATTTCGGATCATGGCTTCGGGCGAAAAGGGGGACTCGGTATTAGCCCATGCTTTTAGAATTTGGATTACCAGTGTATTAAGTTCTAGCAATGCGATTAAGGGTATCGCCATCACGATCCAAGACATCACCCGTGAGGTAGAACTAAATGCGGCTCAAAGCCGATTTATTAGCAATGTCAGCCATGAATTACGCACACCTTTGTTTAATATCAAGTCCTTCATTGAGACTTTGCATGAGTATGGCGATGATTTGAGTGATGATCAGAAAAAAGAATTTTTGAGTACGGCAAATAATGAAACCGATCGCCTTACCCGTTTAGTTAATGATGTGCTAGACCTCTCGCGTTTAGAGTCAGGTCGTCAGTACCATTTCTCGGCGATCGACCTCTCGGAAACCGTAGAACAAACCGTCCGCACCTATAAGCTCAATGCTTCATCGAAGGGAATTGAGATTGTAAGTCAAATTGAACCAGACTTAGAAAGAATTTGGGGTAATTACGACTTAATTTTGCAGGTTTTATCAAACTTAGTGGGCAATGCGCTCAAATTTACAGAGATGGGAGGTAAGGTGATCATCCGCATTTATCCTTGGCAAGATCAAACCACCACCCAGCCCCATCGCACCGTTAATTATGTGCGGATTGAGGTGGAAGATACGGGCTGTGGCATTCCTGCCGAAGATTGCGATCGCGTATTTGACCGCTTCTTCCGCGTTGAGGATAAAGTCCACACCCTCGAAGGCACTGGCTTAGGTTTATCGATCGTCCGCAATATTATCGAGAAGCATCACAGTACCATTCATATCAAGAGCGAGGTCGGGGTGGGGACAACTTTCTGGTTTGACCTGAGCGTCTATCAAGATCGTTGTGATCTACCAGTTGTAGGCGCGATCGCTGCCCCCGTCCAAGCAATGTCAGTTTAGTTTTGATCTCTTTGCCTTAGGAGCTTAGCCAGTACAAACCAAAACCCCAAAAGCGAGTTGCGGCGCTTCGCGCCGCAACTCACTTTTTGGGTTTTATGTCCTAAGCAAAACTTACATTGCTATATCAAAGGAAGAAATGGCGTAGCCATTTCTTCCTTTGAAAACCTTTAGAGGTAGCGATCGCGATACCATGAAAAAAGTCAAAATAATCAAGCCAAACCAAAAAGCAATTTATGTCGAAAATTTGGGAGTTAGATTTTTATTCCCGTCCCTTACTAGATGCCAATAATAAAAAAGTTTGGGAACTGCTGATCTGCGATCGCGATCGCCAGTTTGAATGGGTACGTGAATGTCCACCCAACGAAGTTAACTCCGAATGGCTTGCCAAACAACTAACTGAATGTGTCGCGACTACGGGAGAAACCCCGATCAAGATTCGTTTCTTTCGCCCTAGCATGACCAACATTATTATTCGGGGCTGTACCCTTGCGGGGATCACAGGACAAGCCTCGCGGCGCGTATTTACGATGTCCTCATGGCTTGCCGAAAGAATGGCAAGTATTTATCCTAATCGCGAAGGTTTTCAGGCTGTCGATCCCAACCCTCTGCCCTTAAAAGTATTAGCCGCCCAAGATCCCAAACCTGTCCCCGATGCCTTATCGGGCGAGAGTTGGATTTTGGTGTCACTCAAGGCAAAAGACTTTGCGGACGCGAATGAATGGTCGATGGACTTTAGCGAACTACTGGATATCAGTAGCCTCGATCCTGAAACCCTTGTTTCGGGGATTATTATTATCTCGGCGAGAGCCACCGCGCTGGCGGCTTGGATGTCGGGAGTTGATCCTGTATTTATTAAGTTTGAGCGCTTATTAAGCGATCGCACCCAAATGTTGCTTGAGGCAAGTGCCGATGCGCGTTGGATTTTAGCGAACTTGCAAGCGCCCAAGGATAAACAGGCGATCGCGCAAGGTAACACCTTTGAATCTGCCAAACAGAAGGCTCAAGGCTTCCACTTTTTAGCCGTACAAACTAACCCCGACGAAGAACATTTTGCAGGTTTTTGGATATTAAAAGAGGCTATATAACAATCCTAAATGGCTTGTGGAAGCGCACACTTCCGCAAGCCTCATCCTTGGGGGGAAGGGAGTAAAAGTCTATAAATGATTTAGAAATGCTATATAACGATAAAATAAAAAAAATCCGATAATTTAAGGCAGAGTAGATGTTAGGCAATTGGATATTACAGAAAGGAGCTTTTAGATTTCTTATTCTCAATCTGTTAGTAGCAATTGCCTATGCCTATGGAGTGCAATTCAGCCATGAGTTTGCCACCTTGCGTGGCACTGTAGCATCGGTTTGGTTTCCATCGGGAATGACCTTAGCCCTCGTTTTTCTATTGGGAAAGCGCGTATTTTTAGGAATTATTTGTGGTTCCATCTGGGCAATTTCTCGAAGTCTATTTGAAACCACCACTTCATTATCTATTCCGAACTATGTATTGCTGAATGTAGCTTGTGCCTTAGGAAATACCCTCCAGCCCCTAATTGCCACATGGTTAATTAAAAAATTTGCTCCCCACCCCAATATTTTTAGTCATGTCCAAACGATTGTGGTATATATTATCGCCGCCATTGTTTCGCCCACAGTATCCGCTACATTTGGCATTACCAGTCTTGGTTTGTCAGGGCTAATTTCATGGAATAGTTATGGCATTAGCTGGACGACATGGTGGCTCGCCAGTGCCTTGGCGCACTTGATATTTACACCCACTCTCTTATTATGGAAAAACTTTAAACCGTTCCATCGTCAATCCAATATATTAGAAATTAGCTTAATATCCATCTTATTTGCGATCGTGAGCTTCGCAAGTTTTGGATTTAGATATCGTCTGGAATATTTATTTCTGCCTATTTTAATCTGGATCGTTTTCCGTTATGGTAGTTTTTTCGCCAGCTTATTTGTGAGCTTAGTTTCTCTGATTGCGATTTATGCTTCAGGGCAAGGTTATGGCTTTTATAATAGCGTCTCTCCCAACGAATCATTACTATTATTGCAATCTTTTATGGGGGTGTTTTCGTTAACTTCACTCATTCTCTCGGCTGTCATTGATGAGAGATCCACAGCCAGATTATCTCTCAGTCAAGCTATGGAAAATCTTGAAGCTCAAGTAATGGAGAGAACTCTGGAACTTCGACAAAGTGAAGCCCAGATCAATGGTTTTTTCTCGGCTGCACCGATTGGCATGGGCATCATTGATAGTGATCTTCGCTATATTCGCGTAAATCAAGTCTTAGCTAAGTTCAATAACAAGCCCATAAAAGCGCATATCGGACAAACTATTCACGATATTTTGCCTGATATCAGCCCCTTAATCAAAGTTTTTTTTCAGCAAGTCTTATCTACAGGCAAGCCTGTTTTAAACAAAGAGAATACTAGTAATGCTTATAGCCCTAATGGAATTGAGCAGACTTGGCTTGCCTCGTTTTTCCCAATTTTTGATATTCATGGAATTCCATTTCTAGTAGGATTTGTAGTGATTGATATTACCGATCGCAAAAAAGCCGAAGCCGATTTGCAATATGCTGAGTCGATTCTACGCAAGGCAAATTTAGAACTAGAAAAGCTCGTAAATATTGATGGATTGACTCAAGTTGCAAATCGGCGTTGCTTTGATGAAAGAATAGAATTGGAATGGGATCGATTACATAGGGAGCAGCGACCTTTATCTTTACTACTGTTTGATATTGATTATTTCAAACGTTATAACGATTACTACGGACATCAAGCGGGGGATGATTGTCTGACGCAGATTGCTCAAAATATCAAAAAAACTTTATGCCGACCTGCGGATTTAATTGCTCGCTATGGTGGAGAAGAGTTTGCGGTGATCTTGCCAAATACAGATTTACAAGGAGCCATCACTGTTGCTGAACAAATTCGGATGGCTGTTAAAAAACTCAGTATTCCTCACCAAAATTCTGATATCAGCGATATAGTTACGATTAGTCTCGGAGTTGCTAGTCTGTTTCCCAGCATCCTCGAAGCCCCATCATTGCTGATAAAGCAAGCGGATGTGGCGCTATATCGTGCTAAGCAACAGGGACGAGATAGTTTTTTCGTTTTCTCTCCCTGAGCTTTGTCAATTGCCATGTCACATTTGCGCCAAAACCTAATCACTAAAGACTGGGTGGTCTTTGCTACTGAGAGAGCGAAGCGTCCCCATGAATTTGCCCGATCGCAGGAAGATACTCCTCTCAAGTTACCGATTTACAAACATAATTGTCCTTTTTGTATGGGTAATGAAAACCCTTCAGAACCAGAGAGTTTGCGAATTACCGATGAAAGGGGCTGGCGCGTTAGAATTATTCCCAATAAATATCCTGCTCTATCACCGACGGGCGAACGCCTTCGCCAGAGCGAAGGGATTCATCGTTCCATTAATGGAGTTGGCTATCATGAAGTTATCATTGAGCATCCTGAGCATAATGCGAACTTAGCCATGATGGAAGTTTCTGATGCGATTAACGTCCTGCGATCCTATCGCGATCGCTATAACGTCATTAGCAAAGATTCGCGAATTGCTAGCATCATCATTTTTAAAAATCATGGAGAGAGTGCGGGCACTTCCCTAGAGCATCCTCACTCCCAAATAGCCGCCACCCCCGTTGTACCTTCCCAAATTCGCTATCGCATGATCGAAGCGACGAGCTTTTTTGATGATATGGGCGAATGTTTATTCTGTTATACCCTCAATGACGAGCTAAAAGCGAAGGAAAGAATTGTTTTAGAGACAGATCATTTCGTAGCTTTTATCCCCTACGCGGCTCTGTCTCCTTTTCATATATGGGTTTTTCCCCGTCGGCATAGTTCTAACTTTGGGGAAATCAATGACGATGAAGTAAATGACCTTGCCTATAATCTTAAGACAGTGCTTTCCAAGTTGTTTTATGGGCTGAATAATCCTGCCTATAACTACACAATTCGCTCAATGCCAACGGATGAGAAAAAATCAGATTATTTCCATTGGTATTTGGCGATCGTGCCTCGTGTGTCGCAGGCGGCAGGTTTTGAGTTGGGTAGTGGCATGTATATTAATACAGCCATGCCTGAAGATAGTGCTAAATTTTTGCGCGACTTAGAAATAGAATAAGGCGACGCAATGCGTCGCCTTATTCCAGAAAGTAATGATCACTTTCAAAAACCCAAGAAGCGAGTTGCGGCGCTTCGCGCCGCAACTCGCTTCTTGGGTTTTTGAATGGCAACAGCTATAAAACCCAAAATGGCTACGCCATTTTGGGTTTTAGAACTTAATTTGATAATTAGTGACACTGTTACTTCTCGCGATAGTTAATAGGGCGATCGCGGGACGTTGGGATAGATAGCTCGTGATTTGCTGAGGATCACGGATAGGCGCACCATTTAGCCCGATGAGGCGATCGCCTTTTTGCAGCCCCATACGGCTTGCGATGGAATTAGGCTGAACTTCATAAACCATCAGATTTCTAGGATTTAGAACTAGACCCAATTGTGGACGAGCCGCATTAATATCCGAATTGGCAACGGGAACTACTGGAGATGGAGCCACGGTCGTAGAAACTACTGGCGCAATGGTCGAAGTGCGGGAGGAATTGGGAAGACTGGCGATCGGGCTTTGGATGATGGCAGCACTGCGGGTGATGAAAGCCTTAGCAATAGGAGCGCTAGTAGCAAAGCCAATTCCTGAATTAGAGCGACCATCGGGGCTGAGAATTGCTTTATTAACGCCAATCATTTCACCACGGGAGTTAAGCAAAGGACCTCCTGAGTTGCCGGGATTGAGACGGGCATCGGTTTGGAGATCACCACCTTGGGCGACACGGCTCAGAATTCCTGTGGTGAGGGTTCCCGACAAACCAAAGGGACTGCCGATCGCAAATACCTTTTGTCCAACCAGAATATTATTTTGGTCAGCCAAGGGCAGGGTGGGAAAGCGATCGCTAGCCAGAATTCGCACCAGTGCTAAATCATTTTTGCGATCAATGGTGAGAACCTGCGCGTTATAAGTTTTACCTTGAGTATTAATGATACGAACATTGCCATTTTTTGCATCGCGAATTACATGCTCGTTTGTAATTACCAAGCCTTCAGGGGTGATGATGCTGCCTGAGCCTGTACTAGTTGCGGTTTTAATCGTGACGACCGCAGGATTTGCCGAGCGATAGACTTCCATCGTCACTTTTTCTTCGGAATCAAAATCTATGGGTGCGGCGGCGACTGGGCTAATTTTGCTAAAGCTGGGAATGCTAACTAAGACGGCGGAGAGGATACTTAAGGCGATCGCTTTTGATTTTGCTTGGGATGTCATTGGGTGGGTCATGGACTTAACTCGGCATACATAATTCCTGATAGCAGTTTTGACGCGAGGGGCGATCGGGCTGTTCCAGTAAGCATCTAGGCTATTTGTCGTAACTTCTAGCAGTTATAGCAAAGCAAGAATTAGCCAGCACAAACAAAAACCCAAAAAGCGAGTGGCGGCGCTTCGAGCCGCCACTCGCTTTTTGGGTTTTATGTCCTCAGCAAAACTTAAATTGCTATAGCACTTTGCCTGTGGCAAAGTGCCAACTGTTATAAGTTACGAGGATTGATTTTTTGTTTTCCTATGAGTACATATTCAAGGAAAATCCGCTATAATTCTCCCGAAGATGGTAGGGCAAAGCTCTGCAATCCTTTGGGAGTATAGAGTAAAATGTTTTTGCTGACAGTTAGGCTCACTTAAGGCTCTATCTATGCGAGTTTGTATCAACCCAGACTGCAATGGCGATCGCCAAAATCCAGACACAGCAGAGTTTTGCTTACAGTGTAAGTGTGAATTGATAATTGATGGTACTTATACTGTAAAAAAACTGTTAAGTGATAAAAGTGGTTTTGGAACGATTTATGAAGTAGAAGATCTTCACCAACAACCGAAAGTCCTCAAAATACTTAGCCACGAATTTAACAATCAGCCTAAAATAGTTTCCCTTTTCCAACAGGAAGCATTTTTGTTAGGAAAAATTGATTCTGCGGGTTTGCCTAAAATTGCAGCCTATATTCATCATAATTTGCCCAATAAAAAGATGCTTCATGGCATTGTCATGGAGAAAATCGAAGGAATTAATCTCTATGAATGGATACGGAGTCATAACCCACTCACCGAAAAGATGGCGATCGCTTGGATGCGTCAAATCACTAAAATATTAAAAGTAGTGCATCAAAATGGCTATTTTCATCGTGATATTAAACCTTCCAACATCATGATCAGACCCTCAGGACAGCTAGTACTGATCGACTTCGGCACAGCCCGCGAAGCTAGCTATACCTACCTTGCTAAAGTTGGGAGTGTGGGCGGCATCACTCAAATTACCTCCGCAGGATACACCTCTCCTGAGCAAGAGCGAGGTTTTGCCGTCCCCCAATCAGACTTTTATGCATTAGGGATGACTTTTTTACATTTAGTTACGGGCAAGTATCCCCTTGATATGCATGACTCCCATACTAATACCTATACTTGGCGAGATTTTGCGCCAAAGATATCTGAGGATTTTGCGAAATTCCTAGAGCAACTGATAGCCCCTAGACCTGTTGATCGTCCATCGGACTGTGAGATGATTTTACATACATTGGATGAGATTGATCGCTTGCAAAAAGAGCGTCAAACGAAGCGTCAGCAGGAAGCACAGCAAAAAATAAATCAACAGGAACAACAACTAAATTTTAATAAGGTATGGTTAGGAATAGCATTTATCTTAGTGGGCTTAACGACCTATGCGATCGCTATTTTCTATCGCATTTTACCTTCTCCTATTCCCTTAGCCACTCCTACAGTTCAAACCAAATAATCCTATGAGTCCTTTACCCATAGCCCATGGCGAAATTCTTCAGAAACGCTTTCGGATTGTTCAAATTCTTGGACAGGGAGGATTTGGGCGAACTTATTTAGCTTTGGACGAACAAAGATTTAATGAACAATGCGCCATCAAAGAATACATTCCCATTAAAGGAGATGAGTACACCCTCTCTAAATCTAAGGAACTATTTCAAAGAGAAGCGGCTACTCTCTATCAAATCCAGCATCCTCAAATTCCAAGTTTTCGAGCGATTTTTGAGGAAAATGCAAGGTTGTTTTTCGTGCAGGATTTTATCCAAGGCAAACCCTATAGTCATCTACTACAGGATCGGCTAAAGCAAGGTGAAACTTTTTCGGAAGAGGAAGCGTTACATTTTCTAGATCGCCTTCTACCTGTACTCTCCTATATTCATAGCCAAAATTTAATCCATCGTGATATCTCGCCAGACAACTTGATCCTCAGAGATAGCGATCGCTTGCCTGTACTCATTGATTTTGGCGTGGTTAAGCTAGCGGAGTTAGAAAAATCCCTTGCACCACAGGGAACAGCCGTAGGTAAATCTGGATATTCTCCTATTGAGCAGTTAAAAACGGGTAAAACCTATCCCAGTAGCGATTTGTATGCTCTTGCAGTGACAGTCATCGTTTTATTGACGGGCAAGCATCCTGAATATTTGTTTGATGAGATGACTTGCTCGTGGCAATGGGCAAAGTACTTGCCCACTCTTAATCCCCAGTTCACGAGTATTCTCAAAAAAATGCTCAGCGATCGCCCCCAATATCGCTATCAATCTGCCGATGAAGTCTTAGCCGCTTTAGCTCCATTACTTCAACAAATCCGTCAATTCCCATCAACCGATCTCATAACTGCCCTACCCCTTAATTCATCAAATTTGCGATCGTCAGTTATCACCGTGGCTCCTACGCAACCAGACCGTTCTGGCTATAAAACACAAAGGCGTAGTCCAGCGTCTACCGTGATGCAATCCCATAATTCCATAGCATCAAAGTCCTCTTCCCCTAAGAATTTAGGACTATGGATTGCTGCTATATCCCTAGGAATAATCACTAGTGCTTTATCTATTCTGTTCTTTATTAATGCAAATTCCAAGTCAAATCAAAAGAACAGCATCGCAGTTTCTAGTAACACAAGAGATTCAATTAACGAAACTTCGACTCAAAATGTGAATGCGATTTCCCCCTCACCCTCCCCAAGTAATACCGTAACATCGCAACCTAGTAAGGCGATCGCGCCGATAAGTGGAACTTCTTCTCAAAATGTAAATGTACCTACCCAAGCAACTCCCAAAAGTAATATCGCAACATCGCAGCCAACTATTATAAACACACCGCCTAGCGAAACGCTTCCCCAGAATTCTCCAGTTAATAACTCTAGTTACATCGTTTCTGATCAGATCTTTCCTAATCAGCCTAAGCAATATAATATAGAAGGTGCTTCAGGGAGGGGGATTTTTATTAAGCTTCTGTCAGGTAAACTGAGCAAAATTTCGATTCTGCATCCTGATGGAAGTGTTCCACCGGGAGATCCGAATCTATTAATGGGAAGTGGTCGATATTTTTTCCCCGATGCAGGAACCTATACAATTACTGTGCTATCCAATGAAGCAAGTAACTTTTCCTTTGAAGTATGGATGATTAAGGGAAAAGCGCCCAATAGACCCTGAGGTAATGGTGATTGCTAACTTGAAGCTTAGAGCCAATGCAAGCGCTGATATTTGTAAGTAAGTTAATGTAAGTTTTTTGCGGAAAAACTTTTGTGAATTGAAAGCCAAACCCCATAATACCAAAGCACAAAATGGCATAGCCATTTTGTGCTTTGGTATTACAATTCACCATCGCTATATATAAAAATTGAGAAAATTTATATGCTTGATGATGCCTTTATGCGATGATTTATAGCATTATCGAACTTATTCCGAGGTTATCCTATGCCAAAAGCGATCGCCGAAGCAGATACATTTCTCAAGAAAAAGCTGCTTGGGTCTACGGATTTAGCCGATTCCGAAAAAATTTTTATTAAGAAAGGGCAGACTTTTTTTGTCACTGAATATGGTCCTGATCGCAATCAACATTTGTCAATGACCTTAGCTTCCCCCCTTCCTGCCAAAGATGGGAAGACCATGTTGCAAAAGGTCTATGCTTACGATCCCCATGTCAAAATTGAGGGAGAAGACCTCAATCGTCTCATCAAGTTACCAGTTAAATACTGCTGCCAACTAGATAACGATGAAGCGGTTTTTGGTCCCGGATGGCGACAATGTAACACCACTAGCAATACGATGTTGGCTGACTTTCTGCTCGGTGGTGAATTAACCCGCCAAGCACAAGCACAGGGATTTCCTGAGCCTGAATCAGTTTATATGCGAATTGTGGGTAAGTATGGTGATACCACCGATCACGATGCTCAAACATGGGCTTTAAAGGAAATAGGGATTGATTCTTATTTCAGCTATTCTCTTTCTGCTAATGATTTACTGTTATCCCTAAAGGCAAATATTCCTGTAGTTGTAGGCTTTGCTTACAAGGGGAGTGGACATATTTGTATTATCGTTGGTCACGACCCTGACAAGAAAGTATGGCTAGTCCATGATCCCTATGGAACCCGTCATGGTGCGGATGATAGCTATGATGTTGGTGTGGGTGGGCAGTATGATCCCTATGACTATAGCGTGATGCAACAAATTTTCTGGGACAGTGGTGGTGAAGCGGGCTGGGGCAGAATTGTCACTAGTGTTAAAGGTAAGCCTACGGGTTTGCCCTCTGGTTTATAAAATAGAAAGTCCGCAGTATTGTTTATTAATTTAAAAATCCTTTCTGGGTTTTATTTTAATTCACAAAAGTGTGATCACACTTTTGTGAATTAAAACAAAAAAAATGCCGCTTCGCGGCATTTTTTTTGTTTTTTTAGTCAGCTTTAAACTTGTTGCGTAATTGGCTGCTGATTGCATCAATAGAAGTAACTACTACCAGCAAAACTAACATCATCGTAGTTGCCTTGTTATATTCAAATCCTCGGATATAGCTCACCAGTTCAAAGCCAATTCCTCCCGCACCCACTACACCTAAAACGGATGCGGCGCGAATATTGTATTCAAACATATAGAGGGTATAGCCGAGACAGAGGGGCAGAACTTGCGGCAAAATTCCATACTGAGCAATTTGCCACCACGAAGCTCGGCTGACTTGTAATGCTTCTAGCGATCGCCGATCTACTGCTTCGATCGCCTCTTGATAGAATTTTGCTAAATAGCCAATGGTGTAGATGCCCAGCGCTAAAGTACCTGCGGGAGCACCTAAACCCGTAGCGGCTACAAAAAATAATCCCAAAATAATCGACGGAACTGAACGCACGGCATTTTGTAAGAGGCTTGCTAGCCAGCGTAACCAGAGGGGCGATAAATTCCGAGCAGACAACAATGCAAGGGGAATCGATAAAATTGCACCGATGGTGGTTCCCCAGAGCGACATCTGCACAGTTTCGATCAGCGCCTTGATAGCAACATCTAAAATACTGAGATCAGGGGGCCAGAGCCGCATCAAAAAATCCGCCATGTAGGGCAGACTAGTTTTGATTAATTCAGGATTAACTTTAAGCCCCTTGAGCGACCAGATATAAGCCCACCCTAGAACTACTATTGCGATGCCTCTGATCAACCAAACATGATAGCGGCTAGAAGTGTAGGAGCGAATCTGATCGAGAAGTTTCATTAGGCGGCGCTAGCGGACTGGACTAAAGAAAGATTTTGCAGTCTCGCAAATTGCTTTTCAAGGTTTTGACAATCTCCATCATACCAGACCTGCCCTTCTTGCAATACGATCGCCCGCTCTGCGTACTGGGCGGCAAGGGCTAAATCATGCAATACGACCACCACGGTTAAGCCTTTGCGATGCATTTCGGCAAGGCTTTCCATGACTTGTTCGATTCCTGACACATCTAAGCCCGTCGTGGGTTCGTCCGCAAGCAGGATTTGGGGTGACTGGATGAGGGTACGGGCGATCGCTACTCGTTGACGTTGACCGCCACTTAGTTGTTTAGCTTTTTGGTAGATTTGCTCTTGAAGTCCAAGTTTTTGCAATAACTGCATGGCAAGGCGGCGATCGCGTTT
Organism: Pseudanabaena sp. FACHB-1998; assembly: GCF_014696355.1. GTDB lineage: Bacteria > Cyanobacteriota > Cyanobacteriia > Pseudanabaenales > Pseudanabaenaceae > Pseudanabaena. The sequence continues at coordinate 154,334 of NZ_JACJQA010000027.1, read as the reverse complement.
CGGAAAGCCCCAAAGACTTTGCCATGTGGTCAATTCTCCTAAACAACCACAGAGGACATTATCTAAAGAGGAAAGCTGATCCACCAGTCCGCCCCCCTGAAAGAGAAAGCCAACATTTTTGCGAACTTCGCCAATATTCGCAGAGCTAACTGGATTTCCATAAACTTGAATTTCACCACGCTCGACGGGGACTAGCCCCACTAGCGATCGCAATAGGGTCGATTTGCCAGCGCCATTTAAACCAAGTAGAGCCACAAACTCCCCTTGGTTAATTTGCAAATCAATTCCATTTAAGATGGGGCGCTTTAAGGATGCTTGATAACCAGTACGCACATTTCGACAGGCGATCGCAGAGCTTTTAGGAGATTGATCCGAGCTATGGGAATGATCTTTAACAGAGTTAAGCATGATTTTAAATGGGAAGTAAAAAATTAAGGCTTCAGCCCAGCGCGTTGTAAGGCTGTTCGCATACTTGCTAAGTGGGTTTCATGGTCAACTTTGACTAGTTGCGTAGAGTTGTAGAGGCTACGGAACAACTCATTGTTTTGAGGCTCATTGAACTTCAAAAAAGCCGTAACTAGCTTTTCGCGCACATCCGCAGGCACACTGTCATCAATAGCAATCCCATGAGCAGGAACTTCGGAAACAGAATGCAGAACTCGCAATTTTTTACCTTCTTCTTCGGTAATCCAAGGCGGTAGCAAAGCGTATTCAGAAACTACGGCGACATCAGCTTGTTCGCGCAAAACTGCTTGCAAGGCGCTACTATAGCCATCCCCATAGGTAACTTGTCCAAAGAATTGATCTAGGCGATCGGGCCCATCAACTAGCTTGCGTCCAACTAATTCACTCACTGGGAAAATGAATCCCGATCCCGATGAGCGTGAAGTGAAAGCCATCCTTTTGCCGCGCAACTGTTCGACATTCTTTTGGGGATCGTCTAGAGTTTTGAGCGGACTATCGACAGGAACTACAAATATGGATTTATAGGTTTTGCCCCCCGAATAATCAGCACGGACTTCCGCTAAATACATTTTTGCGCCTGAGAGTTGTTCCGCCTTGAGCGCAGCACGACCACTGACAAAAGCGACATTCGCTCGATTAGCTCGGAGGGCTTCTACGGAAGCGGTTTCATCGCCAATTACTCCCTTCACGGGCATTCCTAGTTCCTTAGACAAAATCGCAGTTGCTTGATCGACTTTTGCTTGTAAATCTTTCGTATCACGCCGAGTCGCAAAGGCGATCGTAATTTCTTTGACAGGGACTGGGGCGGCTGCGGTAGTTGCTTTTACATCTTTGGCAGGATCTTTATCCGCAGCTTTAGTAACTGTCGTTGTGGGATTGCTGGGGGCTGTGGATTGCTGATTACTATCACCACAGGCTGTTAAACCTAGTAATACTAGTAAGCCTGCGGTTATAGATAGATTAACGGACGAAAATAAAACTTTTTTCATTAATTTCGGGAAACCAAACAATATACTAAGGAGGACACTAAAAGGAATTACTTGCAATAACTATTAAACATAGCTTAAACCTATTTGAGAATTTAAGTCAATAACTAAAGCAAAAATTGAGGAGATTTAGCTTTACCGTAACTTTCTTTGGGGGTTGCGATAAAACGATAAAATGAACTACAGCAACGCACTTGCCGAACAAACGAGCTATAAGAAAATTTTGGAAAGCGATGCAAAGCATCGCTTTCCAAAATTTTCTTGGCTTGGTGTTACTCACGAAACCAATTTATTTAAGTAGCCTAAGTACTGCTATGAGCGAAAATCAGACTCCTCAAGGAATAGAACGGGAAGTAAAAACGATGGGTGGTGCGGCGATCGATGGCGCACCGATCGCTTACATTATTGTGCTGGCATCTGTAGCTACCGTATTGGCTTTTATTCCCTTTTCGATTGTGTTAGGTTCAGGCAAAGGGATTCCCCTAAGCCAAAGCATTTATCCTTTGTTGGGTTGGTTGCTGGGCCCTTGGGCTGGGGCTTTAGCTAGTGGTATGGGTACTTTAATTGGTGTATTTCTTGCGCCCTATACGGCTGGTGTACCTGCGATCGCTATTTGGGGAGCAGCGATCGCCAGTTTTGCGGCAGGAGCGATGGGCGATCACCCTAAACGGAAATATTGGTATTTAGTTTTAACAATTTTATTTATTCTCGAACTTGCGGCTTATGCCTATTTGGCGATCGCCCGCAATGGGATTCCTGTAAATACTTTTATTCTCGGTGCTTTTGTCGATTGGTCAGCCGTAATTCTATTTGTGTTGCCAACACGGACATTATTTGCGCGGTTGATTGGCAACAGCAATTTTGTAGAAGTAGCGATCGGGATATTTGGTGGTACTTGGATGATTTGCGGATTGGCTCATCTTAGCCAAGTTCCATTTACCTATTATCTTTTCAACTGGCCAGAACCAGTTTGGAATATGTTGATTCCCGTTATTCCCATCGAAAATACGATGCGCGGTTTATCGGGTGCGGTGATTGGTACGGGGGTAATTTCAGGCTTGAGAGCGATTAATTTGGTCAAACCCAAGGAAGCTATTTATTAGGAGCTTGTCTTAGGATATAAAACCCGAAGACAAGTGGCGGCGCGAAGCGCTGCCACTCGTCTTCGGGTTTTGTGATTTAACCAAAATGGCAACACCATTTTGGGAATAGGGATTAAACGTTATGATGATAATGGTGGCTAATTTGTCCGAATTAATGATATGACTCAAACCTCCCTTCCCCCTTTACCAACCCAAGAACCTCAAGTTGAGCAAGTTACACCTTTAACTCCCCGTTCTTGGACTGCGGATTTTAGTCAAGAAGTGGCGGCTCTGACCACAAGGCTATTTATCCAATTGCGTCGCCGCCCCACTACCTTAATTGCTGGGGTATTACAGCCCTTGATGTGGTTGCTACTTTTTGGTGCGTTGTTTAGTGGGTTACCCAAAGGTTTAGTTGGCGATGATCAGACCTATGTGCAGTTTTTGGCGGCGGGGATCATTGTGTTTACAGCCTTTAGTAGTGCGCTCAACTCAGGCTTACCGATGCTATTTGATCGCGAGTTTGGTTTTCTCAACCGCATTTTAGTTGCCCCCCTTGCGTCGCGATTTTCAATTATTACGGCTTCGGCAATTTTTATAATTGTGTTGAGCATGGTGCAGACGGTGGCGATCGTCTCTGTGAGTGGTTTGATGGGGGCTGGTTTGCCAACTTTGAGTGGGCTGGCGATGATGGGAATGATTTTGACTTTACTGATTGTCGATTTCACGATGTTGAGTTTAGGGCTTGCCTTTGCGATGCCCGGACATCAAGAGATGCTTGCTTTTATCTTCTTGGTAAATTTGCCTCTCATGTTTTCTAGTACGGCCCTTGCACCTCTTACCTTTATGCCGACTTGGCTGCAATGGATTGCTAGCTTGAATCCACTTTCTTGGGCGATCGAGCCGATTCGCTATGTGTATAGCCACAGTACTTGGGCTTGGGATAGTGTCGTATTTACTGCGCCTTGGGGAGATATGTCGATCGCTAAGGCGGCGATCGCTTTACTTAGTTTTGGGGTGATTGTGGCGGGATTAATCCGTGGAACTTTGCGCCGAGGCGTAGCATGATTGGGGAAGTAGGTGAAGTTCCTTCTTTACCTGAAGTACAGCCCTTTGCGGATAACTGGTCATACCTCAAAGCAGAATTGGCATGGCTAGATCGTGTACTCATGCGATCGCTGTCGAAACAACGGCAGACTAATCAAGAAGTGGAGCGAGTAGCAAGAAATCCCGCCGATCGCTCCACTAGTCATTGGTGGAAAGGCTTTATTGCCCTTGATCCCTCTAAAGGTGGCAGCATCCCGCCTCAAAATCCTCCCGCTCAACATCCCCTTGGGCGCTATGGCAATCGCATCGAAGTTAGTCGATATCAGAATATTCGCTTAGCGATTCCTACCCTTTGCGATCGCCTTGAATTGGGACATTTTGAGCGTGATTTATTAGTGCTTTGTCTCGCTCCTGAGATTAGTCGGCGTTACGATCGCCTCTATTCTTTTTTGAATAATGATGAAACTAATTGCAAGCAACCGACGGTGGATTTGGCGCTAAGGCTATTTTGTCGCTCCGATGCGGAATGGCGCACTGCGCGGGAGACTTTTGTGGCGACTTCGCCATTAATTAAGCGCAAAATCCTTCAGCTTTATGTACCGAATTACAGCACGGCGCGATCGCTACTTTCGCAGGCGATGTTGCTGAGTCCTAAGGCGGTGACCTATCTCTTAAGTGAAGATGTCCCCATCGAAACGATTGTGGCAAAGCCTAGAACCAAGAAATAAAAAAGAGTCGCGTTGCGACTCTTTTTTATTTCTTGGCTAAGGTCGTTAATTTCCGATCAAAAAACTGTTGCTGAAATTTTAGTTCATTAACCGCTTGAATAAACTGGGATGTGGCGATCGCCTCACCCTCACCCCTAGCCCCTCTCCCGCAGGAGAGGGGAATAACAGAATAATATGGGTCTTGTTCCCCTTCTCCTGCGGGAGAAGGGGTTGGGAAATGAGGGCGAAGCTTCACATCAGTTAATGGATTAGTCGGCTCGATTTTATCTTCTGCAATCTGTACCTCATAGCCATAAACTGACAGTTCATCTAAGCCAATTTGCAAAACTTGCACATCATCAATTCCTAGCTTCTCAATTAGTTGCGATCGCCTAATTTTTTTGCCTGTGCGACTGAGGTATTTCGCCAGCCCGATCAGAGTTTGCCAAGCGATCGCCCCATTGAGCTTATCAGGATGAGCATAAACAAGGGCAAGGGCTTGCTGAGCTTGCGCTGCCTGATGGGTAATGCTATTGAAATCATGCCAACTATGGGGACAGCGATCGCATAGAATTGCGGCTTCCTGTTCTAATTCGGTAATATCACGACCTCGCCAATCAATGATTTGCAAATTTGAGGCGATCGTTAGCGAAGTTGTATCAAGACTGGGCAACTCGGCAGATAAGGGAACATTTTGAGCATGGACATCAATGAGGCGCACATCATAGCTGCGGCGAAAAGCATTATCCACTAGCTCAACTACAACATCGCAGGGCGTGTCAGGTAACTCATAGCTGTAATGTCCCCACCAATCGCCCCGAATTTGATTACCTTCGCGATCGCTTATGGTGAATTCTGTCTTGATATATTCAACTTTCTGTCCCTTTGCCGTGCGGATATTAGCATTGAATTTATGGATAAACTCACAATTCCGAACTAACAATTTTGGATAGGGATTACCCATACCAAAGGGTTCTAGCTGTTTTAGTTGATTAAATAAATCTTTATTCAAATCCGCGATCGTGACTTCTAAATCAACGATCACACCTTTATTTTGCAATTTCCCATATTGGCTCCAAAATCGCTGATCGAGTGCTTCCATTAAGACCTGCAAGTTCTCTAGTTTAAAGCTCAAACCTCCTGCGAGGGGATGTCCGCCAAAGCTCTCTAAAAGATGTTCTTGCCCCTTGAGTAACTCATAGAGATTGATACCCTCAAGCGATCGCGCACTCCCCTTTGCGATTCCATCCTCAACCGTACAGAGAATCGTGGGACGACCATATTCCGCCACCACCTGTCCCGCCACCAATCCCAAAACGCCCACCGACCATTGCGGATCAGCAAGGATAATAATTCCCGTTGTGGATAGATCGATCTGTTCGATTTTGGATTCTACCTGTTTAAACACCTTTTTCTGGAGCGCCTTACGCTGGGTATTCGCCAATTCTGTTTGTTCTATGAGATTCTTGCCAACCTTCTCATCTTTAGTTGTTAAAAGTTCCACACATTTACGCACATCGCCCCAGATCCGACTCACCGCATTAATGCGTGGTGCAATTCCAAAGCTAATATCAATCGGGCGATCGCCAACTCGTTTGCATTGATCTAAAAGCATCCGCACGCCGAGGCGCTTCCTTTGGCGCAATATATCAATTCCCTTTTGAGCCAAATAGCGACAATCTCCCGACAGATTAACTAAATCCGCAACTAAACCGATCGCCACTAAATCCAGCAAATCCTCTAGAGGTTTGGTCGGTACTTCGGGCAAAGTAGTATAGAGCGCTTCCATTAACTTATAAGCAACTGCTACTCCCGACAAATGGAACAATGGATGCTCTTTGCTTAAATAGCGCGGATTAATAATCGCCACCACGGGCGGACGCTGATCGGGTAAGGTGTGATGATCGGTGACAATCACATCAATTCCCAAAGAATTAGCGTACTTGATCGCCTCTAAGCAAGTGCTACCCGTATCACAAGTAATAATCAAATCTAGATTCTTTCCTGCTAAAGCGCATTGCGATCGCAGTTCATCCAAACCCCGTAAGGATATTCCATGCGACTCCTTCAGGCGATCGGGAATATAAAAAAACAGGCGATCACCTTGAGCAAAAAACTGTCCTAATCCCTCCCATAATACCGATGTCGCCGTAATTCCATCTGCATCAAAATCTCCCCAAATCGCGATCGTTTCTCCTTGAGCATAGGCTGTTTCGATACGGGCGATCGCTTGATGCATCTCTTCGCCAAACTCAAAGGCGCTAGTCGGTTGATAGGCTTCAATAGATAAAAAAGCTTCTACCTGTGCAGGTTCCACAATCCCACGCTGACAAAGTAACTGCGCGGCAAACTTACCAACTTTCTCAATTAACCAAGTCGGCGGCTCCACAGCCTCTAGAATTTGCCAATTTGTCTCTGTCATGTTTTATATTCTATAGCAATGGTTGAGTTACTGCGCTTTAAGAAGAAAATGCCAAAATCTATTACTACCTACTGGAACCCTCTGAACTCAGATAATAAAGCCCAATGGCAAGCGATCGCAGGACTAGAGGGCATGGTCGAAGAATTAACCTTAAGCGTAGATCAAGAAACTGGCGAATATACGCGCTTAACGAGATTTTATCCTCAAGCTGATACTAAGGATTTTGGCAGCAAAAGCCATAACTATCCAGAGGAAATATTTATTGTTAGTGGGCGGCTCTACGATCGCGCCTTTGAGATGTGGCTAGAGACTGGTCATTATGCCAGTAGACCACCTTATGAAGTTCATGGTTCTTTTTACACAGACATTGGATGTGTGGTTCTCGAAATCTCTTTTCCCAATCGAGTTGCCTAGAAATTAAAACTACAAATAGAGAGAAAATGCTTTGCATTTTCTCTCTATTTGTAGGCTGTCAGCACGGATCGTTTTGCTGCTCAGTATGAGGCTTTAAAGGCGGTTAATCGAGAGTTAATGGCGCTTTATTGGGATATTGGTGAGTTAATCGTTACTCGTCAAGAGATCGCTGGTTGGGGTAAGTCAGTAGTGGAACAATTAGCTCAGGATTTGCAGGTTAAGTTTCATGGTATGGCTGGGTTTTCGGCGCGGAGTATTTGGAGAATGCGGGATTTCTTCCTTACCTACCACGGCAATGAAAAACTGACACCATTGGTGGCAGAAATTGGCTGGACTCATAAGCTGGTGATCTTGGAGTCAAAGGATCGGACGATTGTGGAGTATGCGCTACGGTAGTCGAATCAGGCGATCGCGCTTTGCTACTTATCAAATTGTGTTGTCTTTGCCGTTGGCGATTCTAAAGTATTATGAAAGCTTGTAGTAGTAATAGATGAGGAAATAACTATGACTCTCACTCTTGACCTTCCACCAAATTTAGAAAGCTCGTTATTTCAAGCAGCTAATCAGCAAAGTCTTACTGTTGAAGAGTTTGTGATTCAAATGTTGACATCTGCTTTTATGCAGAAAGAGAGGCAAAAGAAAGCTGTAAGTTTATTAGAGTCTTGGTTAAATGATGCTGATATTGAAGAACAAAAAACAACGGGTGCATATTTGATTGAGGCGTTGGATCAAGATAGGTTATCCGATCGCTTGTTATTTCCTGATGCAATGAAAGGTAAGTCTTGGTGAAAAGGTCTATATCTAAATGACTAGGCTATATTAGATTTACAGTATATTCTTATTTCTCATTACAGTGAGGTTATCTAAATGAGAGCTTTAGAAGTTTCAGGTACAGTCGATCGTGAAGGGCATTTATTGTTAGATCATCCTTTTGATGGGAATATATCTGGGCGTGTCCGTGTGATTGTGCTTTTTTCTGAACCTGTTCAAGAGAGTGATCCTGATGATACGCCTATTGAGGAGGTGAAGGCGAGTTTGAAAAGGGCTTTTCAGCAAGCTAAGGCAGGACAAACCAGACCAATCTCTGAATTGTGGGACAGAATCGATGCTGAGTGAAAATAGTCTCGTTTCTATCAGGTTTGCTGATGAGTTTGAAGAAAATCTGTATCGCCTCTCCAAAAGATTTCGCAATATTCGTAAGGATATTGTGAGTGTGATTGAGCAAATTCAGTCTGGTAATTTTGTTGGCGATCGCATTGCTGGTTTGGGTGAAAATTATATTGTGATTAAGGTCAGGGTGAAGAATAGCAATATCCAAAAGGGAAAAAGCGCGGGTTATCGTTTGGTTTATCAAGTGGAGTCGCCGACTAATGTACTGCTGTTGACTATCTATTCAAAGAGCGATCGCGATGATATTAGTTCGGCTGAGATTTTGAGTATTTTGGCTTCTATTGCTGGGGATGACGAGTAATTTTTGATGAAATTCAGCTTTTTTAGATTGGGATGATCGCGAAGTATTATGCAAGTTCGCTGTAATGGTTAAGAATGGAGTTAATGCAATTCGGGAAAAGTTGGCAAGTTTTGAGGCGATTGGATGAGCTTACTTCTTTGCGTTTGACGGGGAAGGGAAGGATTTGGGGAAAGATTGATGAGGGGGTGATGGAGTTGAGATGATGGGATGCTGAACATCGGATTGGTAAATGTCTCAAAAGAGTTTGAGTAATAACGAGTTAGGTTATAATAATGCTTTAAAATTTCAAAGATAAATGTGTAAGGTCTTATGGCTACTGTACAAGACACAGTTATTATTCACGATATAGCCAATGTAAATATAAAAGCTACTGCCTATGATGTGGCGGCTTACATTGTGGATAAGCAAGTTTCTACTACTGATAGTGGAATACCAGCGATGAAATTACAAAAGTTGATATATTATGCTCAAGCTTGGAGCTTGGTTTGGGATGACAAGGCTTTGTTTATCGATCGCATAGAGGCATGGGCAAATGGTCCTGTTGTGCCTGATTTGTATAAGTCTCTTTATGGTCAGTTTATGATCGTGGGTGTTAAGGGAAATCCTAATGTTTTCACAGATGTAGAACGAGAGACTATTGATAGTGTTTTAAAATATTACGGTGATAAGTCTTCTCAATGGCTTACTGACTTAGTTCGTAATGAGGAGCCTTGGATTAATGCGAGAAGGGGTTTAGCAGTTGGAGAACGTGGCGATCGCGTGATTTCGTGGGCGGCAATGGCTGAGTATTATGGAAGTTTGCAGTGATGGTTAAGAATCCTAAACAGGCTAGAGAAGTATTTTCCACTAAAGACCCTCGAATAGCATCAGATCCTAATAGTTATTATCAGAAAAGACCTAGTTGGCGGGTTGCGAAGATGGAGTTTGTTGATCCTTTTGGTTGGCATACTCTAGATGCAAATGGAGTTAATGAAATTCGGAAGAAGCTGGCAAGTTTTGAGACGATGACTTGGCGGGAGATATTGCTTGATGCGAAGAAGCAGAATCACAATATTTCAGTGGAGGATTTAGCTAAAGAGGCTCAGGATCGTCTTCTTGAGATTTTTTCTGAGCAGTTAGATGAGCTTACTTCTTTACGTTTAACGGGTAATAAAAGAATTTGGGGCAAGATTGATGAGGGAGTGATGGAGTTAATATGGTGGGACCCTGAACATCGGATTTGTGAATCGAAGAAGAAGCATACTTAGTTAAATAATTCTTATATCAAAGAGATGCGGTGCGTTACATTCATGAACATACCTTACGAGATCAGCGATCGTACTTTCTCCTTGACTCTCCTCCTCTATTTTATACCTCACGCTTTTACTGTCCAGTACCTGATTGAAAAATCAAAATACGAACAAATAGGTACGTAAGACGCAAGCAACAAATGATCAATACTATTAATATAATGAGCGATAACCAATGAACTTCTCCAAGTATATTTAAAGCTATGGTATATGCTACTAGAGAGATTCCAGAGATATATAATGTGCCGAAAAGTTTATAAAAAATATTATTAAGATTATTCTGTCGCTCCGTTGTTCCAGAGATAAGAGTATTATTTGTCACAAAGTTGCTACTATTTACTGAAGATGCACTAACTGAGCTATGAGAAATTGAATTTGTATTACTTGAAGACATCGATGGATTTGTGTTTAATATAGGCTTCTCAACAGTCTTCTTTATCGCCGCAGGTTTCAGATGTTGCCCCGAACTAATCCCACCCAACGCAGGAAACGGATCGCGTCCCCCCAACTTCACAGCCCTCTCACACCAAGGACAAACACCCAAATGTCCACTGTAATAATGCTGACCATTTACCCCACACCTCACCAAACCATCCTCAGCCGCACCCAACGCCTTACTCCAAACATCCGCCGTAGGACGAGCCGCAGGATTGCCATGTCCCTGCTCAAAACAAAGCAGAAAAAGCTCCTGCAAAGCAACAGGTAACATCTCAAAAGAAGGAGCCAGAGGCATCGGCTTGTAAGGAACCCTGCGCCGACCATGAGGGAAATGTCCCGACTTAATCCGATCCTTTAACTCAGGCGCTTCACCCTGCCCCGTAAACACCCCACCAAAAGGATGCGTCCCCTCCATCAACAACTGATAAATCAACACACCTAAACCAAACAGATCATGCTCCACCGAACGATCTACATCCCGAAAACTCATACCCTGTAACTCAGGAGGCGTATACTCAGGCTTACCCACCGTACAGCGATAAACCGTAGTGCCATCATTCACCTGAAACGAATCCGTATCCACCAAAGTCACGATCGCATCTTCAGCCACCAACGCATTCGACTCATTCACATCCCCAATCACATATCCCCGTGAATGCACCGATCGCACCGCCCGCGCCAAATTTCTCGCAGTTCGAATCAAAGAGACATAGCTAAATTTAGGAGTTTGTTTTCGGCGAGTGGAAGGATTGTAATATTGAAAAATTGGCTTTGCCTTACTCGTATCCAGTTTAGGCATCAAAAAGCCTACCACCCGATCCAAATCCATCACCAACTCAGTCGCCCAAGCGATAGAGACCCGTCCCGAATTTGCTAAAGGATCAACAGGTGGATTCTCAACCATAAACGCTAACTTTCGCGCATAGTCCCCATGCGGCTGATGATAAATCTTAGCCACCAGTTCAGGTCTAATCCGCACCGTATAAATATTCGCTTCACCACCCGATCCAATCGGTGACTTTAAGAAGATGTAACTTTTATCCATAAATTTTGATGCTGTGCTTTTAGCTAATGGTCTCTAACCAAGAAAACCCTGTCAGATTTTGATCCACAGTCGCCAACGTGAGCTTGTAGAAAATAGCCGTAGCTGCAATAAATCGATCCGCAGGATCTTGATGAGGCAATGCAATTTCACGACTCAAAATTGCAATTTCATGATTTAGCGCGGCTTCATGGGTTTCTAATTTCTGAAGTGACAAGTTGATCCATTCATTCGTATTAGGTTGTAAAGATATTCGCCTCTTCTCAGCAAGAATGACCGTCTCCCAAATACTAATCGGACTTAACCAAAGCTCAGTGGTTGGGTCTGCAATCAGTGATTTTAGTTCACCAGATAGGCGATTATCTGCGAGTAAATACCATAGCCAAATGTGAGTATCAAGTAAAAGCTTCATTGCAGCACTTCCCAAACACTTTCAGGTAATGCTGGAGCAATTATATCTCCCAAAATTTCGCCACTTCCTTTCATGACACCAAAAGTAGGACGTTGATTTTGAATTATTTTAGGTTCAACATCAACAGACATCTCGCGTGATTTTTGCAAAGATTGAACGATCGCACTAATCAATTCAAGGCGATCGCTTGTCGATAATTGATAAGACTTTTCTTTAAGTTCTTGTAACAGCATGAGAGTAACCTCGATCATTCATTATGAATATTTTAGTACAAGTGCTTAGATAGAGTCACTCTAAGCCAATGAAGCCAGCAGCAAAGTCAAATCATCATCAGTGCGATCGCAAACTCTAGGCGATCGTAAAAATCCTGTTAACTCCTGATGGGCAGCATCTAAATCCTTCGCCTCAGCAATGAACTTAAATAACGGCGCAAAAAATGGTGCATGAGCTACACCTTGAGGCATTTGCAGAGCCAACATTTGCAACCCATCGGAAAACATTGCTAACTGAGCAGGTTTCCCTTCCCATAAACAAATCTGAGCCGAATCAATGCCATTTGGTGAAGTTAAAAACGTAGCTAAATCGAGAGATTCTTCAATGGGAGGAGCAGTTAAAGCGATCGCCGTTCCTTGCTGATTAGCAACCACAATCGCCCCATCTCCCACCTGAATCGCCGCTACAATATCAGGAGTTGCTACCACGATTAACAAAGTCGTTGATAGCTCACGCACATTTACCTGACGCGATTCTGCTTCAGTTTGAATGGCAACTAAAGCATCTTCTAAGCCACTGTTAAGCAGCACTTTCCATCCTTCATCACCATCAGGAATTGATGACTCTGCTATTTTAGAAGCAATTCCCTTCACCGCAGTTTTCACCGCCAGCAAAGATCCCACCTCTGAGAGCGAGACAGATCCCGCCCCATCCGCAACACCTGCTACTAAAATGCGATCGCCCACTACTTTCCAGAAATGAGCATCTTGACATGGCAAGTTCCGCTTTTGATGACTAGTCCCTTCTAGGGAAACCGCCACAACTGACCATTGAGCTAATTGTGCTGTATTTACAGAATTAGAAGAGTTATCAACATCCATTAAACTGTCATCCAATCAGGAGGTGGCAAAGGAACTTGTTCATCGGGCTTAGAGTGGGAAACGCGCTGCATACTTGCTGATAGCCACACAAACATCTCACGGAAACTTAATCCCTTGAGCTTAATCGGCGATCGCACAGACATGGTTTGCAACTGATTCATATCCGCTCCTTCCACACCCACCGCAAAAAAGGCAACCCGTTTATTTGTCTCTTCTTCCTTTACCCGTTGCGCCGCCTGAGTCAACACATAGGCTTCTTCTCCATAGGGCGCACCATCGGTAATCAAAAACACCCAAGGACGGTAGTAAGTAATGCCATTATCCTTATACTCACGCTTACGAGATTGCAACAGATCAAGGGCTTTGTTAATACCCGAAGCCGTATAGGTCAGACCCTGCGCCGTCAAAGTTGGTGCTTTAAAATGCTCAGCCGTAGCAAACTCATGCTCTACGCGCACCGTCGTATCAAAAGCCACGATCGCCACTTCCACTCGTTTACTCGCCAAATTATCCTGCAACAGGTCATCTCGAAAAGTTTGCAACCCTGCATTCAAAGCCGCAATTTTTTCCCCACCCATCGATCCAGAAGTGTCTAAAAGCAACACACAAGGGCAACGTGGCTCTGGATTTTCCGCAAACTCAATCGCATTAAGGCTCATGGCACTGAAATAAACCTAAAGTATTTATAATTAAACCATATCCAGTTGCTGATTATCGAAGGAATTAAGATAAAAATCTCATATAATAGATTTTGTCATGAATGGAACAACGCCGATGACAGTCGTAAATGCAGCGCCCTCTTTGAAGACAGTCTACGAACAAGACTACCTAATGTGGTTGGAAATGACTAGCGAACAACTTCGCATGGGCAAATTAGAGAACTTAGACCTTGAGAACCTTTTAGAAGAAATAGAAGCAATGGTGCGAAAAGAAAAAGTTGCTTTAGAAAGTAACTTAGAAATTTTATTGATGCATTTACTCAAATATCAATATCAAGTCAATAAACGTACTTCGAGCTGGCGATATACCATTGACGAACATCGTAGCCGCATTGTTAAAGCCCTAAAAGTAAGCCCCAGTCTAAAGCCATACTTCAAACAAGTCTTTGATGACTGTTATCAAGAAGGTCAAAGAAAAGCCGCCATTGAAACGGAATTAAATATCTCTACTTTTCCAATGCGATCGCCTTTTAGTCAAGAAGAAACGTTAAATCCAGATTTTTTACCTGAATAAGTCAAATTCTCACCATTACTCTTTTGGAGTTGTCGTTTTATTTTTCTCAGCTACAGAATTAGGACTATCGGGAGGATCTGATTCGGGATGAGGTGTGTTTGAAGTAGGAAGATCAGTTGCTTCTGGATCGGACACACTAGGAACGTGTAATTCAGCATCCGTGGATGCTGCTCCGCCAGAAGCATTGGGTGCTTTACCCTCACGAGCATTACGGGCTTGTTCAGCTTGTTGGGCGGCTCCGCCTGTAGAATTGGTACTTTTTTCCATGGTGCTATCCAGATATTTGCGAAGATTGATACGTTTGTGATATTTTACTTAATTTATAAAAAATTTACATCTGTCAAATGAATGATCCTTCCATTTGGGAAACTTTTTGTAAATTAGAATCGTCCTCTGCTATATCGAAGTAATATAGCTGTGGTCACTTGCATTAGGACACAAAACCCAAGAAGCTAGTTGCGGCGCGAAGTGCTGTAACTCCTCTTCTGGTTTTGTGTCCTAACAAGAAGGGCAACAGCTATATATTGCAGACAAATTAAAATTTGGACTAAATTTAGATTAAGTGTTGAAATTTAAGCCTGAGTCCTATTTGTTAAAATTTCTAGAAATACAATCTACTTTGCTAACTACCTATAGCCTGAGATTTTCGGGGAAATTTATGAAACCTCCTGTGAAACTTTTATTCTCATCCGTCTCTGCATCTCTCTTGGCAGCATTAGTGAGCGCAGTAACCGTGATGCCTAGCTTTGCCGCCGATCCTTTTCGTACTAGTAACGCTAGAGCGATCGGTAGTGAAACTCAGAAAGCCTTTGAATTGATGTTTAAAGAAGGTGATTATGTGTCGGCAGTCAAGCAATTAGACAAGGCTGTTAGGAACGAAGCTAATGAACCACTGGTTTTTGCGTTACGGGCTTCGACTTTCTATGCTACTGAAGACTTTGTGGGAATGCAGGTAGCAGGGAAGCGCGTGCGTGCCAATGCCGAGGCTTTGAAAGGGAAAGACAACCTGCGTGCTTATATTTATTTAGCGGCTAGCGACTTAATTGAGGCGGGCTATATTGTCAAAACCGAGGGATTGTCGAGTGCGCCAAGGGCTTTACCATTGGTGCAGAGCGTATTTGACAATATCAAAAAAGCACAGGATATCGATCCTGATGATCCTGAACTAAATTTAGTTAAGGGCTATATCGATATGCTGATCGCTTCGGTATTACCCCTATCGGATTTGGAATCAGCTTTGGCTAGCTTGAAGCAATATGCGGCTCCCGATTATTTGAAATGGCGTGGAATTGCTCTAGCCTATCGGGATGCTCGTAGACCAGATTTGGCTCTAGGTGCGGTGAATAAGGCTTTAACTACGGCTCCCAATAATCCTGATCTAAACTATCTCAAGGGTCAGATTTTGTGGATGCAGGGTGGTAATAATCTGCCTGCGGCTAAACAATTCTTTGAGTTAGCCCTCTCAAAGGGTAAGCAAATGAATCCGAGTATGTTGGCGGAAGTGCGTCAGCAATGCCGCAATTTAGCTGGTGGTGTTGCTTGTAAAGAATAAGAATCACATAAAAAAAGCTTGCTTCGCAAGCTTTTTTTATGTGATTTTCTGCGTTTTTCGGTACACTATTGCCACATTAGGCAGTACAACAAAGCGAAAAACTCATGGCTCAAGACATTAAACTGGTCGTGGTAGATATTGATGGCACGATTAGCGGTGATGCCAATCAGGTTAATGATGCGGTCAAGCAAGCAGTTAAGGCGGCTCAAGCAAAGGGTGTCAAGGTGGCGATCGCCACAGGAAGAATGTATCGTTCCGCCTTGCGCTTTCATGAGGCGATCGCCTCCGATATGCCCTTAATTTCCTATCAAGGCGCATTCATCAAAGATCCCCAAACCGATGAATTGGTAGGGCATTGGCCAGTGGAGTTAGGACAAGCTCTATCTTTGCTAGACGATCTGGGCGAGTTTGCGACTAATGACCAACTCTCGATTCACATCTATGTGAATGATGAACTGTATGTCCGCAAAATGACAGCACAAACAGAAGCCTATGCGGAACGCTCCAAGGTTGGCGTTAAGGTGGTGGGCGATTTACGCGAATTTCTAACCAGCGGTAGTACTAGCCATCCACCGACAAAAATCTTGGCCTTGAGTGATACTGCGGAATTGGTGACGGAAATGCTCCGCGTTCTGAAGGATCGCTATACGCCGCAACAACTGTACCTCACCAAGTCCGTAGCCACTTTTTTTGAAGCGACTAATCCGATCGCCAATAAAGGTACGGCAGTTAAGCATTTAGCCGAAAATATTTTGGGATTTGATCGCTCTCAAGTCTTGGCGATCGGTGACAACTTCAATGATTTGGAAATGATTGAATATGCGGGTATTGGTGTGGTGATGGGGAATGCTCCTGAAGGCTTAAAACCACTAGGAGATTGGATTGCGCCCACTGTCGAAGAGGATGGAGCCGCCGCCGCGATCGCAAAGTTCGTGTTATAAATTTTAAAGATAAAAGAGGGCTAGCACCCTCTTTTATCTTTAAAAAATTTAAGCCTACCGTTATGCTAGAACCTCAAGCCATTATCAATAAGCGCTATCAGTTAGAACGCCAGCTAGGACAGAATGCGGGGCGCGAAACTTGGTTAGCAAAGGATTTGCAGCAAGGGCATGAGCGTGTTGTGGTCAAGTTACTTGCCTTTGGCGGGAATATCCAATGGGAAGATTTGAAACTATTTGAGCGTGAGGCAAATGTTCTCAAACAGTTAGATCATCCAAGAATTCCTAAATATCGAGATTATTTTTCCATTGACGATCGCTCGTTATGGTTTGGATTGGTTCAGGAATATATTCAAGGAGAATCCCTCAAAGAATATCTCGCTAAAGGGCATAAATTTACGGAATCGCAGGTTAAGCAAATGGCGATCGCGATTTTAGAGATTCTGAGATACCTGCACGAATTAAATCCTCAAGTTCTCCACCGTGATATTAAACCTAGTAATTTGATTTTGACTGGTAGGGATGGAGAAACTCGCAATATCTATCTTGTAGATTTTGGCGCAGTCCAAGACAGGGCAAGTGCTGAAGGCAAATCTTTTACGATTGTGGGAACCTATGGCTATGCACCGATGGAACAATATGGCGGTCGAGCCGTAGCCGCTTCTGATCTCTATGCCTTAGGCGCGACGATGATTCATTTGCTGACAGGGATATCTCCTGCGGATTTGCCACAGGATGATGACGCAAAGATTGTTTTTCGCGATCGCACCAGTGCCAGTTTACATTTAGTGCAATGGATTCAGAAATTAGTCGAACCCACCGTCAAAAAACGCTATGCCACGGCGCGAGAGGCTCTACAAACTCTCCAAGAACCAGTTGCTTTAGCTCCTCAGGCAATCTCTAAGCCAGTAACTCAGTCAGTTCCCAAGTCCAGACCTAAACGCCGAGTCTATCCGCCCGACCAGACTAATATTCAAGTTGAGCAATCTCCCACTCAATTGCGGATCGTGATTCCCTGTAGTATCTGGATGGTGATCGTTTCTTGGGGATTGGTGATCGGAGTTATCCTCTTTTTACAGCCATTTTTTCCTGACATGGTTTCTGTGATTGCTATTTTAAAAAATTATGTTTGGACATATATTTTGACGGCTTTGTTGGTTGTGATCATGATATTGCTCACAATCAATCAGCTAACAAGTGTGATTCTCGAAATTGGTGAGCAGGAAACATGGCTAAGGCGATCGCTATTTGGGAAGATCTATTGGAAAGCCACATTTCCTACCCATGAATTAAATGGAGTTGTCCCTAAATGGAACATGATCGAAAAGAGAGATAGCAGTTTTATCAGTTGGTTGATGTGGGCTGGGAGTGAACATAGTGAAGACAATTCGATCAAATCTAATGTCGTTCTACAACTGCGAAATACCGAATACACTCTAGCTATTTCTAAAATCAGACCGACAGAGGTGAATTGGTTGATTGATGTAATCGAAGAATTTTTATACAGCAATAAAAGCTAACCCAAAAATAAAAGTGACGGCGCTTTGCACCGTCACTTTTATTTTTGGGTTTTAGTTGTCACACTTTTGTGGTTTGCTATAAGTTAAGGTAAATAGCTCTCTATTTTTTGCCCCTTATTTGGTATATGTAATTGACCAGTCAGTTTTTTGCATAGTTTTTAGTGGGCATCTAGTAAACATGAATAAGCCCCAGCCGCCAAAAGCACAGTTTATCCGCTTCGATCGCGGAATTAGTCAGTATAACCATGACTACTATGCTGCTTTGGGCTTACCACTTATTAGCAACTCTAACTACATTCGTAATGTCTATTTGCGGATTGCTCGGATTTTGCATCCCGATGTTTATGGTTTTTCGGCAGATGAAAAAATCATTGCTACGCAATATCTAGCTAAGTTAGTCAATCCTGCCTATAACGCTCTGATGAAGGAGCAAGATCGCAGTGCTTATCAAGAAATCTTTAAATTGCTTGCCAAACGCTTAATGCTAAGGTCACGCAATATTACAATTCATTCGGAGAGTGCCTGTGAGTTGATCATGACTCCCAGTGAGGATGTTTACGAGCGATTAGTTACGGAGATTGCCAAAGTCCAATATCAATCGCTTCCTCAAATTCTAGATTATACGGCTCAAATTAGTGAGCTAAATCTAGTTTACATTCTTTATAAAGCGGGCTATCGACATGGGGCAAGCAATATGCCCCCAGTTCTTGCCCCGAAGCTAACACCTACAAGCACCAAAATCCATACTAGTAACCCACTTCCGCCTCCCTCAAAACCTAGTTATGGATATAATCTTCAGTATGCCTTTGAAAAGGAGGAAATCAATCTGCACATTAAGTCGGAAGACACTGTAATTCAGGCTAGAGCGGATGAAACTTTGATTCAAGATGCGAGTGAATCTGGTGAGAAGGCAATGATTAACAATCGCATTAAAGTCTGTGAAATCTATATATTGCAGAGTAATTGGAAAGCTGCACTCCAAGATTTGCGAGAGATCTTGAGAATGGATGCAAATAATAGTAAATGTCTGGCTTTACTGGGCGTGGTTTATATAAATATCAATCAACTTCAAATGGCAAAGGCAAGCTTTAAGCGATCGCTTTATATTAATCCTCAAGAACCTCTAGCCCTAAAGCATCTTTTGGAATTGGAAGAGTCTGATAATCCTCCAAGTAGTACCGACAAAAATGCGAAAAATTCCGCGAAGCCTAAGCCTACTAAAATTAAGAAACCCAATATTCAACCAGAGCATGGATGGTTATCCCATTTACTCAAATGGATTTCTTCTCGGCGCTCCTAAAGGGTTAGGACTTACGCATCGGGTAGATGTGGCGCGGGCTTCGCCCGCGCCACATCTACCCAAAATCCAATAAATTATAGCTAAACGTATGTGGCGATCGCTTGTTAAATTTTTTCAATCTGTTAAAACTAAAAGCCCTGTAATTGCGATGCAGTGCTTTGCACCGCATTGCAATTACAGGGCTTTGGGCTTGGCAATCAATATTGTTATCGCCTCTGGCTGCTCCAATCCCCTTAATGCAAGTCTAACTGCAAGTTCCGATAAAATCCGTTTAGGAACCTTTAATTTAGAAAATTTTGACGGATTGAATAGTGAAAAAGTCGATACGGTGAGCCAAATTATTGAACGTAATTTTGATGTGATTGGTTTACAAGAAATTAGCCCGATCGCGGCGGATAAACTAAAAGAGAAACTTAATAAATCACAAGTATGGGAATTTATCTTAGGCGAGACGGGAAATAAACAGCGAGTTGCTTTGTTCTATCGCAAGGATTTAATTACCGCGCAAAAGGTGACGGAATGGAAGCAGGTAAATCTGACGGGGACATTGCGATCGCCTTTGGTGACTTATCTAAAGACTATGCCTGACGGTAAAGGTTTTGATTTTACTTTGGTGGTGGTGCATCAAAAAGGTGGTGGTGGTAAAGATGCTGATCGCTTACGACAAAATCAAAGCGATCGCCTCCGCAAAGAAGTGGATCAATACCAAAGTAATCCCCAGTCTGATCCCGATTTAATTCTAGTTGGCGATTTTAATAGTCCTACATGGGCTGACCAAAATCGCGGTTTGAGAGATGCGCCGCTTACTTTTTTAACGCGCAATGTGGAAACTGATGCAAAGGAAAATTGCTTAAAAAAGCGTGGTCTACCCAGAGCCATAGATGGTCGTCCCAGATTCTCTAATCGTGGGACGGGCTGTGTGATTGACCATATTGCGATTTCTCAGGCTCCCAAGGGTGCGGAAGAGGAATATATTCCGCAATCAATTCAAATACTCGATCCGCAAAAGGATTTGGGCTTTGATAGCGATCGCACCTATTTCTCTAAAGTCTCCGACCATTTACCCGTCAGAGCAATCTTTCGCGCTAAATAGAAAAGCAAGAGTTAGTCAATACAAACCAAAACCCCAAAAGCGAGTTGCGGCGATTCGCGCCGCAACTCGCTTTTGGGGTTTTATGTTTAGAGCAAGGAAAGAGGGGCTAAGGATGTGTTTTCGCTTATTTGATTTGGCACAGGTAATAAAGCCACATATCAGCATTAGCGTTCAAATCCTCTGGGGTAGTGATTTCTAAACCACTTTTCCAAGAATATATTTTGATATTGTCGAAAGCCGCTTCTAATTGATTGAGTTGCTCTTGCGGTCTAATGTAATACTGTTTCAATCGAAAATTATGGGATTCATCTTGAATGATCTCATAATTGGTAGATTTGATTCTTTTTAAAGAGATAGAACGATTAAAGAAGCGTAGAAGCCCAAGCATAACCAAGTTTACATAGGTTGTTAATGGATTGAAGCTGATCTGATTTAGCCAGTTAAATTCTCGCTCTAGTCCTTGCAAGCTATGGCTTGAAAAAAAGAAATATCCTCCCGACTTCCCAATACGGCTGATTTCTTGAAATACCTGTAATCGCTCCAGATGCGATAGCGTGTCTAAACCATTAAAGCTAAATAAAATAAAGTCAAAAGAATTATTGGCAAATTGACTCATATTTCTAGCATCTCCTAGTTCAAATTTTCTTGATCGAGAAGATAATTGAGTAGAAGCTGGAAAGCGTTTCTGGCAAGCCGTAATCATCTCCTGAGCATAATCAATTCCCATATATTCTTGAACAATTTCCGAGAAATGTTGAGTAGTGCGTCCTCCCCCTACGCCAATATCGAGCATTTTGATCCTTGACCATTCATTCCTGAACAGATTGAGAATAGTTTGTTCGGCGGGTTGTAATTGGCATAGCTGGCGGTAATGATTAACAATCTCACTAGCCGTATAAACTTGATGATTACGATCAACCATGAGGATTCACGGCTAAAGGAAAATTGGGGCTGATTACTGGCATTTTAAAATCAAAAGAGTCGGGCTTATCAACATATCATTTTGCTAGACTAATAAGTAGCTAGGAATAATTACAGCAAGCTTGTGAACTGGATTTCATGACCGAATTTACTTCTGATTCAATTGGTTGCCCGATCGCCGATCGCCTCCATCTAATTCGCGCAAATATTCCACCAGAGGTGAAACTTGTTGCGGTTAGTAAATATACGACTACGGATGCAGTGCGGGCTGCCTATGCCGCAGGAATCAGGAACTTTGGCGAATCGCGCGTGCAGGATTCTAAGATTAAGCAAACGGAATTAGCGGATTTAGCGGATATTACTTGGCATATGATTGGTTCCTTGCAGAGTAATAAAGCAAGGCAAGCGATCGCTCAATTTGATTGGATACATTCGATTGATCGCCTTAGTTTGGCGGAACAATGCGATCGCTTAATTCAGGAACTAGGAAAATCTCCAAAGCTGCTATTGCAAGTGAAGTTAGCGGAAGATCCGAATAAATCAGGTTGGACAGAAGCGGAACTATTGGCGGATTTGCCCGAATTAAAGAAACTGCAAAATCTGAATATCGTAGGGCTAATGTCAATTTTGCCTTTGGGCTTAAGTGAAGCCCAAGCCTACGAAGTCTTTGAGAGCGTGGGGAAATTAGCCGCAAAACTGCGATCGCTTGGTTGGAATAATATTCAAGAACTCTCAATGGGAATGTCGGCGGACTATGCGATCGCCGTTAAAGCAGGTGCAACGATGATTCGGGTAGGTAGCCAAATTTTTGGCGTTGCACCTATTCATAATGACAGGGAAAAATAGGGCAGGATTTGTGAACCTCGAAATCTATAAATACTCCGCCCAAATATCCACTACTTCTTGGGAGCCATACCACTTTCCCGATCGTGGAGAATGATAGACCCCATCGATCGCCATATTCTTCGCTCCCTTCAAATAAGCCGCCTCAATGGGAATGATCCCATCGCCCCAGACATCACCTTGACCGATGGTGAGTTCATAACTACTGTAGGCAAGCCATTTTTTAGGTGTGGATTTTTTACCCTGCACCACATTTCCCGCTATACAGATATATTCAATATCATCATAAAAAGCATCAGGATAGTTGTCATTGACAAAGCCTAAATTTGGCAGTGACCAAGGTTCAAGACTACGTTGGGGAGTTCCCAGACAAACTAGTTTTGCAACTTTAGAACGTGCATTCCAAACCTTGTCATAATAAGGGCGATCGCCTAGATAAATCCGTGAGAGCCACCCCCCTGCGGAATGGGCAATGATATTTACTTTGGATGCGCCAGTTTTGGCTAATTCCTGATTTACGGTTTGGTCAAGTTTTTCTAAGATCGGCGCGATCGATCTTCCGCCCACCGTGGGAACCCAGTCCCACCACTTCAAAGGAACTACGGTTGCCGATAAATTTTTGTGGTGTAATTTTTGGGCGATCGGTATGTAATCCGATGCACCTGCGAGATATCCCGCCAGAATAATATTGGGAGTAGTCATATAAAGCCCAGAATGGATACCCGAATATATAAAAAGTGCTTTGCACTTTTTATATATTACTTTTCATCAGGGCGTTGACTCAGGCAACTGCCCCCGCGTGCAGCATTGCGAAAAGTTTGCACAACTTCCACACTATTCACATAACCACAGTAAGGGCAATAAACCTGTTCCCCCACTTGTGGCTCAATGTCCGCACGGCTCCACCATTTACGACAGCGATCGCAATGAAAGTGATAGAGAAATTCGAGAGAAACTTTCATAGGCTTGAGCGCAATGATTGCCGAAATATTTTCAAGGCTTCAAGGGGTGATGCACTTAGAATACAGCGCTGTAATGTTGCCATGTTGAGATTCGGCAAAAATTTGCTAGTTGAGGATTTGCAATACTGGCGATCGCCTTGAGAATCTAGATGATAAATATCAAGAACGCCATCTTCCCATAGCCAAACTTCAGGGACTCCGAGCAAATAATATTTCTTTAATTTCTCCGTATTACCGCTAGTCAAAATTACTTCTATGACAAGATCAGGAACCTTTTTAGGGCTACTAAAGCTATAGGACTCATCGGGCTGTAAAGAGACTTGTGCTACTTTTTCTTGAGTGGCTTGCCCCATCGGGAAAAACTCAATTTCCATCTCTAAAAAATACAATTCCAACAATGCGCCAATAATCGTTTTAATTAGCTCATGATCGACTGAGGTAGACACAATCTCTAAAATTCCTTCGTAATAGGCCAGCCGAATTCCCCTAGCATCCGCAAAACCACGCTGAATCAGCTTGAACTGTTCCCATGTGATTAAGGGCTGTTCAATTCTAATCTCAGGATTTGGTTTGGGCTGAGTTAGTAACATTTCGATAGGCGGCATACACACCTTTAACGTTGTACCAATTTAAGAAAATTCTAGCGATTTTTAGGACTGGTTAGAGATTTCCGCGATCGCTTAGTTATTTTGGGGCGCAGCGATCACTCAAGCTTCTTGCTGAATCACCAACACGCGCACTTTTGACTCAGTTGTGGCAATATCTGAATCTACAGGATCATTTTGATTTTGTTTTAAATCAAGCTTTAATCCCAGAAATTCCAAGGATTGACATACAAGCTCACGGATGATCTCTGAATTATCACTTGATTCTGACGTAAACACGATCGCATCCATACCGCCTAAAACCATCAGCATCGAACCTAGGCAAGATCGCAAGCGGTGAAGATAGATATCCAAGGCTTGCTTTGCTCTCAGGTTATCGGTATCAATTGCTGAGCCGACGGATCTCGGCTCTGAGGAAACCTCAGAAGTACCAACTAAACTGGAGCTTGTATCAATTGATGCCCCAGAATCTGGTTGGTTGTCCTTTCGCATCATTTCATTTAAGACTTTAGAATCAATGGAGCCAGAACTGTAATCAATCATCAAACCTTCTAAAGGTGTAAATCCAGTAGCCGTATCGATTATTTGACCATTGTGAATGGCGGCAAGAGAACAACCATTATCTAAATTGCAAGTAATCAATCTCAGTTCTTTGATATCCCGCTCTAAGACTTCAGCAGATCGTTGAGCGCAATAATAATGGCTACTTTCATTAAGTCCATAATGTCTTTTATCAACTTCCGCGGGAACGCTCGAGACAGTAGAGACGCTAGCAATCTCTGAGTTATGAGAAATGGTTTCTAGCTTATTCTTAGCAGGATCATCCCTTTTTAAGGAAGGCTTCTCAACAATTTCTTGCCAATCCAAATCGAGACTTGCACAGATTTCAAAAAATGTATATCGCTCAATTGGTTTGCCAGCAAAAAATCGCCAGATTGGTTGGCGCGTTTTGACACCCACTTCAATGGCTAAATATTCTTGAGTCCAACCCTTGTAATCAAACTGCTTCTTGGCTTGTCTGATTCCTTCTGGTGACGCTTTCAACGATCGCTTAGAAATAGTAAAAACTCCTGTTCCTAATTTGGTAATACTGTGTTGATTTTAGACAAAAGCCACTAACTCTGACATATATATTTGTAATAAAATCAAACGGTTGATATAAATTCAGTATTTTTTAAGTAAAATGTGCAATTTTTAAAGAAGAGTGTTTGATTTAGTTAAAGCTGCCTCACGATAAGCGGCGTATACGCCTTTAACGTTGTACCAATTTAAGAAGATTCTAGCAATTTCAAGGGCGAGTTGGGGCTTGCCGTGATTGATAAGCCATGTGAGTAATGGACGTAGCGATCGCTCATTTAATAAACCACCTACCGACAATACGCCCCAAAGAACCACATGGAACCAAGTCATCTGAATCATCATTCTTACTTCCCATGTGGGATGTTTTTGATAAAACACAACCCCCATGCGTCCGCGTTGCTCTTCCACATCCACCAGTCGCGGTAATTGCTCAATCGTAAAAGCGGGATGCCAATGGTAGCCCACGGCTTCAGGACATTTGATCAGCTTTAAGCCTAAATTCTTTAGCCTTACGCCTAGTTCGAGATCTTCCCAGCCATATTGACGGAAGCTAGGATCAAATTTTCCCGCCTCAATCAACCAATGCTTAGCGATCGCCACATTTCCCGTTGCAAAGAATGCTGTAGAAATATCTTGGATCTTGACCTGTGCGGAAGTGGGATCTTCAAAATTGCTGGTATTAATCACTAAGCCATAGGTAAAGGCGCGATCGCTATTCTCTAAAGCCTTGGCATGGGCGGACAAAAATACAGGCGTAACCACTAGATCGCTATCAATAAATACAATCGTTTCGCCATTTGCCACATCAATACCTGTATTGCGGGCGATCGCGGCTCCCTCATGGTTTTGCTGAAATAGCCGCACATGGGGAAAATGATCGGCATGGCTTTGCAAAAATTCTACCGTGCCGTCGGTGGAGCCATCATCCACCACGACTATCTCGTAGGGTTGGGTAAAATCTTGAGCTTCCATAGCTTGCAAACATTTTTGCAAGATGGGCAAGCGATTATAAGTCGGAATAACAATTGACCACATAATCCTCATTATAAAAAGAAGAGGGTGCTAAGGCACCACCAAAAATAAAAGAGGGCGCTAAGCGCCCTCTTTTATTCTGTTATAGCTATAGTCCCTGTATTAGGAAATAAGTGTAAGGCGGCGCGAAGCGCCGCCTTACACTATCTGGTTTTTATGCCCTAACAACAATGGCGACAGCTATATTTTAGTTGCGGGATTGTTGCCAGCTTTGCCAGAGGGTCAGACCACCCACATAGCCATAGCTCAAGGCATATAAGACCATAAATGGCAGAGTCATATATAGCCCCTTATTAAGCGCAATCACACAGGCGATCGCACTGTAAACACATAGCCCCATCTCAATCCAAGCAGTGGCATCTAGAGGGATTTTATAAGCCTTATTGTCCCAGCGATCACTCTTGTACTTAATGTCAAATTTGGGCGTGCGGCGGAAATTTGCCCCAGTATTCGACAAACCAGCAAACACCGCACGGCTATTACTCCAAGAAATGCCTGTACCGAGAATAGCTAATAGGAAAATGCGCCCAAGGCGGCGATACCAAGACTTGGGATATAGATCACGCTGAGCATGGAAATATAAAAATGGGGGGCCAAAAGTTGCAGGTAGCATAAACACTGACCACACACTTTCAAGGGAGATCCGCAAGGCGATCGCATCGTCAGGGGTCACGAGCATCAAAGGAATGGAGATCAAAATCAACATCAGCATCAAAGGATGCGCCGAATAGCCCGTTAAATGCATGGTGGCTTGAAATTTCACCCCAAGACCTATATCCTCAGCTTGCCAGATTGTGCCAATTAACTTTTTCGCACATTGGATGCTGCCTTTTGCCCAACGGAACTGCTGCAACTTAAACGCCAGCATGGCAACAGGCAACTCCGCAGGAGCGACAATATTATTGTCATAGACCACTTGCCAACCCTTAAGCTGAGCGCGATAGCTCAAGTCCATATCTTCCGCTAGTGTATCAGCGTGCCAACCACCCGCATCAAGGATGGCTTGGCGATTCCAAATCCCCGCCGTACCGTTGAAATTTAGAAAATAGCCATTATTGCATCTTGCCTCTTGCTCGATCGCAAAATGTCCGTCAATACCCGTCGATTGCAACTTCGTCAATAACGAATATTCCGAATTGATATGCCCCCAACGGGTCTGCACTACCGCAACCTTAGCTTCAGGCGATTCCACATAATGACGGATCGTATCCTTGAGCCAATTTGCCGAAGGAATAAAATCAGCATCAAAGATAGCAATGTAATTTGCCTTGACCAAGGGCATCGCATCTTGCAAAGCTCCCGCCTTGAAACCAGTGCGATTTACTCGATGGATATATTCAATCCAAAAGCCCTTGCTTTGATATTCGCGAACAGTTTCACTCAGAATATCTTGCGTGTCGTCAGTGGAGTCATCCAGTACTTGAATTTGCATCCGATCGCGAGGATAGTCCAGATTGCAGACAGCATCTACTAATCGGCGCGATACATAGCGCTCATTAAAAATCGGTAGCTGTACGGTGACCACAGGCAAGTTATCGGTCACGGTGAAATGCTCAGGCGGATCGACTGCCAAAACATAACTATTGAAGTTATTGTTAAAGCTTTTGTCGAGGCGAAACTGGTCAAAATTGTCGAAATTATTGACAGCGATCGCACCTGAACTTGATGATGGCGACGCTGTAACTTGGGCTGTTTGATATTCTCTGGCAGGATTGAGCTTAGGAAAAACAATTTGTTTCCTTAGAGAACGTCTCAGCTTATGGACAGCAGTGAGCCAATAAGCATTTAGCCCATAAAGTAGTAGCCACACTGCTGCCACAGTGTTAATGATGGCTAGGATCGCTATTAGTATCAGAATGACTCTTGACTCCTTCTTACCACACGAAGCACCAATCCTAAAGATTGATTAAACAAATTAAAGTAGCACACTAAGAAATATTACGATGCTAGCCCCATATTTGTAGAAAAATTTACGATTTGGCACTAAGTATTTATACACTTACCTGAGAGGCTTAATAAATATCTGAGGACATAAAAATAAGAAATCATGGCTTTGCCCTCCTTTCTTATAACAATTTACGAAAGTGTGACAACACTTTTGTAAATTAAAAACCAAACCCCGTAAGGATTTTAAAAGCCAAAAATGGCTACGCCATTTTTGGCTTTGGTTATTGGTCTTGAGACATTTGCTGCAAGGCGATCGCGGCGGCTTCCTGTTGGGCAGCTTTGATACTTTTGCCCTGCCCCGTTCCCCAGCAGCGATCGTCAAACCAAACTTCGACATGGAAAATATTGTTTTGATTATTTGGAGGATTATTTGAGGAATTATTTTGCTCTGGGCTTGGCACGTTGCGATACTCTGGCAAACGCTTCCACCTGCCTTGGGTGAGTTCTTGCAACGCAACTTTGTAATTACCCAAGGCAGGAATAGCCAGCAAAGCCTCTGCAAAGCGATGCATATGCGGATCGAGCCAATTGCGAATAAAGGCTAAGTCTTGAGTATTAATAAATAAAGCTGCCATTAAAGCTTCGAGCGCATCAGCAAGAAGCGATCGCAAAGCCTGCGAGTCATTTTTAGCGGCATTCGACACCACTACATATTTCTGTAATTCATAAATACTCGCGATTTCGGCAAGGGTCTTGTCACTGACTAGATGCGATCGCAAAGCCGCTAAATCTCCCACCGAGCGATCGCCATAGCGCTCTTGCAAAAATAAACTGACCGACAACCTGAGAACGCTATCACCCACAAATTCCAATTGATCATTGTTATAACTAGTCGAAAAACTGGGATGCACTAAAGCGCGATCGATTAATAACCAATCAAAACCTTGAGAGTTGCCCCGTTCTAACTTGGTTTGATCTAGCCCCATTTTCTCTAATAAACGGACTAGCTCCCTTTGGCGGCGAGGATCAATGGTAGATGACATGGCATTTTAATCAATTACAGATACAGTCAAAGATACAATTACAGCAATTTGATAAACATCATCGTAGTTCATCGTAACCATGACTAAAAGGTTTTTTTCCACACTTTGTCTAGCTTTGCTAGCCACAGTGACCACGATTTGGATAGTAGCCTGTCAGCCTAGCACCACCACTCCTAGCTCTGACTCCACCAGCACCACAAAGACCTCGACCGCACCTTCAACAGCCACAGGTTCAGGTGGTGGTGTCAAAGATAGCCTGCGACTCGGTGCATTGCTACCGATTACGGGCGACTTGTCCTCCATTGGCTCGCCGATGATCAAATCTATTGATTTTTTAGTAGATACAGTTAATAGCTGTGGCGGTGTGCTTGGTAAGCCCATCACCTACATTAAAGAAGATGATCGCACCGATCCTCCCGCAGGAGCTGAGGCAATGACTAAACTAGTCAAGGTCGATAATGTGGGCGCAGTCGTTGGTTCTTTTGCCAGTAGCGTATCCACCGCCGCCCTCGCAATTTCCGTACCTAACAAAGTTTTGCAAATTTCCCCTGGTAGCACCAGCCCTGTATTTACCGAACGCGCCAAAAAAGGTGAATTTAGTGGCTACTGGTATCGCACTGCGCCCCCAGATACCTATCAAGCCCTAGCTCTAGCTAACCTTGCCTATAAAAAAGGCGCGAAAAAAGTAGCAACCTTAGTAATTAATAACGACTATGGTGTTGGTTTTGAAAAAGCCTTTGTGGAAGCCTTTGAAAAACTCGGCGGCACAATCGTAAACAAAGCCAAACCCACCCGCTACGATCCCAAAGCAACTACCTTTGAGGCGGAAGCAAAAGGCGCATTTGGTAGCAAACCCGATGCGGTTGCAGCAATTCTCTATCCCGATTCTGGTGGTGCTGTCATCAAGGCAGCCTTTGAGCAAGGTTTAACTAAAGATGTCAAGATTCTGCTCACCGATGGTGTAAAAACCGAAGATTTCCCTAAGTTAATTGGTAATACTCCTGAAGGCAAACTCATCCTTGCGGGGGCGATCGGCACAGTCCCCGGAGCCGATGGCAAATCCCTCGACACCTTTACCAAAGCTTTTAAAGAAAAGACAGGTCAAGAGTTGGGCGCATTTGTTCCCCATTCCTATGATGCCGCCGCCCTTGTAGCGATCGCTGCCGAAGCCGCCAAAGATGGCACTGGCGAAGGCATCAAGAGCAAAATCCGTGAAATCGCCAACGCCCCCGGACAAGAAGTCAGCGATGTCTGCGAAGCAATCAAACTAGTCAAAGCAGGTAAAGACATTGACTATCAAGGCGCAAGCGGTAACGTTGATTTGGATGAATATGGCGATGTCAAAGGTAGCTATGACGTATGGGAAGTTCAGCCCGACGGCAAGATCAAAGTAATTGATCGCGTATCTCCTTAATTAAAAAATTTCCCAGCCTACGGCTGGGAAATTTTTTAAATTGCGTATCTCCTTAGTAAAAAAAATTAAAAATTTCCCTCACCGTAGGTGGGGGAAATTTTTAATTAGACAAAAACCTGCTAATCTTTTTGTAAAAAATCAGGCATCTACAACCTATAGAGTCTCTATTTCTATGACGATTGAACTCAAAGCTGCGCCTCCGCAAGAAGTTTCCATCTACATGCCCTACTATCGCGAGCCAAACAAGCGACAAACTCTACCCTATGCCATTTCCTTATATAAGCAAGGAGAAATCGCGGGCGAGCGACGTATTGAAGGTAGTCCTGCGGTGTCTTTTATGGCAGTATGGCGGGTGGCGAACCTGCCCTCAGATTTAGCTTTATGCCGTCTTACCTTTGATGGAGACGCGGATATGAGTTATGAAATGACCTTAGAAAACTCAGAATTTGTGGGCTACTTAATTGATGTGGTTTCTAGTATTCGCGATAAGGGTTACGTTGACTTTCCCCAAATTTTTTACAGCAAATTGTTTCGGATGAAATTGGCTAGTTCTGAAGGCAATTAAATTATTAATTGTTTTTTTAGCCAAGGGCATCCCAAAAAATATCAACTAATGTATAATCCTATGCTCAAATCTTGCTAAAAAAAACAAAGTCAGCTAAAGTCCTGAAGCAACTTTGTGTAAGGCAAGATAATAGTCAATTTTAAGGGGACTACATTGTGACATATGCCGCCCAACGCCTCGAATCCGAGCGACAGTCAGAGTCTGTCGCTAAAAAAGTCGATCCCATGATTGTGAGAGCTGCTAAGCAGATTTATCGATACTATGCTGATTCCTATGCCGCCCAACTACCGCGACCTATGGGAATAGCCATCAATCGTATAGATATGTCAGGGAAGCTTATTTATTCTCAATTAATTTTGCTGCCACAGGAAAGTTTTGTTCCTATGGAATTAATCGAGTTATCGGACTATCACTAAATTTTGAATAAAAAATTATGCAATTATTCAAAATTGTTTATTCAAAATTTGAATAAATTTCTTAAACCCCTCTAGTTATAATTAATTTTATACAAGTTAGTTTCTGAAAGTTCGGCTGCTAGAAATAACGAAGATTTTTGCAGCTAAAGTCGCCAATCCTCAAACACAACTCTTAACTACAAGTTACATTGGGTATCTATTTATGACGTATACGAGTTCTTCTGTATCAGTGACAGCTTCGGTACGTTTCCAAACCAAGCTAAAGGAAACTAAAAATTTTGGCGATGCTTTAGTGGAAATATTTTCGGATCTTGTGCAGTTAGAGATTGTAACGTGGGTAGCCCATGAGGGAGAC
Source organism: Pseudanabaena sp. FACHB-1998 (assembly GCF_014696355.1). Classification (GTDB taxonomy): domain Bacteria; phylum Cyanobacteriota; class Cyanobacteriia; order Pseudanabaenales; family Pseudanabaenaceae; genus Pseudanabaena. The sequence continues at coordinate 122,706 of NZ_JACJQA010000027.1, read as the reverse complement.
ACCTCCCATAAGGCTGGTAATCGTTTGAAAACAACGATTAATTTGATCGATGGCGACATCGAAAACGAGCTAGGAGCAGATTTTCTCCAAGGTTCACCTTATGCCGAATTGCGTGAATTTCACGAAATTCAGGTGGCTAAGGGTTCGGAAACGATCGCCAATAATTTAAAGACTTTGGTAGATATTGGGCAAAAAGTAACAGGTATGCTCGCAGGTGAATCTGAAGATCAAGAGGTTTCTGCGATTGGTGTGAGTAGCGATCGCCTACCAAGCTTCGTCTAAATGTAGAAATCTAAATTTAGAAATCTAAATTCTGCACCTAGTAGCGCTTAGGTAGCTGTATGCAAGTTGATAAGTCTGCCGATCATAAAAGTAAAACCTCAGATGACACCATTCAGTTAAACCCTAGGCGCAAAATGGCTTCTAATAAGCAATCATTAAATTCTTCTCCCATATCCAGTGACCAAAATTCATCTCCTAAGCCTAAGGATGGTGAGGGTCAAAGCGCTTCTCTAAATAGCTTTAGAGAAACCATGAAGGATGTTTTAGAAGAAATTACTTCCCTTGAAATCAATACGATGATCGTCGGTCAAATTCCGATGAAAAAGTTTGATATCAAAGATTTCTACATGGAACTTGTTGAAAATATTATGTATAAAACTGAGGAGGGGCTGCAAGATGTTAAGGAAGCCCTCCTCGGACGTAGTGCCAAACTAAAGCAGAAGGGGTTATTACTGCCTCAGCAAAGTACCACACCACTCTTGCCAAAAGAAGCTCTGCTTATCGAAGAATATCGCGCCGAGCTAACTCAATATAACCAAGATTTAGAAACCTATAAAGAAGCAGAAAGAGTTTTTAATGAATACAAAAACTCTTCCGATCCCCAGAAAAAGGATAAATTTGAGTTAGAGCAATCTTGCTATCGAGAATTGGCTAAGCGCATCTTTAAATTAGATATTAAAAAAGATGAACATGGAGAAATCGTTCCTGATGGACAGATGATTCGCTATTTTCGGAAACTCTGGGAATTTGAGCAATATGTTTTAAATGGGGAGCGGATTTATGCCCAAACAAAATTTCATCTTGATGGGGATTTGACTAATAGATTTTTGGATGATCTTTTTATTCCCAGCAAAAGTAAAATCGATCCGAAGATGGCTCAACTTGTTTTTGACTTACATCGTCAAGGGGTGGAGAATGCTCAGAAGCAATGGTCTGGGCTCATTGAAACCTGTGTAAATTTGGTTAAGAGTCTAATGCCATTTCGCACTACAAAATAAGGGGAGTGATGCGTAGGTGGCTACACCTGATTGGTTATCTATTGACGATGATGAAATTGTGTTACAGCTCAACCCTGATGTGTTGAGTCAAATTGAGCAAGACTACAGAGCGGCTAGAGGGAGCCAAAATAATTGGAATGAAAAGGTTGTTTATAAATACTTTAATAGTCGGGAATTGCTGAAGGTTTTAGGCTCCAGTATGGGTATGTCTTCCTATCGTCAGGGGGCGATCGTTTTTCGGACTTATTACCAAGACAACTCCTTGAGGTCTAGTAATCATGAACAAAATTATGGGCAAAAAAATATTGATACTCAAGGATTGCCAATCTTGCGAACCTTAATGCATCTCGATGGTGATGTGGCTCAAAAGGTTTGTCACGATATCTTAAGTCATCCAGTTGGCGATCGCATTGTAAAAGCCCATACCTTTGTCATTAGGCAAATTTCTTCCCAATTTTTAACGGTAATTAATGATTATGTAGAGGAAAAATTACGCCCTTACGCGATCGCCTTAATATCCATGATCACCGTATTGTCTTGGTGTACACCAATTCAAAATCTCGGCAGAAGTTTAAGGTTGCCAGAGCTTTTAATTAGCAATTGTTGGTTTATGAGTTTAGTCATTTTTGTGACTTTACTGCTGCTTTGGTGGGGAGTAACTAAGTTACCTTGGCAAATGCCATCTCTCCCTCGCTCAAGACAATCATTACTGAGAGACTTAGGTACATATTTGCTGGGTTTATTAGAAAATCCTATTTTGCAAATAATAGCGATCGCCATTATTGGATTTTTATTATTGAGTTGGCTGGCGATCGCCTTGGCAGTAATTCCCATAGATGCTCAATTTGGGCGCATCATTCAAAACACTCAAAATTATGTCGAGCCATCTTTACCCGTCGCGATTATCAGTCTCCGTAAATTAATCATCAACAATCTCAGCAAAATCTTGACGCGCTATTCCTTTGTTCTGAAATTTATCTTTGGGCGCTTCATAAAATAGTCAATAATTAGTGGTGCGCGGCTTTGTCGCGCACCACTAAGTTATTACATTTTTGAAAACGATGAAACAAATTGAGATTTGGCGATCGCAAGCAGCCGCAACCTTAGCTTTTCTCGTTCCCAAAATTGGGGGGACAGCGCCCAATGAACGCGATGGATTAGTCGATGATTTGGTACGAGCACTCAATAATTTACCCGCACGCCCAGCTATTCGCCAACCCTATGCTGGCATTTTTCCTGCGGCGGACTTAACTACATGGCGCAATCGGGCAGCCGCCAGCCTGAAGGCTTCCGTACCTAAGATTCCCAATGTCGAAGGGAGCATTTATGATGGGGCGATCGATGACTTAATTCGATTTATCCGCAAATTACCCGCTAGACCCACGGGGCGATCGCCCTATGCGGGGCTATTTCCTGCCGCCGATCTTGCCACATGGCGCAAGCAAGCCGCCCAAACCCTCGCTGCGGCGATTACATCAATGGTTGAATCAACTCCTACGGCGGCAGATGGGCGAGTGGATGATTTGATCCGCGTGATGAGTAGCTTACCCCTGCGTCCAATTTTGCGGAAACCCTATGAAGGGCTTTACCCGGCCCCTAATTTAAATCAATCTCGCAAACTAGTCGCCCAAAGATTGACCCAGTTAATTACCGAACTCAAGGATGATTTCAATCCCAAAGATATCTTGGTCGATCAAACAATTCGCGCCTTAAATAATTTGCCTCCAAGGTTAGCGAATCAAGAACCCTATGCAGGCTTATATCCTCCTACTACCTCCGATCTGATTACAAGGGAGCAATTGTTTGCGATCGCTCCTATTGCCGATCGCGATCGGCTAAGTCAATTATTGCCACATCTCAATACGTCCATGCAGCGCTATGAAATTAATACACCTCTTCGCAAAGCCCATTTCCTGTCTCAAACCGCTCATGAAAGTGATGGGTTTAACACGAATGAGGAATATGCCTCTGGAGCCGCCTATGAAGGGCGTAGAGATTTAGGTAATACCAAGTCAGGTGATGGCGTTAGGTTTAAAGGTCGGGGCTTAATCCAAGTTACAGGACGCTCTAATTATGCAGAATGTGGTCAAGCCCTAGGCGTAGATCTGATTAACAATCCTCAAAGGTTAGGCGATTTTGAGCTAGCTTGCCTTAGTGCGGGCTGGTATTGGGATACTCGCAATCTCAATGCTTACGCCGATCAAGATGATGTTCTCAGAATTACCCGCATTATTAATGGTGGGCTGAATGGACTAGAAGATCGCCAAGCCTATCTAGCCAGAGCTAAGCGGGTATTCGGGATTTAGAGTGGTTGTATGTAAAATAGAGCAAATATCTAAGCAAATATCTATAGGTTTTGGCGAGGGCAAATCTATGACTCTGCAACCTTTAACCGATGAAACAGCTATTCCAGAAGGGATGCGTACCGCCACGCCAAATATTTTTCCAGAAATTGACTATCCCGATAGTGATGGTAACCCTATGGCTGACAATACCGAGCAGTATCGCTGGATTGTATTCATTAAAGAAAACCTAGAAATCATGTTTGCTGATGATCCTAATGTGTTTATTGCAGGTGACTTGCTATGGTATCCCGTGCGACATACCCAAAAAAGGGTTGCCCCTGATGTGATGGTGGCTTTAGGTCGTCCCAAAGGTCGCAGGGGATCTTATAAGCAATGGTTAGAAGATGATATTGCCCCACAGGTCGTTTTTGAAATCCTATCGCCCAGCAATAAAGATCGGCGCGGGCAAGATTCCCTTGAAGATAAATTGGAATTTTATCAAGACTATGGCGTTCAAGAATATTACATTTACGATCCCGACGATCTGATTTTAGAAGGCTGGCAGAGATTAGGCGATCGCCTAGTACAAATTCCCTCAATGCTCAATTGGATCAGCCCCCTATTAGGAATCAGATTTGATTGGGCAAGGGGACAGGAAGTAATCCTCTCGCGTCCTGATGGACAGAGGTTTTTATCGACCATAGAGCTAGATCGGCGTTTACAGCAGTCAGAAATTCAAGTGTGGCAAGAGCAGCAACGCACCGCCCAAGAGCGGAGACGCGCCGAATCACACCAACAACGCGCCGAACAAGAAAGCCTACGCGCAAATCGTCTTGCAGAGCGTTTACGAGCTTTGGGTATCAATCCAGACGATGTTTAGACTTAACGGCAATTTAGGTCTCTGCGGGGCGCACCGCACTGGCAAAACTACCCTAGCGATCGCCCTAGCCGAGCGTCTCAATATTCCCTTTGTGCGTACCACCACTAGCCAAGTTTTTGCCACTTTAGGGCTAGATCCTGCGGAACCAATGGACTTTGACACCAGATTATTTGTGCAGAATCACGTTCTTGATGCTGCGGAACAAGTTTGGAAAAATTCCTCTAGCCCGTTTGTTAGCGATCGCACTCCCATCGACATGATTGCCTATACCCTCGGTGACATTCAGGGACGAACCGAGGTCAACTTTACGCAACTTAACAATTACATTGATCGCTGTTTTACTAGTACAAATCAATTTTTTCAGAAATTAGCAATCATTCAACCCGGAATCCCACTGGTCTATGAAGAGGGCAAAGCCGCCCTCAATGCCGCCTATATCGAGCATATTAATGTTTTAATTGTCGGGCTATGTAGCGATCGCCGCCTTAATCTGCCTGTGATCATTTGCGATCGCGCAAATCTTGACCTAGAAACTCGTATCCAATCGATAACCAGCTGTAAATTCCAAAATTGAGAGGCAAAGCGAAGAGTCCCCTCTCAATTTAAAAGCAAGTGGCGAAGGCTAGATGGCGGCGATCGCTACTTTGCAAAAATCTTTTCCGAAAAAAATTTTGCAAAGTGATAGCATCTCGTTTTTTTGTGGGTAAGTTACTTTCACAAGCAACCAGCTAACGTTCTTGACATACACGGGAAAAGAATCATGAAATCTGAATTTAAGACAAAGCTAATTCAACACCTCCTCAACAGAAAGGATTCCGAAAAGGGCTTCACCTTGATCGAACTCCTCGTAGTTATCATCATCATCGGTATTCTTGCAGCGATCGCACTTCCTTCCTTCCTAAACCAAGCTAATAAAGCCCGCGAATCCGAAGCCAAAACCTACACGGGATCTATAAACCGTGCTCAACAAGCTTACTTCCTCGAGCAACGCGGTTTCACTGGGCTCATCCCAACCCTCGGTCTAGGTCTTGCTACACAAACTACAAACTACAACTATTCTGCTTCAACTTTATCTGGTACTTCTGCTGGTGCTGGTGTTGGTACTGCTGCTAAAGCTGATTTTGCAAATTCAACTATTACAGTTCCTACATCTGTTAACTCATTCATAAATTCTTATGGTGTTCCTGTAGCTCCTGCTATTAAAGGATTTTCAGGCACTGTTTATGTTTCACAAACCATTGGTGGTGAACAAACTACATTTGCTATTCTTTGTGGGACAAAAGTAGCTGATGCAGTAAACGTTACGAACACCCCAGTTTACGGATATACAGCAGCCAATGCTACTACTTCTATATCTGGCAGCGTCAATTCTACTGCTCCGTGTGCGAACACAACCTTTATGGAAAATCTAGGCAAGTAATAGGTAATTAATTATGTATTTACTGGATTGATCTAGTAAATACATTTTCGATCCACCGACATTTCCTAATGTGGCATTGCTGACTTTGACATGAAATAGATATTTCTAAAATCATAGAAACACGATTAGGTCTACTTGCCTAATTTCTAGATCTTACCTATTTCACACTCAAAAACACCTCTAACGTTTATAGCCCAAAAAAGTCAGATGTTATCTAACTTTTTTGGGCTATATTTAATTGCGCCCAGATACTTAGGCACTAAGATAATATTTTCTTGATGATACTAGTTTTTTAAGATATCTTTATATTTTAAAGATCTAAGGTATAGGCTAAAAAGATTACAATACTTTTACAGTCAATTACAGTCAATAACTGAAGGTTGTTAATTATTCCTTACTAATTTTTGGCTTTTAGCCACGTCCTTATGATTTATGAATGGAAAACCTGCTCTAAGGTTTTGCTAATTTTTAATAAGGTACTTGATAGAGTATTTAAACTGTAAACATACAAATGAAAGCATACCATCAGCTAATTCAAGGAAATTACTCACAAGCTATCCAGCTTTATGAGCAGGAAATATCAAAAAAGCCAGATCGGATGGATAATTATGGCTATCTAGGCTTGACTCTTCTATTGCAGAAAAGAGAAGCTGAAGCACATATAATTTGGTCAAGCGTTATAGACTCCCTTGAAGACGTCGAATCATGGATTTTAACTCTAGAAAAAATATTAAATTCCGAAGCCAATCGTTTCACTACTCAATCTGATTTAGCTATAGCCTTACTAATTCGCCAGCATTTAAATGAAGTTTGTCCTGATAGTATTGGGAACCTGAGTGCATTGATCCAGATTAGCTTAGATCAAACTTTAGGGATTATCCCTGATGAATATATTTATCAATTAATCGAAATTCTTCAACAGCATGATGGCAATTTTAGTGACAAAGAAATATTTGCTCTCAAGTCCTTGCTTCAAACAGTAATAACTGATACGCCGAAAAAGAAGGTAGATAATAGTTCTGCTACAGATCAAGAAATTAAGGAGTTACAGAAAATTTGTACTATTGATTTCAATGTTCATGTCCCTTATGAATTTCTCGATTTTCTAGAAACTAAATTAGATTTAGAAATTAGTTTAATAAAGTTAGTTCTCGAAAAAGTTGAATTAGATTTAAAGAATGAAATAGTTTTTTCTATTTTAAAAGCAACATATCCAATTCCTTTGCAAATTCAATCTGTTTATATTAGAGCTTGTCTCGGAGTTCTTCCAGATTCCATCTTACTTCTAAAAGCCTTAAGCTCTACATATCAGAACATACAGCTAAATCTAGAAGCTGCGAAAATTGCTAAATCCTTAGCGCAAAAAAGCAATAATGACTTAGGGAAAATGGCTGCTTACTATGCAGTTACCAGAAGTTATTTAAACTCTGGAGTCAAATGGCACGATGCATACAATGCCTATGCTCAATATAAAACTTTAGCTAATATCATGCTAGAAAGACAAGAACCGATAGACGATCTTAACGAACTCTTTTATCTAGCTACTAATGCAATATTTTCTAATTATCTAATTGAAAATACTAAGGATAATCATGATTTCTTTGGTAAGTTAGGAACTTATTATCAAAGAGAAATACGCAAGCAATTAGGCACATTTTCATCTTCTTTTCAAGCAAGTAGATTAGTCAATAAGTCTAGAAAATTAAGAATTGGCTATATATCTGATTGTATTCGCCGTCATTCTGTCGGTTGGCTTAGTAGGTGGCTTCTCACAAATCACGATCTTGAGAAATATGATATTTTTGTCTATTCCATCAATCCAACTGAAGACCATATTCATTATGCAATTAAGAATTCAGTCACTCATTTTCATAGCTTAGTAATAGATGATGAATCTAGGGTATTAGGTGTTCGTTTAGTTGCCGAACAGATTCAGAACGATGCCATTGATATTCTCATTGAACTTGATATGCTTACCAGCATTAATGTTCTAGCAGTCTTAGCTCTCAAGCCTGCTCCAATTCAAGTTAGTTGGTTAGGTAGTGATGAATCAGGCATCCCTGCTATTGATTATTTTATAGCAGATCCATATGTTCTTCCTCCACAAGCTGAATCTTATTACAATGCTCAGATTTGGAGGTTACCTCGAACATATATAGCTATAGAAGGCTTTGAAGTAGGAGTATCTAATCTAAAGAGAGAAGATTTAGGCATTCCTAATGACGCGATTGTATACTTATGCGTTCAAGAATGTCATAAGCTAAATCCAGATTTTTTGCGATTGCAGATGCAAATCTTATCTCAAGTTCCTAACAGTTTTCTGCTGTATAAGAATAAAGCCAAAGAATCAGATTTTAAGCCCTATATTTCGGAAATTGCAACTAGTGAAGGGATATCTCCAGAACGCATACGTTTGCTATCAAAAACTCCTACTGAAGAAGTTCATCGTGCTAACTTGATGATAGCGGATGTCATTTTGGATACTTATTTCTATAATGGAGCTACAACAAACCTTGAAGCTTTATGGCTAGAAATTCCCATAGTAACTAAAGCTGGAGAAATGTTCACAGCCCGTAATGGATTTGCCCTAATGACTAATGCAGGAATCTCTGAGGGAATTGCATGGACAGATGAAGAATATGTAGAGTGGGGAGTGAAATTAGGTAAAGACAAAAACTTAAGACAACAGATCTCACAAAAGATAAAAAATGCAAAGCGGACGGCTCCTTTATGGAATTCCAAGCAATTCGCTAGAGAGATAGAAAACGCCTATTCAGAGATGTGGAATAGGTATATAAATCGAGAAGTCTCAAAATTAGAAATGTTACCTGAGAAATGGGAAAGTGTCATTGAAGCAGAAGAAAATAATTATCGAGGTATTGCTCTTGCTCAAACTGGTGACCTTAATTCCGCGATTATCCACTTACAAAGAGCGATCAATCTCGATCCTGCCTATATTGATGCTTATTACAACATGGGGATCGCCCTTAATCAGATGGGCTATCTAGATCGAGCTGTAGATAATTTACAAAAAGCAATAGCTCTTAATCCCGAACACAGCAATTCTATTTATAACTTAGGCGTTATTATGATGAAACGCCACAAAGTGGAAGATGCAATTGAATGTTTCTTAAAAGTTATTGAAATTTCCCCCTTTGACCTTGATACTTATCTTGCTTTGGGTAGTGCTTATCTAGAGATCAACTCTATAGAAAAAGCTGCTAAAAGCTATCGTAATGCTCTGCGTATTAATCCCAAATCAGCTTCTGCTCATTGTAGTTATGCTGTTGCTTTATCTGCTCGAGGAAAGTTTCTTGAAGCTATTTCTCACCTACAAAAAGCTATAGACTTGTCTCCTGATATGGCTTTAGCATATTGCAATATGGGTTGCACTCTAGCTAAATTTAAAGACAGATTATCTGAAGCAATATACTATTTTCAAGCAGCTATTAAGTTAGATCCAAGCCTTGGCGAAGCCTATTGTTATCTCATTGATATATTAAACACACCTGACTCTCCGATAGGGAGGGATTTGCCTTTGCAGAAGAACCTTGTAGAGAACTTTATGAGGTACTCACAAGATGATCGAGTCAGAGCTTTGTCTAACTATATTTCTGTGTACTGTAAAGCTGGGTTAGGTTATTTGGTCGAAGAGTTAGTGATTGAGCTAGAAGACTACATATATAACAATTCTGACAATTTAACAAAAGCAGAAATTGCTTGTATCTATTATCAGTCAGCATTTTATATAGTTAGTTTGAGAGATAATTTGAAATTAAATAGCAAACTATTCAAGCTTATTGGAAGTCTTTATTTTGAGAAATTTATTAAACCAGCAAATGTTCTATGGAGGAAGACAAGAAAAAATATTTTTGAGATAGATTATCAGAATAATATAACTATTTCTGGATTTCGCGAATCATTACAATCCCATCAATTGAGGATTGGAATAGTATCTTCAGGTTTTAAAAGACATTCTGTTGGATGGTGCAGTTTAGACAGTATTAAGGAATTATCTAAGCTCACTCCTCACATTTTTCTGTATAGCCTTGATAAGATCAATCCAGATGAACGAACTAAGAAATTTATTGAATGTGCAGAGGCATTTTACTTCTCTGAAATCGACAAGCTTGAAAATGACAGGATAAATTCAGATTTTAGTTCTTCTTCAAACGTTCTAGATACGAATTCTACTCTAGAGCAGATGTATCGAGACAAATTAGATGTACTAATTGATCTTGATTCCATTACAATACCTGCTAATATTGAAGCAATCTGTTTCCATTCAGAGAGTACGATATGTGTTACTTGGCTGGGATTTGATGCTCCTTATATTACTTCTAACAACTATTTCTTGGGAGATTGGTACACTCATCCAAAGGACGTTGAAACATTTTATACCGAACAAATACTTAGACTTCCAGATTCCCATATGGCTGTATCTGGATTTGACGCTGTAGAAATAGATCGAGACTTATATAGAAATTCTCTTAACATTTCCCCTGAACAAGTTGTATATCTATATTCAGCTCCACCAAGAAAATTTAATCTAGAAAGTGCTAATTCTCATATAAAAATTCTTAAGAGAGTCCCAGATAGCATTTTATTGATTAGGTGTGATGGAGAAATTGAATCAATAAGAGCAATTTATCTCGAAATTTGCCAATCGTTACTAGTTGATTTTGATAGAATTCGCACAGTATTTCCTGCAGAAACAGAAGAAGAGCATCGTTCTATATATTCCTTAGCAGATATATACTTAGATGCCTATCCTTACAATGGTGGCACTCATAACTTAGAGTCTCTATGGTTTAACTTACCAGTGGTAACAAGAAAAGGAGAACAATCTTTCTCTAGAATGGGATATTCGTTTTTACAATCTCTTGGTATTAATGAAGGTATTGCAAATAATTGGGAAGATTATATTGAGTGGGGAGTTAAGTATGGCATAGATCCATTACTAAGAAATTCAATCAAAGAGAAATTGATCAGTTCTAAATATACTGAGTCGCTAGCTCCGTTATGGAATCCTCAAAAACTGGCAAGTGATATGTATAATCTATTGAACACCTTAGTTGCAGAAAAGAAAATCAAATGAAGTTACATATTGGTGGACAAGAAGCACATCCAGATTGGAAGATATTTGATATTGAAAAGCGTCCAGAAGTTGACTATATCGGGGATGCAGGTGATCTAAGTCAATTTGAAGATGAGTCAATTGACGCGATTTACACTAGTCATGTTTTAGAACATTTTCATCATTCCCTCTACAATGAAGTTGTATTCACTTTGGGCGAATGGCATCGAGTCCTAAAAAAGGGAGGACAATTGATGATAAGTGTTCCTGACTTGCGTACTTTAAGTTGGCTATATTCACGACCCGACCTAGATGTAATGACTCGAATACATATTATGAGGGTTATGTTTGGTGGACAGACTAATCAATATGATGTTCACAAAGTTGGATTTGATTTTGACATCCTTTGTATGTATTTAGCTGAGATTGGTTTTGAAGGCTGCAACAGAGTATCTGAATTTAATCTATTTCAGGATTGTAGTAATTACTATATTTTGAATACTCCAATCAGTCTAAATGTGATCGCTACTAAATAGTCTTCTATCTGTCAAATCAACTGTTTTGGTGATATTGATTCTTGGTAGGCGATGCTTAAAACCACACAGGATTTCCCAAGAGATTGTGCCTACTAGATTTGCCCAATCATCGGCAGTATTTTCGGAATCGCTGCCTAAAAAGGTGACTACATCGCCCACATTTATATTGGGGACATGACTCACATCGATCGCACATTGATCCATCGTAATTGTGCCAATTTGAGCAACTTTTTGACCATTGACGGAGACGCGAATCCGATTGGACAAGCCTCGCGGAATGCCATCAGCATAACCGATCGCTACAGTAGCCATTTTCATATCCTGCGGGGCAATAAAGGATTGTCCATAGCTGACGCTTGTGCCAGCGCTGATTTCTTTGACTTGAGTGATCCGAGCTTTTACCGTGAGGGCGGGGCGCAGATCTAGGTAACTTTGTAGATGCGGTGCGGGATAAAGTCCATAGAGTCCTAGCCCTGTCCGCACGATGTCGTAATGCAGATGCGGCTCGCTCAACATGGCAGCCGTATTGCAAATATGAATGCGGGGCGCATGAAAATCTTCGGCTTTCAGGGCGGTGATGACCTGCTCAAATCTTTGGGCTTGCAAATGCATAAAGCGGCGATCGCGATCATCGGCAGTTGCAAAATGGGAATAGATACTCGTAATTTCTAAATTGGGCAAGTGCTGCACTAACTGTACAAAGGCCATCGCCTCTTGCCAATTCACGCCTAGGCGTGACATTCCCGTATCGATTTTGAGATGGACAGAAACCTGTTCTTGAATTGTAGCAAGCACTTCATGATAGATCAGCGCTTGCTTAGGGTTGCAGATGGTGGGTTGCAAACGATATTCGGCAATCGCCTTAATCTCATCAATTCCATTCGTTGCGCCTAAAATCACAATGGGAGCCGTAATTCCTGCATGGCGTAACTGAATCCCTTCGGGAATGGTCGCTACTCCTAACCAAGCAGCCCCCGCCTCGATCGCTACTTGACTGACATCGATCGCTCCATGCCCATAAGCATCAGCTTTCACGATTGCCATTAACTCTGTTGGTGCAGTTAAGAGGGATTTCAATTGCTGCACGTTATGTTTAATTGCCGAAAGATCGACTTCTACCCATGCGCGGTGATTTTGCTTGAGCATTAAGGCGCACTCCTCATGCGATAAAACGAACTTATACCAAAACTAAAAATGGCGCTGCCATTTTTAGTTTTTAAAACCTTACTGGGTGTGGGTTTTAATTCAGAAAAGTGTGTCTACACTTTTCTGAATTGTTATTACTGATTGAGGTTTTAATTTTGCGTAGGTAAAATCAAAACCTCAATATTACTTGGATGTTTCGGCAAAAAGACGCTTGCTGTGATACCAAGTTCCATCACACACTCAAACATATACTCAAATTAATTAGTTCCCACCAAAAGAGTAGGCGCTATAATCTGAGAATTTGCTGCTTTACAATGAGAATAGCGATCAGTATTTTTACTTAGCTTAATTATTCATATTTATGCAACTAATGCAACTCATGAAACGAATTCTCTTAAGTTTCATGTCTCAAAATTGGAGGAAATTTACTTTGAAACAGCGATCGCGCAAACGTTTTTTGTCAGCATTTTTTGCTTTGATATTTGCGATTGCTTTTGCCTTCACATTAGTTCTGCATAGCTTTTTGCCTAGTTTTATATTCAATGATCAAGCTGATCAAGCGATCGCCCAAACCTCTCCCCAATCGCAGCGCAAGCAATCCCAGAGTAATTCTCAGCGCAATCAATCTCCACGTAACCAGCAATCTAAACAATCCCCATCATCATCGCCAAAAAATGCCCAGCTTTTACCCCAGCCATTAATCCCACCCCTTCCGCCTGTTAATCCAACCATTGTTAATAAGAAGCAGGAAATTCGAGGTGTTTGGCTTACCAGTAATGACTTTACAATGTTTAGCGATCGCAAGCAGCTTAGCGAAGCCCTCCAACAGCTTAAGCAGCTAAATTTTAATACTATTTATCCTGTAGTTTGGAACGGCGGCTATGTGATGTATCCCAGTTCCGTGGCTCAACGCGAAGGGATTCAGCCCTTTGTCTATCGTGGTTCCGAAGGACAGGATATTGTGGCGGATATCATCGCACAGGCTCACCAGCATGACTTATTGGTCATGCCTTGGTTTGAGTTTGGGTTTATGGCTCCCCCCACCTCAGAGTTAGCCCTCACCCATCCCAATTGGCTCACCCAAGAACGCAATGGCGACACCACCTCAATTACAGCCGCAGGGGAGGTAGCTTGGCTAAATCCTTTCCATCCTGAAGTTCAGAAATTTCTGACGGAGCTGGTGCTGGAAGCTGTGACTAATTATGATCTTGATGGCATTCAATTTGACGATCACACCAGTTTGCCGAAAACCTTTGGATACGATCGCTACACGCTGAGTCTCTACAAACAGGAAACAAAAAAAGATGCGCCTGCCGATGTCGATGACCCTGCTTGGGTGCGTTGGCGGGCAAATAAGTTGACAGCATTTATGGCAAATCTCAACAAAGCCGTCAAACAACGCAAGCCCAATGTAATTTTCTCGGTATCGCCCAACTATTATGAATTTGCCTATAAGCAACAACTTCAGGACTGGTTAGGCTGGGTTCGCCAAAATATTGTGGATGAATTGATTGTGCAGGTATATCGCAATGATCTTGATGATTTTCGTTCGCAGGTGAGTCGCGCGGAAATTGTGGAAGTCCAAAATAAAATCTCGACAGGTATTGGTATTTTGTCGGGACTACGCAATAGCAATGTACCCATGTCTCGGGTCTATTCTCAAGTAATCACCGCCCAAGAACGGGGATTAGGCATTTCTTTCTTTTATTACAAGAGCCTCTGGGGATATGGTCCCGAGTCAGTTAGCGATCGCCAAAAGGACTTAAAATATCTATTCCGCAGTCCCGCGCCAAGGCTATTTGCTAGAGGTTCTTTCTAAAATACTGCGGTGCTTTGTACGGTAGTATTTATGATTTTGGAGAACCAAGGGGGATTTCTATTCTAAACTCCGATCCTTTGCCTAAAGTCGATAAACATTCCAATTTGCCTTGATGCTTTTCGACGACAATTTGATAACTAATGGATAAACCTAAACCAGTACCTTTGCCCACTGGTTTGGTGGTAAAAAATGGATCGAATAGTTTTTTGCGAATGTCTTCAGGAATTCCATGACCATTATCGCTAATCCGAATTAATACAATTGGTTCGGCATCATCCGTATTGGGTGGTTTTAAGGCGGTAGTAATGCAAATCTCACTGTTGTCTAATTGCTGGGTCTGCTCATCGATCGCATCGATCGCATTGCTGAGGATATTCATAAATACTTGATTAAGCTGCCCCGCATAGGCATAGACCAAAGGAATATCGCCATATTTCTTGGTGAGATTAATCGCAGGGCGATCGCCAAAGGCTTTAAAGCGATTTTGCAAAATTAATAGGGTGTTATCCAAACCTTCATGGATATTGAAAGGTTTGCGACCTTCTTGATCGGTACGCGAAAAATTTCTCAGGGACAGCACAATTTGTCTGATGCGCTCCGCCCCAATCTTCATGGAACTCAACATTTTCGGCAAATCTTGTTGCAGAAATTCAAAATCAACTTCTTCTAAGAAATTCTCAAGCTCAGGAATTGTTTCTGGGTAATTTTGGCGATAAAGCCCGATCACCTCTAATAGACTTTGAACGGAGCGACTAGCGTGATTGAGGTTGCCATAGATAAAGTTGACGGGATTGTTAATCTCATGGGCTACACCTGCGACTAACTGCCCCAAGCTAGACATTTTTTCGGTTTGAATTAGTTGAGTTTGGGTCTTTTGAAGATCGGCGATCGCTTGTTCGAGTTTTAAGGCTTGGGCTTGAGCTTTGGCGGCATTGGCTTGGGCGGAGTCAAATAACTCAGCTTGGTCAATGGCGATCGCCAATTGGTTCGCCACCGATTGCAATAGCTCCACTTCATCGGCATTCCAAGGACGACTACCTTGGCAATGGGCGGCGACAATTACCCCTAACTTTTGCGATCGGGTTTTGATCGGTACAAATAACTGAGAAGTAAAACCCCGTTGCGACAAAAGATCACGGCTAGTATCATCTAAGGTCGAATTAGTATAAATCGATTGAATTTGGACTATTTCCTGTGTAAGTAAGCGTTTGCCTACGGAGGGCAATTGCGAAAGGGGATAGGTATGCACATTTACAGCCTGTGGATTTTGGCTAGTCGCAAAATGCACTAGTTGAAATTCGGGCGGCTCTGTATTCGGCACATACCAAAAGAAATTGCAGAGATCGATCAGCAATAAATCCTGCACCTCATTGACCGCCGTGGCAATGATCGTATTAAAGTCGAGGGAATTGCGAATTTGGCTAGCCAGACGACGGTTTAGCATTTCCTCTCGCCGCACCAAATCCTTATAGCTTTGGCGCGATCGCTCTAGTTCTCTTTCGGCACGCCGACGTTCCCACTGCTCGATTTTGCGATCGCTAATGTCATGAGCAACTATCACGATATTCTGCACATTGCCCTGCTCACTGCGAATTACGCTCCCTGAAGACTCTAGAAATCGCCAAGTTCCGTCCTTATGCTGCATCCGATATTCTAAAATCTTGCCCACTCCCGTCTGTAAAGTCTCGGCGGCAGCTTCTAAAACCTGTTTGCGATCGTCGGGATGGATTTTGTCGTAAGCCCATGTGCCTTGGAGTTCGGCGGATGTATAGCCCAACACTCGCTCGTAGGAAGGACTGTTATAAATGCGATAGCCATTGGCATCAACTACCGCAATCAAGTCGGCGACATTTTCCATAATCGAGCGAAACAGGCGATCGCCCTTTAAGGCGGACAGATCGGACTGGTCAGGATCATGGGTTTTTATTAAAATATCTGTCTTATGGTCGATACTTGCGTCCGTCATGGTGAATGTTTTGGGAGGGGACAGCATGAAATCAAGATAAGTTTGCCTAACTGTGCAACCAAATGCAATAGCATTTTAATTGGCTAGTTTAGTTTTGGGTGCAATGTTGAATCTTAATTTAGATCGTAATTTAGATCGATTGAATAATCGATTACCAAGCCAAAAAGTGCAGGAAATAGGTCTTCTATTCCATAAAAATTGGCTCAAACTAAGTTTTAAACCTGTAACAATTTTTGTCTCTATTGTCCTGTTGACATCTTTGATGATGGTATTGGCGATCGCGCCGCAACCAACTTTTGCAGCCTTACCAACTAAAAGCGCGATCAAAGATCCACGGATCATTTTGCGAAATGCCCTGCCCATTGATAGCGAATCCCTCCGCGATGTGCAGCACACCCTAGAGCAAATGCCCCGTCAAGCTAATCTCAAGCGGTGGAGCAATCTTAAAAAAGATGTTGAAGAAATTACCTCAAGCCTTAGTCAAAATCAAGCAAATTTAATTGCCGAAGCCAATAGCGATCGCAAGTCCGCCATTACCGAACATTTAACCAGTTTAAATACGGCTTTAGTTCCATTACAGGAAGCGATCGCTATCAAAGATCGCAATAGCGTCAAATCCCTTTCCGAAAAAGCCTTAGATTATGTCGGTTTAGTAGAATCTGACTTAATCAAAGAATTTCCCTTTGAAATTCCTGCCAAGTATGCCAGCTTACCCAAGTTAAAGGGACGCGCCCTAGTGGAGCTAACTACCGAGAAGGGCAGCGCGATCATTACCGTTGATGGCTATAGCGCCCCCGTCAATGCAGGACAATTTGTTGACCTCGTTCAAAAAGGCTTTTATGACGGCTTGACCTTTACCCGAGCCGATGAAAATTATTATCTCCAAACGGGCGATCCTGATGGAGCCGCCGATGGCTACATCGATCCCAAGTCTGGCAAGTCTCGCAATGTGCCGATCGAAGTCCGTCTCCCCGATCAAAAACTCCCCGTCTACGGCAAGACCTTTGAAGAAATGGGTTTATATGGTTCCTTACCCGTCCTTCCCTTCGCAGCCTTCGGTACTGTCGCGATGGCTCATCCCAATGATGATCCTAACGCTGGTTCATCGCAATTTTTTATCTACCTCTTTGAGTCAGAGCTAACTCCCGCAGGCTTGAACCTGTTAGATGGTAACTATACCGTTTTCGGTTATGTCACCGAAGGTAAGGAAACTTTGGATAAACTAAGATTAGGCGACAAAGTAATCTCCGCCCGTGTGATCAGTGGCGCAGAAAACTTAGTTAAGTAATTAAGCTTTTGAATTTTGACTTTGCCTATGACAAAGTCAAAATTCCCTATTAAAAAAGCTTGCTTCGCAAGCTTTTTTAGTTTTAAGAAGATGCAAAGCGCTATAAAGACTAAATTAAGGATAACTAACTTGATGGGTACTACCCGCAACGAACCATATATTTTCAGTTTGCCAACTCCTAGCAGCGCGATCGCCTTAGCAGGAAATCGTGAGGAAAATCTCAAGCTCCTAGCCGAAGAACTCGGCATCAAATTAGTACTGCGCGGACAGGATCTGATCATCGATGGTACGCCTGAGCAAATTAGTCTTTGTGAACAGATTATCAAGGCTCTCAAGCCTCTATGGAGTGATGAAAAAGCGATCGCCTCTGTCGATATTCGGGCGGCTCGCCAAGCGATCGCCGAAGAGCGAACTAGCGAATGGCGCGATCGGGCTACTATTTCCCGCAATCGACGGGGCGACTCTATCCAGCCACGCACCTATCGCCAACAGCAATATGTCAAGGCGATGGAAACCCATGATCTCATTTTTGGGGTTGGACCCGCAGGAACGGGCAAAACCTATCTCGCGGCTGTGGCTGCTGTCAGCGCTTTGCAAAGCAATAAATTTGAACGCATTATCCTCACCCGTCCAGCCGTCGAGGCAGGGGAAAGTCTCGGCTTCTTACCGGGAGACTTACAGCAAAAAATTGATCCCTATCTGCGTCCCCTTTACGATGCGATGCATGAAATGATTGGTGCAGAAAAAGTCCCCCAACTCATGGAGCGCGGCATTATTGAAGTCGCACCCCTTGCCTATATGCGCGGACGCACCCTTAGCAATTCTTTCATCATCGTGGATGAAGCCCAAAACACTACAGCCGCCCAGATGAAAATGGTCTTAACCCGTTTAGGCTTTAGATCGCGTATGGTCGTTACAGGCGACATCACCCAAATCGACTTACCTCGCCATCAAAAATCGGGTTTAATTATCGCTATGAACATCCTCAAAAATGTGCGGGGTGTCTCTTTTAATATCTTTGATAAAAACGATGTCGTGCGTCATCCCCTAGTGCATAACATCATCGCCGCCTATGAAGATGCCGAAAATAATCTCAATCAAGAAGCTAACTAAAAACAACTCCAAAAGCTGTAGCGCACGCTGCGCGTGCGCTACAGCTTTTGGATTCCATCGTGAACCTGAAAAGCTATGACTCATAAAGCCATTTCTGAAAATATCGGAACCAATATTCAAGTCACCGTTAAGCTATTTGCCATTTTTCAAGAAGCCTTTGCCATTGATGAACTGCAAATGAGCCTTGAGTCTGGCGCAATCGTCTCCCAAATCTTCGATCGCCTAGTTAGCCAGCAACCTCACCTCGAAAAATGGCGATCGCTGACCCGTTATGCAATTAACTTAAATTTTGTAAATCCCCACACTGTAATGAAACATGGTGATGAAGTAGCCCTGATCCCCCCCGTCAGTGGTGGCTAGAAGCTAGCTATTAATAGCTAGTATCCATCCGACCTTGTCCTGACCAGTCCAGCAAGCCACTGAACTGTTGTAAATCAATAAAGCTTAATTGTAGCAACACCATCAGCAAGGGGCCCTCTTGCCTCTCTTGCCAACGTTTAGCCACCGCTAATTGCTCACGGTCAACTACCGAAGCCTCTAGCAGGTGTCGTTCTAAATCTTCTTGGCGACTAGCGATCGCGTATGTCTGGGATTGATAACTCATTGAGATCAAATAACTATCTACTTAAGCAATTTGGATTAATAGCGTAGCGCACCTTACCACATCTATCAACGTCCGTCAAAGTTATTTTTTGTGACAGTCCCTAATAAAGAACAAAGGCGACCAAAGATTCGCCTTTGTTCTTTGTTTTTAAGCCCGTTTGTGCAGATAACCACTAAATCTCTAGCTGTGGTCACTTACATTAAAACAAACCAAAACCCAAGAAGCGAGTTGAGGCGCAAAGCACCGAAACTCGCTTCTTGGGTGGGAAGGGAGTTGCAAGAATGAGCTATAAATGCTGAGACATCTATAGTGAGCTATCAAAAAGACTTTGCTATTTTGAGGATTAGTATAAAATTTAAAAATACAAAAGGACTACGCCATTTTGCGCTTTGGTATTATTCCTAGAACGCTGTAAAAACCAATTTTGGTCATTTGTAAAAAATTGCAGTGCTACACCAAGTTTGACTACATGAACAATCCCCCAATCTCTGAAGGCAAGTCGGTAAAAGATAGCCCCTCTCTTCAGCAAGAACTTACGGAATTACGAACTGAAGTCACCAAACTTCAATCAGAAAATTGTGACTTGGAAAATTCTTTACTCACTGCAATTGAACATGGCGACCTCATCGAAGCAGAGTTGCTAGAGGTCAACAAAAGACTTAAAAGTGAAATTATTGAGCGCAAAATGGCTCAAGCCACTTTGCAGTCCATCTTAGAAATTGTCTATCGCGATAAAAGCGATCTCGAAATTATGTTGGCGACCGCTACCGAACATGGTGATGCGATCGAGTACGAACAATATAATCGCGCTGTAGAAACTATGCGTCAGAGTGAAGAGCAGTTTCGCGTCATTGCTGAGTCTACCAGCATGGCCATGTTAGTTAGCCGCCTTGCTGATGGTGTAATCTCCTATGCTAATACTAGCGCTGGTTCCATGCTAAAAAGGGAATCCCGCGAATTAGTGCAACATTCTTTAGCCGATCTTTTTTATCTCAAGAGTGATTGGGAAAGCTTGCAACAGCAATTTCTGCGAACCCAGAGTGTTCGCGATTATGAAATACGTTTATGTACTGTTAATAATGAACCCATATGGGTGCTAGCTTCTCTCCATTTACTATGGCTGAAAGGAGAAAGAGTTCTCTTAAGTACTTTCTATGATGTTACTCTGCTGAAAAATACGGAAATTGCCCTACGCATATCCGAAGCAAAGCTAAGAGAGCAAGCTAACTTATTAGAACAACGGGTTGAAGAGCGTACTCGCGATCTCACACAGGCAAAAGAAGCGGCGGAAACGGCTAGTCGCTCTAAGGCGGCTTTCTTAGCAAATATGAGCCATGAGTTACGAACTCCTCTCAATGCCATATTGGGATTTGCTCAATTGATGCTCTACGATCAAGAATTGAATGATCAGCATAAAACGGATTTACAGACGATTTGCAATAGTGGCAATCATTTACTAGTCATGATTAACGACATTTTGGAAATGTCTAAACTTGAAGCTGGTAGCGTGATGCTGCGCGAGAAAGAATGTTATCTTTACGAAATTATTGATACTGCGCGAGATATGCTCGCTCTCAAAGCACAGGAAAAAGAACTCCAATTTGATTTTTCTATTCATCCTGATATTCCTCCCTATATATATATTGATGAAGGGAAATTACGCCAAATCCTGATTAATTTAATTAGTAATGCGATTAAGTTTACGGATGTCGGTCATATCTATGTGCGAGCTTATCCTGAAGTAGTTCAAGATGCTGTCGCTAGAGGTTTTACTAATCAGCACTACATTTGCTTTGATGTAGAAGACACGGGTATGGGTATTTCGGAAGCGGAAGTAAAAACGCTATTTCAGCCCTTTGTGCAAACTGATTCGGGCAGGCGATCGCAAGAAGGCACTGGCTTAGGGCTATCAATTAGTTATAACTACGTGCGGCTGATGGGCGGACAAATGACTGTAAATAGTAAAGTAGGCAAGGGTTCTACTTTTAGTTTTCATATACCTATTAAATCTCTGGAGCTATTTAAAGAAGATCCCGCAACAAAATTATTCCATCGAGTCATTGGGGCGCAGTCTGAGCAAGCCTATCGCATCTTGATTGCCGAAGATATGCGTTTAAATCGGCAGTTATTAATGAGAATTTTGGCTCCCCTTGGCTTTGAGGTCAAAGAAGTTAGTAATGGTCAAGAGGCGATCGCGCTGTGGCAATCTTGGTCACCGCATCTGATTTGGATGGATGTCAGGATGCCCTTATTAAATGGACATGAAGCAGCAGCAGCAATTCGAGAACTAGAAACTAATCTAAACATTTCCCCATCCCAGAAAGTACAGATTATTGCTCTCACCGCTAGTCTTGAGGATCTAAGAGAAGAAGATCTCTATCTGCATGGTTTTAATGGATTTGTCGCCAAGCCTTTTTCGGAGGATAAAATTTTCACTAAAATGTCTGAGCATTTAAACTTACGCTACATTTATAACGATTAATATCAAATGAAGAAATGTCTACGCCATTTCTTCATTTTAAAAACCTTACTGGGTTTGGTTTTTAAATCACAAAAGTGTTGTCACACTTTCGTGATTTGGTATAGTCCAACCACACAAAATTATGGTCACGCTTTGGTTTTGCTAAAAAAGAGGTTGGTGCTTTGCACCAACCTCTTTTTTAGCGAACATAGGCATGGAATGGAGAATCTCTTTCTGTAAGAAGCGATCGCATCAATGCCGAATGGTAAATTGGGTTGCTCTGGTAATTCCCGTAAAGAACAATATCTGCCAAAAAACCATTTATTCCCTGTAAGTCTTCAATTCTCTCTACATATTTGCAAGATCGAATTTCAGGATTTTCCTTTCGCCAATTTAAATATTCGTTATAGCTGCCTGCTATAACAAGGGTTTCAGTATGGGAGTAAGTATCGTTAACGTACATTTTTTATATCTGCGAAGAGTTTAATTAAGTATCAAAACAATCGCCTCGGGCATATTCCTTACAAATGTTAGTATAACTTAACACAATTTATTATCCCCCACTATGGTCTATATCAACCATAAGGACTTTACCCAAAAAATAAGAGTAGCGGCGCTTCGCGCCACCACTCTTATTTTTTGCTTAGGACTTACGTTTCGGGTAGATGTAGCGCGAGCCAAGCGCGAGCCACATCTACCCGAAATCTAATAAATTTGTTAGCTTTGCGTAAGTCCTATTGCTATAGCAAGGTAAGTTTTGCTTAGGACATAAAACCCAAAAAGCGAGTGGCGGCGCGAAGCGCCGCCACTCGCTTTTTGGGTTTTGGTTTGTACTGGCTAACTCTTGCTTGGCTATATATAGCTGTTGCCATTCTTGTTAGGACACAAAACCAGAAGACGAGTTGCGGCGCGAAGCACCGCAACTCGCTTCTTGGGTTTTGATTTGTCCTAATGCAAGTGCCCACAGCTATAAGTAGCTGGACATAGTTAAAAAACTGAAACCAAAACCTGTAGCGAACGCGCAGCGTTCGCTACAGGTTTTGGGGTTTTATATTTAATTTCGCATAGCTACTTAGGAAAAAATAAAAAATAAGGATCAGTTTTGCTGAAAGTCAGACATATACTGACTTTCAGCAAAACTGATCCTTATGGAGAATTGCTAGTGTAGACTAAACGGAAAGATTCCACTTTTTATTTGTGATATTTTTGCAATGCGCTTCCAAACTTACTTATTGTCAGCTCTCTTTGCTCTGTTGCTGATTGTCTCTAGTTGTGCATCTTCTGGACAGTCTGCTAGCGCTCAACTATCTGATACTCAATTTGAGACCAAAGTTTTAGAGATTATTCGGAAAAATCCTCAAGTTATTCTTGACTCCGTGCAGTCTTATCAAAAATCACAGGCGCAAAAAGAAGAAGAAGCTCGTGACAAAATCTTGTCACAAGTGCGGCAAGAACCTCGCCTATTGTTGCGGAATTCTCCAATTACAGGTTCTAGTAGCCAAAAAATCATTTTTGCGGAGTTCTCAGACTTTGAATGTCCTTATTGCGCTAAAGCCCATGCTGTAGTGAAGGAATTCATGGCAAGCAATCAGAATGATGTGACTCTGGTATACAAACATTTCCCGCTTAAAGATATTCACGCTCAGGCGGAACCTGCGGCTTTGGCTTCTTGGGCTGCTTTACAACAAAATCGGTTTTGGGAATATCATGATGCTCTATTTGAGCAACAGAAAAAGCTCGGCGAAGATTTTTATGTGGAATTGGCAAAAAGCTTAAACCTAGATCTAGCTAAATTTAATCGCGATCGCCAAAGTGCCGAAGCAAAAACTGCAATCCAGAAAGATGTGGAACTTGGTAAGTCTATCGGCGTTAGAGGCACACCATCCTATTTAGTTAATGGGGTCTTCTTCTCAGGTGTACCTGACATCAAGGATTTGCAAGGATTAATTAATCAAATCAAGTCAGGCAAATAATTCTCTCCCCAAACCTTGGCGCAGGGTGCGCCAAGGTTTGGGGAATTTTGGTATTAGATAAATCTTTAAAATAAACCTTTCCTAATGAGCATTTGGAGAGAATCCAAAATTATTACTCCCCTTGCTCGTTTGAGCGATCGCCTAATTTGGCTATCAGAGCATCCTATTTTTGGAGTGATGGCGATCGCCTTGGTTGCCTTTGCCTCTCGCTTTTGGAATTTAGACGGCACTGCCGATATCGTCTTTGATGAGGTTTATTATCCTAAGTTTGCCCAAAACTATCTGCGGGGTGAACCTTTTTTTGATGCTCATCCACCTCTAGCCAAGTACATTATTGCCCTTGGAATTAAGATTTTTGGTTATGCTCCCTTTGGCTATCGCTGCATGACGGCTCTAGCTGGCTCCCTCTTGCCCTTAGTGACCTATGAATTTGTGTGGCAGCTAAGTAATCGTCGTAGTTGGGCTTGGCTAACAGGGTGGTTTGTCGCGATGGACGGGTTGCTCTTAGTCGAGTCGCGTTTTGGCTTGATCAATACCTATATTCTGCTGTTTGGGATGTTGAGCCAGTTATGCATGGTGCTAGCCCTTAAGCGATCGCGACAACGTTGGATATGGGCGATCGCTACTGGCTTCATGCTGGGCGCTTCGGTGAGCGTGAAGTGGACAGGCTTAGCTTATATTGTCGGAATTGTGGCGATCGCAGGTTATGCATGGTCACGCTATCGGCAGACGCTAAATTCGCCGCAAATTATCATTGGCTTGATCATTGTGCCGATCGCTTTTTATTTCGCGCAGTGGATTCCCCATTTAATGCTCAATCCTGAGCGAGACATTTGGGAACTGCACCGTCAGATGATCGGCTTTCATCAAAATTTGGGAGTTGGCAAGACTGAACCCGTACATCCCTACTGCTCGCCTTGGTGGAGTTGGGTGCTATTAATTCGTCCGATCGCCTACTTTTTTGAAGTCAGACCAAATAGCATGGTGGAATTTGTCCATGCGATGGGCAATCCTTTTTTATATTGGCTTAGCGCGATCGCTTTATTAATTAGCCTTACCTATCTAGTTGCCTCAAAATTTCGATTTCCGCCCCAATTCATTACCAATATCCCCCCTAGAGAGCGATCGCAATTATTCTGGTTTGCCTTTTATGGAGTGAGCAGTTTCCTTGCCCATTGGTTACCTTGGAGCTTAAGTAAGCGCTGCATATTTTTGTATCACTATATGCCAGCTTCCTTATTTGCCTTTGCCACCCTTGCTTTGCTGGTATCGCTCACATGGCGATCAACCTACGCAAATATCCGTGCGATCGGTTCGATGATTTTTGTACTTGTGGCGATCGCCTTTTTATTTTGGTTACCGCTTTATATCGGTTTACCGATCTCCTCTGGTTATATGCCCGTGTTAATGTGGTTACCTAGCTGGATCTAAAATTCAAGAGATTGGGTAGGCATTCCGCGCCGCAACTATCTCTTGGGTCTAACACATTCTCCTACAGCCATGTTTTAGAAGCTTTGCTAAGCAAAGCCCCTATATCTGGGTTTGGAGATTGCTATAAGGTAAGCTAAGTTATCTCCTTGTTTGCAGTTCGGGAAATATGCAAAACTTTCGCAATTACTATGAAATCCTCAGTGTGCCAAAGACGGCCACAGCAGACGAAATTAAGCGCTCCTATCGCAGGTTAGCGCGGAAATATCATCCCGACCTCAATCCCAATGATAAGGCAGCCGAAGAACGTTTCAAAGACATCGGCGAAGCCTATGAAGTATTATCTGACACCACCAAACGTCAACAATACGATCGCTTTGGGCAATATTGGAAACAAGGTGGCTTCCAAGGCTCAGGCGGCGGTGGACGCGCTCCATCTTCTCGCGAACCCTACACCCCAGATTTTGAGCGTGGTGGCTACACAGGTGACGTAGACTTTAGCCAATACAATGATTTCCAAGAATTTGTCGATCAATTACTCGGTAAATTCCGCACCAATGAACGCGCCCAAGAAACAGGCGGCTCTTCCTCCTCCTATCGCACCAGCACCCAAGCTCCACCTCGCCCCACTCCTCGTCGTGACTCTGAAGCTTTATTAGAATTGCCCCTTGAGCGAGCCTATGTAGGCGGTCGCGAACGTATCCGTTTAGAAGATGGGCGATCGCTAGAGGTAAATATGCCCGCAGGTGTTCTCTCTGGTCAAAGAATTCGCCTCAAAGGACAAGGCGCATCGGGCGGCGATCTCTATCTCAAAATCACGCTCAAGCCCCACACTTTCTTTACCCTCGAAGGATTCGATATTCGCTGTCAACTGCCCATTTCTCCTAGTGAATCTGTCTTGGGCGTACAAGTAGAAGTTCCGACCTTAAGTGGTTTAGTCAAGCTCACCATCCCTCCTGCGGTCAAGTCGGGTCAGCAATTGCGGCTATCAGGCAAAGGATTCCCTAAAGATAGTAGAAGCTTTGGCGATCAATATGTGGAAGTCCAAATCGTCGTTCCCAAAAATCCGAGCAATCGTGAAAGAGAACTTTACGAACAGTTGCTCAAAATTCAATCCTTCGATCCTCGCGAAAACTTACCCAAGAAATAACCATTAATGCGGCGCTCTGTGTCGCATTAATTATCTATTCAGAAATTACTATGTCTACGATCATTTACATCAATCAAGCCTGCATTGAGTCCCTTGATATCTCGCCTGTCAAAATTGCGGTTGAGAAGTTATTAGCCCATTGGGACGAAACACCAGAAAGCGATCGCGCCTTTCAAATCGAACTTGTCTGGGATAAGGAAGATGGAGACCCTCGCGAATTGTCAGAAATCTCGGAAGTCCGTCTTTGGTTTGTGCGCGTCGATGCCACCTATCCTTGGTTTAGCTATGTCCTCGATTGGCGATCGGAACTCAGTCGCTATGCCGCGATGCTAGTTCCCCACGAGTTTAAGCGCGAAGGTGATGGCTATGTGTTGCAATACAATCCTGAAGCACTAGAGCTTTTTGTAATGCAGAAGGTATTTACAATTTCGCTCTGGCTCAAGTCACGCGGCATTGACAGCACTGCTAAGTTACAACAAATGACTCAAAGTCTTGGGTATGAAATAGATTCAGAATTTTTTAGCTTTTTGTAAATAAAACCCGTAGGTTCCCCACAATGCCGAAGTTCCAAAAATAGATCTATCAGGAGACATGGAACTCAAATTTTATCGCCTTGAGAAAGTCAGGGAAGACAGCATTAAATTAAATGATGGCGAATAATGATGGCGAAGCGGCAGCCTCACTCAAAAGATGCACAGCCGTCGGCTCTGGTTAGCAATGTAAGGTTTGCTTAGGACATAAAACCCAAAAAGCGAGTGGCGGCGCTTCGCGCCGCCACTCGCTTTTTGGGTTTTGGTTTGTACTGGCTAACTCTTGCTTTGTTATACATACATTAAAAGAGCTTCGCCTCGTAAATCTCTTTTACACTAGGGTTTGCAAATTTCTCTAAAAACTGCCTTAGACTTAAGAAATATTCTTCCAAATAAGCTTACTTTATGGCTTCACCTGTCCCTTCTCAGGAATCCGAGTTAATCCAAAGCCTAAAGCACTGGTTGCTCTCTACAAATCAGCAGCACAGGGATCAATCAGACCCAAATCACGATCCAACCCCCAAACACAGCGAACACAGCGAGAAACATAGCTGGTGGCAGGTGATGTGCTTAACAGGCGTTGACTATTTCTCTACCCTTGGTTATCAACCGGGGATCGCGGCTCTTGCGGCAGGGGCTTTATCGCCGATCGCCACTTTAATTTTGTTGCTGCTCACCCTCTTTGGAGCGCTACCGATTTATCGTAAGGTTGCGGCGATCAGCCCTCACGGCGAAGGCTCGATCGCCATGCTCGAAACACTATTGTCATGGTGGCAGGGCAAGCTGTTGGTACTGTGTTTACTAGGATTTGTGGCGACAGATTTTATTATCACGATTACCCTATCCGCAGCCGATGCTACGGCTCATATTGTCGAAAATCCTCTAGTGCCTGAGTTTTTTCGAGGGCAAGCTGTACCCATTACCCTGATATTAGTGGCGTTATTGGGAGCCGTATTTTTAAAGGGATTTCGCGAGGCGATCGGGCTGGCGGTATTTTTGGTAGCAGGCTATCTATTTTTAAATTTAATAGTCGTTTTCGTCGGTTTGAGAGAAGTCGTAACCCATCCCGAAGTCATCGCCAATTGGCAAAAAGCCCTATTTGCTCAACATCAAAGTCCGTTCATGCTGCTAGGAATTGCGATACTCGTATTTCCAAAGCTCGCTTTGGGATTATCGGGCTTTGAAACGGGGGTGGCGGTGATGCCTCTCGTGAAAGGATACCAAGAGGATACCGAAGAACTTCCCAAGGGTAGGGTTAAAAATACCTATAAGCTTTTGACTAGTGCGGCTTGGATTATGAGCTTTTTCTTGCTCACCAGTAGCGTGGTTACCACGATGCTAATTCCGATGGCTGAATTCGAGGCGGGAGGTAAAGCCAATGGTCGCGCCCTTGCCTTTCTTGCCCATAAATTCTTTGGCGATATTTTCGGCACAGTCTACGATCTCAGTACCATCTCGATCCTGTGGTTTGCGGGAGCGTCGGCTATGGCGGGCTTGCTAAATATCGTGCCTCGCTATTTGCCTCGCTATGGCATGGCTCCCAACTGGACTTTGGCGGTGCGTCCACTGGTGCTGGTTTATACAGCGATCGCCTTTATTGTCACCCTAATTTTTCAGGCTAATGTCGAGGCTCAGGGCGGAGCCTATGCCACAGGCGTATTGGTGTTGATGACTTCCGCAGCCTTTGCGGTGACCTTAGCTTCTTACAAGCAGAAAAAAAGGTTTGAAGTTTGGGTATTTGGCTTAATTACCTTGATCTTTGTTTACACCACGATCGCAAATATCATCGAAAGACCAGAGGGCATCAAAATTGCAGGTATCTTTATTGCCTCGATCGTAATTACGTCTTTAGGTTCGCGAGTGTGGCGATCAACGGAATTACGAGCCGATCGCGTGGTGATGGACGATCTTGCGCTGAGCTTCATTGAAGTCGCACCCCATCAAACCGTGCGAATTATCGCCCACCGTCCTAATCGTGGCGATGAGCAGGAATATAGCAAAAAAGAGCAAGATACGCGCCTAGAACATCATTTACCCCCTGAAGATCCTTTGATTTTCTTAGAAATTCAGGTTTCTGACCCTTCGGAATTTGCTGGCTCTATTTACATCGAAGGACATCAGGTGGGGAGTTACCAAATTTTGCGCTCCCGAGGAGCAGCCGTGCCAAATACGATCGCCGCAATTCTGTTAGAAATTCGCGAACTTACTAAAAAGCTACCCCATGCCTATTTTGGCTGGGCGGAAGGCAATCCGATTCAATATTTGATGCGGTTTATTTTGTTTGGTGAAGGTGATATTGCCGTTGTTACCCGTGAGGTGTTACGCACCGCCGAGAAAGATCCTAAAAATCGTCCGGGAATTCACGTTGGCGGTTAATTTAGAGCGCAAAGCGCTCTAAATCAATGGCGGCGCGAAGCGCCGCCATTGATCTACTTATTTTGCCCAAAGGACTAAGAGCATTAGGCAAAAAGCAATCGCAAACCAAAGAAAATTATTTTTGTTATTAAAATTCGGCTTTTCGAGGGGAACTTCGCGAAAGGGTTTCTGCTCAACACTATCGCCCTTGCTGCGGGCGATAGGCTTAGACTCATAGGTATCAGGGGATTCCAAAATCGGAACTTCTGACACCACCCCTTCTAATTTGCTAAGTTGCGGAGCCGTCAAAATTCCCAACATATAGCGAGATGCCTTGCGAATATCGCCAACAGGATGCTTTTTGAGACTTCGACAGAGGGCGATCGCCTCCTCAGTCCGCCCAATCGCATCATAGGAATTAGCCAGCCATACCAAAATATCGCCGCCTAGCTTCGTCTCTAACATACTCAAGGGACGGGCGCGTTCTAAGAGGGCGATCGCCTGTTGATAATTCCCACGCTCAAAATTGCTAACCCCTTGCTGGTATAGCTCCGCCGCCACTTGTTCGGCACTGATATCTTCCATCAGTAAAATCTGCTCTCCTTTAAAGCTTGGACAATCTGATAATTCGCCGCAGGTAATTGATAGGTATCTAGATCATCGACCGATACCCAGCGCATTTCCGTACAGGCAAGCGCCTGCGGTTCGCCTGACACATGCAAGCAATGATGCACGATCAGGCTAACTTTGAGGGTTTCATACTCATGGTCAATGGTGATCAAATGCTCACCAACTTCCACTTCGATCGCAATTTCCTCTAGCAATTCTCGCTTAATGCAAGCAGCCGCATCCTCATTTGGCTCAATCTTGCCTCCCGGAAATTCCCAGTAGCCCGCCAATTCCCCCTCTGGCAAACGGCGATCAATCAAAATCCTTTGGCGATCGCGATCCCACACCACACCCACACCGATGCGGCGATATTTTTTGGGAGATATACTTGGATTTATTTCTGGACTCGCCTCTGAATTACTCATCAATAAACTCCAAGCCCTTAGCCACAGGCGTTAAACCCTTTTCTGCTAACCATATTGGATTATACATTCGGCTCTGATATCTACCACCACCATCACAGAGAATCGTGGCGATCGTATGCCCCTTACCCAATTTTCGCGCCAGCTTCACCGCGCCCACCACATTCAGCGCCGCCGAACTGCCAATAAACAAACCATCGTGCTTGAGCAAATATTGAGACATCTCAATTACCTGTTGATCAGTACCTCTAAAAGCACCATCTAACCTAGCCCGATTAAAATTTGCCGTGGCGCGATTAATCCCAATTCCCTCTGTAATCGAATTACCCTCCGCCTTAAACTCACCCATAGTCAAATAACTATACAAACCCGAACCCGTCGGATCGATTAAATAGGTCGCTAGGCTGGAGTTCTGCTCTTTGAGATAAGCCGTCACTCCGCCAATCGTGCCGCCAGTTCCCGAAGACATCACAATGCCATCTAACTCGCCACCCGTTTGTCGCCAAATTTCAGGAGCAGTGGTTTGATAATGAGCATCGGAATTAGACAAATTCTCAAATTGATTTGCCCAAAACGCATTTTCTATTTCTTCAGATCTTTTTCGCGCCACATGATAGTAATTATCAGGGCTAGAGAAAGGCGCAGGATTAGTCAGTTCCACTTCTGCGCCGAGAGTTCTCAATAAATCAATTTTTTCCTGC
This sequence comes from Pseudanabaena sp. FACHB-1998, assembly GCF_014696355.1. Taxonomy (GTDB): domain Bacteria; phylum Cyanobacteriota; class Cyanobacteriia; order Pseudanabaenales; family Pseudanabaenaceae; genus Pseudanabaena. The sequence goes on along the minus strand of NZ_JACJQA010000027.1, from coordinate 91,663 downwards.
GATTGATTGCTAGGCATCACAATCACACTGCGATAACCACGCGCATTTGCCACTAGGGACAGCCCAATGCCCGTATTTCCAGCCGTTCCTTCAACGATCGCGCCGCCAGCTTTGAGGAGTCCTGCTTTTTCTGCTTCTAAAACCATAAACAAAGCGGCTCGATCTTTAACGCTGCCTCCCGGATTGAGAAATTCCGCCTTACCTAAAATCGTGCAACCCGTTGCTGCCGATAAAGACTCAATTTCAATCAATGGGGTATTACCCACAGAATTTGCAAAACCAATACGAATATCGCGTGTCATGGAATATTAAAAGAAATTAACTACAGCAAAGATTTACAACTTGTTTAACAACATCAGTATATTTGGGTCTGTAATTAAGTTATGCAGGAATCTCCATTTAGTTGAAAAATTGCCAACTTCTAGAGATTTCTCAACTAAACCCTAAGCTACCCCTCTATTTTGCAGGTATTTAGTAAATTTGGTGTTACAAATTTGCTAAACCACAGCCAAGGGGATAAGCTCTATTTTTGTGATAAATATATGAAGTTCTTAGTTGCAATTGATGGTTCGCAAGCTAGTGACCATGCCCTTGACACCGCAATTAGCTTTGCAGCCCCTCTCAAATCGGAAATCATTCTGTTAAGTGTCGTGGAACCTCTCAGCAGCTATGTCCCTGAAGTCATGCTGCCCACAGGGGATTGGGTTGGTTGGCGGGGTCTGCCCGATGTGGAGCTAGAACACAAAATCTTAAATGCGGGGCAAGCTTTATTGCAAAAAGCCCAAGACACCTGCGCTAAGGCTCAAGTGGAAAGCCGCACCCGATTGGAAACGGGACAACCTCGCGATGTCATTTGTCTGGTTTGTAAAGACGAAAATCCTGATCTGTTAATCGTCGGTTCACGGGGATTGGGTTCGGTGGAACGCCTCATGCTAGGTAGTGTGAGTGATTATGTGGTGCATCATTGCGTCTCTCCCGTTCTAGTTGTGCGCTAGAGTGGAAGCAGCGATCGCCACTACAGCCATTGTCCCAGTGCGTCGAGTACTTGTTTGTCAAAATCGAACCTGTGCTAAAGATGGCGCAGCTAAAATTTTGGCAACATTTCAACAGCAGCAAGTTGTAAATGTTACCGTAGAAGCCTGTGGCTGTTTGGGCTTATGTGGCTCTGGTCCAATGGTTGTAGTAGATCCAGATCAGGTGTATTACTGGCACGTTACCCCCAAAAAAGTCGCCAAAATCATTGAATTACATCTAATTGGCAATAACCCAATTCCCGAAATGATGCATCCCAGATTAAATCACCAAAATTAAGCACAAAGAAAAATTGCCCCCGAAGGGGGCAATTTTTCTTTGTGCTTTGAGTTATCCAAATAGAAATGGCGGCGCAATGCGCCGCCATTTCTATTTTCGGTTTTGAGTAACTAGAATTTTAAAAAGGAATGTCATCGTAATCTGGGGCATCCGCAACAGGCGATGCGACAGGAACATAGGTATTTGCCATCGGCACAACATTAGTCTGGGCAGCAGGTGGATTCGATGCCGCAGTTCTAGAGCTAGTTTTGGCGGGAGCCGAGGCGGAGCTAATGGGAGCAGTTGCAGTAGAACCACCCGATCCAAAGCCATGAACCCGTTGGGCGACTAGTTCAGTGCGCTTTTCTTTGTATGTGCCGCGATCTACAACATCCAGACGTAGACGACCTTCTACTACTACTTGATCGCCTTTGTGATACTTTTCCATAATCTCATCGGCTAAGTTGTTCCAGCCTACAACCTTGATGCGATAGGGTGCGTCCTCGCTGCGTCCGCCTGCAAATTGGACAAGAAATGAAGCGATCGAGCTTTGATTATCAGGAGTACGGCGTAGTTCTGGATCGGTTAGCACTTCTGCCATCAAGACAATAGAGTTCATAGGGGATATATCAAAAGCTTATGGCTAATTTGGATTAAGTAGCTAGGCGCAAAGTCCAAAGCTGTGGCTCACGCTGAGCGTGAGCCACAGCTTTGGACTTTGTCTTTTGATTATGCCCAGCTATTTAGATATCATAACGCGATCGCCCAATAGTTACCCAGTAGTTACCCAGTAATTTTCATTAATGTACGCATTTATAGCCCTTAGGGCGGCAAAATGAAAACTGCAATAAGTGCAAGATCAAGCTATCCTAAATCCTAAACTCAGGTCTATGTTCCTAGTCACGCCCCCATGCTGACCGTAAATGCAATTATCATAAGTACGATCATTCTCGATATTGGGATTCAGTCCGTGATTATCGACAGGATATTTCGAGCAAAACAAGGTAATAAGCGGCGCGAAGAAGTGGAAGAAGAAAATCTCACTCGTTATGAGTCCAATACGTCTAGTGATCAGCCTAAGGGCTGGGAATTTAAAATTTTGCGTACTAGTAGCGGCGGTTTTCGTAGTCGGCGCGTTTTAAGTAAAGTCTGTGCCGAAGAAGCTCAGGCAGGTTGGATTTTATTAGAAAAACTAGACGATCATCGTTTACGGTTTCGCCGCCCTGTAACTGCTCGCGATCGCGATAATCAATGCAAAATCGATCCCTATCGCACTCGCTATGGCATCTCCGAGATGGTCGAGACATGGACAACCATAATTGTTTTATTAATAATTATGGGTGGCGCTACGGTTCTGGGATTTACCGCGATGAATCGCTTTTTTGGTGATTGGCAAACCCGATCAGTCCAAAGTGCGCCCCGTTCTGGTGATAGTAATAATGCCATTCGTCAACCTCCTTCGCCCTCTGCAAAACCCACATCGCCCAATGTATCTCAGTAAAGATTACCAAAATATAAAATGGCTAAGGCTGAGCCATTTTGTATTTTGGTAAGTACCTCGGCTTAATAAAACCAAGAACCCAAATAAGCGGATTCGCCCGCTTCGCGGGCGAATCCGCTTATTTGGGTTTTATATTTAATTAAGCCTACCTACTTATTAGGGTTGTGCAGCGAGTCTCACAACCCTAATAAGCGATTAAACTCATTATCGAAGCGTCCTATGAAAGCAATTTTGATGACCGCAGCAGGTGAACCCAATGTGTTGCAACTTGCGGATATTCCGACACCAACAATTCAATCACCGACCGACATTCTGGTGCAACTCAAAGCGGCAGGAATTAACCCCATTGATACGAAACTGAGAAGCCGTGGCACATTTCAGCCCGATCGCTTGCCATCAATTTTAGGTTGTGATGGGGCGGGAATTGTGGAAGCGATCGGCTCGGAAGTGACCAAGTTTAAAGTAGGTGATGCAGTTTATTTTTGTAATGGCGGCTTAGGCGCACATCAAGGTAACTATGCCGAACTAACCACCATTGATGAAAAATTTGCGGCTCATAAGCCCGAATCCCTAAGCTTTGAAGAGGCAGCGGCGGCTCCCCTTGTATTACTCACCGCATGGGAAGCCCTTTACGATCGCGGCAACTTGCAACCCAATAGCGATCATCGTGGCGAGCGCACCGTTCTCATCCATGCTGGCGCTGGCGGTGTTGGTCATGTGGCAATTCAGTTAGCCAAACTGCGCGGCGCAAAGGTTTGTACCACCGTTGGCTCGGAGGCTAAGTCCAGATTTGTCCGCGATCTCGGTGCAGATTTGGCGATCGCCTATAAGCAAACTGACTTTGTAGAAGCAGCGATCGCTTGGACAGAGGGTGCGGGTGTGAGCCTAGCCTTTGACACTGTGGGCGGTAACCTCATTGAGCAAACCTTCCCTGCGGTGCAAGTTTACGGGGATCTGGTGACAATTCTTGAACCACCCACCGATATTAGCTGGAAGGTAGCTCGTACCCGTAATCTGCGCTTTAGTTTTGAATTAATGCTAACCCCAATGCTATTAGGCGCTGTTAGTTTGCAAGTCCAGCAAGCCCATATTTTGACGGAATGTGCCGCCCTTTTTGATGCAGGAAAGCTAAAAATCCATGTGAGTGAGGTATTTAAGCTAGCTGATGCGGCTAAAGCGCATCAGTTACTAGAATCTGGTTCCATGACAGGAAAGCTAGTTTTATCAATCTAGACAAAAAATAAATGCGGCGCGATGCGCCGCATTTATTTGTTGCTTAAATAAGAAAAGCGGCGCATCGCGCCGCTTTTCTTATTTAAGCAACACTTTTGATGGCTTCGACAAGACTGCGAGTACAAGCCCCTTTGTCACAAAATGCATCAATCGCCGCCCCATTCGCGATCGCTTGAGACTTGCCCCCATCGGCAGCCGAGTAGGCAACAATCTTGACGTGGGGATATTGAGTTTTAATATAGCTAGAAGCTGTCCAACCATCCATGATCGGCATATGCAAATCCATAACGACAACATCTGGTTCGTAGTTCTGCACTTTAGTGATTGCTTCTTTGCCATTAGTTGCAACTTCTACATCGGTGATGCAAGATTGTAAGGAAAGCGCTAGTTGTAAAGTACAACGGGTGAGTTCGTGGTCATCCACCACCAAAACGCGCAAAGTTTTTGTAGAAGCTGTCATGGTTGGTTCGGTAAGAAGATCTTGACAATTACTTTTTTATGTAACTCAAGATACCTCTTTTCCCGTTTAAAAGCTTCTATCGCAGGGACTAATACTAAACACAACATACTCCCTTGCCAATAAATAACTATGCGCGGCTTCGCCGCGCATAGTTATTTATTGGTTTTATATGCATATTTCTTCGGAGGGAAGGGAGTAAGAGAGGTATTGTGCAAAGCACAATACCTCTCTTCTTGGATTCACTAACCACGCCACTTCACTTTGGGCAGGATTTGCTTGTGATCAATGCGATCTTGATACTTAACCGCAAAATTGAGTAGTGAATCAAGCAATGCATCCGACAAGAAATGAGGTTGTAAGCCAAGATCGAGAAGGTTGGTATTTTTAGCATTAAAATAATGCTCCTCTAGCTCGACACGGGGATTCTCAATATTTTGCACTTCTACCTTTAAGCCAATCGTCTGCCCTGCCTTCTGCACCATCAGTGCTAGATCACGAATGGAAAATAGCTCGGTAAATTGGTTAAATACGCGCATTTTGCCAGCTTCCGCAGGATTAGCGATCGCTAATTCAATACAACGCACCGTATCCCGAATATCAAGGAAGCCTCTGGTTTGTCCACCCGAACCATAGATTGTGAGAGGATGTCCGATCGCCGCTTGAATGCAAAAACGATTTAAAGCAGTCCCAAAAACTCCATCGTAATCAAGACGATTAATCAGCAACTCATCCGTACCAGTTTCTTCAGTCAAGACACCATAAACTACGCCTTGATTGAGATCCGTTGCCCTAAGTCCCCAAGCACGACAGGCAAATTGAATATTATGGCTGTCATGAACTTTGCTGAGGTGGTAGAAACTTCCAGGTTGCTTCGGATAGGGAAGAGTATCCTTGCGCCCATTATGCTCAATGGTGATATAGCCCTCTTCAATATCAATATTAGGAGTGCCATATTCTCCCATCGTTCCTAGTTTCACTAGATGACACTCAGGGTTATATTCTTTAATCGCGTATAAAAGATTGAGCGTACCCACAACGTTATTGACCTGTGTGAGTACCGCATGTTCGCGATCGATCATTGAGAATGGAGCTGAGCGTTGTTCGCCAAAATGCACCACCGCATCAGGTTCAAACCGACGAAAAGCTCCCTGCAAAAATTCGTAATTAGTGATATCACCAATAAACAAGTCAATTTTTTGTCCTGAGACCGCTTGCCACTTATATATACGCTCTTGAATAGATGCGATCGGGGTAAGAGTAGCGACTCCTAGCTCATTGTCCCAGTGCCGGCGGATTAGGTTATCCAAAACGCCAACTTCATAACCTTTATTGGCAAGATGTAACGCTGTCGCCCATCCGCAATAACCGTCACCACCAATTACCAGTACTTTCATGAATTCTGTAGCTTAGAAAAAGTTTGAGTTGCAGTTTCAAGATCAACCCTATCAGGATTTGCAACATTTGTGATGCACAAGACCGAAATTTATTAGGCGCTATGTATTGCCTAACACTTAGTCCATCAATGTTTCATACTTTAGCCAGTGTAAGGAGTGGTGGTGCGCGGCAAAGCGTAACTATTCTTTTTGATGAGCTTTCGTTGTATATTCATTGGTTAAATAAGGGGAATGATTGAATACAAACCAAAGCACTCACGCAATTTAGCGGATCGCACCCTTTGAGCGGCGAGTGTAATCTATTGATTAAGATAGTTAAGAATAGTAAAAAGCTATTCACTAGTTAGCCTAGGACGATTAGTTAAGTATGCTTTCGATTGCCGAACTTGCCCATCAACGAGATCCTCAGGCGATCGCCGAAATTATTCGTCAGGAACTAAAGCTCCTTGACAGTAGCGCTCTGGAGGTTGAAGTAGCGATTGTCGATAGTAGTTTAGAGATACAAATTCGGACAGAGTCCGCCATTGACAAGGAAAAACTGCTGACACTAGTGCGTAGCGAACTGGAAAATTTGCATATAGAATCATTGGCTAAATTTAGGATTCACTGTTGGCGCAATGATGTTGAAATGCATGAACAGAGGCTACTGTGGACGGAGCAATTTATGCTAAATCTGTCAAAATCATCTTTAACTCAAACTCTAGAGCTAGACACAGACAAGGGAAATAATTTAGCGGAAACGCGATCGCTAAACTTGCCAAACTTACGGATGCCAGACCAGATGCCCGAAAGGCGACCAGAGGCGCAGCTATCTAAACAATCGGTATTGCAACAGGCGATCGCCCAAATAGCACCCAACAGTCAAACAGCGCAAACTAATCTATTAGCGGCGGAATCAGAAAATGCTAATGACCAAGTTACTCAATCTACTGATTCGACAAGTTCTTTAACTACCTCAAATTTTCAGGTAGGTCAGATGTCTGATGTTAACTACTGGCAGTTGATATTTATTGGTGCTTCCATTGTGCTGCTGGGGTTAGGGATTGGCGCATTTGTACGAGCAGTTACGGTCAAGCAGGATCAGGAGTTAGTCTCCTCAAGTGCTACATCTCCAATCACGAAGACTGCATCTACCACCAAAGTTAAAAATACTAATCAACCTAGTCCAACCGTTACACCAACACCCAGTAGCATTTCACCTAGCCCGAATCTGCTCTCTTCGACTGCATCTGCTTCACCTAGCCCAACGGATTTAAATAGCCCTGATTCCCCAAGTGCATCTCCGAGTACTACACAGGAAAATCTGGATGTAATTACTCTAGAAAAATTTAATCGTGTCCAGAAAGGCATGACCCTCGATCAGGTAGAAAATGTTTTTGGTACATCAGGCAAGGTAATTGCGGAAAATAGCTCTGGTGATAGTCTTGGCAAGGTTTATTCTTGGAAAAATCCCCAAGGCAGTAATGCAATTATTGAGTTTAAAGATGGTTTAGTCATCGCCAAGGCTCAAGCAGGTCTCTAAACAAGATAGTTGCAGAGCAACTATCTTGTTTAGAAAGAGGTGATTCACAGACAAGGTGCTTAAGCCCTTGTTCATTTGGATGGCGATCGCAATATTGTTATAAAATTATAAAAATTCCCCAAGCGTGAAAGTACTTCAGGGAATTAAAAACTAAATCCTACAAGGTTTTTATAGCTGCCGCCATTCTTGTATACAAAACCAAAAGACGAGTTGCGATGCGAAAAGTCACAACTCGCTTCTGGGGTTTTGACTTATCCTAATACAAGTGACCACAGCTATAGATTCAGTTTTTAGAGACAAAAAAGCATTGCTTTTTTGTCTCGGTATAACATATTGGCAAACTTGGGAGAAAAATTTTTGGGTATCGACTTACGCAGCTACGTTTATTTAGACAACTTACAAAAACAACATGCTGCTTACTTAGGAACGATCGCACAAGGATTCTTGCCATTGCCAGGTGATACCTCCCTCTGGATCGAAATTTCCCCCGGAATCGAGATTAATCGGATTACAGACGTAGCGCTGAAATCAACCTCTGTCCGCCCGGGGGTGCAAATAGTTGAGCGCTTGTATGGATTACTCGAAATTCATTCGGCAAGTCAAGGGGAAACCAAAGCCGCAGGTCGGGCAATTTTGGAAATGCTCGGTGTAAGTGAAGAAGATCGCATTAAGCCAAGGTTACTTTCCAGCCAAATTATTCGCAATGTTGACGCGCATCAAACCCAGTTAATTAATCGCTTTCGGCGCGGACAAATGCTGCTTTCGGGTCAGACGCTATACATCATGGAGGTTGAGCCAGCGGCTTATGCAGCCCTCGCCGCCAACGAAGCAGAAAAAGCGGCTTCGATTAATATTTTAGAAATTGTAGCGGTGGGTAGTTTTGGGCGCTTATATCTCGGTGGTGAAGAGCGCGATATTATGGCGGCTTCGACGGCGGTGCTACATACAATTAACAATGTTAAAGGTCGTGATGTTTACGGCAGCGATCGCAAAGAGTAAATATCCATAGCTATCCAAAGCACAACCATCAATCTGTAGTAAAAATTTGCAAAGCAAATTTTTACTACAAATCATCTTCCCAGCCGCAACATTTACATCGCCATTGCTCTGGCGGTAATCGCATCCGCGAAAAAGGGGTACGACATTCAGGACATTTCCCCGTAAAGATAGGATGCCATCCATATTCTGCTTCCATGTCGGGATCATAGCTTTGGGGATCGTCTGGTTCCCATAGCTCGGCTGAGACAAAATCCGCACAATGTCCCCATTCTGCCCCATAGGGATGCACCGCACAAACTAGCAGATTTGTGTGGGCATAAAAATTACAGCGATCGCATAGAGATATCTTAGGCATAACATTAGGGCATAGCAAATTTAGGCTTTAGCTAAAACGAGCAATTTCTACACCATTTTGGCGGATGACTAATTCTAGGGTAAGCGAACTGGCGGGGAAAATTGCTTCTTTAGCAACAGCCTTTATTTCGTAGGGGGATTTTAGCTCGCTCACTACTTTAAAAAGTTCGTTGAGAGCTTCGGGTGGGAAATTCCCCACCTTACCCGTTAAGGGATTCGCTAAAACCCCTTCTCGACGGGCGCGGAAACTCACTAACAAAAATAATTGCTCAATGCGAGAAGCAATTTCCTGTGGCGATAGGTTGGGGCTAAATTGCAGGGAAGCAATCTCATCTCCTTTCGCAAAAATCTGGCGATTGAGGGTGACATCAGCAGAGATGATAATTTTAGTTTCCCGCTTGAGGAAATTACCTGCCGACAGAATGCGAATTACATAGCTACGACCATCTTTAATGCGATCGAGTAGCCCCTCAATTTGAGCATCGGTAATTTTGATAACTGGATCTTTCGGTGCTTGATCGGGCAGAAAGTCCAGCAATTCACGGGCATTGATCTCCGCTTGCCTAATTAATTGAATGCCAGCTTGGCGAAGTTCGGTATTACTCAGATTGGGGCGAACGACTCCGAGCGCTAAAATTTGATCGGCAAAAATTGCCACATTGCCTTTGCGTAGAGCTTCTAAGCTAATAATTAACTGCTCACGGGCGGACTCAAGGGAAGCAATTTCCGCAGATAGCTCGCTTCTTTGTTTATCAATGGCAGCAAGCCTTTGCTCGGATTCGGTGACTTTTTGTTTAAGGGTTTCGCGATCACGGGAAATGCTTTCTAATTCGCTGGCAATTTTTAACTTTTCATCTCGCAGTTGATTGCTTTCCGTTTGCAGACTTTCCTGCTCCTTCGTCAAATTTTGAATGCGATCGCGTAAATCTGCTTCCTGTTGCGAGGCTTTTTGCAACTCCTCATCGGCTTTTTGAAACTTGCTTTCAACGGATTGCAGCAAAGCCTGAGTTTCAGATTGCTTTTTTACCGCTTGCACGAGGGATTTATTAATCTGCTCTAAACGCTGTTGGGCTTTTTCCTGTTCGCTTTTAGCAGCATTCAACTCAGTTTCAACTTTTTGTTTTTGTTGTTGGCTGCTCGCCAATTCAGAGCGAATGCTTTCAAGGCGAAATAAGCCATCCCTAAGCTGTCCACTCATCAGCAATAAAATTCCCAAGGTCGATGCGGAGATCATTCCCCCTGTGGCGATCGTGACAAGGGTTGCCGTGTCACGGGGGCGCAGGTTAAACATGCTAAGTCGCGCTTTGCCAACTTTAGTGCCAATGCGATCGCCTAGGGTTGCAATCATGCCACCTAGGATCAAAATCGCTAAAATCAGCGTATAACCAGCCATGCAACTCCTTACTCCTCACGGTTTTGATCTTAGCAGACAAACAGGAGCATTGTTTTGGGGAGAGCTTATAGCTCGCTCTCCAGCCCCCAAAAGAGTAATGGTGGCGCGAAGCGCCGCCATTACTCTTTTGAGGGTATAGTTAAGAAAAATATTGCACAACTCGACAGCACAAGCTCGATGGGGAACATGGAAAAGCAACTCAAAGTCCAGCAGTTAGTTGATAATCTGTCCAAAGCGATCGTCGGCAAAGAAGAAGCCATTCAACTTGTGTTGGTGGCTCTTTTTTCGGGTGGTCATGCCCTCCTAGAGGATGTTCCGGGGGTGGGTAAGACCCTATTAGCCAAGTCCCTTGCGGCTTCTATTTCTGGTAAGTTTCAGCGTGTGCAATGTACGCCCGATTTACTGCCTACGGATATTACAGGTACAAATATCTGGAATCCTCAAAAAGGGGAATTTCAATTTCTCCCCGGTCCTGTATTTGCCAATGTTCTCCTAGCCGATGAAATTAATCGGGCTACACCCAGAACTCAATCAGCGTTACTAGAAGTAATGGAAGAAGGGCAAGTCACCGTCGATGGTTTATCTCGCAAAGTACCATCACCATTTTTTGCGATCGCCACGCAAAACCCTATTGAATATCAAGGTACATTTCCTCTCCCCGAAGCACAGCTAGATCGGTTTGCCCTGTCCTTTAGCATTGGCTATCCCAACGAAGCGGAAGAATTAGAAATGCTCAAACGGATGCAGCTAGGCAAAATTGGCTCTACGCAATTAGAACCATGCATTACTCCCGAAGAAGTGCTAGAAATTCGCCAACTTTGCTCTCAAGTTCCCGTCAGCGATGCGACCAGTGAGTACATTGTCAATATCGTTAGGGCAACTCGCAATGATGAAGAAATCACATTAGGCGTGAGTCCTAGAGGTACTTCGGCAATGTTGCGATCGGCTCAAAGCTATGCCTTTATCCAAAAGATGTTGAATCCAAATCGCCAATCTGATTACGTTCTGCCCGATGATGTGAAGTTCCTCGCTCCCTATGTCTTAGGACATCGGATGATCGTCGCAGGTAGGCGATCGCCCAAGACAATTATTTTGCGCTTACTAGATGCCATATCAGTACCGTAAAGCCCAAAACACCAATTCGGCGCTTCGCACCGAATTGGTGATAAATAGAACCTTTTTTAGATTAACGAGCCACCGCAACTCGAACCACTACCTGCGGTGCAGCCATAGCAATAATTAGCAGTTTGAATTTCTTGAATAAGATCTAAACTTCCTAGTTCCAAAATTTTGGCAACGTTGAGAACTTCCCCATTAGGCGATCGCGCTGGTAAGTTTTCCATTTGATTGAAATCACAATCATAGATATTGCCTAAATAGTCCACAGACAAATGATTGCGACACATTAAGTAATCAAGAGTTTGAGCATTAAAATTCTCTTCTAGGAAAAGAGTATATTCCTCTTCAAGATGGCGATGTTGTAAATGGAACTTACTTCTGCCTATGGGAAGATTGGTAATTGTGAATAGATTATTGAAGACAATGCCAAAGTTTTCTAGCAAATGCTTTTTATATGCGTCTTGTAAGCCCTGTTGATTAGGCGCGAGGGAAAATTTCTGCGAGGTTGGGAGTTGTGGGTTATAGACTAAGTCAAGAATTAATTGGGGATTACTCCCATAGCCCAGCCGATTTAGCCATTGCAAAGCTTGGGTGGACTGATCGAAAACGCCTTTGCCGCGCATTTTGTCAACATTATCTTCTAAGTAGCAAGGTAGGGAAGCCACAACCCTGACTTGCTGTTCAGCAAAAAATTCGGGAATATCTTCGTAGCCCTTTTCAAAATAAATAGTCAAATTAGAACGGGCGATCGCTTCCTTACCATGCTGTCTAGCCGCTTTAACTAGTTCCCGAAATCCATATAGCATCTCTGGCGCACCACCTGTGAGATCGATTGTCTGAATTTGGGGAAATCGATGAATAATTTCAATTAACTGTTGACAAATCTCTGGAGAAATTTCTTCAGTTCGATGGGGACTAGCTTCCACATGACAGTGGGTACAGGCAAGATTACAAATCCGACCCAAATTAATTTGTAATACCGCAATCTGATGCTTTAGAAAAGGAGCTTTGAGCTTTTTTGAGAATGGGGTAGCGGCGATCGCATTAACTTGCATAGATTAGAGCTTTTGGGTCAATTTCTTTCCCATTCTGACATAAATTCAATAACTGAGGCTCTAATCTCCGTAAGTACGTGATCGTATTCGTTATTTAGCAGATTTACTAATTCTAACGAAACTAACATCTCTCCATTTTTACAGATTTTCTCTATATATTTACTGGCATAGGATAGTTTGATAGCACCGATACTAGCACTTGTCGATTTCAGAGAATGGGCGGCAATACCTAACTTTTTGCCATCTTGATTGTCAAAAGCAATTTGAATTGCCCTCAGAAGATCCTCAGCCGAAGTAAGATAAATAGTTACGAGGTCAGAAAATTCTAAATCATCATTAATGGATGATCTTAAACTACTAAATATCGATACATCGAGAGTTTTAGCTGTTATAAATTCTGGATAGTTGTGAACCAAATCAAATTCTTGAAACATTTCACGTCTCTCTAATTCTCCAAACATTTTCATTTCCTAAACCATAGAGATACAAACATCTATCTAATTCAAAAAGCAGACAAATAAACATTATTAAAATAAATTAGTTATTCATTCATTTATAGAAAATTACGCCTTTTCACAAACTAATTTCTATGATTAAAATAAAAGTTTTAAATATTATCCCCAACATTAATGTAACTGTACCCGAAATCTTTCCTCTTAAGATCTAAATCGTAGAGAAAGTCCAAAAAAGTTTGTGAGGCTTAATAAAAATCAATGCAAAAACCTATGGTCCACGCTGTGCGATCGCCACAGGTTTTTAGTAGGGGCGGTGGGACTGTGCCGCTACAACACTAGAGCTTGAGATTACGCAAATTTTTAACTGCTAGCTCAATCGTGCTGTCTTTCTTAGCAAAGCAGAAACGTAAGCCATTAACTTTGGCGCGATCGGGATGACTAAAGCAGGTTCCGGGTACGACCGCAACCAAGGCTTCCTTAGCTAATCGAAAAGCTGCCATATCGGCATCCTGTGCGATCGCCGAGCTATCAGTCCAAATATAATAGGCTCCCTGCGGCAATACTGGCGAAAAGCCCATTTCTAATAGGGCGGGATAAAGCATATCGCGCTTCCGTTTGTAATCTAGTGCCATATTAGTGAAATATTCTCGCCCAAATTGCATGGCGGTTAGGGCGGCGTATTGTAGAGGCGCAGGGGCGCTAATGGTGATGAAGTCATGAATGCGACGAATGGCGGCGGATAGCTCAGGACTGGCGATCGTATAGCCCAAGCGCCACCCCGTAATACAAAAGGTTTTAGAAAAGCCATTGACTAAAATCGTGCGATCGCGCATTCCCTCAATACTCATCAGGCTAATATGTTCTTGCTCATAGATGATGTATTCATAGATTTCATCGGTGATGGCATAGACATCGTATTGCAGACAAAGCTTGGCAATTAATTCTAGTTCTGTCCTCGTCCAGACCTTACCTGTGGGATTAGCGGGACTATTGATAATTACTGCCTTAATTCCTTTTTTAAAGGCAGGCTCGATCATTTCCTGCGTAATTTCCCATTGAGGCGGCGTAAGGGTAATAATTTCAGGGATACCTCCCACAGTCGCAAGGTTGGGAATATAGTTTTCGTAAAATGGCTCAAAAATTAAAACGCGATCGCCTTGATTAATCAAAGTCATCAGGGCAACATTTAACCCCTCAGTTGCACCGCAGCAAACTGTAATTTCCGTTTCAGGATCGACGGTGATTTGATTATCCCGTAGCATTTTTTCGGCGATCGCTACCCGCAGCTTTTCCCATCCCCAACTATCAGCATATTGATTAAGATCAGCCGCGATCGCAGCTCTAGCTGCCTCTTTTAGTGCTTCTGGCGCAGGGAAATCAGGCAATCCTTGCGCAAGGTTAATCGCTCCAAATTTTTCACAGTAGCGGGAAGCTTCGCGAATTTGTGATTCTTTAATTTGAATGGCGCGTTGTGACAGCGAAACAGTAGTCAATGGAATATCTCTAAAAATTTTTACGAAATAAAAAACGGTGTTTTTCACCGTTTTCACTATAGTCACAATTATACCGATTCTCAAAATATCAAAGCCATGGTGAGAATCTCTAGCTGCTGCCAATAAAACTCAATCAGCCCCACAGACTAGGCATCCCAGTAAATAATTAGATGTGGGCGGCGAAGCCGCCCACATCTAATTATTTACTGGGATAGGAGTAAAACTTAAGTTTTTATAAAATTCATTCTTAATGAGTAATAATGCTCATAGTTAACATATCTCGCTCAATCTGACTGTAGTAAACTAATCTGTTAACAGCGTCTCTACATTAAACTTAGCGTTCAAACGCGACCTATGGACTTTGCATATCAATACGCATGGCTGATTCCCGTGCTGCCACTCACCGCAGCACTGATTATCGGCATAGGACTGATTACCTTTAACAAATCCACCAATAAACTGCGATCGCTTTGGTCTACGCTCAGCGTATCCGCCATAGGCGCAGCAATGGTGCTAGCCATAAACATCCTTTGGAGTCAAATTCAAGGTCATGAGCCTTACCTCTGGACTTTTGAGTGGGCGCAAGCAGGCACTTTTCATTTGACAATGGGATTTGTGATCGATCACCTCACCTCACTTATGCTCGTGATCGTCACCACCGTCGCCTTCTTAGTGCAGATTTACACCGATGGCTACATGGCGCATGATCCCAGCTATGTCAGATTTTATGCTTACCTAAGTTTGTTTAGCTCCTCCATGTTGGGATTAGTCGTTAGCCCCAACTTGGTACAGATCTATATTTTCTGGGAATTAGTGGGGATGTGTTCCTACCTGCTCGTCGGCTTTTGGTTCGATCGCAAAGGAGCCGCCGATGCTTGCCAAAAAGCCTTTGTTACCAACCGTGTGGGCGACTTTGGTTTATTACTAGGTTTACTTGGTTTGTATTGGGCAACGGGTACGTTTGAATTTACAGAAATGGGAGAGAGACTAACTCAGTTAGTTGAGTCTGGTGGTTTGAGCGTAGCTCTAGCAACCCTCTTCGCCATCCTCGTTTTTATGGGACCTGCGGCAAAATCCGCCCAATTCCCTCTCCATGTATGGCTACCTGATGCGATGGAAGGTCCTACTCCCATTTCGGCATTAATCCATGCGGCAACGATGGTTGCGGCTGGCGTATTTTTAATCGCGCGCATGTTCCCTGTATTTGAGGAAATCCCTGCGGTGATGAATACGATCGCTTGGACAGGAGCCTTTACCGCATTTCTTGGCGCAAGTATTGCGATTACGCAAAATGACATCAAAAAAGGTTTAGCCTATTCCACTGTTTCCCAATTGGGTTACATGGTGATGGGTATGGGTGTGGGTGCATATGGTGCTGGACTATTTCACCTGATGACCCACGCTTATTTCAAAGCGATGATGTTCCTTGGATCTGGTTCCGTCATTCACGGAATGGAAGAAGTCGTAGGACATGATCCCGACCTTGCTCAAGATATGCGAGTGATGGGTGGCTTACGCAAATATATGCCCATTACGGCGATTACCTTCTTTATCGGCACACTTGCCATTAGCGGCATCCCTCCCTTTGCGGGCTTCTGGTCAAAGGATGAAATTCTCGCATCTACTTTTAAGGCAAATCCTGCGCTTTGGGCGATCGGGTTTGCGACGGCGGGGATCACAGCTTTCTATATGTTCCGTATGTACTTCACCACCTTTGAAGGAGAATTTCGCGGTACTGACAAGAAGCTACTAGCCTCCGTAAAAGCAGAAAATTCCGTTGGCAAAGAACCCATTGCTGGTGGTGATTCTCACAGTCATCATCATGCTAGCAAGCCCCATGAGTCACCCATTACGATGACTTTTCCTCTGATGGTTTTGGCAATTCCTTCGATGCTCATCGGTCTAGTGGGGACACCCTTGGGGAACTACTTTGAGTATTTTATCCATGCTCCCTCAGAAAAAATTACCGAAGTTCCTGCTGAGGGCTTTACGCCCGAATTTCTGTTAATGGGTGGTAGTTCTATCGGTATTGGGCTAATCGGTATTTCGCTAGCAATTTTGATGTATTTGCAAAAGAAAATCGATCCCAGTGCGATCGCTAAGTCCATTCAGCCTCTCTATAATTTCTCTAAGAACAAATGGTACATTGACGAGCTTTACAATGCTGTCTTCGTTATTGGCTCTCGCCGCCTAGCGCGTCAAGTGCTAGAAGTTGATGCCAAAATTGTCGATGGTGTAGTTAACCTTGCAGGTTTCGTCACCGTAGTAACTGGCGAAGGCTTAAAGTACTTTGAAAATGGCAAAGCTCAATTTTATGCTCTAGTCATCTTCATCGGTGTTCTCGGTTTTGTAATCGTCACTTCGATTTAGTATCTTGACTCTAGATAAAAAAATAGAGGATCGCAAAGCGATCCTCTATTTTTTTATCTACTCTTTTACCACCAAAAATGCGGTCATATCGCTGTTGCCATTTTTGTGAGGACACAAACCCAGAAGGGGAGTTGCGGTGCTTCGCGCCGCAACTCGTTTCTTTCCATTTTAGAAAGAGCAGGATTGATTTAATTTTCTGAGATAACATTTGAAATCTCTTGAAATAATTGCTAACCAACTATCGAATGAATCAAAATACTGTTCCTTTACTAGCTGCCGCCCAGCAATATTTAAATATCGATCATGCGCCTTTTTATATGCCTGGACATAAACGTGGGCAAGGAATTGATCGTGAGTTTATGACCCTTATGGGTGAAACCATGTTTCGCCTTGACTTGCCCGAACTTCCAGAATTAGAAGAAGCCGTTAATGAAGCCGAATTGCTAGCCTCAGAAGCGTATGGCAGCGATCGCGCTTGGTTCTTGACCAATGGCTCTACCTGTGGCATACAGGCAATGCTTTTGGCGACCTGTGGACAGGGGGATAAGGTTTTAATTGGTCGAAATTGTCATAAGGCGGCGATCGCTGGTTTAGTTCTCAATGGCGCGACTCCGATTTATTTGCCAACGGATTATTTGCCAGAATTTGATTTGGATTTAGGCGTAAGCCCTGAAACCTTAGAAGCTTTTTTAAATCAACATTCCGATGCAAAAGCCGTTCTGTTAGTTAGTCCAAATTATTTTGGTGTTTGTGGCGATCTTGCCAAAATGGCGGCGATCGCTCATTCCTTTAAGGTTCCTTTACTGGTAGATGCGGCTCATGGCGCACATTTAGGATTTCATCCTGATCTGCCCATCTCCGCCTTGCAAGCAGGAGCCGATCTCGTCGTGCAATCTACTCACAAGGTTGCGGGAAGCCTTACCCAATCTTCCATTTTGCACCTACAAGGCGATCGCATTGCCGCCGAGCAGGTAGAACGGGCTTTACAAATATTGCGATCGAGCAGTCCCAATTTATTACTTCTCATTTCCCTCGATGTCGCCCGTCGCCAAATGGCGATCGCAGGTAAAGCGATCTTAACTGAAACGATCAGACTCGCCCAAGAAGCAAGAATTCGTCTCAACCAAATACCCGATCTCCGTACTTTCGATCAGCTTCAAGTTCCTAACCTCGATCCAACTCGCTTAACCGTAATGGTTGATCATTTAGATATAACTGGATTTGATGCAGATGTGTATTTACATTCGCAAGTAGATGTGATGGCAGAAATGCCCACCCTGACCCAATTAGTATTTATCCTTAGTCTCGGCAATACTCAAGATGATATCGATCGCCTCATTAAAGGATTTGCTGAACTGGTCAGGACAAAAGGTAAAAGTAAAGAAGAAAAGATCAAAACTAGCATCAATTATCAATTACCAATCCCCAATCACCAATTATCAATTACCCCTCGCGAAGCCTACTTCGCCAAAAGTGATCGCCTACCCCTAGAACAAGCGATCGGCAAAATCAGCGCTGAGTCCCTATGTCCCTATCCCCCCGGAATTCCCTTACTCTGCATCGGTGAAGAAATTACGAGAGCGGTGATTGAGATATTGCAATGTATTTTGCGATCGGGTGGAATTATCAATGGTGCTAGTGATGAGAGTTTGGAAACTTTGCGAGTTATTACTTCCTTTCCATCAAAGAATTAGATGTGCGGCTCTTCGCGCCGCACATCTAATTCTTGGGTTTTAATGTCTATTTCTAGGCTGGAAAGGGAGTAATACTAATCCCTAAAAGTGTTGCCAAACTTTCAGAGATTAAAAAACAAACCCAGTAAGTTTTTTTAATTAAGAAATGGCTAGGCTCTTTCTTAATTAAAAAAACTCAGAAACCAATAGCAAGAGGCTTGCAAAGCAAGCCTCTTGCTATAATAGGCGAAAAATTCGTAAAGGAAATATGCAAACTATTAAACTCGGCATCGATGGACCCATCGTAACTGCTTTAGGCGTAGGTACTTGGGCTTGGGGAGACACACTATTTTGGGCTTATGGCAAGGACTTTGGCGCAAGTGATGTGGAGGGAGCATTTCAAGCTTCGATTGATGCTGGGGTTACTTTCTTTGATACGGCTGAAGTCTATGGATTAGGAGAGTCAGAACGCTTAATTGGGAAGTTTTGCAAACAAACCAGCCAACCTATTCAGATTGCCACTAAATATTTCCCCTTACCTTGGCGATGGAATCGTAAGGCGATCGCTGATGCTCTGACTGCTAGTCTAGAAAGGCTACAGACATCTCAAATTAGTCTCTACCAAATTCATTGGCCCCTAGAGTTTTTGATTAAGACCAAAGATTTTATGGAGGTTTTGGCGGATGAAGTAAAAAAAGGACGCATCCAGTCCGTGGGCGTGAGTAACTACTCCGCCGCCCAAATGGCTCAAGCCCATCAATATTTAGCTGCTAAAGGAATTCCCCTAGCGGTTAATCAAGTTCCCTATTCCCTACTCACCAGACAAATTGAACAGAATGGAGTGCTAGAAAAGGCTCAACAATTGGGAGTAACCATTCTCGCCTATAGCCCTTTGGCTCAAGGTTTGCTAACGGGTAAATATAATTTAGAGAGTATCAAAACTTTGCAAGGTGCAAGACGAGTTGATCCCCGTTTTAGTCCAAAGGGCTTGCAAAAGCTCGAACCTCTATTCTCTAATTTAAAAAATCTATCTGAGAAGTATTGCAAAACTCCCGCTCAAATTTCTTTGAATTGGTTGATCTGTCAGGGTAATGTGATTCCTATTCCAGGGGCAAAAAATGCTCAACAAGCAACCCAAAATGCGGGAGCTTTAGGTTGGTCATTAACTCCTGAAGAAGTTTCGCTTTTGAGACAAAGTTGTTAAATTAGCGGTTTTCATTTTGCCCATAGCAAAGCAAGAGTTAGCCAGTACAAACCAAAACCCCAAAAGCGAGTTGCGGCGCTTCGCGCCGCAACTCACTTTTGGGGTTTTATATCCTAAGCAAAACTTACATCGCTATAGGACAAAATGAAAACCAATCGATTTAAGAAAGTGCGTGCTTGAGTTGATGTTCCGCCGCTTCTAGGGCTTCGGGTAACTTGCTGGCATCCTTGCCGCCTGCTTGGGCGAGATTAGGACGACCGCCGCCGCCGCCGCCGCAAATTTTGGCGATCGCCCCGATAAATTTGCCCGCTTGTAAGCCTTTGGCATTTACTTCCTTACTAAAAGAAGCAACTAGCGTCACCTTGCCATCTTCGCTAAAGGAACCCAGCACAACCGCGCTATGTCCTAATTTAGCCGAAAGCTTCTCTGCTGCTGCTTTTAAGGCTTCGGCTTCAATGTCAGGAAGTTGCGCTACCAAGATTTTAAATTCGCCCACGGGTTCAGCTTCGGTCAGGAGGCTATCAGCCTTGACTAGGGCTAGTTGTTGCTTGAGAGCTTCCACTTCCTTTTGGGAATTTTTCAACTCGTGTTGCAATCCTGTAATCCGATCGCTAATTTCTTCAGGCTTAATTTTAAAGCGATCGCTTAAGTCCTTAGCGATATTGTCGCGCAGAGTGAGGTATTCGAGAACCGCTTGACCTGCGATCGCTTCAATACGTCGCACACCAGAAGCCACACCGACTTCAGAAATGATTTTAAACAAGCCAATTTCGCTGGTATTTTTTACATGTGTACCGCCACAGAGTTCCATCGACACGTTAGGAATATCGATGACGCGCACTTCTGCGCCATACTTCTCGCCAAACATGGCGATCGCGCCTTTAGCCTTGGCTTCTGCAATGGGCAATACTTCTATAACTGAGTCGTGGGATTCCGCAATCCAGTTATTGATTTGCAATTCGATTTGATGCATCTCGTCGGCGGTGACAGCACGATTGAGATTAAAGTCAAAACGGAGGCGATCGCTATCTACTAGTGAACCTGCTTGGGAGACATTAGGATCGACAATTTTCTTGAGAGCCGCTTGCAAGAGGTGGGTTGCGGTGTGGTGAGCCTGAGTGCGGCGACGTTCTGAAATGGCAACTTGAGCATTGACTGCATCGTCTACGGATATTTCACCGCGTTCGATCTGTCCAATGTGGATAAATAGATTGGCTTGCTTCTGCACATCACTGATTTTGGCGATCGCCGAACCAATAGCGAGATATCCCGAATCACCCACCTGTCCGCCTGATTCCGCATAAAAAGGCGTGCAATCTAAAACAATTTGGGCTTTGCTACCAGCGATCGCAGTTTTCACCAATTCGCCATTGACCAAAATCGCCTTAACTGTGGCAATGCTGCTAAGTTCGCTGTAGCCAAGAAACTCAGTTTTACCAATTTCCTTAGCAACATTTGCCCAATTATCTTTGGCTAATAAATCAATATCCTCATGAGCCGCTTGCGATCGCTCCTGTTGCTTCTTCATTTCCTCATCAAAGCCATCGGCAACAACGCTAAAGCCAACCTCTTCGGCAATTTCTTGAGTGAGTTCAAAGGGGAAGCCATAGGTATCGTAGAGAGTAAAGGCATCTAGCCCTGAAATGGTTTTACTAGTCTTAACTTCAGGCTTCGCGAGAATTTCCTCAAGCAGCTTCTCTCCCCGTTCGAGGGTTTGCAAGAAGCGAGTTTCTTCGATTTGAATTTCTTCCTTAATAACCTTCGCTCTTTCGCGAGTGTTGGGATAGACTGATTCTGAAAGGGCGATCGCCACCTCAGCGACCTCTGCCGCAAAAGTGCCAGCAATCCCGATCAAGCGTCCATGCCGCACGACCCGACGCAATAAACGGCGCAGGATATAGCCTCGCCCCACATTGGAGGCATTAATGCCATCCGCAATCATATGCACGACAGAACGCACATGGTCGCCGATCACCTTGAGCGAAGTCTTCACCTTCTCATCGCTCTGGTGATAGTCCCGCCCTGCAATATCCGCCGCTTTTTTGATAATTGGAAAAATCAAATCAGTTTCGTAGTTATTGGGAACGCATTGCAAAACCTGCGCCATGCGTTCTAATCCTAAGCCCGTATCAATATTCTGTTTCTTCAAAGGAGTGAGATTTCCTTCAGCATCACGGTTTAGTTCCATGAAAACAAGGTTATAAATCTCTAAGAAGCGCGAATCATCCTCTAAATCAATATGCGCGTCACCTAATTCGGGATGGAAATCAAAATAGATTTCTGAGCAGGGACCACAGGGACCCGTAGCACCCGAAGCCCAAAAATTATCGTCACCCATGCGTTGAATCCGATGGGCTGGAATACCGATCGCATCGCGCCAAATCGCAAAGGCATCTTCATCGGTATGGTAAACGCTGACCACTAAACGATCCGCAGGCAGTTGAAATACTTTGGTGACTAATTCCCATCCCCAAGCGATCGCTTCTTTTTTGAAATAATCGCCAAAACTAAAGTTTCCTAGCATTTCAAAAAATGTATGGTGACGCGCCGTTCTACCGACATTTTCGATGTCATTGGTGCGGATACATTTTTGAGATGTGGTGGCGCGAGGAACTTCAGATTCTTGCTGTCCTAGAAAAATCGGCTTAAATGGCAGCATTCCCGCAATGGTGAGTAACACCGTGGGATCGGCAGGTACGAGGGAAGCGCTAGGCAATACCTTATGACCACGCTCCTCAAAAAATTCGAGAAACTTGGAGCGGATTTCAGCGCCAGTAAGAGAAGGGAAGCTAGCCATAAAAGTTTGAATCAATTCAGACGAAGGGTAAGGAGTTAAGTAAACACGTAGGTTTGCGAGTTGCAAATTTGAGATCTCAGATCTAGGCGATCGGCAAACCTGTAAAAATTCTTACAAATTTTAACAATTTTCTGTCCTCTATTATAGCGATCCGTTAGCTTTGTCTAAAACTACTTATTGCCATAAAAGAAATAGCTCTAACAAATCAAAACCCACTAATAGCCAAGCATCAACCAGAGGTGTGGGTATCAGACTTAATTTAGCGCCCAAAAGATGAATCTAACGACAGCATGGCAAATCTGCCTTGCCCATCAACTCAAAGATTGTCAGCATGGAATTGATGCATCAGCGATCGCACTACATTAGCGCTCATGATCCTCAACGTACTTCTTTAAGTTTTTAAGACAAATCTCTTGAGCATTTTGAAATTGTTGTTGCACTAACAAACGAAAAACCAAATAAGCAAAAATATTGCGCGTCTCAAAATAGAAGTTCCATATAACCCTTGTTTTGGTATCTAGAGTTTCGTATTCCCATTTTCCAGAGGCTGACCGAACTAACCAAGAAAATGGTGGCTTAAATCCTTTAATCAACTTATATTCTTGCAAATTAGGTTGCTTTAGGGAGAGAATAACTTCTTCAATAGATGATCCATCGCTGTTATCAACAATTCGGATGCTTCCTTCATGCAGGGGGAATCCATCTACAGTTTTTGCACTCAAAATTGCAGGAATCCCCTTGTATCCAGTGAAAAACTTTGGCAGATTATGGCAATCTGTTGACGCATTAAAAACGTCTTCGATTTTTGCATTTACGATAAATTGCACACTTGTCTGTATTTGCATATTGAACCATTATGTAGAAAAACACATTCATCAATATATCTTCTAATTTAGCAGTTAGGGTGTGTTGGCGTAGCGTTACGCACAAACATTTGGTATGTACAAGGAAGGTTTATTTATATTGATATTAAAGAGGTGCGTTACATTTCATTAACGCACCCTACGCGATCTAGGGAAAATTTTTGTAGAATCCTTCATGACTTTCTATTTTGAGGATTTCAATAACTTCTCCATCTCAGAAAATTCCAATACGATAGCTGTAGTCAAATTTAATGCGATAGTATCCTGAGAAACCTTTTAGTGGTTCGAGATCGGGGATTTCTGATAGCGCTTGAGAAGTTCCAATTGCTTCAATACATTTTCTAACTTTTGCAAGAATTTTGCGATCGTTGATTTTGTCTAAATCTTTTTTGAAGCGTTTAGCGATTTGATATTTCATTGAGGCAAACTCTCTAAGAGAGATTGAGACTCTAATTCAGATAAAAAGCCTTCATTGCAGGAGTTTTCACAAGCTAAATATAGGATAGAGTCCTCTAATTCGGCGGAATTATTTTGAAATAAAAGCTGTAGAAAGCCTTGTCGAATTTCTAATGGTAAGGTTTGAAATAAGCTATAAAAACCTTTGCTAGTTAGCAAAGATTCTGTAATTTCTGCTTGGCTCACAATATCTGTTTCCATTTCTATACATCCATATACAGCTTATGCTTATAAAGCCATTAATCTTTCTGAGAAAATCAGCGATCACCATACAAATCAAGTAGCGTATGTTAGCGTAGCGTAACGCACTCAAATATTTTATATTAGATAAAGTCCGTTACATTTCATTAACGTATCCTGCGAGATCGCACTAAGAGACTGTTTGAAAAGTTTTCGCTCCATTAAATTACGATTAAAAGTCATGATTTAATATGATTTTACTCGTATTTTAGTTTAGGTGGATAAACGCAATCAATACAATAGGGCTAAATGTACTACTTTCAGCCCTATGGTGACATAGCTAAAAAAGATAAAGGCGTAAATAAAATATGTTTTTTGTATAGAACCCATTTGGTATCTCGCCTATATGCTACAAGCCTTTCAGGTATCTAGGTTTCGTCCGTTTTGGTACACAAAACCCCATGATCCTATTAAATCGTTGAATTGCCGAATTAACGGTGGGCTGAAAGCTATATATTTCGTTCAAAAAGATACCAAATGGGTTCTATAGATCTGAATACGCTCAAAACTTTTCAAACAGTCTCTAAATCTTAAAATCTGCTAATTTAAATATTTCTACTCCAAATTTTTGGATTAAACCAATTAATGGTGGAATTAATGGGGTAACTACTGAAAGAACATAGCGGCTAAGAGTTTGTAAATCAAAGGGCCACACTAGAAATTTATCGGTTAAAGTATAAAGTGATTGAAGTTCTCCAATTTTTGCAATTTCTTTTTTTAGTTCCTCGGCACTCAAAGATAAATTTGTATTAATCTGCATATAGTCATACTGAAACTGCTGTGCAATATTAGTCAGCATTCTATCTTTTGCTTCTTTCATCTGTTTGTGTGCAACGAGAAGAGGTCCGAAAAAACAAATAAGAGATATCAATATATAAATGGGAATACTCATATGTAGAATCCAGTATTTTTCAATCAATTCCTGCGTTATGACTCGATACTCTGTGAAACCAATCATTACACCAAAAACCCCTGCTAAGTAAGCTGTTTTAAGAGAATATTTACTCAGACAAGATAAACCACCGCAGCGATCTGGATGTAATGGATTAATCTTTAAATCTTTATTCTTTAACACTTTTTGAATTATCCAAATGTTTAAAGTAAGTCCTAGCAACAACATACTTGTTGCATATGTACTGAAGATTCCAAATAATGTACTAGCAATTTTTTGGAGAATTCCAGAACTACCCCAACTCTTTAAATCTGAACGAGACACAAAATATATTATCCCTCCCATCAAAGAAATAAGTATAGATATAAAATTTCTCCATTTTGTCTGATGAACTTTTAATGCTAGATGTATATCACTATCAGTAATTTCTATAGTTTGCGATGTGACAAACTCTTGTAATAAACGTTTAACCACATCAGATTCCCACAAGTAATAACCCAATAGCACTGGTTTAAATAAAAATTCCCAAACCCAAATACTTGGGTCTTGCCAAAAGCCTATTTGCCCATCTTTAGTAGATACCAGAGTATTTGTATACCAAGCAATTGTGACAAAAACAACAAATGTAGTTATGACTGAAACAACAGCAAAACTAATAGGATTTAGTTTACACTTGTTAATCAAAAAACTTGCTAAAGGATCGTTTTTATAGGAATGCATTGCAGTTCACAAATTGTCTTTGTCAAAGTATTCTTTCTTAAAATTATATCTTGGCATAACAACGTGACACTATTCAGAAATATCTTACTGAACTTATATATTTACTTCTTCCACATTGCAATTAATTCATTAACAAGCACTTGCAATTGTTTTGTAGGCTCCTCAAGATTAGACATTTGATAGCCGTGTATGAGCCGATCTCGTACAGTTTGAATTACTCTTACTTGATCAAACTGCTCCATCGAAAGCTCACCTTGAGAATATAAATGATTAATTAAAGAGTTAGCGGGAAAACGTTCAATCGGAATTGTAACTTGCATAGCCTGACGACGCATGGCAGCTTCCAAAACTCTCCATAAAGACAAAAAGGCAACTTCCACTTCGCCGATCTCTAAAAACTTTTGAGCCTGTTCTTGGCGTTGCAACATCTGTTTCCAAGTCAGCGATTCACTATCATTTTTGGGATCTTCCGAAGAGACATCTTCTCCAGTGATCAGTAAAAATCTCCAACCCTGATGCTGAGCTACTATTTCGGCAATCTCTCGATAGCGATCGACTGAGATTTTAGCAATTGAGTTTTTAAATTCAATTATGTAACCTACATCCGATCCCTTTCTCGCCATAAGATCTGGGCAATAATTTCTCAAATCAAAAGGAATCAAGGATTTAGAAGGCTCGATTACAACTTCAAATCCTTGCAATCTATATTTTTCTGCGATTCCTTGCAATCTATTTTGTTCTGAAAATTTAGTGTCTAAACCCTTTTCAACTAATTGAGAATCAACAGTCATAAGTAGTCCTCCAATGGCTTAGATTTTGAAACCAGAAATTAAACCCAGAAATCAACATTTAGCATTGTTTCGATATCCTGTCCAAACTGCCATGTATCAGGAAACTGATACCCTTTTTTTGAGTACTCATCTTTGACAGTACCTAAAGCCAAAAACCAAGCATCATTCAAAGAATCATCCCAACAAGCTTTTAAGCTAGGCGTATTTTTGAGTCTTAGGATGATGCGTCGGCGCTGCTCTCTAATCGTGTTTTCCCAGCCGTTAAAGCAATCGGGCATATCGACATAGATGCGTTTGAGTAAGTGGGCTAACAAAGTCTCTAACCTATTCTCCAACTCTTGCTTTTCAGAACGTCCCAACGCCTCGATCTCCTCTATCAAGTTCTCAAAGTCCACATGGTCAAAGTCTTTAGCTCTTATTTTGGCTACAGTTTCTTGAGTCCACAGCAAGAAATCTGACTCGTATAGAGATTTTTGCATGAGTGTTTGAGTCATTTGTTCTGCTCTCTACTTCTACAATTATTATAAAGGTTCGGATTGAGGCGATCGCCTTAACTATATAGTTGAGATAAAAATTTGATTAACCTTCAGTCTTCTTGCTGCTAAATCTCTGAGTCAAGCCTTCACCTACTAACGATAAACCGATCGCCATAAAAGTAATCGCTAACCCCGGGAAAATCGTTGTCCACCAGATATTTTCGCCAGTTGAGAGCGCATCGAGAGCTTGCTTGAGATCGTGACCCCATTCAGGCACATCTTCGGGAATGCCTAAACCTAAAAATCCTAAACCCGCGATCGTCAGAATCGCATCAGCAGCGTTGAGGGTGAAAATTGCGGGTAAGCTTTGGATCACATTGGGCGCAAGATATTTGAAGAGGATTGTTTTCGTGTCCGCACCGATCGCTTGAGCAGCTTCAATATAAACTTCGGTTTTGGTACTCACGGTTTGATTTCGAATTACCCGAAAATATTGGGGGATATAGGCAACACTGAGAGCGATCGCCGCATTCCAGACCCCAGCACCGACCACAAAGGCGATCGTTAGCGACAGCAATAAACCGGGCAAGGTGTACAGCGCATCCATGAGAAATACTAAACCTCGATCCAGCCAGCCGCCCTTGTAACCACTTAGCATCCCCAAGGGTACGCCGATCGCTAAGCTAATTACCGTTGAGGCGATCGTTACTTGCCATGCCACACCAGCACCAGCGATCGTTCTGGTAAATACATCATGCCCCTGTAAATCTGTGCCGAACCAATGTTGGGCTGAGGGAGGCTCATGGATACCATTGCTGAGAAATTCATTAGGATCGGTTAAAACGCCTACGGCTTGTAGAATCGGCGCAAGAATCGCCATCAGCAAAAAGACAACGCTAATCACGATACCAATAGACATTAACTGTTGCGATACTGACTGCTTAGGCGATTTCATAGGGGGACAAATATTAAATAAAAACTGAATAAAAACTAATTTAGTAGGTTTCGCGCCTATGGCACGAAACCTACTAAATTGGTTTTTCCTTGATTTGTACTATACCGCGATCGCTAAATCTAGTTAAAATTAGACTCCTAGGATCGTGGGTAAAAGTTATGGACGTAATTCCTGCAATTGATATTTTAGATGGGCGCTGTGTCAGGCTCTATCAGGGGGATTATCAACAGTCTGAAGTATTTGGTGAAGACCCTGTAGAGGTTGCTCAACGCTGGTACAGTCAAGGCGCTAAGTATTTGCATGTGGTTGATTTGGATGGAGCCAAGGAAGGCAAGCCCAAAAACTTGAAGGTCATCGAGGCGATCGCCCGTTCAATTCCGATGCGAGTGCAAATGGGTGGTGGCTTACGCGATCGCGAAAGTATTCTGTCAGTCCTGAATTCGGGCGTTAGTCGGGTGATTTTAGGAACGGCGGCGGTAGAAAACTCCCAATTGATCGCCGAGATTTGCGCGGATTTTCCTGAACAAGTGATGATCGGCATTGATGCCCGTGATGGCAAGGTAGCGACCAGAGGTTGGCTAGAAACATCGGAAGTCATGGCTGTGGATTTGGCAAAGCGGATGACTTCGTTAGGCATCGCAGGAATTATCTATACCGATATTCATCGTGACGGTACGATGCAGGGACCCAATATCGAAGCCTTGCGCCAACTCGCTGAAAATGTCGATGTGCCTGTAATTGCGTCAGGTGGAGTGAGTTCGATTACAGACTTGCTAAATCTTGTATCTTTAGAGTCGGTGGGAGTCACAGGCGCGATCGTCGGCAAGGCGATTTATACAGGTGACATTCAGCTAAAAGAGGCAATCCGTGCGGTGGGTAATGGTCGTTGGCAAGATGTAGTTGATGGCTCGGCGATCGCGTAATGTCAGGGAGTCGCTTCGCGACTCCCTGACATTACTAAGACAAGCGTTGCAAGGCAACGCTTGTCTTAGTAATGTCTTGATTTAGTTTCTAGCGCGAAGCTTTGTAAACTAGCGCGGCAAAATGAAATGCGCCCAAACATCGCCATCAACGCCGCACATATCACGCATATAAATATAGGGATAGCGCAAGCTCTTTCCTTCAGTTTGGCTATAACCTGTCAACGCATTGCCATAGGGATCATGGACGATAAAGCCCTGTTCATCAAAGCCAATAATGCAAATGATATGTCCGCCGTGGGTGAAGTAGCCGCCGATAACAACGGGGCGATTGGCGATGATTTCTTGGCGAATTTGTGACCATGTGCGAGATGTACTAAACTCACCACCAAAGCCATAGGCGCGATATAGCGCTTGCAAAGCCTGATTATCAGTTCTGGATTGAGCGCCATACTTGTTGATAATCCATTGGTACAGCTCGTCCTCAAGTTGCTGTTGCGGATTGCGCGATCGCTTGCCATGAAAAGCCAACACCATCGCGATCGAAGTCACATTACAAGTCACATAGGGATCGCGAGGATTGTCTAATTGCGAAAAATAGGGAACTCCTAAAACCTTTTGCCTTGGTGCAATTTCAAGGGGCTTCCCACCTTGCTGAAGCGTCACATGTCCCGCAAATATATAGCCCGAATTGCCTAAGGGTGGCACATCTTCGTTTAAGGTCACCTGAAAATGAATGTCAGAAAGACTAAAGCTATCGATGCCATAGATATCACCTGCGGTCAGAGGCGCAAGATCGCTCGGTGCTAATTGCCGCGAATCGATGGGGCGTTTTTTCAGTACCGTATTTTGCTTGATCGTCATGGTTTTCATGTCGGGGTCAAAGGCAATCGCCTTACCATTTTTGGTAATGCTGACATGACGCTCATAGAAAAAGCCCACATCACCAATGGGGGCGATCGCTGTAGCTAGCTTTACCCGAAAATGTCCATTCACCGCCGCATAGCCTGCAATGGCATAGCTAGTTCCCGCCTTGATCATTAATTTCTGATTGTCGGTCAAACTACTGGCATTTTGTGAGGACGCTTTTAAAAAAGTGTCCGTCTTCACCGTCAAAATCGCGCCCTTGATGGGAATATTACCCACCGTAGTTTTCGAAGAATCTAAGGTTTCACCTAATTTAACTAACTCTACGTGGGGCAGAAAAAAGAAGCCTTCCTGTCCAATTGGGGCAAGGGGTTGGGCTAGCTTGACCCGCACATGATTTTCGGTGATCGCATAGTCGCCATCCAATAAAAACTTCGTGCCAGCCTTCACTTCTACCTTTTGCGTAAGCGCCAAAGATAAGGAAGAAGCTGTCGAAACCTTAAAAATCGTATTTTGCTTCACCGTCAGCGTCACGGGTGCAACCAAATCCACATGGAGCGCATAGAAATAGCCAAACTCACCCACAGGGGCGATCGGTTGCTTGAGCAATACCTTAATATGTCCCGCGATCGCGCCATAGCGAACCACTTCAAAGCTTTGTCCTGCTCTGACATCGACCTTTCCCGCAGGCGGCAAAGTTGCCGAATCCGCAGGAGCTGACTTAAAACGAGTCGCCTGCTTCGTAATTAAGGTAATGGGCGGCTGCCTGACCAAAATATTTACAATCTGCTCGGTCAAAAGCTGATTATTAACGCCGATCGCCCTGACCCGCAAAAAGATTGCTGAAGCTTCAGACAAACCTGAAGCGAGCTTAGCTTGCCATGTCCGTGCAGTCGGATTAGTCACTACAGGGACAGGGATATCATTCGGCAAAGTTACCAGAATTTGTAAAACTTGAGAAAAGTCCGCCGTACCTGCGATCGCGATCTCACGATTGACTACGACTTCGCTAGGAGCCTGCGTAATAGTAAGGATTTGAGGCGCAGCAGAGGGGGCGCTACTATTGACAGGTGAATTACTAGAAGCGGCTGTCATTGCTGTTTACTTCACTGTTTATTATTTTTACTTTATCTCTCTCTAACGTTTGCATGAGAAAATAGCACAAACGTCTCTAGAATTAACTAGATAAGAGTATTGTTATGGGCTTTGCAGATTATTCGATCGCCGAGATTGCTGAAGACTACCAACTTAGTCTGGAGGAGGTCTTTAAACTATGCGATCGCCTTGGAATTGCGTACCAAGATGCAGAAACCAAACTTGCTTTGGAAGATGCTAAAGCCGTAATCATGGCATCTGAAGCCCAAAATTCGCAAAAACCAAAGGATTGATCGTGATTAGCTAATCGCAATAAATCTTTAAAATCAGACTAAATTCTTTTAGATAAACTTAGATTAACTAAATTATCTCCGTAATTATGAACAAAATTGCTTTTAAATATCTAGCTTTGGCGATCGCAGCCGTGATGTTCGCCTTTCAGCTTTGCACCCAAAGTGTAAGTGCAGCCGAAATCCCCATCGAACTGCGTACCGTGCCTCTTAACGAAAGTACCAATATTGTCTTGACTCAAAAAGACATTTCTAAGGGCAAGAAATTATTTTCTAATGCCTGTGCAACCTGTCACCTCGGCGGCGCAACCTTCACTAATCCTAACGTAAACCTATCTCCTGAGTCTTTATCTGGCGCTTACCCAGCCCGTAACAACGTTCTCGGATTAGTGGACTACATGAAGAAGCCCACCACCTATGACGGTGTTACCGAAATCTATGACGTTCACCCCAGCCTCAAGAGCACCGATATTTTCCCTACCATGCGTGGTTTGACCGATAATGATCTCAAGCTCATCGCTGGCTACATCCTCTACGAACCTAAAGTCAAAGGTATCGGCTGGGGCGGCGGAAAGGTATATTATTAAACAAATAAGTAGCTTTCTCTACGTGTTTTAGTCGGATTAATTCGAGTCGAGTCGAATTAATTTTAATTAGTGCAATTTCAGTTGAATTTTAGTCGGTAGTTAATTATGAAAATTTCTTCCCTAGCCAAAAAGATTGGTCTAGCACTAGCTAGCCTTGTGATTGTTGTTGGTAGCTTCTTCATGTCAGTATCTCCTGCTGCTGCTGATACCGTCACTGTCAAGATGGGTTCTGATGGTGGTCAGCTAGTATTTGAGCCTAAAGTGGTCACCATCAAGGTAGGCGATACCATCAAGTGGGTTAATAACAAAGCTTTCCCTCACAACATCGTATTCGATGGTCATGAAGAACTCTCTCACAAGAAGTTAGCTCAAAAGCCCAAGGTTGAGCTAGAGTCTACCTTTAAAGAAGCTGGTGAGTTCTCTTACTACTGCTCACCTCACCGTGGTGCTGGTATGCAAGGTAAGGTAGTTGTTCAATAGCAACTAATCCCATTTCAAAAAAAAAGAGGAGCAAATAATATTTGCTCCTCTTTTTTTTGCAGGGTAGCGATCGCTTACAACTCATACAAATCCTTAAACCATT
Organism: Pseudanabaena sp. FACHB-1998; assembly: GCF_014696355.1. Classification (GTDB taxonomy): domain Bacteria; phylum Cyanobacteriota; class Cyanobacteriia; order Pseudanabaenales; family Pseudanabaenaceae; genus Pseudanabaena. The sequence goes on along the minus strand of NZ_JACJQA010000027.1, from coordinate 59,616 downwards.
TCACAAATTTCTGAGCGCGTGGATGATGAGGATCAAGAACCGTTTCTTTGACCGCTTGATGTAACTGTCGCCCCGGGGGATCTTGCCAAGCAAGCCAAGTGTAAATATTGGCTTTGTCGTATTGTACTTCTGTTAATTTAGCACCTCTATTTATAGCTTCTTGAACTGACGACTGGGCAAATTGCCATAGTGTTTCGGTTTCATTGGGAATCATATAGGCTAAAAAAGTTTCCAACATCCCTCGCTGAAAATTGTCAGGCATCAGCCAAACCCCAAATTTGAGGTCTTTTGTAACTTCACAGATTAAGCCGTCTTCAGATAATTCATTGGGTAAATTTGGAATACTTACTTGACATCGATTTTTAATGCTTTCCCATCGACCAAGAGGATTGTCATCCGCATCAATGATTACTCCCAGTTGGGATAAAGAAGATTCTTTTAAGCGGGTTTTAATCTGATTTAATAATTTAGAATATCCTCCGCATGAATGAATATCAGGAATAAGGGGATTGTCTTGAGTCCATACCACACCATTTTTTTCAATCAACTCAGGGATTACACGCTTATCGTCATCGCCTTCCACAAGTAATAGTCTTGTTTTTGTACTCATGGCTTAACGCACCTCGATCCCTTCTTCAGCAGCGATCGCAATTTCATCTTCAGTAAAGACAATACTGTGAGGTTTACCTTTCTCAATTCGATGAATGGTAATACCATCTTCACTAGGATTTTCAGCATTGGCAATATCCGCTAAGCTCTGCCAGCAATCATTGCTATGGGTAGTTGCAAAAATCTGAACGTTAAGGCGCTTTGCAGTTTCCCAGAGCATTTTCCACATATCAGACATCACCGTAAAGTGTAGCCCCGTATCAATTTCATCCACCAATAAAACTCCATCTTTCGCATTTACGATCGCTAAAGCAAGTCCTAACATTCGCCACATTCCATCGCCCATGCTGCCAATTGGTATGCGTTGATTTTCATTGACAAGTTGTACGATAAATCCGCTATGCACTCCTTCATATCGATATTTACTAGAACCAACATTTGCAATTCGTTTAATACGATGTTCAATTATTTTTAATGCCTCAATTACAAGATCTTCTTCTGGGGTAATTACTATGCGCTCAAACAATTCGATCATTTGTTCAGATGAGAAAGAAGACGAATTTACAAACCTAGTTTTTGGTTGTAGTCTACTAAAACTTTTTTCCCAATTAGCTTTTCTCTGGGAATCAATAACAATGATTCCGTCTTGGGAAATTGGTAGCCACAGGCTTGTATTTTGGACTTTATTTTCTACATCATCCCAATGTAAAACATATAATTCAGGAGATCCATCATCTCTATTTTTTTGACCCTTAAGAAGGGTTTGTTCTGATTTGCCAGAGCTATCTATACCAGTAATCGAAATTTGAAAGCCTTCGTCGATTTTGTGATTGTAAAAAAGATGGCGAATGGCAAGATGAGTATCATTGTTTTCACTGATATACTCACTGCGATCAATAGCAATATCACTCAATATTGCATGATTTGTTGGTAAAGCAATCAATAACTGAATAGCCTCTAAAATAGAAGTTTTACCACTGTTGTTAGTACCAACAATGAGATTTAACCTTCCTAGTTGTCCCATCTCAAAGGATGGGAAGCAACGGAAGTTTTCGATTTTGAGGGATTTCAGCATAATTAAATACCAATTTTTTAGGCACTGAAATATTTAGCCACAGGATGATGCACAATCAACGCAGTAGTTGACTGTTCGGGATAGAGTTGTTCGCTCTCATCCATTTCTAGCCCAACCCGCTTCGCATCTAGCAAATCTAAAAGCTTGTACTGATCCTGCATATTTGGACAGGCGGGATAGCCAAAACTATAGCGAGAGCCGTGATAGCGCTGGGCGAGAATATCACGAATATTATCAGGATCTTCTGCACCGAAGCCTAGTTCATGGCGAATGCGCGTATGTGACCACTCAGCGATCGCCTCTGCCATCTGCACCGCTAAGCCGTGAAAATAGAGATAGTCAGTATATTGATTTGCTTTAAATAGCCCTTGAGCAAACTCTGTAGCAATATGTCCAACGGTGACGGCTTGCAGTGGCAAGACATCAATGATTCCTGATTCCTTTGGCGAGAAGAAATCGGCGATACAGAGACGACGTTGGGATTTTTGGCGGGGGAATACAAAGGAATTGATTGGTTCAGCGCTCTTGATGTTGTCGATATCTTTAGGATCGTACACATAGACCGTATTACCTTCCGCCAATACAGGAAAATACCCATAGACTAGCGTTGGTTCTAGCAACTTCTCCTTAATTACCCGTTCTTTCCATGTTTCCAGAATTGGATAAACGGTTTCTTGCAGGAATAGATCGTACTCCTCACGAGACTGTCCTTGAGGCTTGCGGAATTGCCATTGACCAGCAAAGAGCGCTTGTAGATCAAGATTCCAAAATAGTTCCTCAATGGGAATATCCGCACCTTGCAGAATCTTGGTTCCCCAGTAGGGAGGATTGGGACGGGGGATATTGGTATCTACTGAATCCGATCGCTCAACATCTAAATAGCGCTCTGCAAGCGCCGCTTCTTTCCTAGCCTTATCCTCAGCCGCAGTCGTTACGTCTTTCTCAGAAGTATCAATAACAACGGCTAATTCTTCATCTAGGAAGCCTTTAGCATTTTCCCATTTACCCTCAGCCTTAGCGGGCATATATTTGTCCATGAAGTTGAGGTCAGAAAAGGCATCTTTACCGTAAATCACCTTGCCGTTATAGACATTCTGACAATCGCTGTAGACAAATTTGGGAGTTAGCGCCGCACCGCCAAGAATCACGGGAACGCTGATGCCACGATGATTAAATTCTTGCAAGTTATCCTTCATGAAGGCTGTGGATTTTACTAGCAATCCACTCATGGCAATACAGTCAGCTTTGCACTCTTCATAGGCTTTGATAATATTCTCCACCGATTGCTTAATGCCGATGTTTACGACTTTGTAGCCATTGTTGGAGAGAATGATATCGACAAGATTTTTACCAATATCATGGACATCGCCCTTAACTGTGGCAATCAGGAATACGCCTTTATTTGCGCCTTCTTCCTTCTCCATAAACTTCTCTAGGAAAGCAACAGCGGATTTCATGGTTTCGGCGGATTGCAACACAAAGGGAAGTTGCATTTGTCCAGAGCCAAAGAGTTCGCCAACTACTTTCATGCCATCAAGGAGGAATTGGTTAATGATGGTGAGCGGTTCGTAGGTTTTGAGAGCCTCAGTGAGCGCGTCATCTAAACCAATGCGATCGCCATCAATAATATGATTTTTGAGTTGCTCTTCGATAGGAGTGTCAGCTTTATCCACCTTGACACGCTTCGCCGAGACACCTTCAAATATTTTGGTAAACTCGCCAAGTGGATCGTAGATGCAAATATCACCATCAAACTGGCGCTCATCATAGATAAGCTGTCTTGCCACTTCTTTTTCGCGATCGCCAATTCGATTGAGCGGTACGATCTTGCTGGCATTCACGATCGATGAATCCATTCCCACTTGCATTGCTTCATGGAGAAATACCGAGTTAAGAACTACTCGCGAAGCAGGGTTTAGTCCAAAGGAAACATTAGAAACACCAAGTAATACATGGGTTTCGGGCATGGCTTCCTTAATGCGGCGGATTGACTCAATGGTAGCAGCAGCATTCTGGCGATCCTCTTCGATCCCTGTGGAAATCGGCAAAGCCAGCGTATCAAAGAAAATCTCACTAGCTGGCATTCCTAACTCTTCGGTGGCTTGTTTGTAAGCACGGGAAGCAATTTCAAACTTTTTGTCCGCAGTTCTTGCCATGCCATCTTCATCGATTGTGCCGATGACGATCCCTGCTCCGTATTGCTTAGCGAGGCTCACAACCTTACAGAAGCGCTCTTCACCATCTTCATAGTTAGTGGAATTGAGAATACATTTACCACCCGCAACTTTCAGCCCTGCTTCCATCTTTTCCCATTCAGTGGAGTCCAGCATCAGAGGCAAGGTCACGTTAGTTACTAGGCGCGATACTAGTTCGTGCATATCGCGCACACCATCGCGTCCCACGTAGTCCACGTTTACGTCGAGAATATGTGCGCCTTCTTTTACTTGCGATCGCGCGATCGCCACTAGCCCATCCCAATCCTCCGCATTGAGCAAATCACGAGTTTTCTTAGAACCGCTAGCATTTAATCTCTCACCGACAATGAGGAAAGAATTATCTTGAATATAGGGTTGAGAACTATAAATGGAAGCCGCCGAAGGAGTGACTAGGGGTTCGCGTTTTTTCGGTTTGAGGGTCTTTGCTGCATCGGCTAAAGCTTTGATATGAGCAGGTCTTGTGCCACAGCAACCACCGATAACCTGTACTCCTAAATCCTCAACAAAATGCGCTAGATGTCCTTTGAGATCATCGGGAGTGAGGCGATAAAAAGCTTGTCCACCCACGTTTTCAGGCAACCCAGCATTTGGCACGCAGGACACCACAAAGGGCGAATGAGCGCTCAAATACTGCATATGCTCCTTCATCAGGTCGGGCCCCGTCGCGCAGTTCAGCCCCAAGATATCGATGGGATAGGGTTCGAGAATCGTTACTACAGCAGAAATATCGGAACCGACGAGCATCGTGCCTGTGGTTTCCATCGTCACCGAAACCATCACAGGAATGCGCGGCTTGCCTTCGGCGGATTTCTTATCAAAAAATTCAGCGATCGCATTCAGGGCAACCTTAATTTGCAGCACATCCTGACAGGTTTCAATTAATAGTAAATCTGCACCACCATCATACAGCCCTTCGATCTGCTCGATAAATGACTGCTTCATCGTATCGAAATCGATATGCAGCAAAGTCGGCAACTTTGTCGTGGGACCGATCGAGCCTGCCACAAAACGCGGTTTTTCTGGGGTAGAAAATTCGGCAGCTACGGATTTAGCTAATTCTGTAGCTTTCTTACTAAGCTCATATGCCATGTGACCAAGGTCATATTCTGCTAAAACGATCGACGTACCGCCAAAAGTATCCGTCTCGATCACATCCGCCCCTGCCGCCAAAAAATCACGATGAACCGTCGCCACAGCTTCAGGTTTCGTCATCACTAAATACTCATTGCAGCCCTCATACTCTGCGCCGCCAAAGTCTTCGGCGGTCAGGTTTTGGACTTGCAAATTTGTACCCATCGCACCATCAAACACAATGACGGGGCGATCGCTGCTGTGAAGACGTTCCAGAAACAGGCTGGTCATGGGATCAATACCTTAAGCTAACAAAGTGACTCTAGCAAATTATTATAGCGATCGCCAACACTATGGAGTGGGGTTTCTGTTTTGCCTTGAAAAAATCGCACCACCTCATTGAGCTTAGATGATCGGCGATCGCGTTAGAATATTTTAAAAACGATATGGCAAATATCACAGGCGATCGCCAGAAATCAATCAAAAGGCAAAAGAAACCATCTAAGATCAAGCGCTTTTTTCGATGGTTAGAACGGCGATTTGCGACACCAGAATTTATTGGGGGAATGTATGGCTTCTTGTCGTTGTTCTTCTTTATGGCGGCGACCAATACATTATCAGGGTGGTTGTATGTCATTAGTGGGGTGAGCTTTGCGCTATTGATCGTCGGAGCCGTGATGCCCAAGCGATTACTAGCGGAAATAGTCGTCGTGCGATCGCAGGTTGATCCTGTGAGTGTTGGTGATGATTTGTGGGTAGATTTAATCATTCAGAATACAGGTAAAACCGAGAAGCGTTTATTAGAAGTTCGCGATATTTTGCCAGAAAATTTTTCCTATATTCCTAAACAGGACGAAATCATTACCTCCCAGCGTCAGCATCCTGACGAAGACAAAAAACTCCCTCAAAAAACTATCGAAGTAATCGCTCCCTATCAGCAATACCGATGGGCTTATGAGGCAAAAACCCATAAAAGAGGTGTATTTGATTTTCGCTCCACAGAAATTGCTACTTCCAGTCCTTTAGGATTATTTAGAAGCCGTCGCGCCTGTCCATCGGGTCAAAAAATTATTGTTTATCCTACCGTACTGCCTCTCGATCGCTGTCCTTTAGTGGATCAGTTAGGCAAAGATACCAGTCCGCGTCAATATAGTGATGAGCATAATTATAATAATGCGACAGAAGGTTTGACAAAAACCCTGCGTCCCTATCGCTGGGGCGATCCTACGCGCTTAATCCATTGGCGCACTAGTGCGAAGTTTGGGGAATTACGGGTGCGTGAATTGGAAGTAACTATTGGTGGGCAGGAAGTAGCGATCGCCCTTGATACTTCCGCAGGATGGCAACCTGAAGCCTTTGAAGAAGCAGTGGTAGCGGCGGCTTCGCTCTATTTCTATGCTCAAAAGTCTAAACTGAGCGTCAGACTTTGGACAACAGATACAGGAATCGTACAAAGCGATCGCACCGTCTTAGAAACCTTAGCTGCTGCGAAAATTGCCAATGATTCTATCGTACCTAATATTCTCAAAGAATTACCAGATCTGCCGGTGGTGTGGCTTTCCCATCGCAGTGATAGCATCGCTTATCTTCCCTTTGGTAGTCGCTGGATACTATGGCAAGCTGCCACAAAGGTGAATATTCCCAATCAGAGATCGCTAGGTTTAACGATTGAAACGATCTCTGATAATGAAGATGGAAGTTACAAGTCATTGCGATCGCAACTTCAGGAATATCTAAGTCTATAAAGAAAGTTCGCTAAGCAAATTTAATTATACGAAAACCTATAAAGAGAGGCGCGATGCGCCTCTCTTTATAGGTTTTCGTACAGATCGGCAATGATAATGTCAGAGAATAACCAGCCTTCGGGGGTTACTAGCATAATTCGCAGATCATCTGATTCTTGAACCAACTTAACCCATTGCTGATTTTGATAGGGATAGAGAATTTGTAAGGCGCAATCGCTTAGTTCTGTTCCGTAATTTGCTTGTAGCCCCTTTAGGCTTAATCCTTCGGCTAAACGTAAACCCTGCATGAGTGTATCTATTAATTCTTCGACAGGCTCTAGGATTGGTGCAGTAAACTTAATTCCTGACGTTTGCCATAGCGCGATCGCTTCTAAATATTCGCGCATTTTTCGAGGGCGATCAATTCTTTGGCGATTGATGTAGCTAGTTGCACCCATGCCCATGCCATAAAAGGGCTGATTATGCCAATAGGTCAAATTGTGCCTTATTTGATAGGAAGGTTTAGCGTAATTCGAGATTTCGTAATGCTCATAGCCCATAGATGTCAGCATCTCATGGGCGAAGATATACATCTCCACTGTTAAGTCGTCCGTTGGTAATGGCTTAGCTCCCGCTTGATAGCGTTTCTCAAAGGCAGTTCCCTCCTCAATGGTGAGATCGTAAATAGATAGATGGGTTGGCTCTAGGGCGATCGCTTCCTTAAGTGAAGTTTGCCAATCTGCCATCGTCTGATTGGGTAGTCCTGAAATCAAATCTAAATTGAAGTTCTCAAAACCCGCTTGTTTAATTGCAGATACTGCCTCATAAATTTCGCTGACGCTATGCCCACGCCCACAGAGGTCTAACAATTCTTGTTGAAAAGCCTGTGCGCCAAGGCTGATGCGATTAACCCCCAAACGGCGATAATCCCTCAAAGTTTCAAGGCTGACTGTCCCCGCATTAGCTTCAAGGGATATTTCGGCATTAGAGGCGATCGCAAATTCCTGTGCGATCGTCTCAAAAATTTGCGCGAGTTGCGATACTGACAGAAGGGAAGGCGTACCCCCACCCAAAAAGATGGTTTCTAAAGGTGCGCTCGGAGGAATCTCCTGAACTGTCAAAGCAATTTCTTGACACAGCACATCAACATATTGTTGTTTGAGCTTTTTGCCCCCCGTTGTAATCGCAAAGTCGCAATAAAAACAACGCCTTTTGCAAAATGGAATATGCAGATATAGGGATTTAGGAAAATTATGCTTCAAGGCAATGCAACTTAGTAAAGAACAGATTTTTTGTGGTGCGGCTTAGCCGCACCACAAAAAATCTGTTCTTTATATTACCCGAAACTATCGCGATCGCCAGAGTGACTAAGTAAAATTACTCAGTGAAAAAACCATCGAACAATTTGTCAAAAAAACTTCAAAAAAACTTAAAAGAGAGTCATTTAATCAGCTTTAATTAGAAGTGCGATCGTCAAACAGCAAAGGAATTCACGGCATAAATATGGGGATTGCACGGCGACAATTCTTGCAAGCGGGTCTGGCTAGTCTGATGGGCTGGCAATTTCTCAGCCGCGATCGCTTGGCATTTGCCGCAGAGCAGTATGCCCATCAAGCGAGTGTCTCGACACAGCGCAAACGAGCGCTCCTGATTGGCATTAATCAATACGATGCTAAAGAGGAAGTCCAGACTAATCCTCAGAATTTTTCACAAAATTTTTCACAAGGGTTTAATCAAAATGCCGTGACTAATGGATGGTTGCCCTTGCATGGTTGCGTCAATGATGTGGAGTTACAAAAAGAATTATTAATATATCGCTTTGGCTTTGCGCCACAGGATATTCTCACCTTGACCGATCGCGAAGCAACTCGTAGCAATATTGCCGAGGCAATTACCAGCCATTTGACGGCTCAGACCTTGCCCGATGATTTGGTACTGGTGCATTTTAGCGGACATGGTTCGCGCCTTGGCAATTACAATACGCTCGTACCCGTTGATAGTGGTTTACCGCAAAATCTCGATACTTTGCGGGATATTCCTTTGCAGGAGTGGCAAACTTGGCTAAATGCGATCGCCACAGATCGGATTTTATCGGTGATTGATGCTGGTTTTTATTATCCCAATACCTCCGCGATCGGTAACTTTCGCTTGCGATCGCGCATTGGGCGCAGTGATTGGCAACCAAATGATTTAGAGACGATGGAGCCGCAAGTTAAGGGAGCCACTTTACGGGCAGCAACGGGGGATATGCTCTGTGCAGATGCCCAATGGTCGGGCTTTAGTAGTGGCGCGTTTACCTATGCCCTCGTCCAGCAGTTATGGCAAATTACACCGCCCAAGTCGATTCAAGTAGTGATGAGTGATTTGGCAACTACGCTCGATCGCCGTGCTTTGCACAATGAAAATCTCAGTATTAACAAGCAAATTTCGGAGATGGTAGAAATTGATCCTGCGAAGCAAAAGGCGATCGCCACCAGTACCTTTGCGCCATTGTTGCCAATCCCTGACTTTGGTTGCGATGGCGTAATTACCAATAGCACAGGCGATCGGCGTACTGCGCATATTTGTCTGGCGGGTTTGCCGATATCTGTATTGAGCAACTATGCTAATGGTTCCATTTTGAATGTGATAGCTGCGAGTATTCCTAAAAACCTTGAAGAAGTAGGTTTTCTAGAAAGTTCTATCCAAAGTTCCATCCAAAGTTCTAATTCAACTTCTCAAAACATCTCAGCAGTTTCTATTCCCAAAGCTAATGTGCAATCCTTAAACGTAGTCCAATTAAAATCTCGCAATGGATTTAATGGCAAGGTGGAAGTATTAGGCGATCGCGTATTGCAAAGATTGGAAATAGGGCAGTTATTGCAAGAAGCAATGCGAGCGATTTCCCATAATGTCAAATTGGCGATCGCCCTTGATGTGGGCTTAAGCAAAATTGAGAGGGTTGATGCTACTAGCGCTTTTTCGACTCTGCCAAATATGTTTGGAGTGAATGCCAATGAGCAATGCGCGGATTGTTTATTTGGAGTGCAGTCGGCAAGCTATGGACTATTCACGGTCGGACATACGCCCATTCTCGGCTCCTTTGGTTCCGTTGGTGAGTCCGTTGGCGTAGCAATCAAGCGTTTGCAACCTTTTCTCGAAAGCTTACTCGCCGCGAAACTAATTCGCTGTACCGAAAATCAAGCATCCTCTCTTTTAGATGTGCGTACTACTTTTAGGGCGATGATTGGAGTTGATGGACGCTCGGTCACTATTGCCAGCAAAGCCTCAGCAAGGGGGGTGCAAGTCCCCAATAGTAATCTCAGTAATTCTATTCGGACTAAGCCTATCAATATCGGCGATCGCCTTGAATGCCAAATTGAGAACTTTAGCAATCAACCTCTATATATCAGAATTTTTTGTCTCGATCCCCGCAGTAAAATCTTAACTCCCAATTTTATTGCGACTCCCTATGCCAATGATGGAGTGATTCCTCCGTCCGAAACACTTACTATTCCCTATCCTAAATCGCCGATGAATTGGTCTGTGTCTGCGCCGAAAGGGATGGTCGATGTCCATGTGGTGATCAGCACATCGCCATTGTTACAAGTTGCCAAAATTCTTGAGGCATCACAGCGTCAAACCTCGTCTTTGAATGGACTAATTGCGATTCCCAATGCTTTACAAGTCGCTCAAGCCCTACTCATGGATTTAGATCGAGCGGGCAAACCCTCTGATTTCATGAATACGAATAATGCTAATGAAGCATGGATGCTCGATGTGCGCCAATGGGCAACTTTCAATTTTAGTTACGAAGTTGCTTAAAAAAGCCTATAGCAAATTAAGTTTTGCTTAGGACATAAAACCCAAAAAGCGAGTGGCGGCGCTTCGCGCCGCCACTCGCTTTTTGGGTTTTGATTTGTACTGGCTAACTCTTGCTTTGCCATAGGCTTTTGGTTTTTAACTAATAGTGAGTTATGCTTATTCATACCAATTTGGGCTTGATTGTCTAAGATCTCTATACTTTTCAACAACATCACCGAAGTTATTTGCATCCATGTCTTCATTACAGGTCACCCGCGGCACTCGCGATATTCTCGCTCCCGAAATTTATTACTGGCAGCAGTTAGAGACAACTGCGCGTCAAATCCTTAGCCAAGCCGCCTATACCGAGATTCGCACGCCTCTTTTTGAAGCAACTGAGTTGTTTGCGCGGGGCATCGGTGAAGCCACAGATATTGTTGGCAAGGAAATGTACACCTTTAACGATCGCGGCGATCGCTCTCTGACTTTGCGACCTGAAGGCACGGCTGGTGTGGCGCGATCCTATATCGAGAATAAATTATTTGCTCAAGGTGGTGTGCAGCGTCTCTGGTACATGGGTGCAATGTTTCGCTATGAACGTCCCCAAGCAGGTCGCCAGCGTCAATTTCACCAATTAGGGATCGAAGTATTAGGTAGTGCCGATCCGCGTGCGGATGCGGAAGCGATCGCGATCGCTAGTGATTTTTTGCAAGCTGTGGGTTTAACTGATCTTGTAGTTGATCTCAACTCGGTGGGCAGTGCTGAAGATCGGGTTGCCTATCGTCAAGCACTGGTGGACTATTTCACGCCTTTTGTGGAAGAAATTGATGCTGATTCTCGCGATCGCCTCACGCGCAATCCTTTAAGAATTCTCGATAGCAAAGACAAGCGCACTCAAGAAATTTCTCAAGATGCACCGAGCATTCTCGATTATTTAAGCCCTGAGTCCCAACAGCATTTTGAGCAAGTCCAAAGCCTATTAACGGATTTGCAGATTTCCTATCGCATCAATCCGCGTCTGGTGCGTGGCTTAGACTACTATACTCGTACCGCTTTTGAAATTCAGTCCAATCAATTGGGCGCACAATCGGCAGTCTGTGGTGGTGGACGTTACGATCGCTTGATTGCAGAACTTGGTGGCGCGGATGTGCCTGCGGTAGGTTGGGCGATCGGCTTAGAGCGTCTGGTCATTCTCATGCAACAGGTTGCCGAACAAAAACAAGCGGCGATCGATTTCTATGTCATTTCACGAGGCGAACAAGCGGAAGCTAAGTCTCTATCCATTGCTCAAATTCTTCGTAAGGCAGGATTTACAGTGGAACTCGATGTCAGTGGTGCGAAGTTTGACAAACAATTCAAACGGGCTAGTAATGCCAATGCAAAAGCTGCTGTGGTCATCGGTGATAGCGAAATCGAAGCAGGGCAAGTCCAAATCAAATGGTTAGAATCTGGTGAACAGGAAGCGATCGCGATCGCCGATCTCAGTGACAGTTTTGAGGTGCTAAGACAAAAGTTGTAGTTAGAGATTGCTATATTGCAGAACTTGAAGAGATGGGTGGCAGGCAAAAACAAGCGATCGCCTTGAATTTGCGTATACGATTCTCTAATTTGTGATTACTTGGCGGGGCGCACCACACTAATTAATTTCCCTGAAAACGGGTATTCTTTCAACAGAGCTTCATGAATGCGTTGTGCTAAGGCAAGTCGGTTCAAGTCATCTGTACAAATAACAATTCCTGCATGGGTTGGAAAAAGTCGATGCAATCGCTTAAAATCCTTTCGATTTAAGGTTAAAACTAATCGTTCGTTATCACTAGCAAAGGTAAGAACTTGATCGTCAGGGATTTTTAAGTTAGCATTTCCTGCTTCTTGAACGGTGAGAATATCATGCCTAAAATTCCGTAAATGTTCTACGACCTCAAAAGGAAACTGTTCATCAGCATATAAACGTGCCATTAGTCTTCTTCGTTTTCCTTAATAGCGAGTGCAATTTCTTCTGGATAGGCTGTAGCATAAACCCAAGCATTAGCGAGGTCAGTTGCTGAGAGTGTCGGATAATCTTTTAAAAGTTGAGATTCGCTAATACCTAAGTTACGCGCATTAACTAATACCCATACAGGAATGCGGGTTCTAGCTACGCAAGCATCACCTCCACAGACATTGGGCGTTTTCTCAATTCCCCTCCAAGGGCTGCTTAAACTCTGGACTAATATCTGAATTGCCTGTGCTTTTTCATTGGGGGTTAGGGCAAGTAGTTGTGGCTCTAGATTTTGAAGTGTCATAAAACTGCTACCAACTTAAGAGCATTAGGATAATCAATATTATAAAAGAACAATTTCTCTCAATAATTATGCAATATTAGAATTTACTGAAATTAAGATAAACTCAAAACAATATCAGAAGTTGACAAAAAGTATGTTCAGATATTGATGAAAGAATATAAAATTGCCTAGGTACTAAAACTAAGGATTGGCGGGAATGAGATAAGGAGCATAAACAACGCCACGATTTATGAAGCAAGTAAAATCGCAGTACATGTTGCCCACATAAACCCATTGGGAATCATAGCCAAATTCCTTATTACTCCTTGTAATATTTGTCCAGATTACTGTCCCATTATTAAGGGTACGGTTAATTGAACCATTTGGTGAATCTCTCACGTTTAATGGCGTTCCCGTTGGATCGTCAACAATCATTTTTCGGTATTGTTGTCCGCAATTATAAACATACCCTCTATCTAAATTCAGCTTGTAATCGGCGCAAGGGTCGGCATTGGCAGGGGTAACAAAAGTCGATATCGTACCTGCTGTAATTACTGCGGATATACCTAGGAATTTCAGAACAATCGCATTACTTGGTTTCATTAGAGTTCTCCTTTTAATGAATGTTAGGTAGACAAGTGATGCTTTACTCAAAAGGTTGGGGACTGTAGTACCAGTCGCAAAATTTAGCATCGCCACGACAATCGATGTAAATTCTCGGATCGAGTTTGCCGCGATCGCCTCCCAATGCAGGGTAATCTTGCGAACAAGTGGTATTCGACTGATTGCGATTACAGTTAGGTTCTTCAGGTGTCTCCAGTTGAAATTGAGATGGGATTTTGCCATATTTCCGAAAAAGTCCGCCAGTCGATTGAAAATCTTCCAATCCTTTGGTGTTGATTGTTAGATTTTCGTAAGAAGCATATTTCTCACAAGTCCAGTTGTAGGATACAGAACCGTATTTAGATGTCTCGCTGAAGATTTTACAATTTGTGCCGATGCCCGTTTTTTGTGGATTGTACAAATATGTATTGCCTGTATCTCCAAGTTTGCTAAAAGAACCTTTAATTGGAAACTGATTAGGTTCATTTTGAGTATGTTCGTTATTAAACCAAGTTGGGCATTCTTTAAGTTTAATATTGCGTGATTGACAAGTGATTTTAGAAGTCATCACCCATTTCGCTTTGCGATCGCCATCCAAACAAATTAGCGTGTGGGTTGAGCCGTAGCTAGTACTATTGCCGCCAGTCCAAATGTGTTCGATTTGCTGATTAGTTGAGCATTCAAAGAGGTTGTTGGATTTAACTTCTCGGTACATTACCGAGCCAGCAGCTAAAACTGGCTTAGCGGTCAGAGTAATGGCTCCTAAAGCAAGAATCGTTAAAATTGGAAGATTTTTCATTTTTCTGGTAATCACTATAGTGTGGAATCAAAACCCCATTGATATTGAGAAATTACACCATTGGGGGTCTGTACTCTTCTGCTGTAAGTCGCTTCCAGTTTCACTTGCTCTTCGGGGGATTGAACCGCGAAAATATTAATGAAAGTTCTCGCCGTGTTATCAGAGAAGAACCCAACATTTGCCGATCCTTCGATCCAATAAGCAAAGCTAACCATACCAACATTGTTGCAATCAGCCATAATCTGCGAAGCCAATGTAGCCATCAGTTTCGGCGAACTATATAGATTGGATATTTCACCTAGTACAAATATAACGCGCTCAGTTCGGTCTGAAGGATAACCGTAATAGCCGTTCTGAATGGTGTTTTTGTCAATCTTTACTTGTGGATTACCCATACCACCGCGTGGTGATTTCCAAGGAACGAAAAAGCCTCTTTGGGTGAGATCGTCTTTGACATTGGAGATCGCATCATCGCAACTCAATCTCGAATCGGGCGGCACATTGACGATCGCTTGTTTTTGATTGGCGATCGCTAAACTTGGAATAAATAAACCAGCGAGACTCAAAAAAATAGACAGCGGGCAGGAGCAAAGTTTCAGCATTGATTTAACTAACATTGCTAGGGTTTAACGAAGAAATTAACAACAATACCCTTTGATCGTTTACTTATATGAATTTAGATTATTCATATAAACATGGACATCCCCTGATGAAAGTGTTTGTCAAGTCTTTAAATAATATCTTTACCAATCTATAAACATATTAAATATTGTAAAAATCCCATTTCAACTTCTTCTCTTCGATTCCCTCTGGGGGTATCACAAGTGATCTCCAAATCATGAATTATTGATAAACGCTAGGTTGTTTACTTCCCAAAATATATAGCGGATGACTCGGACATCCTGATTTAGTAATTCCTAAACAATGAGGTTGAATATTCTGTTTAGATAACAACTCCAAAATAAGGCGATCGCACGGTAGAACTCAGTTTTATCGATGACCCCACCTTTTTTCATCAATCTTCTTACCCGAAAACTAAACAAAAGGGCAACACTCAGTGCTGCCCTTCTCTAATCTTAAGCTTGTGATTGCAAATAATTTTGCAATCCTAGTTGCTCGATCAATTTGAGTTGCTTCTCTAGCCAATAGGCATGATCTTCTTCCGTATCAGAGAGAATACCAAGCAAAATCTTGCGGCTGTGATAATCCTGTTCGCTCTCACAGATAGCGATCGCTTCCTTAAGATCGCCAATCACCTTGTACTCATAATTCAAATCATTCTGCAACATCTCTGGGACAGTTTTCCCAATATTGAGTCCATCCTGTTGGGATAGATCGGGAGTACCACCTAGAAATAGAATACGCTCGATCAATAAAGCAGCATGTTGAGTTTCATCCTGCATCTCATGGTTAATGCGCTCGTATAGCTTATTCAGCCCCCAGTCCAAATACATCCGTGAGTGAGTAAAGTACTGATCTCGCGCTGCTAATTCTCCACACAACAACTTAGACAATTGTTGCAAGACTTTCTCACTACCTTTCATAATATTCCTCAATTAATTTCTAAAGTAATCGTTCCAGAATTGATGACATATTCCATCAATTTTCCCAAAAGCTAAATCATTGACTGCAAGAAATTGGGTAAACCCGCATTCTCAATTAGCCAAATTTGCGATTCTAGCCAGTCAATTTGTTCTTCCGTCTCTTCTACTAGTTTGGCAAATAAGTCACGGCTAACAAAATCCTGCTCTGTTTCGCAGGTGACCACGGCTGATTGCAGTCCATCACGTATTTCTGTACATAGAGTCAGATCGTTGTTCAATAACTCAGGCACATTCTCACCAATCAACAACTTACCCAAATTTTGTAAATTGGGTAGTCCTTCCAAAAAAAGCACGCGCTCGATCAGATCATCAGCCTGTTTCATGGCTTTGATGGAGTAGCGATATTCGCGATCGTTGAGTTGATTTAATCCCCAGTTTTTGCACATCCGCGCATGGAGAAAATATTGATTAATCGCTGTCAGTTGTGTCTTAAGAGCTTCATTAAGCTGACGCTTTACATCTAAGTTGCCTTGCATTGCCAACTATCCTAATTTACTGAATGACCTTAGCTTATTTATAGCAGTTTTCAATAGTAATTCTCAATTATAGAAAGAATCTCTAGAGGCTTATTCCTAAAATTTTATATTCCTAAACCCTACAATCTGGTGTTTTGCCTACATAGTCATTACCATCTAGTAGCTACCCATCCAAGGATTAGCGTTGCGGCGCTTCGCGCCACAACGCTAATCCTTGGGTTTTAATGTCTATTTTTATACTGGGGCAAGAACGTAAATCCGTAATTTATACATACAGAAAAACAATACTGTACTTGACTAATTTATCACCATACAGAATAATGACAATTACTCGCAATAAAATCAATTAATTTTTAAAAGAGTTAATACGCACATGTACGTTTGTATCTGTCATGCTGTAACTGAAAAAGACATTCAAAAGGCTGTTGGTAATGGAGTTTCTTCGATCGCTAAGCTATCAGAAGTCACGATGCTAGGTACGCACTGCGGTTGCTGCACTCAGCACGCGCACCAAGTTTTAAATCAATGCACTAACAAGCCTGTTTAATTCAATTCTGGTGGTAAAAAGATTTTTTGCTTTGAGCAATCCTCTTAACACTATAATCTTGGCAGATTTTTAAAATGTTCTAGCCATTATGCCCCTTTCTGCCTCAGCTTCATCTCGTGCTGAATTACTCTCTGCCTTGCTACTAGAATTGATGGAAATTTTGCGCGATCGCCAAGGTGACACATGGTTAGCGATGGTTCGGATTGCGGCGGGGAAGTCGGCAACCATTGCGATCGATGATACTCGCTTGTATGTGGCAGCCGAAAATGGTGAAGATCTCCAGCTTAAAATCAGTGCTGCCGATCCTGATGTCGAGAATTCCTTTGAGAGTAAGGGAAATGCCCTAAAAGATGTCATGTTTGGGCGATCTTCCCTTGAGAAGTGCGTAGCCTCTGGCAAAATTTTTATTCGGGCTAGTTTTAGTGATTTATTAAAAATTCGTTCCGTAGTTGCGGCAGTGTTGCTAGATTCCGCGATCGAGCCAAGATTACTTAGCCTTTGGGAAAGGTTTGATCGCGAATGGCAATAGCAAGTTGAAGTCAGGCTGTTCCTATTTTATCCCCATAAAAATCGAGATAAAATAGAAATAGCCAAATCATCAGCTTATGAAAATGACATCTTCGCAGACGCTCCCAAAAATTCCTGATCGCACTAGCTCAACTTGGAAAATCAAATTGCTTTTTGATGGCGCTTGCCCTCTTTGTGTACGCGAAGTCAACTTCTTAAAGCGCAAAGATGGCGATCGCGGGTTGATTAAATTTGTGGATATCGCCACCGATGATTATGACGCTGCGGACAATGCGGATATTGACTTTGTCGCCGCCATGGGACGCATTCATGCAATCCTACCCGATGGCACAATTATTCAAAATGTGGAAGTATTTCGCCAAACCTATGACATCCTCGGCATTGGCTGGATTTATGCAATTACCAAGTTGCCTCTAGTCGGATGGCTAGCCGATTTTCTCTATGGAATTTGGGCAGACTATCGACTCTTACTTACAGGTCGTGCTGATCTAAAAACCATTGTCGCCGAACGTGAGCAACGCCTCAAAGCTTGTGATGAACGCTGTTCGATCGCCAATCAGGAAACATCATGATTATTGCTTGGTTGGCGATCGCGGTAATCTGCTTTGTAATTGGCTTTGCCCTGAACAAACTCTTTCCTGCGGACTATAAATGGTTTATGCGCTTGCGTCGTCCGCGATGGCTGACCTTTGAAAAAGCAATTCCTTTTATTTGGATCGCGATTTTTATTTGCGGAATTACCTCGGCGGCTTTCCTCTGGGAAGCGCAACCAGCAACCATTAGCACATGGTTGCTCATGGCGAGTTATGGGCTTGTCGAGATTGCGATTTTAGCCTATACCCCAGTAATGACCCGTTTACGAAATGTAAGGGTTGGCGCGATCGTGGGAGCGATCGGTTTTATATTGGGAGTAATTTTAACCGCTCAGGTTTGGCAAGTTTCCAGCTTGGCAGGATGGCTCTTAGTGCCATATTTGCTATGGAGTCCTGTGGGTACTTATGTAACATGGGTCATGGCAAGACTTAATCCACCCGAAATTTAGATAGCCCCCGTCCTTTATGTTAAACCCCAAAATAAATCTCAAAGAGAGTTACGGTGCTTTGCACCGTAACTCTCTTTGGGGTTAACCGTATTCATCCAAACAAGTTTATTCATCGTATTTACATCAACCATAGGAATTAAGCCGACCATGACAATTAAACATTTAAAAATTTTGCATCAACATAATGCAGACATAAATCAAACCTTTGAGAAGGATGGGCATGATGTGGTGCAGGGATTAACGGGAACTCTCAAAACCCTTTCTCCCAAATATTTTTACGATGATCATGGATCGGAATTATTTGAGCAAATTTGCGAACTTCCCGAATATTATCCAACCCGAACAGAAGCATGGATATTAAATCAATATGCTGACGAAATTGCCGCTATTACAGGTTCCTGTGAGTTAGTGGAATTAGGTAGCGGTAGTTCTACTAAGACCCATTATTTACTAAACGCCTATCAAAAAGTAGCGAATTCCCTAATAACATCAATACCCGATGCCTTTAGTTATATTCCCATTGATGTTAGTGGTGGTATTCTCAAGACGACAGTATTACATTTACAAGAAAAATATCCCGATCTCACCATTGAGGGCTTAATTGGCACTTACGATGAAGCTTTACTTTATCTGGGCAAAAATCACTCGCGATCGCGGATGATTTTCTTTTTAGGTAGTTCCATTGGCAACTTTAACGCAGTAGAATCCAATGAATTCTTAAATAAGGTTTCCCACGCTTTAACTCAAGGTGATTATTTTCTATTGGGAATTGATTTGCAAAAGCCCAAAGATATTCTCGAAGCCGCTTATAACGATAGTCAGGAAGTAACTGCTGCTTTTAATTTGAATATGCTTGCTCATTTGAACTGGCGCTTTCAAGGCAATTTTGATTTAAATCTATTTAAACATCAAGCCATTTATAACGAAATCGATCATCAAATTGAAATGTATCTGCACGCTCAAGCCGATCATCAAGCATCCCTAGATATTCTCGATCTCAAGGTGCAGTTTCAATCAGGTGAAAGCATTCTTACGGAGATTTCGCGTAAGTTTGATTTAGAGAAAATGCAAGTACAGTTGCGATCGCAAGGTTTAGAAACCATCAAAATCTGGACAGATCCTCAACAATGGTTTGGCTTAGTACTTTGTCAAGTTCTCTAGATGACTTTAAAGTGATGCTTCTCACCACTTTAAAAAATATTTTAATTAGGAAAATCTATGCACCCACCTAATCTCCACCATTGCGATCGCCAAGATATTCTTGCCTATTGCCAACAGGCTTGGCAAATCGAAGATCAACTGCTGAAAAGCTTAATTAGTCCCGAAACCTTCTATCTCAATCCTGATCCTTTACGCAATTTATTGATTTTCTATTTAGGACATTCGGCAGTCTTTTACATCAACAAATTAGTCCGAGTCGGATTAATTACAGAACGCATCAATCCCCATTTTGAGAGCCTCTTTGAAATTGGAGTCGATCCCGAAAAGCCCGATGAAATTGAGATTATCTTTGATAATCTGCGTCAAGCTGATGTGATAGAAGTTTGGGCATATCGTCAGCAAGTCTATGACCGAATCAGCGAATTTATCCATAATTTAGCGATCGCTTTGCCTATTAATCAAGAGCATCCGCTTTGGGCGTTAATGATGGCGATCGAACATCAGTATATTCATATTGAAACCTCTTCGATGTTGATTCGCCAATTACCTATGAATAATTTGCAACGTCCTCAAACTTGGGAATATGCCCCCGCGAATGGCTATACCAAACCCAATGAAATGGTTGAAGTTGCAGGAGGAATGGTGCGCTTTGGTAAGCCCCAAGACTCAAATATCTATGGCTGGGATATCGAATATGGCGATCGCACTGTGAATGTAGAGACATTTCAAGCTAGTAAATATTTAATTACCAATGCCGAATTTCTCGATTTTGTCAAAGATGGCGGCTACGAAAATCAAAACTATTGGCATGATTCAGCATGGGCTTGGAAAGTGCAGCATCAGATCAAGCATCCTAAATTCTGGATTCCTGATACTGATGGCTATAAATATCGCGCCATGTTTGATGAAATCGCGATGCCCTTTGATTTTCCTGTGGAAGTTAATCATCATGAAGCGATCGCCTATTGTCAATGGAAAGGAAGTAACATTCGCCTCATGACTGAAGCAGAATACCAGCTGGCGACTTATGGGACTGAGCTAATCTCATCACAGGCTGAAGAAAATTCTGGATTCAATCTCAATTTAAAATTTGCTTCTCCTAGTCCCGTAGGATATCTCGAATCAGCTAAGAGTCCATCGGCTCTCTACGATCTGCGTGGTAATGTTTGGGAATGGCTGAGCAATCATTTAACGCCTCTAAATGGCTACCAACCCCATTATCTCTATGAAAATTATTCCGCACCATATTTCGATACAAAGCATAATATGATGGCTGGCGGCTCATGGATTACCAGTGGAACAGAAGCTTTTCCCTACTATCGCAATTGGTTTCGCCCCAACTTTTACCAACATGCAGGATTTAGAATTGCTACATAGCATTATCATTTTGCATAGGGCAAAATGATAATGCAAAATCTTAAAGATAAATAAATACAATGCTGCAAAGAATCGAACCACAAGCAGGACAAGAATCGGTTTGGGACTATCCCCGTCCCGCCATTTGGCAGGATACTGACAAGCATATTCGCATCATTTGTAATGGTGTGTTGCTAGCCGAGACGACACAAGCTAAGCGAGTACTGGAAACTAGCCATCCGCCTTGCTATTACATTCCTATAGAAGATATCAAAATGGAATATCTGGTCGAGACATCTCGCCGCACTCGCTGCGAATGGAAAGGTATTAGCCAATATTATGATGTGGCGATCGCGGATAAATATATCCAAAATGCGGCTTGGCGATATTCTATCCCGACACCTAGTTTTGTGGAGATTCAAGATTCGCTAAGCTTTTACGGTAGCCTCATGGAGGCTTGCTATGTCAATGAGGAACTAATCACGCCCCAATCTGGTGACTTTTACGGAGGTTGGATTACCTCAGATATTGTGGGTCCGTTTAAGGGCGAAGTCGGTACTTGGGGCTGGTAATAGCCTAGATGCAACGCGATCGCTGCATCTATTTTGGGCTTTGGCGGTATCCATGGCACTCGCAGGCAATCTGCCAATCTTCTTGGGTATGAATTACTAGCACCCTCACCTTTGATTCCTCCGTAGCAATGTCAACATCCCTACCCCTTTGTTGATTTTTGAGATGATCTAGCTGAAGCCCTAAAAATTCAAAGTTTTGACAAGCTGCCGCTCTCACTTCAGGCGAGTTTTCGCCTACGCCAGCCGTAAAAACTAGAGCATCTAAGCCACCTAAACTCGCGATCATTGAGCCAATATGCGATCGCAGGCTATGCACGTAAACATCAAAGGCTAATTGCGCTTGTGAATTACCCTCAGCGATCGCTTGAAGAATGGGGCGCAAGTCTGGCGAAAGCCCTGAAATTCCTAACAAACCAGATTCGCGATTGAGTAAGCGATCGAGCTTTTCCACATCCATATCTGGCTGACGTAATAAATGAATGAGAATACCCGCATCAATGGAACCTGATCGACTACCCATCACCAAGCCCTCAAGGGGAGTAAATCCCATCGTCGTATCAATGCTAAGTCCATTCCGAATGGCGGCTAAAGAACAGCCATTACCGATGTGACAAGTAATCAACCTGAGGTCGGTAACTGGGCGATTGAGCAGCTTTGCAGCGCGATCGCGGCAATATTGATGGCTAATTCCGTGAAATCCATAGCGTCTGATTCCCTGATGGGTATATTTCATGGGAATAGCGTAGGTATAAGCCGCAGGTTCTAAATGAGCATGGAAAGCTGTATCAAATACAGCGATTTGCGGAACATTGACAAATATTTTCTCGGTGGTTTCGATGCCTTCTAAGTTGACGGGATTATGGACTGGTGCAAATACGGCTAACTCGGTGATCGTCTGTTTTACTTCAGCATCAATTAAAATGCTTTGCTGATATTTATTTCCTCCATGCACCACCCGATGTCCAATCACATCAATTTCCGAAGGACTATGAATAACTGCGGTTTCCCCTTCCCACAATGTTGCCAACATTCGTTGAATAATTTCAGTACGCGAATTAGCAACGACTTCTTCCTGTATATTCTTTTCCTGATGCAGTTTAACGGTAATTTCCGCATAGCCCGTATGCTTTGACCAATCGATCATTGCTTCCCAAATTGGCTCTGGTGGATTGTCAGGCAATTGGCTTCCTAAGTCGTAGAGACAACTTTTGAGACTACTTGATCCTGTATTGAGAACCAATATTTTCATTTATTTTTTCCCTAGCCAATTTCATCACCGCTATCGTAATACCAATTCACTAAAGTGTGGTCACACTTTGGTAAATTAACAACCAAACTATAGCTGTAGTCCCTTGCATGAGGACAAAGCAAAACCCAAGAAGCTAGTTGCGGCGCTTTGCGACGCAACTAGCTTCTTGGGTTTGCAGGACTGTCTATATAAATCGAGAAGAATTGACTTTTTTGCCAAAGTTGGGAAAAGACGCAATAAAAAAGCCGTGCTTTGCACGGCTTTTTTATTGGGTTGAGATTGTTATACGTTAACTTCAGCAGGTTTGACTTGAGATAGCAAACCAGTCAGGAACTCACCTTCAATAACTTCTGTTTCTAAGAGCTTTTCAGAGATCGACTCTAGCAAATCACGATTAGCATTGAGAATCGCTAGCGCCTTCGTATGGGCATTTTCAACAATGGTTTTGATTTCCTTGTCGATCGCTTCCGAAGTTGCAGGACTGACATTGCGAGCCATTTCCATACCACCGAGGAATTGATTTTGTTGTTTTTGGTAGGCAAGGGGTCCTAAAACTTCGCTCATACCGTAGCTAGTCACCATCTTGTCCGCCAGATCGGTAGCGCGTTGGAGGTCATTCGATGCACCCGTAGTAATGCTACCGAAGATGATTTCCTCAGCTGATCGCCCACCTAATAAAGTCGCGATTTGAGCTTCGATTTCTTCTTTGCTTAGCAGGAAGCGATCTTCTGTTGGCAATTGCAAGGTGTAGCCGAGAGCCGCCATACCGCGAGGCACGATCGAGATTTTCTCAACTTTGCCACTACTGGAGTTAAGCGCTCCCACTAGGGCATGACCAACTTCGTGATAGGCGACGATGCGCTTCTCGTTCTCATTGAGAACACGGCTCTTCTTTTCTAGACCAGCAACTACACGTTCGACAGCTTCCGCAAAGTCTTCCAGTAAGACAGTTTCGCGTCCAGCACGAGCCGCAAGCAGAGCGGCTTCATTTACGAGGTTAGCAAGGTCAGCACCTGCAAAACCTGAAGTGCGAGTAGCGATCGTTTCGAGGTCAACACTCTTGTCGAGAGTAACTTTTGCGGCATGGATTTTGAGGATTTCTAAACGTCCACTCTTATCGGGGCGATCGACTAATACTTGGCGATCGAAACGACCGGGACGTAACAATGCTTGGTCAAGGGTTTCAGGACGATTAGTTGCGGCAAGAACGATTACTGTCGTTCCATCTACTCCGAAACCATCCATTTCCGTGAGCAATTGGTTGAGCGTTTGTTCACGTTCATCGTTACCACCGTACATACCGCCGCTAGAACGAGCCTTACCGATCGCATCAAGTTCATCAATAAAGATGATACAAGGGGATTGTTTCTTGGCTTGTTCAAACAAATCACGTACTCGTGAAGAACCAACACCGACAAAGAGTTCGACAAATTCCGAGCCAGAGATACTGAAGAAGGGAACGCCTGCTTCACCAGCAACTGCCTTGGCAAGCAAAGTTTTACCTGTTCCGGGGGGGCCAACTAGCAATACGCCTTTAGGAATCTTTGCGCCGATTTTGGTGTATTTCTCAGGAGTCTTTAGGAACTGGACAATTTCTTGAAGTTCTTGCTTGGCTTCATCCACGCCAGCAACATCAGCAAACATGGTTTTGGTAGACTCACCTTCGACATAGACTTTTGCCTTACTCTTGCCAATCTGCAAGCCTCCGGGAGCGCCACCGCCACCGTTACGGCTAAAGAGTTGGAAGATACCCACAAAAATCAATGGGGGAATGACCCAGCTAAGCAATGTGCCGAACCAGCCTGATTTCTGCACAGGTGCAGCGGCAAATTCTACGCCACTCTTTTCGAGGCGTTCGGGGAGATTTAAGTCAAAGATTGGGGTGGTGGAAATAACATCACCGAGAATTTCAGGGGTGACACCCTTTAACTGATAGGTAATCTGGTCTTGACCGATGTATACCCTTGCTACATGACCTTCTTCGATTTCATGAACAAATAAGCTATAGGGAACTCGCGCCACTGGTGGGGCAAATAGATTTGGTAAAAAGATATTTATTATGAGCAATCCTGCACCAATCAGCAACAGCACATTGCCAATCAGTCTTGCACGCGATCGCTTGGGGTCTTCTTTTTTAACAGCCATTTTTTTAACTTTACGTTTTGTTAATGAAGTCATTATAGAAATGTTGCTTTGTAGGCGCTAGACGGTAAACGTAGGGATAGCCGCCTGTATCGCGAGATAGACAAAAGAATAAATGCGATCGCTCTGCACATTCAGTTGGTAACAAATCTAGGTAAAATCTGCATAGTGCCAGTTAAATCTAAGCCAGTTAATTAAACAACTCCCTATGCCAGAAGATAACGTCAACGAACCGCAGACCACTCAAGTGACCAACGAAGAAGCATTTAACGAGGTACTAAAAAGCGTAGAGATCGATCCTGCCTTGCTCGCTGAACTCGGCGAAGTAACCAATAATCCCGAACAGGCGATCGACACAGCGATTCGTCAATGGTTACAGCGTCGAGCCATCAAAGAAGCCGATCGCTCCCGTCCCCTAACGATGAATCCTGTTGTGCCACCACGCGGCGAGTGGAATGACTAGGCAAACAGCACTATAAAGCTTAACAAACTGATCCCAAAAATTTATGAATGAATTTTGGCCGCAAGACAAATTGATCTTGATAATTGGACTGTTTCAGTTTGGACTTATCTTTTTCATGTTCATGATCCTCAGCCTTAGCAAGCGCTATGTCAGCAATGACCATAGCTCTCAGGAATTACCAACCACTGCGATCGCGCCTAATCCCTCCGCAGCAGCAAGTAAGGTAACTAATGGCAATAATTTGCCTACCGCCCCTAACACCCTAACCACTAACGCCATTCTGTCAGCCAATAACGAACTAGCCCCCGAGTCCAATATTCCCACCAACTCCAGCGATCCAGATGTGAGCAATTCATCTTCAGCAATCCCCGATCCTAATTCAGAAACAGTTGCTAATTCTGAAATCGATTCGGCTTACAATGTGACAATTGCCCCAGAATTATTTACTGAACTGCTAGAGATTTCCAATAATCCTGCGGAAATGGTAGATGAAGCAATCCGATGGTGGTTGCGCCGCCGTAATTTAGAATCCTTGGACACCTCCCTCGATCTAGAAAGACGTTATCGCGTCGGTATGCGATCGCCTAATTCAAAAAGATCGCAGCAAGATCTTTGGAATGATTAGTGGTGAATGCTGTTATTAATGAAAATATTAGAACAAGTTCCCCCTTTGAGATGGTGGTCGGTCAGGAACAAGCGATCGCCCTCTTAAAAGCAGCTATTAAACGCGATCGCATCGCCCCAGCCTATTTATTTGCGGGAACGAGTGGGGTAGGACGGAGTAGAACTGCCGCCGCCTTTGCCGAAATTTTGCTAGGCGATCGCAAATCCGCCAATCGACTCAGCGATCGCAATCATCCCGATCTGCTTTGGGTGGAGCCGACCTATTTAGACAAGGGCAAAATGCTTACAGCAAAAGAAGCGGAAGCCGCAGGGCTAAAACGTCGCGCTCTGCCCCAAATTAGAATTGAACAGATCCGCGAAATTAGCGAATTTGTCAGTCGCTCTCCCCTCGAATGCAAGCGATCGGTCGTAATTCTCGAAGAGGCGCAATCAATGGCAGAATCAGCCGCCAATAGTTTGCTCAAAACCCTCGAAGAACCCCTTTATGCCACGATTATCTTGATCGTTCCCGATGCTGGCTCGATTTTGCCAACCTTAGTCTCCCGATGTCAGCGCATTCCTTTTACAAGGCTCAACCAAGCGCAGATGCAAGAAGTGTTAAGCCGTGAAGGACATAGCGAGATTCCGTCTGAAGTTGTGGCTTTAGCGCAGGGTTCGGCAGGTCAGGCGATCGATTCCTTTGAGCGTTTCAAAAGTATTCCCTCCGAATTATTAAGCTCCCTACGCCAAATACCTCAAGACGCAAAGAGTGCGATGGCGATCGCCAAACAAATCACCAAGGAATTAGAAGTCGATTTGCAACTGTGGCTAATCGACTATTTGCAAAATTATTTTTGGGAAAAGCAAAGATCCAAACCAGTTTTGCAACATCTCGACAAGGCGAAAGAACTGATCTCTCGCTATGTGCAGCCTCGCCTAGTCTGGGAGGTAACGTTACTCAAAATAGCTGGCAAAATTTAGCTGAAACAAACTTGCGTAGCAAGTTTGTTTCAGCATTGTTTTTAAAACCCAAAAGGCGAGTGGCGGCGCTTCGTGCCGCCACTCGCCTTTTGGATTTTGATAGCTATATTTGACAGGCTGTCTTTTGACTGTCTGAGCAAATACCGTCATGATGATCGCAGACTAAAATTCAACTCGACTTTGCGGCTAAGCCGCGTAGGGCATTAGCTGTAGCTTTGCCCTTATTTTTCGCGAATATTATCTCTGTCCGAACAAACAGAAAATCGACAATTCCTAATCTAGATTACAAGCCCCCTATTGCCTGTGGAGTTATTAAACCATGATCGAAGTAGCTTCTATTTTATTAAATCTAAATTTAGGGAACTCCCCTCAAATAGATTCCTACAGAGCAATAGAACCAGTTCACATAGCCCATGAGGTCAAAACCTCGCAGAATGTGGGCGGCACTATTCATATTGAGCCTAACGATCACCCTGTAGCTGGCAAAAAAACACGCATCTGGGTTGCGCTCACCAAGCGGGGCGGCGAGATTATTCCCTACGAAAAATGTAATTGTCAAATGGAAGTGCGATCGCTCACAGATCGCAGTATTAGATTTACGGTTAATAATCCTCTATCCATCCTTGATCGTTATTTAGGGTTACCTAGTTTAGAAGTGACATTCCCTCAAGTGGGTAGATACGAACTAAAGTTAAGCGGTTCACCTCTCAATAATCAAGATTTTGCGCCCTTTGAACTAACTTTTACGACAAATGTGGGTCGCTAGGTCTTATACCCAAAATGGCTAGGCCATTTTGGGACTTTAAATCCCTTACTGAATTTGGTTTTCAATCTTAGGCAAGCATCACGCGCTATTATGTGAAGAATGTTAGATTTATTGCTGGTTGCGGCGTTAGGATTTTTGGGCAGTTTCGGTCATTGCGTGGGCATGTGTGGACCTTTAACCGTTGCTTTCTCACTTTCAGGAAAAGATAAGACAGGCAAAGATCCGAACCGCAAAGATCAAGATAATTCGCCAAAACAGGAGCCAAAAGCTTCTCGAACTTGGCAGCAGCATTTATATTTTCATACCTTGCTTAATCTTGGCAGAATCGTGAGCTATGCTCTGACGGGGGCTGCTATTGGCGCGATCGGCTCTGTGCTGGTTGCCAGTGGACAGTTCGCAGGGATAGAGAGCGATTTGCGACGGTGGCTTGCCATTTTGACAGGAATTTTGTTGATCTGGATGGGAATTGCCAATATCAAGCCCGAAGGTTTACCCAATTTACCTTTTTTCAACCCCATGGCGATCGCAGGACTACACCAACGCCTCAGCAATGCGATGATGAAATTATCTTTCCATTCTCATCCGCTTACACCTGCTCTATTGGGAATGACTTGGGGATTGATTCCTTGTGGTTTTCTCTACACTGCCCAACTCAAAGCCGCCGAAACGAGCAGTATCCAAATGGGAGCCTTGACGATGCTCGCCTTTGGGTTGGGAACTTTACCCTCAATGCTAGGCATAGGAGTATTTGCGGGTTTACTGAGCCGCGATCGCCGTAGTCAATTGTTCCGCTTAGGCGGATGGATTACGCTCATTATCGGCATTTTAACGCTGATGCGTACTAGCGATATGGTGGACTACACAGGGCATAGTGGGTTAATTTTGCTAGTTTTAGCCCTTGCTGCACGTCCCCTCAGCCAGATTTCCAAGGCTTTTGCTTTCCTAATGCTCTATCGGCGGGCGATCGGTGTTGGTGCATTTATCCTATCTTTAGCCCATACTTTTCATAAAATTGAGCATACTTTTCAATGGAACTTTGATGCTTTATCTTTTATGATTCCCCAACATCAAATTTCCATTTGGCTAGGGGCGATCGCGATCGCCTTAATGACTCCTGCGGCTCTCACCAGTTCGGATTGGATGGTTGCTAAGTTAGGCAAATATTGGCGCTATTTGCATTTACTATCCTTACCCGCCCTAGTGCTTGCCTCGGCTCACACGATCGCGATCGGCGCAAATTATCTAGGAGGTGTAGACCTGACGCTCAAGAATTGGGTTTTCTCGATCGCTTGTGTTGCAATTACTCTAGTAACTCTCGTAATCCGATTTTTAAATATCCGCAGATAGCGATGGCTATCGCAAACCTCAAGCTCAATTCTCTTACAAAAATCAGAATTAGCAACCATACTTTGTTCTAAATTGTGATCAATCGCGATCGCCATAAAGCTCAAGAATTGCTAATAAGTCTAATAATTAAGCGATCGTCTAAATAATTCACAAAATTAATTTTGTGAATTTAAATCATTTTTATTTATTGAAACCAATTTTAAACATAACTTTTTTATATAGTTTCAATACAAGTAAACATAAAATTTATAAGACTTTTTCTAGGGTTTGATGGCAATTTTTTATCCACATATCCCGATTTTTCGATTTAGCCTGTGGAAAACCTGTGGAAAACTTTAATTTCTTTGTGGAAAAGTCTCTAATATCTGGGGATAACTTGGGGATAAATGTGGAAAACTTTTAATAGGTATTTATACCCTGTGGAAAACTAGTCACTTTTTCCACAGGGTTTTCCACAGGCAAAAAAGTCTAGAAGTATTATTCTATATACTTTTCTTAGAGTTTTCCACATTTTCCACAGCCCCTATTACTACTATTAATAAATTTATTTATTCTTTAAGAGTAATAATTAGTTCAAATGAAAAATTAACGAAAAATAAAATTATTTTTTTGACTTGTAAAAAATGGCAACGATGGTATGATTGGCTTCCACAAATCAAAAAACTAAAGAACCTTCAGTTGCATAGTTTGCTTTAAAGCTTTGTATTTCTAAATTTCGATAATTCAAAAACTTATTTACAAATATTTCATTTTTAAACATCTCTTGTTTTTTTAATATTCTAAAAACCTTTTTAAATTCCTTTTTTCCTTCCTAAAAATTCCTTAAAGTACTTGTTTTCCACAGCTTCTTAGACTTTTCCCCAATGGGTTCTCAAAACTTTTCCAGAGCTGACCAGTCTAAAGCTAGACTTTGCCGAGTTAGTTAAATAATTTCCCTAGGCTGGAAAGTGTCTCCACAATTAGCCATAATCAAGCAATCTCCTTAAATTTCCCAATCAGTTTAGAAAATTTGACCTCAAACTATGCGATTAGTCTGTCCTCAAAACCAACTCGCTGCCAACTTAGCCCTTGTCGGTCGCGCTGTCGCATCCCGTCCCACCCACCCCATCTTGGCAAATATCCGACTAGATGCGGATGGTTCTAGCCAAAGTCTTGGAATGACTGCCTTTGACCTCAACTTGGGGATTCAAGTTTCTTTTCCTGCCCAAGTGGTAGAGGCGGGAGCGATTACCCTGCCTGCTAAGCTGCTCAACGACATTGTTTCACGCCTTCCTGACGAAGACATCACCATCAGCGTAGACAAAGACAACACGATGGTTTCGATTGTGTGTGGCTCTGGGCGCTACCAACTGCATGGGCTACCTGTTGAAGAATTTCCTGAATTGCCTCAAATTGGCGAAGATGGCGAGAGAACCTATCTACCCGTAGAGTCGATGCTGAGTGGTTTGGCTTCGACTTTGTTTGCTACTTCAGCAGACGAAACTAAACGCATTCTCACGGGTGTACATTTGACTGCAAATGCTGATCTCCTCGAATTTGCGGCGACCGATGGACATCGCTTGGCGGTGGTGCAGACGGGATTTTTGGATGCGGATGAGCCGCCTGTTACTGGCGATACCGTATCCACGAATCTAGAGGTTACGATTCCTGCAAGAGCATTGCGCGAACTTGAGCGGATGCTTAATCAACAAACTGAAGGGGCGATCGCGGTGAATTTTGATCGCGCCAACATGATTTTCCAGAGTGCTAATCAAATTTTGATTTCGCGTCTGCTGGATGGCACTTATCCCAACTATCGCCAATTGATCCCGAATCGTTTTGAGCGTCAGGTCACCCTAGAGCGCAAATTATTTTTGTCTGCTCTAGAACGGATTGCGGTACTGGCGGATCAAAAAAATAACATCGTTAAAATTTCCATTGACTCCACGGGGCAAGAAATTTCTCTGTCCGTGGAGGCTCCTGATGTTGCCGCAGGACGTGAATCTCTCCCCGCCCAAGTGTCGGGTGAGGATGTGGAAATTGCCTTTAACGTCAAGTATTTGCTAGATGGGCTCAAGGCTCTACCCAGCAATGAAATTCAACTGCAACTTAATAACCCCACTAGTCCTGCGGTACTTGTCCCCATCGGCGCAACGAAGATGACTTATTTACTCATGCCCGTCCAAATCCGCAATTAAGGGCTAAGCTACAGCTTACATACCGCCTATTGAATCTTTGAGTGGTACAGAAATATTTTTGAAAGCCGCACGAAGTAAGGCTTTCAAAAATATTTCTGAGTTTTCAGTTAGCGTAAAGCGCTGTAACGCTATATTAGTGTCTGCCAGTTCACACCTCACATCACACAATCTAAGTGCTTTTGCAAAATAAATTACCAAAAACCTGTAAAGTTGCGCCCCCTAGGAGCGTAACTTTACGAGTTTTGGTTTGTAATTAATATGGTGCAATCTAGCTAAATATGTTCAGGCTAGCTTTGAATCGCGAGAACAGATCCTGTAGACTTAGTTGCGTATGGACTTTTTACCACCATCTTCATCACAGCCTCCTCGCAACTATGCCGAGGTAAAACAGGTCACTGCGAAGCCTTTGTCGCCATCCTCAGTGTCTAGTGCTGATATGGCTAGATTTTCGACAGAATTGCCCATTGAGGTGCGATCGCAGCTAGAACTTTTTTTTAAAGCTTTGCCTGAGCCTGAGACATTTGCCCGAAAGATTATGGAATTGTCGCCGATCGCTCAGGTTGGTCCCGTTAAGCCTAATAGTTTTCCCAAGCCGAAACCCAACGATCCGCCCCTGCGTGTAACTCCTCCTGTAAGGACAACACCGCCAACGGTTAGTGATCCTGATGGGAAACCAATACTGACGGATTTAACGCCACTGCGGCTTAAGGTTGTAAGCGATCGCCAAGAATATGACATCAATACACAGGTGTTTACCTCCGAGGGTAATGTCGAAATTAATTACAAGAAATCCCAACTAAAAGCCGATCGCGTGCAACTGAATACTAAAACTCAGGAAGTTGTGGCGGAGGGAAATGTCTTTTTTACCCGTGGCGATCAGAAAATACGTGGCACAAAACTAACCTATAACTATGGAGATATAAAAGGGGAACTTCTGAATGCTTCAGGCGCAGTCGATTTAGGTACTATTGTTAACTCAGAAGTATCGCGATCGCCATCAGAACTGGCAACTAACTCGATTACGGTCTCGGTGACAGGTTCAGGCGACTCGGCAGAGGGACAGGTGCGGCGGTTTGGCTTTGTGGCGGAACGCTTAACGATTAATGGCGATACTTGGACAGCCGAAAACTTGCGAGTGACTAATGATCCCTTTAGTCCGCCCGAACTAGAGTTGGTTACCAGTAAAGCCACCTTAACGCCGATTTCTCCTACCCAAAATCGCCTTGATCTCGAATCTCCCACCCTCGTCTTTGATCAAGGATTTTCCTTACCTATTCCTGTCAATACGATTACCTTAGATCGATTTCAGCGCTTTGCCCCGGCACTGGTGGGATTTGATCGCCGCGATCGCGATGGGCTGTTTTATCAACAAAGTTTTGATGTGATTACCCAACCTGATTTAAGCTTTCAGCTATCGCCACAATTGCTCTTACAGAGGGCTTTTTCTAGCCAAAAGGGATTATTAGGCTTTGATATATTGGGGGTCGTTGCAACTTTAAATGGAGCCTTTGATAACGGACAGAGGTTATCGGCAAGGGCTAGTTTTTCGGGGCTAGATTTCTCAAAAATTGATTCTCTGTTGAGGTTTAATGCTAGCTATGAAATCCCTGCTTTCGGTGACTATACCTTGCTCTCTCAATACGCCTTTCGCGATCGCGTATTCAATGGTTCGTTAGGCTTTCAAGATGTCAATAATATATTTGGATCAACCCTGATTTCTCCCAAATATGTACTCGGAGATTCGCAAATTTCTTTTAATTATCAATTAGCGGCTCAGGTCATTGGCGCAGTGCGCGACGATCTGCAACCTAGTACGGTCGGGACTTTGGTTCGTTTGCAAAGTGCCGCTGTCTTGAACCGCGTTTTTCCTTTACTGAGGGGGACACCTGCTCCTGCTGAGCGCGAATCGGGGCTTCGCTTTTCACCAAAAACTATTGTTCCTAAATTAGATGCTTTTGTATCGGTGCAGGGGGTTAATTCTTTCTATTCTAATGGGGCTAATCAATCGACTTTATTTGGAACTTTGGGATTATCAGGAGAAGTGGGGAACTTTGCGAAGGATTTTCTCGATTACACAGGTTTTACGGTCAGTTATACCCAAGCCTTTTCTAGTGGGCGATCCCCCTTTATATTTGATCGGATTGCGGATACTCGGGCGTTGACCGCAGGGATTGTGCAGCAAATTTATGGACCAATTCGTTTGGGCATTCAGCAAAGTTGGAGTTTGGATACGGGTAACTTGTTTGATTCGGTTTATTCTTTGGAATATGCTAGACGCACTTACTCGCTGTTAATTCGCTATAATCCAAATCAAGGTTTGGGTGAATTATTGTTTCGGATTAGTGACTTTAATTGGACTCGTCCGCCTGCTAATGTCACGACTGTGGAAAATGGAGTAGAGCAAAGAAATTAGAGTTTACTAGAGCAATTTCGCTAAAAAGTAAAAGATTGTCTTGCTTTTTCAGGAACATCCCCAAAGTAATGCAACATATTAGATATATAGTTACGGATAAGCTATAAGTTCTCCCATGACGAATCAACTTGCAAATCCCCTCATCACCCTGTTGATTGTCGATGACTCTGAAAGCGATCGCCAAACTTATATGCGCTTTCTGAAATCGGAGGAATATCGCACCTATCAATTTATCGAAACCGAAACCTTAGAGGATAGTCTGGAAATATACCGATCGCAGCCACTGGATATGGTACTGCTGGATCTGAATTTACCCGATGGCAATGGATTAGAATTTCTCGAAGAAATTCGTAGAGTGCGTGTAGGTCGTAAATTGCCTGTGATCATGCTTACAGGGCAAGGGGATGAAAAAATAGCGGTACGCGCCATGAAGTTGGGGGCGGCTGATTACTTAGTTAAAGATGCGGTTACGGCGACCTTACTCAATACGACCGTTAAGCAAATCCTCCATGAAGTGGAGTTAGGTTTACATCTTTCGCGATCGCAGCAACAGCTAGCGGAGGTATATCAATCACTACAGGATTTAAATGCCTCCCTAGAGCAGAAGGTGGAAGAACGCACCAGAGAGTTCGCCGCTAGGGAAGCGGAGAGTCGCGCTATTTTAGAAGCTATTCCCGATCTAATGTTTCGGATTGGAGCGAATCTCGTTTATCGACAAGTAATTACTTCGAGACCGCAAATAGAGCTATTTGCAGATAACTTTGATGTTATTGGTCATTCTATTTCAGATATATTATCGCCAGAGCTAGCTCAAAGGCAACATCACTACATGCAGCAAGCTTTGCAGACAGGTGAATTACAGGTGTTTGAGCAGCAAGTCACAATCGGCGATCGCCTTCAATACGAAGAAGTCCGAATTATCAAAAGTGGTGAGGATGAAGCTATTTTTATGATTCGTGACATTAGCGATCGCAAACTTGCCGAACTCAAACTCAGACAACTCAATCAAGAATTAGAAGATCGAGTCGAACAGAGAACAGCCGCTTTAAAGCTAAGTGAAAGTCGCTTACAAGAATCTCAACAGATTGCCCGATTGGGAAATTGGGAGATGGATGTAGTTACAGGGAAGATTGAATGTTCTCCTGAATTGTATAATATTTTTAAAATTAAACCCGAAGGGAAAGAATTATCCTACGAGATCCTCGCTTCTTATTATGCATCTCCAGACTATCAAGTTCGCCATGAGTTAGTTACTCGCGCCATTCGCTATGGGGAATCTTATCAAAGCGATTTTCAGATAATCCGAGCAGATGGCACGATGGGTTATATCTTTTCTAAGGCAAAACCAGTGCTGAATGAGGCGGGTCAGGTGACGCACTTAGTGGGCATTTCGATGGATATCAGCGATCGTAAATTAGCGGAAATTTCATTACAAGAATCCCGTAAGTTTATTCAAACAGTCATCGATACGATTCCCATTCCTTTGTTTTGGAAGGATCGAAATTCTATCTATTTAGGTTGTAATGCCCAGTTTGCCTCAATTTTTAGTTTGGATTCCACTGATGCGATGATTGGCAAAAATGATTTTGAGCTTTCTGCCACCGAAATTGAAGCGATCGCCTATCGTAACGATGATCGCGAGGTAATGGAATCAGGAAAATCAAAATTAAGTATAGTGGAAACCCTTACCCTACCCGATGGTAAACAGATTTGGTTAGAAACCCACAAATCTCCCCTGCGAGACTGGGCAAATAATGTGATTGGCGTGGTAGCCATGTTTCAGGATATTACCAGCCGTAAGCTTGCAGAAATTCAATTACAACAATCCAATGAGCAACTCCTTCATGCCACTAAGCTCAAGGACGAATTTCTCGCCAATATGAGCCATGAACTTCGCACACCGCTCAATTCCATTTTGGGAATGTCTGAGATTCTACTAGAGCAGATTTTTGGCGAGTTGAATCCTAAACAAAAAAAGACGATTAGTACAATCCAAAAAAGTGGCGAACATCTGTTATCACTGATTAACGATATTCTCGATCTATCAAAAATTTCCTCAGGCACGATGGAGCTTAATATTGAGCCTGTTTCCGTGAAAGTTCTCTGTCAGTCCAGCATCGTCTTTGTGCAGCAGCAAGCTTTTCAGAAAAAAATTAAAGTTTCTTATAATATTCCCAGTGATATCAACAATATCCATGTCGAAGAGCGGCGTATTCGACAGGTGTTAATTAATTTACTGACTAATGCCGTCAAATTTACCCCTAGCCAAGGAAAGATTAAGCTGCTAGTAGCCGTTGGTTGCGGCAATATCTGGCAAGGTGAAGCGACGATTCCACAGATTTGTAAACTTCAGCGATCGCCAATGATCTTGTTTCAAGTTGTCGATACGGGGATTGGCATTGCGGCAAAGAATTTACAACGCCTCTTTCAACCTTTTGTGCAAGTAGATAGCGCCCTCAACCGTGAATATGAAGGTACTGGCTTGGGATTAGCGCTAGTTAAAAAAATTACTGAACTTCATGGTGGGCTAGTTACGGCGGAGAGCGAAGTTGATAAAGGGAGTTGTTTTACGGTAGCTCTTCCCTATGAAATTGATTCTATGAGTTACAATTTCTCACCTATCGCCCCCAATCCTTTACCTGAATCTGCTTCAATTAGTGCGGCGACGGGAGCGATCGCGCCACTTATTTTACTTGCCGAAGATAATGAGATCAATATCGAAACCTTTAATGATTATCTCTTGGCTTTTAATTACCGTGTCATTATCGCCAGAGATGGGGAAGAGGCTGTGGCTATGGCAAAAGAACATCTGCCAGATATTATCCTGATGGATATTCAAATGCCTCAGATGGATGGACTTCAAGCGATCCGCTTGATCCGTGCAGATGTAAGGATTGCGGCAATTCCGATTATTGCGCTAACTGCTTTAGTCATGAATGGCGATCGCGAGATATGTCTAGCCGCAGGAGCTAATGAATATCTTGCTAAACCCGTGAAGCTTTTACAGCTTAACGCTTTAATACAGAAGTTTTTATAGCTCTATCTGTTGCCATTCTTTTTAGAACACAAAACCAGAAGACGAGTTGCGGCGCGAAGCGCCGCAACTCGTCTTCTGGTTTTGATTAGGAGGCGCGAGCCACGAAGCGATCGCTAGAATTTGGATGGCTTACTACCTCAAAAGAGTGATGTTTCCATGTCCGAGAGTTTAAAAAAGTTGGTAATTCAACAGTGCTTAGCGAATTATTGCTGGCAAGGGATAATTGTGGAGATGGTGAGTCTCTAGTAAATTCCTCTGAATCTTCTTCTAGTTCGCTCAAAATCTGTAAAGCTAGATGGAGATGAGCTTCTAGATATTTGATGCGATTTTGTAAGGCTTCAATGGTCGCGTCTGGTGTACTCATAACATAACCTCCATCAGTTAGCTAAAACTGATCTTTTTTCAATCCAAATCTATGAGACAGAGTCTACTTCGCTATAACCTAGATCATCCTCCTACGAAAGGATGATCTACAGCGCTTTGCGCTCAAAACTCAAACTACAAAGTGTGGCTTCGCTACATTTTGTAGTTTGAGTTTTGAGCAAAATTATTGACTCAAAAAGTCTAATATTTCTCCTAATATCCAATCCATTTCTTCTTTTTCCATCAAAATCGAATCAAAACGATGTTTGACTTCTCCTCGCCAAATGGCATAGTGAGTCGTTTTCTGCCCATTCTCACCCACAATCTCATCAAGCCCGATTCTGGTGATTTCTGAGTTATAGCCCCGTTCTCTACCTACCCTGATCCCCAATAGATGCCATGCAATCCGAAAGGTTTGGCGATCTATTTCGATTAATACATTGCCAATCAAGGCATAGACAAATAAAACGGCGCACATGAGCGACATTAACCCCACCACAAAAGCCGCAAATCCTAGAGGAATTTGGGAAAGCAGTCCCAAGGTATTGATGTGGGGAAGAATGAATTTATCTAAGCCCCAGTAAATCCCTGCGGCTAAGGCTCCAAATACCCATGTGAGTGGTCGATAGCCAAGGCTAGGAATTTTGAAAGTAAGGCGATCGCCTGTGCGTTCGTATTCAATTCGCGTATCTAGGGGCTTGAGTTTGCGAGCTTTTTCTACTTCTCCCGAGGCTTTCAAATTGGCAAGGTAACTATTGCCTACCCTATTACCTAATTGATTGCCTAATTGCGGCGTAAATACGCTCTTTCCTTCCAAAACTTCCAGCGCAAGACGTGCAGAGGTAAAGCGATCTTCGGCAACTGGGGCGATCGCTTGCTCTAGCCAATCCGCAAATTGAGGCGAGATATTCGTACAGGCGCGAACATCAATTTTCATGCGGCTTTGGGGCAAATCTGAAGGCGATCGCTGAGTTAGCAAAAATAGCAAAGTTGCGCCTAATCCATACAAATCGGAAGCACAGCTTGCCTGACCGCGAAACTGTTCGGGAGCCATGTAGCCATAGGTTCCGACAAAGGTACTACCTCCTGCGACTGTATTGCGGTAGATATCTTGGACTGCACCAAAATCGACAAGGGCGATCGCGCCATCGGGTCGCCGAATTAAGTTTTGAGGTTTCAGATCCCGATGGATGACTGGTGGTGTAAGTTCTTGCAGATAGCAGAGAATCTGCAAAATTTGGTTGGCTATGTCGATGACCGATGCTTCCGTCAGGCGTTGTGGAGCGAGAGTCGCTAGAGACTCACCGACTATTAGTTCTTGCACTAAATAAAATCGGCGATCGCTCTCAAGGTCAATATAAAAATAATCTAAATATTGGGGAATTTGCGGATGATGGAGACTGGCTAAAACCTTCGCTTCTCTTTCAAAGAGTTCAATCGCTTTCCATTGGCTAGCCTGTCGCAAAGAGAGTACTTTGATGGCGACATCGTGCTGACTTTGAATGTCGGCGGCGGCATAGGTAATTGCCATCCCACCTTTTCCTAGTAGGGAAGTAATCCTATAGCGATCGTGAATAATATCGCCGATATGATGCAGTTCTTCGATCATCTTTATTACTTTGAGGGCGTAACTTATACCTGTGCTATCGATTGGAGTTACAATTAACTGTAGCAGTTAAATAAAAACTAGATAAAATCAACTCACTACGGCATAACATGACTAGGTTTGAAGAGTTTGCATCTAATTTCTTTGAAATATTTATCAGAGATAAATCCAGTCAAAACTTTTATGAGGGTAAGACTTATTTAGAATATGTTGCCGAGCCTCAAACTAATGATGAAGATAATATAGTTGACACCAAGATTGTTTTGCCATTATTAACGACTTTAGGTTTTGAGTCTGGGGAGATTACCAAAAATCAAACAGGTGGGACTAAGGATAATTCACGTCCAGATTTTCAGGTTAAATTATCGGATGATTATCGCTGCTTTTTGGTTGAAGATAAGCATACTGCCTATGATCTGAGTAAACCTGAACCGTTGCAACAATTGGTAAGTTATGCGCCTAGTCGTGGCTATGGGTTGGGATTGCTTTGTAATGGTAGGTTGCTTTTAGGGTGGGATCTAGCCAATCCGACGATGCCGATTTTGGTTTTGCATTTAGATATTCAACAAATTGTGGAGACTTATCAAGGTCAAAACTTGCTTGCCAATTCACAGACGGGGATCGATGCTTTAACTTATGAGCAGTTGCAATCCTTAAAAGGTTTGTATCGGCGCTTTCATCGACAAAATTTTGAGGGCATTGATGTTTTAATTGCAGATATTGGTAAGTTACCTAGCGAATGGGAGCAGTCGGCTTATTCACAGACAAATAATCCTAATTTTGATGAATTATTAATTGAGGATTTGAAGCGAGGAATTGGATTGCTGGAGGAGGATGTTTTATATCAATTGGATTTGTTGT
The DNA here is from genome assembly GCF_014696355.1 of Pseudanabaena sp. FACHB-1998. GTDB lineage: Bacteria > Cyanobacteriota > Cyanobacteriia > Pseudanabaenales > Pseudanabaenaceae > Pseudanabaena. The sequence continues at coordinate 20,181 of NZ_JACJQA010000027.1, read as the reverse complement.
TGCAGGAATATGTTGACTACACCCAAGCGAAGTATTTGCCGAATGGGTCAGATCCTGATGATGTGCCGACGGAACCGAAAGTAATTACAGATTTACGCAAGCAGATTCTTAACTATTTGCGAGTGTCGGGGTTAAGTGAGGTTGATGATTATGATTGGGCTTCCGAGAAGTTGCTCGACTATGCTCAAAATTCAGTTGGTACGATTCGGCAATTAGCGGATAAGTTCTTGGCTCGTCTCAAAAAAGCGGAACAGAAACGCGAGTCTCAAATTAAGAAAAGTAATGGAATCAAGGCTGATCAATTGGATTTACTTTCGCCAATTTCAGAATCTAAGCAAAAGGAATTGGGAATTAATGTCAAGCGTCAAACCAAAATTACGAAACTAGATCCGAAACTACAGCAAAAGTTGCGGGAATATCAAGATCTGGTGATCGGTTGGCACGCATGGAGAGCCAGACAAAGTATTAAGCACGATCGCGCTATTAAGACACAGCAATTTTTTCAATCGTGGAAAGAATTGGTAACGAAAACAATTTTTCAAGATACGGACGATTTGAAATTAAAAGCAGAATTTGCGCGGCAAACTGCTTATGTGTATGTAATTCGCCTTTTGATGGTGCGGATTTGTGAAGATAAGGGGCTGATTAATCGTAAGTTTTCTGATGGTGGTTTTAAGAAATGGAAAGAGGTAGTTGAGCCAGAATATTTAGACTTTGCGAAAGGGATGTCGATGGATTATTTGTTGGAAATGTCCTATCGTTCGGCTCAAAGTATCTACGCGCATTTCTTTAGTAATGAGGATTTGTTTAACTGGTATCACATGAATCCCAATACTTTGATCAGGGTTTTACATATTCTGAATCGGTTTAATTTACAGGCGATCGATAGCGACATTATTGGTATGGTTTATGGTCGTTATGTAACTGAAGGTAAGCATGAGCAGGGGCGTTATTTCACACCTAGAAAGGTTGTGGAATATATGTTAGATAGTATTGGCTATACTTCTGATAATCCTGATATTCTGGATAAAAAATTGATCGATTTAGCGGGTGGTTCAGGAAGCTTTTTAGTCCACGCAGCAAGAAGGCTAATTGATTCCTATAGATCGAAAAAAGGTGAAATTCCGATTGGGAGTGTGCCTCTAATTATTCAGAAGGTGAAAACCTCTTTGTTTTGCATGGATATTAATCCATTTGCTTGTTATTTAGCCGAAACAAATTTATTAATTCAAGTGATTGATCTGCTTAAACAAGTGAAAGCTACAGGCAATCTTAGAGAATGTACGATAGATCGTTTTCATGTTTACAATACTGATTCATTATTGTTACCACAATCAGAAAATATTCGTTCAATTTTTCTCAATCCTGTCCTCGATTTAGAACTAAGCACTGTTTCAGAAATTAAAACTCTCACGGGTAAATTTGTAGATGGATTCGATTTTGTAGTGGGTAATCCTCCCTATGTTCGTGCAGAAGAACCTGATCAACTTGCATACAGACAGTTAATAGTTTCGCAGGGTAGATTTGAAACTTTGTATAAAAAATGGGATTTATTTATTCCATTTATTGAAATGAGCAAGCGATTACTAAAACCACAGACTGGTAGATTAGGAATCATTACTTCTAATGCCTATGAGAATGCACCCTACGCTGAACTATCTCGTCAAATGTTATGCAAAGAGATGACTTTGAAACAAATAGATTTCTTTGATAATGTGAGACTATTTTCTGATGCTGCGGTGAATAATGTGATTTTTATTGCTGAGAATAAAGCGCCTAGTTCTGAGAATAATTTAACAAGATTTTGGCATGGTGATGGGGAAAATTTGAGGAATCTTGCAAATCAAGACCAAGTTAATCAATTAGAACTAGGTGAAGAGATCTTTAGGCAGAAAAAGGTCGTCATTGATTTAGAGCAAACGATATTACTTGATGAGATTGTTTATATTAGTGAAGGTATGAACTTAGCTAGTCATGACAAAAAATATCCTAGTGAATTTACTAAAGATGATTTGATTTCTAACACTCAAGACGAATCACATCCTGTTAAATATATTGAGGGAAAAAATATAGGGACGTATCAAATTAACCAAGTTAGATATTTGGAATATGGAGAAAATTTACGCGCACCTTCAAGAATACGCAGACCAACTTTTCCAGAAATGTATTCATATAAACATATTGTTGTGGGGCATACAAGCGGTGCAACAATTGTCGATGCAGGATTCTTTAATCCCCATAGTGTAAGAGTTTTATTGCCTTGGTTTCATCTAATCAATATAGATAACAGATCTGTATCTCGTAGTTTGGTTGAAGCAAATAAAAAAACATCTCAAAGATTTTCTTTGCAATACATAATAGCAATTCTCAATTCTACACTTATTGACTCATTTATTGATGCTACGGGTGTAGGCACAAGAGATGAAACATTTTCTGATGATTTACGCAAAATTCCAATCAAAGATATTTCTTTGAGAAGACAGCAAGCATTTATAAAACGGGTTGACAATCTGATCGCTTGGAACTGGGAGATTTATAATTTTAGACAGTTGGGATATGAAATTAACTTTAAATACAACAATAATGAACCCAAAATAGAAGTAGATTTTTTAAAAGTACTACAACAAATTAATCCTAGTACTTGGAGCTTTTTAGATGCTGAGAACCGTAGATTTGAAGTGATTGGAGATCGCAACGAACAAATCACCAAAGTCAAAATCAAGGACGATAAGCTAATCATTGGAAGGAACTCTGAACTTTTACAGTCAGACAGCCCATTAGTTTTAGAATATTTAAAACAGTATTTGCCACAATTTGAAAGTCGAGGTCTAGCTTGGCAAAACCTGTTAACTGACGGCAAAATTCCCAAGACTGATAGTGATATTGCCAGTGTGTTTATAGAATGCGATCGCCTAACTGCCGAAATTAGGCAAAAAATAGAAGATATTCGCAATACCTATGAAGAGCTAGACGAGATGGTCAATAAGCTCTATGGGGTTTAGGTAGGAGTCAAAAACTATGGAAATTGAAGTTCTGCGATCGCACCAGTGGTTTAAGCTCATTTGTGGTGCGAGTTATCAACATTTACCCGCAATTCGGCATTTAGCGCTGATTTATACCCTCGCAGGAGCCGATTGTATTGATATGGCTCCCGATCCTGCGGCGATCGCTGCCGCTAGGGAAGGTATTGCCGCGGCAATGGATTTAGGCGCTACGCGATCGCCTTTGGTGATGGTTAGCTTTAACGATGGCGAAGACCCGCATTTTCGGAAGGCGATCTTTGATCCTGAGCTTTGCCCTGCTGATTGCAGCCGACCTTGCGAAAAAGTATGCCCCACCACTGCAATCAAATTTAGTAATGATTACAATGGGGTAATATCCAATCTTTGTTATGGGTGCGGTCGTTGCCTGCCCCTATGCCCAGTGCAGATTATCCACACTCGCGAACAGGTTTATATCCCTGAAGATATTTTTGATGAAGTACTTAACCAAAAAGTCGATGCGATCGAAATTCATACCCAACCCAATCGCACCCAAGAATTTGCCGCTTTCTGGCAACGCCTAAGCCCGATTATCCCCAAGCTCAAGTTAGTGGCGGTTAGCTTCCCCGATTGTGAAAATTTACATGATTATCTGCTCTCTTTGCTTGAGGGGATGCAGCCGAAACCGCGATCGCTAATTTGGCAAACCGATGGCAGACCGATGAGTGGTGATATCGGTGATGGGGCAACTAGGGCGGCTTTGCAACTGGGACAAAAAGTGCTGGATTTTCAACTACCCCTTGGCTTTGTGCAACTGGCGGGCGGAACTAATGCTAGTACTGTCCCCAAGCTCCGCCAAGCCTCTATCCCTGTCGCTGGCGTTGCCTACGGCAGTTATGCCCGTAAGATCGTCATGGATTTTCTCGAAGATTCAGGAGCCGAAATCCCCGATCGCCTCGAAGAGAAATCTTGTTTACTCTGGCAAGCCGTAGCGATCGCCAAGCAATTAGTTTCGCAAATTAAACAAATCTAAATAATTAAAGTATGGTGAAAATATGATCAACATTCAATTAGTTGAGAATCTTGTACAGGTTATTAGATCGCTTTCTTGGGAAGAAAGATTTTTGCTAGAGGAAAAATTGTTTTGGGAGTCCGCAGAGATATCAAGTAAAGAAATTGCAAAAATTGCGATGTTAGGAAATGCTTTTAAGTTTTTAGAAACAGAGCCAGATATTTATACCCTTGAAGATGGTCAGCCCGTATGATCTCTTTGCAAAAGGGTGATGTAATTGGCTTAAAGGTTGTTTCTAAAGTTCGGGTTACTAAGATTGTTACTCTTGAGCGGAAGCTAATTATCAGAAAGTTAGGCAAACTACAAAACTCTTACATTGCAAAATTGAATCAAACCATGATTGAGGCGTTTAAGTTGAATCCAGCTTCTCCCTCCCCTCTTAGTTGACCATTGCCTGAATAGCTACAATGGGGCTATCCCAACTTTTTTACTCTGGCAAGCCGTAGCGATCGCCAAGCAATTAGTTTCGCAAATCAAACAAGTCTAAAAGTTCTGCGAAGTAGCACTTTTAGCAATTAAACCTAACCGTAAAACCTTTAAAAAGCCTAATGGACTCCATCCGCAAGCAAGTTACAGACAACCTCGATCAACTTCTCGATATTCTGCCACCACGCATCAAAAATAGCCTTGAACTCTGCGGCGGGCTAGAACAACTTGTCGAAATTGTGATGGATCTAGGCAGGTTGCCAGAAGCGCGTTATTTTGACAGTACTAAATATTTAACCGATGACCCGATCACCAAAGAAGATTTAGCGATCTGCGTTAAGCAAGTGGGCGAATTTGGCGGCGATAATCGCGCAGGGATTGAGCGCACCCTGCACCGCATTAGTGCCATTCGTAATCGCAAAGGCGAAATTATTGGCTTAACCTGTCGGGTTGGTCGGGCTGTCTATGGCACGATCGCGATGATTCGCGACTTAGTAGAAACAGGCAAATCGATTTTACTCTTGGGTAAACCCGGCATGGGTAAAACTACGGCTCTGCGCGAGATTGCCCGTGTGCTTGCCGATGACTTGAATAAGCGCGTGGTGATTATTGACTCATCTAACGAAATTGCTGGTGATGGCGATATCCCTCACCCCGCGATCGGTCGGGCGCGTAGAATGCAAGTCTCTCAACCTGAATTGCAGCACCAAGTAATGATCGAAGCGGTGGAAAACCATATGCCTGAAGTAATCGTCATTGATGAAATCGGTACAGAACTGGAAGCTCTAGCCGCCAGAACGATCGCGGAACGGGGTGTGCAACTCGTCGGCACGGCACATGGTAATCAACTTGCCAATTTAATCAAAAACCCGACCCTTTCTGATTTGATCGGCGGTATTCAATCCGTTACCCTCGGTGATGAAGAAATGCGGCGGCGTGGCTTGCCTCAAAAGAGCATCCTCGAACGCAAGGCGCTACCCACCTTTGATATCGCTGTGGAAATGTGGGAGCGTTATCGTTGGGCAGTCCATGACGATGTGGCGGGAACCATTGATATGCTGCTGCGCGATCGTGACCCTGGTCGCCAAATTCGTTCCGTTAGCGACGGGGGCGAAGTAACTACCACTGAGGAGAAGCCCAAAAATCCTGAAGTGGTCAGAAATCCTGCGATTAAAGGGTGGCGAGCAACGGGTAAGCTCAAGCCCATTCCCCTTGATCCTCAAGTGCAAATGCGTCTAGAGTTAGCTGACTCCAGCAGCAAGGTTCCCGCGAGTACCGCTGCAAATCTCTCTAACAATGGCACGTCTAATGAATTGGAAGAGGAAGAATTTAACGAAACTGCGACTGTGTACGGCACGATCCAAGAGCGCTTCGGCACATTAAATGTCTATCTCTATGGAGTCAGTCGTCATCAAACGGAGCAGGTAATTCAATCCATCAATTTACCGATTGAAATTACTAAGGATTTGGATGAAGCGGATATTGTCTTGGCTTTGCGATCGCAAATTCGTACTAGTTCCAAAGTGCGTCAAGTTGCCGAGGCAAGGCAAATCCCGATTCACGCGATTAAAACTAGTACCCTTCCCCAAATCACTCGCGCTTTGCGGCGGATTTTGCATATCGACGAAAGCCCTGCGGATACGATTACCGACTTGAATATGTTTGCCTATGGTGATTCGGAAGATGAAATCGAAGCCCTTGAAGAAACTCGTCTAGCCGTTGAGCAGATCGTGATTCCTAAAGGTCAGCCCGTCGAGTTGCTGCCACGTTCTTCGGTAATTCGCCGTATGCAACATGAGCTAGTCGAGCATTACCAACTGCGATCGGAAAGCTATGGCGCTGAACCCAATCGCCGCCTCCGCATTTTTCCTAATGCATAATTAAAAACCTAAGAAGCGAGTTGCGGCGCTTCTTAGGTTCTTAGGTTGATTACCCAAAATAAAAGTGGCGGCGCGAAGCGCCGCCACTTTTATTTTTTTATCCTAAGCAGCCCTTTCATTGCTATGTAGGTAAAAATAATCCAGACTCAACACAAAAAACTTAATAGGGTAATTTAACCGATTACCACAGGGCAGGAACGGGTGCTGCTGGAGTCGCTGCTGGAGTTTCCACTCTAGGCGCAGGCACAGCAGGCTCTGGCTCTTCGGGAGCCGCACAAGCGTTAAATCCTTCAGCAAGCAAAGAGGAGCAATAGGAACTAGGTAAGTCACGGGTGCGAATAGTCGCATCACTAAGAGTTTGCATGTCCATCATGTCTCGATGAATTGCTCGTAAAGCATTTGACTGGCGCTCAATCCATTGATCCCTAAAAGTCGTTTGAATGTAGGGATTAGGCAAGTTAGGATCAGAAGTCATATCCAAGACTTTATTCTGTACCTGTGGATAGGTAGGAGGAAAGTTTCTCGGAAATTGATCTTGATCGGTGAGCAGGGGGTCGGCAAATGCAGCACCACTAGCGAGCAAAGTTGTTGCTGCTACGAGTGATGATGCTAGCCAAGAGAACCGAGTACTCATATAAATACACATCCTCACTATTGGACGCTGACTAATGTAGCAGATCCAGCCATAAATTGACTGATTTCCTAAAATTGTCAAAACCCCAAGTTAGGAATATTAGGGCAAAGCGTTGCTATTCCTACTTGTGGGGGAAGGGAGTAGCTACTTGGCAGTAAAACCAAAAGAGAGATGGGGTGCTTTGCGCCCCATCTCTCTTTTGGTTTTATTGAGCGACAGCTATGGCTATAAACTTAAAATTGCATTTACTAAAGTGCATTTACCTCAAAAATCAAAAGATAAATCAAAGTTGTGGAACATTCAAATCGCGAAAAATTATTAGACTTATTCTGTCGCCTTGCCTACAAAAGTGGTGACTTTACTTTATCTTCTGGTCAAAAAAGCACCTATTACATCAATGGTAAGTTAGTGACTCTACATCCCTTTGGGGGCTTGTGGACTGGTCAAGTTTTATTGTCGATGTTGCCAGAGGGAACGGGGGCTGTGGCAGGCTTGACTTTGGGGGCTGATCCTATTGTCAGTGCGGTGAGTGTCGTATCGGCTTATGAGAATAAGCCAATTCCTGCGTTGATTATTCGCAAGCAACCAAAAGGACATGGCACGGAAGCATGGATTGAGGGGCCACTGCTAGAGCCAAATACAAATGTAGTGGTCTTAGAGGATGTGGTGACTACTGGGCAATCGGCTTTGTTTGCGGTGGAGAAGTTGCGGAATGCGGGTTATACGGTGACCCATGTACTAACGCTAGTTGATCGCCAGCAGGGTGGTGCGGAGCTTTACGCGAAGGAGGGCTTACAGTTTGCCGCAGTTTTTCAGATTGGCGAAATTCAAAGCTACGCTAAATCGATTGGTTAATTAGCTTTCAATTGGCTCACCAGAAAAAAATTAAAAGTGTTGAAAAGCAACACTTTTAATTTTTTTCTGGATTTGAGTGAGAAATGACGCGATATGCTGTTTCTAATCTTGAGCTTGTAAAATGTAATGATGTCTAGATAGGAAATATCCTCTCTATTTAGGGGATATTGAGGGAAATAATGATTATTAAAGAATTAGAGCGTGCAGAAATTTCCGACAAATTTGGTCAAGCGGGACATTATGCTGAATCTCAGCTAGCTTTTTATCTAAAACGTGAATTTAAGGATGATCCGCAAATATTAGTTTTTAATAACTTGCGCTTTGAAAAGCAAGAAGATGCTTGTCAGCTCGATCATTTAATATTGCATCCCTACGGAATTATCATTATTGAAAGTAAGAGTGTAACTACCCGCGTAGAAGTAAATGAATTGGGGGAATGGAAACGTTGGTTTAATAATCAATGGCAGGGAATGCCTTCGCCAATTTTGCAAGCGCAGCGTCAAGGGAAGTTTCTTAAAGAGTATTTAGAAGATCATGTCGAATCTCTGCTGAATAAAATTTTGTTTGGAAGGCAAGCACATTTTACTAGAATGCCCATTGACATTTTAGTAGCAATTTCTGACTCTGGAATTATCAATCGTCCGCGAAATAATAAATTAGAAAATGTGGCAAAAGCTGATCAAATTTCTGAAAATGTAAAGGCGATTATATCGACCTATCGCAAGAAAAATAGTTTGTTGAGCTTGAGTTTAGATGTTGCTTATGAGTTTAATGCCGATGAAGTAATAAGGATTAGTAATTTTTTACTGTCACAACATAAACCAGTAAATATTAAATCTGCTAAGCAAAATTCAGAATCACTTCCCAAAAAGGATGTAAATTCTAAGGATTCTGTACAGATCACGGCAAAGGTTATAAATGTTGTTAATAAGCCAGTTATCAAGCCAATTGTTAAAAATAATGCAAAATTAGAGTCTGTAAATTTTCAACATAAATGTTCTCATTGTCAAAGCGGTAATATTTCCATTCTCTATGTTCACTCTTATTATTTTAAATGTCATGACTGTGGCAAAAATACATCTATAAAAAACATATGTTCAAGTTGTGCTGAAAAGACTAAGATTCGTAAGAATGGTTTACAGTTTTTTGTTGAATGTGAAAGATGTGAAACTTCAAAGCTGTTTCATACTAATAAGTAGCTAAATTTAGTTTTTAACTTACAAAATGGTCGCCATACTTTTGACGATTGTTACAAAAACGAAAGAGATATAGACTCTCTCATTTTTGTGTATTACAGATAAATTTTAAGAAATGGCAAAGCGCTGTAAGTAGAGCGAACTGTAAATTGGTATAAGAGATACAATCTCAACTATAGAAATCCTATTTAATTTGTGAGAAAGGCAAAGGGCGTAAGCCCCTTTTCATAAGCTTATGGTTATCGTGACTCATTTTAGAATGGCTATATAGCTAGCTCAGACAGCTTAAAAAAACTGTTTTTTTTAACCATTTAAGCTCTTAAATCATTTATAATTTTTATAGGGAATAATAAGTTTTTATATATTTAGGTAAATGTCCGTTTCATAACACAAGACATCTTTGAAAGTAAAAGAATCTATAATGGGGCATGATTCTCCAGCTAAAGTATCTTCGGGGGAAGGTTACAGCGTTGCTATTTGTTCAAGAATTAACGATTTAGCTATTAATTAATTACGGAAGACTGTACTTAAATATGACTATTAGCAGTAACACGGAAACTATTTTAGAGAAGATATTAGATCGTATTACTGATTTAACGCTTCAGATGCATAATACTTCAAATTTGGATGATTTGCTAGATATTACTGTACAAAAGACAAGGGGGATTTTGGAATGCGATCGCGTATTGATATATCAATTTTTACCCAATCATGATGGCGTAGTAATGGCAGAATCCGTAGGGGAACCTTGGATTCCCATTGCGGGAAATTTAATTAGCGATACTTGCTTGGCTCAAAACTGGAAGCAGCAATATCAAGAGGGGCGGATTAGCTTTATTGATGATATTGCAAATCATCCCACGCAGGAATGCTATGCCAATTTACTAACTAAAATGCAAGTAATGGCAAATGTTGTAGTTCCTATTGTAGGTATGAGGCAATCCTCATTAGAGTTATTTGGATTAATAATTGCTCATCAATGCGATCGCCCGCGTCAGTGGCAGCCCCATGAAATAAGTGTTTTAAAAAATATTGCGGCTCAACTAGGCAATTCTCTTAAAAATATCATTGAGAATATTACGGCGCGTAAAAACATGGAAGCAGCCTTGCGGGAGAGTGAAATTCGCCAAAGAGCAATCCTTGACACGTTTCCAGATTTGTTACTCAGAGTAAATCGTGAAGGATATTGCTTGGATTTTATGAATCAGGCTACTCATAAAAACGAATCGGAAAGCTTTGTTTCTATTCAAAATCATCTATCAGAAGTTTTACCCCCAGATCTTCTAGAAATGCAACTTCAGGCGATTGATAGAGCGATCGCGACGAAAAAACTGCAAATCTATAACCATCAATTGATGAAATTTGACCAAATCGCCTATGAAGAGATTAGAGTTGCGCCCATCAATGACAACGAAGCTTTGGTAATCGTGCGGGATATGACATCGCAAGTGAAGCTAGAGCAAAAACTTGAGCAGATCTCTCGCAATATTCCAGGCGTTATTTATCAATATCGTCTCCGACCTGATGGTAGTTCCTATTTCCCCTATGCCAGTCAGGGAATTCGCGATATTTATGGAGTTACTCCTGAAGAAGTGCGACAAGATGCATCTTCAGTCTTTCAAGCGATCCATCTCGATGACATCAATTTAGTCGGTGATTCCATTCAGGAATCCGCGCAAAATCTGACAATTTGGCAATGTGAATATCGAGTACGTTTTGCCGATGGACGCATCATCTGGTTGCATGGACATGCGACTCCAGAGCGTGAACCCGATGGCAGCACCTTATGGCATGGCTATATCAAAGAGATTACCAATTGGAAGCAAGCAGAAATCAATTTGAGAAAAAATGAAGCAAAACTACGCGAAGCCTACGCCGAACAGAATGCTCTTTTTGCGGCGATGTCTGATGTGGGACTAGTTCGGAATGCGTCAGGAAACTGCATTAAAGTAGTGCCAACCAATCTCGAAAATCTACTAGGTACTCCTGAGGAAGTTGTAAATAAGTCAATTGAAGAAGAACTACCTGAAACTGCTGCGAATACAATTAGAAGAGCCGTGAAGGAATCGTTAGAAACAAAAAAAATAGTCAGCTGTGATTACAGCCTCGTACTAAATGGTCGAGAAATTTGGTTTGCCGCTAATATTTCGCCTATCACTGATGATAAGGTTATTCAAGTAGCCAGAGACATTACAGAAAGGAAACAAGCGGAGTTGATATTGGCGCAAGCTAAGGAAGCTGCGGAATTAGCAACTAGATCTAAAAGTGAGTTTCTGGCTAATATGAGCCATGAAATTCGTACTCCCATGAATGGTGTCATTGGGATGGCGGAGCTATTAGCCACTACGCCTTTAAATTTTGACCAAAAAGACTATGTTCAGACGATTCAAGATAGTGGCAATATTTTGCTCTCCATTATCAATGATATTCTGGATTTCTCTAAAATTGAAGCAGGAAAATTAGAATTAGATAAGCGTCCTTTTGTACTTATAGATGCCGTGCAGTCTGTTTGCCATCTGTTAAGCAAACAGGCTACGGCTCAAGAGACGACCCTTGTTTTGGCGATCACCCCTGATGTACCCACCCAAATCATCGGTGACCTTGCGAGGATAAGCCAAATTTTGATTAATCTCGTTGGCAATGCCATTAAATTTACGGAAAAAGGTAAAGTTACGCTAACTATCAAAAGTCTGGCATCTTCTCAGATGTTACTATTTGCCGTCCAAGATACTGGGATTAGCATCTCTAAAGATCTGATAGATCGACTATTTCGACCCTTTGCCCAAGGGGATGCTTCCATTAATCGCAAATATGGCGGTACTGGCTTGGGGTTAGCCATTTGCAAGTATTTAGTTGGATTTATGGGTGGTTCCATTTGGGTGGAGAGTCGGGGAGAAATTGGCGGCGAACCACCTAGGGACTGGGAAAACCTCCAGAAGCCTGAAGAGCAAGGTTCTACTTTCTACTTTACGATCGCTTTATCAGATGTTACTAATGACGACCGCCTTCCTCTATCAATAATCAAAAAGAGCAACTATGATGTAGAACGAATGGCTGAAGCATTCCCTTTGCAAATTTTATTAGTGGAAGACAATCCTGTAAATCTAAAAATAGCTACGCTCATGCTCAAGAAGTTTGGGTATTCGGTGGAAACTGCTAGCAATGGAGTAGAAGCCTTACAAAAGGTTGCTACCAAAGCCTATGACCTAATTTTTATGGATGTGCATATGCCAGAAATGGATGGCTTAACGGCTACGAGGTTAATTCGACAGCTTCAGTCTTTGCCATCCCAACCGCATATCGTAGCGATGACGGCAAATGTGATGCCCGAAGATCAGACTAATTGCTTTGAGGTGGGCATGAATGACTATATGAGTAAACCCATTCGCAGTGAAGAAATTAAGCGGGTTTTGATATCAGTTAAAGACAAAGGACACGCAGTAAAATAAAGAATCAATTTTTGATGCTGCCTTGCAGCATCAAAAATTGATTCTTTAGAAACTTTAGTTATTTAATCATGATTACTCTCGTAACAGGCGCAACTCGCTCAGGCAAAAGCGAATGGGCGGAACTATTGGCAAAGCGATCGCAAAAGCCTGTAATTTACATTGCCACGGCTTCGCGCTACGCCGATGATGCGGAATGGGAAGCAAGGTTGCAAAAACATTGCGATCGCCGCCCCCCAGAGTGGCAAACTCTTGAAGTTCCGAGGGAACTAGCCCAAAGTCTATTTGAAATCAATAATCCCGTTATTAAATCCGAGCCATATCCCTATGTGTTGGTAGATTCGTTAGGAACTTGGCTAGCTAATCTATTGGAATTAAATGAAGAAGCTTGGACAAAAATAGAAAGAGAACTTTTGCAGGTCATCCAAACTAGTCAGGTTGATATCACTTTTGTGTCAGAAGAGGTGGGCTGGGGCATCGTGCCAGCCTATGAATTAGGTCGTCAGTTTCGCGATCGCCTTGGTGGTCTCAGTCGTAAAATTGGGGCGATCGCCGATGTGGTTTATCTAGTCACAGGTGGTCATGCCCTTAACTTGACTCAATTAGGCGAAAGATTAATAAGTACCTCGGCTTAAGCTGAGTCGCCTGCGAAGCGGGCGACTCAGCTTGTTTTGGTTTTATAGCTAAAACCCAATAAGAGAATTGCGGCGCGAAGCGCCGCAATTCTCTTATTGGGTTTTGATAAAGTCAGCCGAAGGCTGACTTTCAAAACTTGCAGCGCAAAGCGCTGTAATATTAATGAGAGGTCTTAGATTAAGAAATGTAATGGCGCAAACACTCGATGCGGATGTAATTGTGATTGGCTCAGGGATTGGTGGCTTAGTCACCGCCACCCAATTAGCAGTAAAGGGGGCAAAAGTACTTGTTCTAGAACGCTACTTAATTGCGGGTGGTAGTGGCGGCTATTTTGAGCGCAATGGTTACCGCTTTGATGTGGGCGCTTCGATGATCTTTGGCTTTGGCGATCGCGGCACGACCAACTTACTCACCCGTGCGCTTGCCGCCGTGGGTATGCAAATGGAGACCATTCCCGATCCTGTGCAGATTCATTATCATTTACCGAATAATCTCGAAATTGAAGTCCATCGCGACTATGAGCAGTTTCTTCAAGAATTAGGCGATCGCTTTCCCCATGAGCGTGAGGGAATTCGCCAGTTTTACGATGAATGTTGGAAAATCTTTAATTGCTTAAATGCGATCGAGTTGCTATCCCTTGAGGAATGGCGCTATCTAATGCGCGTATTTTTCCAGAATCCCTTTGCTTGCATTGGCTTAGCCGCCTATCTACCCCAAAATGCGGGAGACATTGCTAAAAAATATATTCGCGATCGCGAGTTACTGCAATTCATTGATATGGAATGCTACTGCTGGTCAGTGGTTCCTGCCGAGCGTACCCCCGCCATCAATGCAGGAATGGTCTTTAGCGATCGGCACTATGGCGGCATTAACTACCCCAAGGGCGGCGTAGGTAAGATTGCTGAAAAGCTAGCTGAAGGCTTGGACAAAGCGGGCGGTGAAATTCGTTATGGCGCAAGGGTAACCCAGATTATCCCCAAGGCAAAATCTAGCACAGGGGCGATCGGGGTAAAACTTGCCAATGGCGAAATTCTCTATGCCAAGAAAGTGGTCTCTAATGCCACCCGTTGGGATACCTTTGGAAACTTGCTCAAGGACGAACCCTTACCCAGTGGCGAAAAGGGATGGCAAGATCGCTATCAAAAGTCCCCTAGCTTCCTCAGTTTACATCTCGGCGTTGAAGCCTCCGCCATTCCCGATGACGCAGCCTGTCATCATATTCTGCTCGAAGATTGGAACGATATGCAGAAGGAACAAGGCACAATTTTCGTGTCAATTCCCACCCTACTTGATCGCTCTCTTGCGCCAGAAGGTTATCATATTGTGCATACTTTCACCCCTAGTTGGCTCAGCGAATGGGAAGGCTTATCACCATCAGAGTATGAGCTTAAAAAGAATGAAGCCGCTCAAAAATTAGGCGATCGCCTATTAGCAATTTTTCCTAAACTAGAGATTTGTCTAGACTATCAAGAAGTTGGCACACCGCGCAGCCATCGCCGCTTTCTCGGTCGGATGGATGGAACTTATGGTCCCATTCCCACGGGTAAGCCTTGGGGACTTTTAGGAATGCCCTTCAATAAAACTTCCATTCCCGATCTTTACTGTGTCGGCGACAGCACTTTCCCCGGGCAGGGATTAAATGCAGTAGCTTTTTCAGGCTTTGCCTGTGGGCATATCGTCGCCGCAAATTTAGGATTAGTCTAGTGAGAAAGATTTACAAAATGGCATTGCCATTTTGTAAATCTTTCTCACCTATAGCAAGTCTCTAAGTTCATCTCTTGTAATCTGACAATCTCTCAGAATTTGTGAAAGTAGTCCAGTTCCGATATCTTCACCAGAATGAACTGGAACTACTGTACGTCTGCCTTCCGAATGAATAAGAATATGATGACTCCCTTTTACTCGCACCACCTCGAAGCCTATTTTCTGGAGAGCTTTGATTAGTTGGTTTCCTGTCAATCTTGGCAGCTTGCTCATACTTCTACTAAAATTTTCTGTATACCTACAAATTCTGGAAATGGGCTGTCTTGGTTCTCGAATTCTAAGCATAGTTCTGCTGCCTCTTGGATACGTTCCATGAGAATATCAAGGGATTTTGCTTGGGTATGGCAGCCTCTCAAGTTAGGAATTGAGGCGACAAAATATCCATCAGAGTCTTTTTCGATGACAACGTTAAATTCTCTAATCATTTTTAACAAACTCGCTTATCTTGATTTACCTAAGTTGCTTTCAGGCTATTGCCCTAGTCTACTATAGGTTAACGAATATTATGGCGATCGCTAAAATACCCAAACCAGTCAAAATGCTAATTGCTTTTGGAATTGAGTATTTAAAGCAATCCTCGTTTTTTCAGTTTAGCTAGTGCGTCCGCAGCAGCTTCTTTTTCTGCATCTTTCTTGTTGCGACCCTTGCCTTCACCGTAAATTTTGCCGTTAACGTACACTTTCGACAGAAATTCTGGAGCGTGAGACATTCCTCCTACCTGTTCAGTTTCATATTTTGGAGGAGTTGTTTCTCCATTTGCTTGCACAAATTCTTGAAGCTTATTCTTGGAATCTATACTTGAGCGAACAACCATGACATCCTTGGGTACAGAGTCAAATAGTTGTTGTACTAGAGGGCGAAGTATATCGATATTACGTTGATTATCTAAGTAGTAAGCGCCAACAACTGCTTCAAATGTACTACTCAGAATATTAGGGTTGGTATAACCTCCTTCTCTTTTAGCTCCTTCTCCCAAACGAATTCTAAAATCAAGTCCGACTTCAGTGGCAAATCGAGCAAGCTGTTTTTCATCTACAAGCGCAGAACGTCTCCGAGTCATTTCATCTTCTGCCATTTCAGGGTTCTGCTCATATAGATATTCTCCACTAATAAAATTAAGAATGGCATCGCCAAGAAATTCTAATCTTTCATTATGTCCAGATTCATCGAAGCTTTCATTCACAAAAGATCGATGAGTAAGCGCACGACGAAGTAATTTTTCGTCATTAAAAATCAAAAGTTTATGCATTTTTGTTGAGTTTATTTGTTAGAAATATAGTTCTCGAAACCAACTAAAACCTAAATATAAAGTCTAGGTTTTAGTTGATCAAAAGTTATTTGCCAGATTTGTTCAAAGACGAACTTCTGTATCTTTGATCAGGTGGAAATAGGCTGTTACCGCGTGAGCCATTACATTGACAACAAGCAAGGCGTAAATTCTCTGGATTGTTCGATCCACCTTTACTTGAGGGGAGCAAGTGATCAAGGGTAAGTTGCTCAAATGGTAAATCTTGCCGACACCAAAAACAAACTAAACCAAAGCCCCAATCATTTGCAAGCAGACGTTTTACGGCATCTTTTTGCTTCTTAGTCATTTGCTTAGGCATTTTAAAAAACTCCGTTAAATAATGTTTAACAGGCTTGAAATATCAAATTGCCAGATATGTAGAAAAATCGCGTTTATATAGCGCGTCTCTTTAAAGTATTTGACCGTAAACGTCTTAAGCATAATACCTGTAAATATCAGTTCAGCGCATACTCAGTATGTTGAACCAGTACTTTAGTTAGAGGTGCAATCTGCATTTTCTAGCTAGTGCGGAGTCAAAACAACGATCATGCACTGAACTGAGAGACACAGGTGTTATGCTTAAGACGTATACCCAAATATTGAATATTTCAATCTTGAATTAATTAAACCAGTTCATATTTTAGTTTGTCAATGGTTTTAGTAAAGATTTTGCAAAACGCAAAATATAAATATGAATCGTTTATATTGACTTTTGAGGTTAAAAATATGATTGCCGTACCTGACTATCCCAAACTATCACCCGATGAATATTTTGAATGGGAAGCTAAGCAAGAAATCCGCTATGAATATATTAATGGTGATGTATTTGCGATGGCAGGTGGAACGATCGCCCATAGTCTGGTGGCGGCTAATTTAATTGCTTTGCTGCGCCCGCATTTGCGCGGCAAAAACTGTCGGGTGCTAGGTTCCGATGCCAAGGTGGGAATTTCGCCTAGTGGTGAGTTTTTCTATCCTGATTTGCTGGTGACTTGCGACGATCGCGATCGCAATTCTGCTAAGGCAGTATTTTATCCAAAACTAATCATTGAAGTTTTGTCACCCAGTACTGAGGCTTACAATCGTGGCGGTAAGTTTTCCCGTTATCGACAGTTATCGAGCTTAAGAGAATATGTTTTAGTCGCTTCAGAACAGATTAATATTGAAGCTTTTCGGCTGAATGAGCGGGGGAAATGGGAGCTAACACCCTATGAACAAGGGGACTTGGTGCAATTTACTAGTATTGATTTTGAGTGTGCGATCGCCGCAGTTTATGAAGATGTCGATTTCTAAATAAGAAAGGGACGCAAAGCGTCTTTCTCTCTTAATTTTTTGTTCTCCATTCATCTAAAAACTCATTAATTTCCTGCTGTAGCCATTCCTTTTCTACACGACTTAAGCCCGACCCAAACTTGTGCGAATAAACCCCTTGATTGAGACATACCTGCATCACAGGTTGGTTATTAACTTCATAGAAGCTCCTTAACTCAACGGGGCGTAAATCGAGAGTCTTGCCGTTGACTTGGCGCTTGATGCCTAGTACATCCCAGACTATACTAAAATGGCGATCGCCGATCATGAGATGGACTTTGCCAAAGACAGAAGATAGACCAACATAGGCGCAACCAACACCCACAAGCCAAAAGGGAATTGAAAATAAAGAGAAGACTCCAACCCTCGAAGCGAGAGAAGTCCACATTAAGAGAAACCCATTCCAGAAGATCGCAAATAACAAAATCCCGATCCCATCCCCCCGCCAGTAGGAGGGCGGAATATTAATTTCCAGAGAATGATCATTTTTTTTGAGGTCAATTCGACTGCCCAAAGGCTTTTCGTAGCGACGTTTAACGGGAGTGGGATTACCCGCCAGCGAAAGCTTGACTTCAATTTCACGGATACGGCGATCAAGGGAGGAAATTGCTTCCTTTCTTAAAGCGTTTAAAGCTTGTCTGGCATTGCTAAAGCGATCCTCGATCGCTGGTTCAATCATGTGGTCGATCCAATCGGCAAAGTGTGCGGAAATATTTACAGAACTCCGAAAATCTATCTTAAATTTCACTTCAGGTAAATCCGCAGGCGATCGCCCCGTGAGCAAAAACAAAATCGTCGCCCCCAAAGCATAGAGATCGGTTGCAGGAATCGCTTTACCGCGAAACTGCTCGGGGGGCATATATCCATAGGTTCCGACAATAGTACTACCGCTTACTTGTGTATTGCGATAGGTATCCTGTACCGATCCAAAATCTACGATCGCAATTTTGCCATTGGGTTTTAGCAGAATATTTTGGGGTTTAATATCGCGATGGATGATCGGTGGCTTGAGTTCATGAAGATAGATTAAAACTTCCAGCACTTGCTCCGCTATAGATTTGATATCCTCTTCCGTCCCATGCCAGCCCTCGACAATGGCTTGAGCAAGCGATCGCCCATCCACTAATTCCTGCACCAGATAAAAATCGCGATCATGATCGCGATCAATTTGAAAATAATCTAAATATCTGGCGATCGCAGGATGATCTAGTTGGGCTAACACCTTAGCTTCCCGCTCAAATAGCTCTAGGATTTTCCATTCATTAACGCGCCGAAAAGATAGGGTTTTGAGGGCTACGCAATCGCCAGTTTGCTGATCTTCAGCAGCATAGGTAATCCCAATGCCACCTTGACCGAGGATACTCGTAATACGATAACGAGATTGAATAGTTTCGCCGATCTGGTGCTGTTCTGTCACAAGCTTTTTCACCTCAACACAAATCTATTCACTATCTTATCTCTGTCGCTCAAGGTATAGCGCTTTGCGCCCAAAGAAATGAAAGGCGGTACGCAGTGCCGCCTTTCATTTCTTATCCTCAAGAAGAATGAGAGGAAGCGTTGCGAAGCAACGCTTCCTCTCATTCTTCTTGGTTTGGGTTTGAGCGCAAAGCGCTGTAATGTAAGTGACTACAGCTATAATTATTGACTATGGAAACCAATCATGCGCTGACGTTAATTTTGGGTGCGATCGCTGTCGGTACGGCAATCTGGGCAACATCGGCAATTTTAGAAATACTCGCAAAATTAGTGGGAAAATTTGCGATCGCCGCCATATCTTTAGTCTTGGTGGGGATTTATCTCAAGGTATATGTTGGTGTAGATATTTGGCAAAGCCTCATTGATTGCGGTGAAGTAATCGTGTCCGCCCTTGGACAAGTTGGACAGGCGATGGGTGATTTATTTTCGCAAGTAACTACAGCCGCCAGTGAAAAAATAAACTTTTAATGAATACTGTCCTATTTGATTTAGATGGAACCTTGACTGATCCCAAAATCGGGATCACCACCTGTATTCAATACGCCCTAGAGCAACTTGGCTACCAAGCACCCGAAACCGATGATTTATTGTGGTGTATTGGTCCCCCACTCACCGTTAGTTTTGCCCAATTAATGCAAATTGATGATCCTGCCTTAGTTGCGATCGCGATTAGCCATTATCGCGATCGCTTTGCGACGGTCGGGTTATATGAAAATTTGCTTTATCCCGATATCCCCAAAATCCTGCAAAGCATCCGCGATCATGGTTATCAAATCTTTCTGGCAACATCAAAACCCCATGTTTACGCTAAACGCATTATCGAACATTTTGCGTTGACTCCTTGGTTTGATGGCATCTATGGGAGCGAGTTAGATGGTACACGCAGTCACAAAGCCGAACTAATTAGCTATATTATCCAGTCGGAAAGCTTATCTACTAACCAGACAATCATGGTGGGCGATCGCTATCATGATGTGGTGGGCGCAAAGCAAAATCAACTTTTCGCGATCGGTGTGACCTATGGCTATGGGACAGAAGCAGAACTAAGCGATCATGGCGCAGATCTCATCGCTAACTCCCCTCTAGAAATAGCCCAAATTTTACAGAACTTCAAATAGAGAAAGGCGGCGCATTGCGCCGCCTTTCTCTATATAGCTGTTGCCATTCTTGTTAAGACACAAAACCAGAAGCGAGTTGCGGCGCTTCGCGCCGCAACTCG